>NZ_CP089466.1:674351-1348702 GCF_021233415.1 Halobacterium litoreum | reverse complement strand
GACCTGTCCGTCCGGAATACGCGCCCGAATCTCGCCGGCCTCCGGCGAGAGGTCGACAGGGAGCGTGTGGACGCGGAACGAGTCGCCCGAGGTGGCCGCCGGGAAGTAGAGTTGGTTCGCGCCGCTGGCGTCGAGGACGGCGTGCTCGCTGGCGTCCCACGACTCGTTCGTCGTGTAGTGAAGCCGCGAGCCCCGCGGCGTCCCGGAGAGCGCGAGCGCCGCGTCCGGCCCCCACGAGTCGAGCGAGACCGTGGAGTTCAACGCCTGCCCCGGCGCCGTCGGCTGGGTGACCGTAATCGAGGAGTTGATGGCGTCGACGGAGATGCCGGTCGTTCGAACGTCGACCGTCGTTCCGGACGGGATGTCGCCGCCGTTCACGTCGTCGAGGTCGACTGCGAGTGTCGTGTTCGAGAGGCTGTAGTTCTCGGGTTCGACCGACGACCAGCCCGACCCGTTCACTTGCGCCTCGATGGACTGGATGGCGACGACGTCCGTCTGGAACGGAATTGTCAGGCTCGCCTCACTGCGGGCGCTCGCGTACGTCTCGCTGACGTTGTACGTCTCGCGCCACTGGCCGCCGTCGTAGGTGACCGACTGCTTGTTCGTCGCGTCGTGCGTAAGGTTCACCGCGACTGCCGGCGCTGGCGCGTCAGCCGACAGCGTCCCGTCGCCCACGGAGATGTTCACGTAGTTCGTCCCCTCGCGGAGCACGTCCTTCGAGAAATTCCGCGACACCGTCTCGCCCTCCGCGAGCGTGCCGGAGACGGATTCGGTGTGGCCGTTAAGTTCGATGGCGGGGTCGAACGTTTCCGTATACTCCCGGTACTCGGCGGTCACGTCGGCGGGTGCGCTCGGTGACGTGGATACCGAGAGACCCGACGAGTTGAGATTAATGGGCATCCGCGCGGAAACCGTCTCTCCCGCCGTGAGGCTCGTGAAATCGTGGGAATTACCGTAGCCGTCACTCACGGACACCGAGTCCGGTGCCTCGCCCGGACTGTACCACACGCCGAACACCGTATACGCAGACCCCGAGTCAGCGCCTTCCTCATACTCGAAGGTCGGCGCACCGAAGTCCGCGACCGTGCCGCTGTCCTCGCCAATCTCCCACGTTTTCGACGTGTCCACCGAACTCACGGATTGACTGACGAGCGAGAAATGCGCGTTCGTACACCCGGAAGTGTCCACCGAGAAGCCGTCTATCGTCCAATTCCCGGTATAGCCGTCCACGGGTTTGAGGCCATCAACGACCTGCGTGCCTCCGGTGTAATCGCCGTCCGATACTCCGCACTCAACGTAGGCATCGTATCGCCATCCTCCGGCGTCTGTGGGCGCGCTCCGTAGGTTGAGCGTGACGCTATCAACCGACTGCCCCACGTCTTGCAGGACTATCTCGGTTCGCCGGTGGTCGCCGCCGAGAACAGCCCGGCTTGTGTCCTGTGAATATCCGCCTTCATGGGCTCGCGTTGGCGTATCAGACCGATACGGCGTCACCGAGACAAGCGGACTCGTTCCCGTCCCGTTGTGCCCCGTAACCGTTGAATCCGACGCGAGACTCAACGACACCGTGCCCGACCCCGAGATAGACCCGGATTCGGTGTCGTTCTCTCCGGTTTCCACGCCGGTCACATTGAGCAGCGGGTCAGACGCCGAGTCCAAATTCGAGAGTTCGTACTGGACAGACGAGCCGTTGCTGTACGTCCCGCCGACGGAGACCTCGCCGCTGAACGTGACCGTGTTCGTACTGAATCCCTGGACGTAGAACGCGGCGTCGCCGCCCCTGACGCTAATCTGGGACTCGTACTCGCGGCCGGACTCGTGCTCGATGTACGCGACCTCGGGCACGTTCCCGAGCGCCTCGCGGAACCACTTCGCGGGCACCGACACCCAGCGCCCGTCGTGAATCCGGTCGTCCGTCAGTTCGAGCGCCACGTCGCCGTCGCGCTCGGTGACGGTCACCTGCATCGTTTGGGCGCCCTGACTCGCGCGCACCTGCGACCCGAGGCCCGCCGTCTCCTCACTCGCCGTCCGCGTGTGGTCGTCCGGCACCGCCATCAGCCCCGACTCGGTCCCGTCGTACGTGCGGCCCGCGGACGCGTCCGTGTCGTCGCCGCCCGTCGGGAACACCATGCCCGGCGTGATGACCACCGCCGACAGCACGAGCACCACCGCGAGCACGACGACCGAGAGTTGGTCGCGGCTCAGTTTCACCACGCGGAATCACCTCCTGAGCGAGGGGGGTGGGGCTGAATCGCAAATCTACGCGCGCGTGTACGTGTCGGTCGCCGCCGAGTGAACCCGCCGCGAACGACCGGGACCCCGGTCATCGGCCGCCACCTCCCTCGATTTCGACCGAACCACTCCCCGACTCGGCGCCGTCGAGGCCGGCATCGTGCATCGGGATGCGAGCCACGACGATTTCCTCCTCGTCAGCCCGCGTTCGCATCGACACGAGACGCTCGTCGCCGACCTCTCGGATGCCCGTGAACTCCAGGCCTTCCTTCGGCGATTCGAGCGCCTCGACCTCGGCGCCGGTGACGGCGTCCACGTAGCCCGCGCCTGGGTCGCGCACGTACAAGCGGTCCTCGTCGCCCGCGCTCCAGCGCTTGAACACCGACGAGTCGTACTCCAGCGTCGGCCCGGACTCCTCCTCGGTGCCGGTCGGCTCGTCGAGGCGAATCTTCAGCCATCGGTCGTCGCCGTCCCGCCGCGAGAGGTCGGGCCAGCGGTAGAGCTGGAACTCGCTCTCGTCGAACATGAGCGCCGTCCCGACGTCGCGGCCGCCCATCAGGTCGCTAATCATCGGGACCGTGTCGAAGCCGAGCGGCACCGACCGCGAGCGGTTCGTGGTCGGATTCGGGCTTCCGTCCGGCATCGAGATGTAGCGCTCGACCTCGCGCCGGAACTTCGGATGGAGGTTCGCCTCGTAGTGGGCGCTCCAGTACATCGAGAACCGGAACTTCCGGCTATCGGCGTAGATGGAGCGGAGCATCGACACCTTCGCCCACGTCCGATGGTCGTCTTCCTCAGCGTCTTCGGGCGCGAGGTCGCCGGCTTCGTCGAAGATGAGGGACAGCCAGTACTGCGCGCTCCGGTAGTCGACGGCCGCGAGCGCGAACGCGAACCACCAGTGCTGGAGCGGCGTCGCCGTCTCCTCGCCCATCGTCTCCCACGCGGCCGTGAACGGGAGGGACTCGGAGACGCGGTCGGAGTCCGCCGTCAGTTCCTCGCAGCGCGTGAACGACGGGTCCGGGTAGACGACGTGGAACGTCCCGCCGGGCTGCTCGCCGAGCTGGTCGAGCAGGTCCACCGGGTCCTCGTACCGCCGCACCTGCCGAACAACGTCGTCGAGGTTGACGTCCTCCGGGGCGACGCCGCGGCGTTCCGCGCGCCACGTCGCGTCGACGCTCGCGTTCTCCGGAAGCCAGACAGTCGCCCACTCGCGGAGGCCCGCCCACCCGGAGCGGGACGGGCTACCGCGCCAGACGACGATTTCGTCCGGGTTCGCTTCCATCACGCGGAGCGCCCAGAAGCGGTTGTGTGTCGTCTTCCCGGCGCCGCGCTTCCCGAGCGCCAGCCAGTCCGTCCCGCCCGCCGACGAGGTCTCCTCGGCGGGCTTCTCGTGAACGAGCGTGTCCGGGTAGACGTCCCAGTTGTAGTCGTCCATGTCGAACTCGCCCGGCACCGCCTCGAAGAGTTCGGACGCGAGGCGAATCTCGTGAGCGTCCGTCCAGACGGTGCCGTCCTCGAAGACGGCGTCGTCCTCATCGAGGGCTTCGCCGCGCTGGCGGCGGGCCTGCCGGGTTCCTTCGCCCCAGTCGTAGTCGCCTGGGGGCGTCCAGTACGCTCGGTCGTCGTCGGTGTCAGTAGGTTCGTGTTCCTGTGTGCTCATCCGGATGGCACCTCCATCTCGCTCAGCTTGTCCGGTTCCTCCGTGCCGGTCTCCATCGCCTCCCGCAGCGCCTCGTTCATCGCCGGCAGCACCGTCTGCGCCAGCCGTAGTTGGAGCCAGACGCTGCTCTCCGACTGCCGAAGCACCGCCCACCAGTCCGAGGACGGGTTCGTCACCGTCGACGGGAAGCCCGCCGGCAGGAATCCGAGCGTGGCGTAGTCGAGGTGGTCGACCCAGTCGAGGACCGCCCGCCGCGACTGAAAGGCGGTGAACGCGCTCCTGAGCGCGCGGTGTTGCTCGACGGCGATTTGGTGGAGGCGTGGCCGCATCCCGAGGAAGCGTTGGCTCTCCGGGTCGCCCACGCCGCCTTCGCCGTCCGTGAAGTCCGCGGCGGTCGCCCGGATGTCCGCCCGGCTCGCGCGGAACGCCTCCGAGAGCGTCGCCTGCTGGATGCTGTCCCGCACGAAGTCGGCTTGGCTGTCGTTCGGCGGATGCGTCGCCATCCGCTCGCGTGTGTTCTGGTCGTCGAGGAGCGCGGCGACGCGGAACCGGTCGCTCAGCAACTCGAAGAACCACGCGTCGGGAACGTGCCCGAACGAGAGCGCGGCGACCGCGTGCGTCCAGAGGAACACGTCCTCACGGGTCTCGAAGCCGCTCCGGAGTCGATTCACCAGCTCGTTCTGCTGGGCGCGAAGCGTCGGGAGCCCCGGCACCCACGCGTGCTGGGAGTCGTGGCCAGCGTCGTCGCCGTGGGGTTCGAGGAGATCGGCGAGTGCGGAGTCCGGCATCAGTCGTCACCCGCCTCCCGGCTCCGCTGCGGCCGCCGTGGCCGCTCCCGACTGGTCTCGTCGCCGTCGGTTGGGTCCTCGACGCCGAGCATGTCGTCGAGGAGTTTGCTGCTGTTCTGCCAGTGGGACTCCAGCACGTCGAGCACGCGCTCGTGGCCGTCCATGTCCATCTTGGCGACCTGCTTCTGGAGTTGCTCGAACGTCGACGCCTCGTCGTACTGCGCGCGCTCGTCGGCGAGAATCGCTCTCGCCTCAGAGAAGTGGTACGGGGCCTCGACGATGTCCAGCGAGCCGTCGTGGGCCGTGTAGCCCGTCACGACTGCCGGCATGATGCCGGCCAGCGCTGCAATCGACGGGACACCGAGCCACGCCTTCACCCCGAAGTAGACGAGCGCCCCACCGAGGATGGCCGGCCCGAGGAACCCGAGGTTCAACGTACCGAGCCCGCCCGCGATGGAGTTCACCACCTGGTGCGGCGTCGACAGCGACTCCGTGTCGTCTTCCGGCTCGAAGACTGGCTCCGGCTCCTCGTCGGTCGTCAACGCCGGCTCGAACGCGAGGCGGGCCGGCGTCCGCACGAGCGGGTCGTCGGCCTGCGGGTCGAGTTCGTACTTCTTCGAGACGTCACCGCTCGTGTTGTTCACCGTCTTCAGGTCCGTCTCGTCGACGTGCGCAGGGTCCGCCCAGTACCGCGCGAAGAACGGCCGAAGACCCGGCGCTGGCGTGTAGATTTTACCGTCCCGCCGGATGATGTCGAGAAGTTGGATGTCCTCGTGGCGGGCGCGCTTCGAGTCCTCGCCGGAAACCGAGGTGACCGTTTCGAGGTCCTTCTGGTTGAACTCGGCGCGCTCGACCTCCTGGTCGCGGAACCCGAGGAACGCCGCGAACGAGAACATCGCGACGAACAGGCCCGCGACGTACGGGGCTCGCGAGAGGACAGCGGCGGTCTGCCACGTGCCGACCGCGAGCGCGACCAACAGGAGGCCGGCGAGCACGATCGCCCACCAGAACCCGCCTTTCTGCGGCCCGACAATCGTCCGGTCGAGAACGTGGCCCGCCGCACGCCGGCCGATGAGGATGCCCGGAACGCCGGGCAGGAAGATGTTGATGGCGGCCCACCGCCAGATGTCGCTCTTCGAGTTGATGGGGTACCCAGGTGAGGCGGTGAGCGGGTTACTGCGGTGTTGGAACCGCCAGCGTGCGCCCTCAACCTCTTCGCCGTCGCGTTCCAGCCACGCCGTCACCTGCTTCTTCGAGTCGTAGTGCGACCGCAGTTCGACCTCTTGGGTGGCGTAGCCCTCCTCGACGTCGAGCGTGATGCGCTGGACGGACTGGTCGGCCGCGTACGTCACCTGCGTTCCGTTCACGCGCTTCGATTCCTCGTTCCAGTAGACGAGTACGAGCGTGTACTCGCCCGCGGCGTCGCCGAAGGCAGTCGAGTAGAACTCCATCCTGTCCGACTGGAGCAGTTGCCCAGAGTCGAGGTACTGCGTGCTCTGCTTGAGCGGACTGACGGGCGTGTACCGCCACGCCGCCGACCCGCGAACCGGGTTTCCGAGCATCCGCGCAGAGTCGGGCGCGTCCGGGTCTTGTGCGCCGCCCTGCCGGAGGTCCTCGATGGGGAACTGACCCGGCGGCTCCCAGCCCTCCGGGCTCTCCTGAGCGGCGACAGCGCCGACGCCCGCCAGCACCGAGAGCAAGACGAGCACCGAGACGCCGATAGCCGCACGACGCGAGGTCATGCGCCACCTCCGCCGCCGCTGGCGTTCTGGCCGCGAACGCGCTTCCAGAGGACGATGAGGCCGAGCGTGCCCGCAGCGGGCGACCCGATCATCGCGAGCGGCTCGCCGAGCAGCGGGAACGATTCGAGAGCCTCGACGCCGAGGTCGACGAGCGCGTAGTAGTCGCCCGCGTTCGCGACGACGCCCTCGACCCACTCGACGACCTCGCCGCGCGTCACCGAGAAGCCGACCATCGACGCCGCCGACGCGGCCGCCGCGTACGGATGCGCGCCGACCCACGCCGCCGCACGCTGGAAGCGTTCGACCTCCGTCACGGCGACACCTCGCGGAGCTTCCGGTCGACGACCCAGAGGTTCACCAGTCCGAGGACGAGGAAGGCCGCCGCGAACGCGAGACCGCCGGTTGCAATCTCCTGGCCTGCCAGCGCCAGCGTCACGAGACCCATGACGAAGTTCCCCTGATTCACCGGGTCGAGGCGACGGACATCTCGGAGCCGGATGTCGTCTTGGAACGAGAGGGTCATCGGGACCACCTCGGTTCGAGGACCGACATGGTCAGTCGCCTCCGTTCGTGAGGGCCGCGTACCCGATGAGCATCACCAGCACGATGAGCGCGTACTGGAGTGGCGTGAGCGACACGCGCCCGGCGAGGCCGAGCGTGCCGAGCAGGCCGGTGACGCCCGCGATGGCGACCGCGGGGTCACTCGCGAGGTACTGCGCGAGTGCGTCGCCCGCGACGAGCCCGCTCATCGCGCCGCCAGCGAGCATGGTGCCGGTGCTGGTGGCGAGTCCTTTCGCTTTCGATGCGCCTGTCTTCGCGCCTCGTGCGGTCCGCCCGAAACCGAGGGCGTACACGACAACTGCCACGAGGCCGATTCCGAGTACGATGGTGAGTGTGTCTGGCATTGTTAGAGTCTCTCTTGTGCGTCTTTGGCGACACCGTACACGAGCTTCCCCGCGTACCCGAGCCCGAGCAGAATCGCGGTCACCTGCGCTGTCTCTCCGAGCCACGCTGGCACGGGCAGCCGCGGCACGATGGTGAACGCGCCGACAGAACTGGCCGTGAACAACGTCGAGATGTTAGCGTAGACGACCGCGAGCATCGCGTCGAGAAACGGCACGGTGAACAGTTGGCTGGCGCTCGTGAGCGCCGCGCTCGCCACCGTGACGGGATGCGTGACGATGTCTTCGAATTTGCTTATCATAGTGGTACGATCACGTCTGCAAGCCGATTGTACAGCCAGCGCGCCGCGAGCGCTGACCCGACGATGAACCCTGCGAGAATCACCCCGAGAAGGACCGGCGCCGCAGGCCCAGCCGCCGCGACGACGCCCCGAAGCGTCAGGAGCAAGTCACCGACGGCGGTGATGAGGCTGGTCCCGACCCAGCCTCCGGCGCCCGTGAGGAGGTTTGCCGCCAGCCGTGGAATGTCGACGATTCCGAGCATCCCGGCCGTCGAGCCGACGGCGTCCCCCTCAACGACGAAGAGCACCGCGTCGAGCGTCGCTGTGACGACGACTTCCAGGCCGTCGAAAAACACGCTCAGGAACGCCCCGAACATGAACGCGACCGGTGCCGCGATGAACCGCTTGAGCGGGGTCGGGACGTTGACGATGCTCTTCCACTTGATTTTGACATCCGGCACCTGGCTGGGAACCCACGGAGGCACGCTACAGCACCTCCTCGCGGGCGTACGCCAGCGCTCGAATCGGCACGTACAGCGCGATGAGGATGCTGGCGACTGCGAGCGGGTAGCTCAGCCAGCCGAACCCCGCGTACGCGGTGAACGTGGCGTCGATGATGTCGAGAAGCCTGCCCTCGATTTGTGGAATGAGTCCGGTGAGCGGCTCCAGCGTGCGCTTTCCACCGGGATACCGGAAGACAATTCGCGGGTCGTAGAGCCACTCTCTCAGCCCTCGGAAGATGCCGACAATCGAGCCGACGACAGCGTCGATGCCGTACTGGAGGCCGAGAACAATCGTCCCGAGGAACGACGAGACGAGTGCCTTCGTCAGGCCCGTCCAGTTGACAGGGTTCGCGACGTTGACGAGTTCGAACCCGACGCCGGAGTCACTGGTCGTGTTGAGGAACCGGTCGAGGATACTCACGGCTCACCACCCCGCTGAACGGTCGAAGGAGCGGTGAGCACCAGCGTCATTGCTCGTCTTCTCCCTCCTCGGTCACGCCGATCTCGAACGGGCCGAGGTCCGGCGTGTCGAATGGCAGCCCGACGAACGTGTCCCCGGTCTCCTCCTGTTCGAGGTACTGGGTCACCATGTACAGCGAGCCCAGTACGACGGCGACACCAACGGCGAACGCGAGCCAGCCGAACTCCTCGGAAATCCGGACGCCAGTCGTTTGCGCCGTGATTTCGAGGATTTCTGCGGGGGATGCCAGAATCCCGGAGATGAGCGTTCCGATGGCGTTCGCGCCGGACTCGAAGGGAGTCGTGATGAACGTGACGACCGCGTTGATGATGCGGCCGACGCCGATGTAGAGGGATGCTCCCATGCCGAACACGAAGCCCGACAGGAGATTCCCCAGCTTCCCGCCAGCGGAAATGAACGATGTCACTCCCGACAGGACTGCGGTCGGCGAACCATCCCCCAGACTTAGCTGGGCCATCAAATCACCTCGAACTTGCGACCGGTGAGGAGTCCAGCTATAGCCGTGCCGATGGCGCCGATGGGGCTGAAGAGCATCGACCAGAAGCCGCCGCCCTCGCCCTCCATGACGCCGGGGCCGCCCGCGGACTGCATCGCGGACGCCTCGTCGCCCGTGAGCTTGATTTCGTAGTGGAGCGCGTACTCCGTGCCCGGCGACACCGTCGAGTCCAGCGTGATGTCCTTGTCCTGCGCGTCGAACGAGGACGTGAGCGACGTCCACGACTCGATGTCCTCGAAGTCCGTGTCGCCGGCGCCCTCGACCATCTCGACCGAGACGTACCGCGTGCCCGGCCACTCGCTCGTCTGCGAGAGCTCGACGTTACTGTAGGAGAGGTCGTACGCGTCCGGGAGCGTCATCCGGTAGTAGATGTCCGCCACCGAATCCCACTGCGGGTACGCGTTGTCGCCCTTGAACGTCGCATCCACGTCCTCCGCCGGTAGCATCGCCGCCTCGACGTGCGCGGGGTAACTCAGACCCTTCACGACCGCGTCGTCGAACATCGCGCCGAGCGTGTCCACGCTGTGGACGCTGTACTCGCCGTGCGGCTCGCGGATGGTCTCCGTCTCCAGTTCCTCGTCGTCGTCCGTCTGGACGTACCGCTCGCCGAACGTGTACGGCGAGGTGCGCTCGACGTTCACGAGCGAGAAGTCGACCGTCGCCTGCCCCGTCACGTTCAGCGCCGCGATGTCCGTGATGGTGCCGTCGCCGGAGCCCTGCACCGCGAGGGAGCCGACCTGAACCTGCATGACGTGGCCCTCGCCGGTCTGGTTGGCGAGCACGCCGTCCGCGCTCTGGTTGGCCGACGAGTTGTACAGTTCAACAGCGACGTAGTCGCCGTCCTGGTCCTCCACGCGAAGTTCCGGAGTGCCAGACGCCGAGGTGACGTCCGCGGCAATCTGGATGTACCGCTTCTCCGCCGACGACGAGATGCTGAAGTTCCCGTAGGTGGCGGCGTCCGAGGTCGCCGAGCCCGTGTACCGGATGGCCTCGACGTTCGGCGCGGTCGTCACTTCACTCGTGCTCGCGCCCGAGGTCGTCCACTCGGAGGCGTCGAGGAACGACGCCACGTTGTCGCCCTCGTCTTTCCGAGGGAACTCGCCGAACTCGGCGATACTGATGTCGGTCGCCGTCAGCGAGATTGGGTTCACCGTCCCGGTGCCGAGGTCGTCGACGTCGGTCGAGCGGTTCAGTTCACCGCCGAGCGTGGCGGCGTCACCACTGTCGTCGTAATACTCCAGCGGGCTGTTGAACTCGCCGTTGTCCCAGGAGTCGACCGTGACGTCCGTGGAGAACTGTGGGTTCGGTGCCTGTCCGTCGTCGTAGTTGAGTGTCGATGCGGCTACGGCTGGCGTCGCGGCTGCCGAGACCATCAGGAAGATGGCCGCGAGCGCGACGCCGACCTTCGTGAGTGCGTTCGTGTTCATGTGTTGGATGAAAATCGGTTAGCGAGCGATGCGACTCCGTGGCGCGTCACGGCTTGATCCTCCGCAGGAGACGGGCGAGAGCGGCTTTCGCGCGACCGCGGATGCGGCCGGAGTGCCGCATGTGGGCGGCGCGCTCGTGCTGACTCGACTTCCCGGAGGTCATCGAACAGCCCCCGCGACCGCGCCCCACGCTTCCCGTGCAGCGTCAGCGAATCGCCGGCCTGCCTCCTCGAAGTACGCGGGCATGGGCTTGCCGCGCTGGTACGTCGAGGCGTCGGCGAAGACGGCGTCGTCGCCGCCGACCTCCTGCTTGATTTGGTGGGCGATACGCACTGCGGCCAGCGAGTCCGTCGTCTCCGCGCGGTACTCGACGAACTTCTCACCGCTGTGGCGTTCCTCCAGCCAGTCGACCTCCTGAATGGGTGGGTCGTAGCAGAGGTTCCAGAGCGGTGGGATGCTCTCGCCGAACGCGGTGGCGTACTGGATGCCGAACGAGTCGCCGTCCGCGGTTTCGACAGTGAGCGTTACCGTGTCGTGGCGGTGGTCGGTGTCCAGAACACGGACGAAGGCGTCGCCCGCGTTCACTGTGCGTCACCTCCGAGAAGCCGCCGCAGGTCGTCACCGAGCGCGGCGACGTCACGAAGCTGGAGGCGCGTCGCTATCTCGCTGCGAGCGCCCGTTTCAGAAACGTCGTGTGGACCACCCGTCGGTGGCCCCGATTGCGATGTGGCCATGGGTTCGGGCGTCGGCTGCTGGCTCGGACCACGAGGTACAGCGCGACGCTACCCTCGAATTGGCGAGTCCCGGCCTTAGTGGGCGAAAATTAATCGCAAAATGACCGCACTCTGCTATTATATTAAGTCCAGAGAGCGCCCCTTCCGGAGTATGGCAACCGGTTCAGAACGACCGAGCACGATTCCCGACATCCTCGACAAGGGCCACCGAGAACTCCGCGACCTCGGGAACGACCAGCCCGGCATCAGTCTCCCGAAGGACTCGATGCGGAAGCTCGGACTCCTCGACGAGGACGGCGTCGAAACCGAACAAGAAGTGCTGCTCGTAACCTACCGCGACGGACGCGTCGTCATCGACCTTCAGACCGAGTAGTTCGGATTTGTTGAATTATCTTGGGACTGGGAGAACCGACCGGACAGCTACAGACTCCTTATCCGTCGAATGCCAGCGTTGAATTGCTAAGTACGGGGGCTGGAGTACACTAAGTCAACTCATCTGCTGCGTTTCTCGGATTTCAGCATATCCATTGAGTTGACCGATACATCTTGAGCAATTGTGAAAAACAGATCCATAGCTTGCTCCGTTATTGACTCTACACCCCCGCCACGGTTCGCTGCGCCCAACATCAACTGCTTAAATTCACTCGAATCCCACTCAGTTATTATCTCCTCAACTTCCTCCGCAAACTCACCACGCCCTCCGGAGATGTTCTGTTCAACTGCTCCGATTAGATTACCGAACGCGGGCGATTCACCTGCTGCTTGAGTTATTGCCTCCTCAAAATCTACTCGCTCCTGGGGTTCTTTCTGAGCCATCTCAAATAACTCTTGCAGCAACTCAACACCTTGCTTTTCACCCTCGACCTCCGCTACCTTACTTGCCTTCGCATACACTGTAGAGACTCGCTGAACGTGACTTACAGCCGAATCCGATACACCATCCGGGGGATTCTTTGCCTTTACGTGAAGTCCCTCTGAGTACACGGCCAAATCGTCTAGAATCCCCTCATAGTCCGGATCGCTACGGTGCTGTGCTGTTTGGATCGCGTGTACGCCACGGCCAATTAGCCCAAGCGACTCGTCAAACCAAGTTTCCAGAGCATTGGCTCTCTCCCGAGATTCTTCACGCCGCCGCCGATACTCATATCCTCCAATGGTTCCCAGAAGTGATCCCACGCCCAGTACCGATAATATCTCCCCCAGCGGCATACACTATCTGACAACGAGGAACTCATTAGGTGTTTTGCAAATCCTCTCGAATAATAACGATAGGTACGTCAAATAGGCGTTCTATGGGCTTGTTGAACCCTCAATTGATGATAGATCCAGTAGTTCGTAGTCAGAGCCACGGCACTTTCTCGCGTGCTCGCTGCTGAGCCTTCACGCTGTACTGACCGAGGTAGTGCTCACGGAACGTGTCCCAGTCCTCCCAGCCGCCGTACTCCATCACGAGTCCGGGCTCGACCTCGCGCTCGCAGAGGAGCGTGCCCCACGTCCGCCGGAGGTCGTGGGGCGTGAGATACGTCCAGCCGTCGTCCTCGTGCTCGGCGAGGTCGTCACGGGCGCTTTCGACCCACCGCTCGACCGTGCGCGTCGAGACATCGACGAGTGGGACGTCGTCGGGCTCGTCGCGGAGGTCGCCGACCGTCTGGATGGTCGTCGCGAGGTCCTGAGGGAGTGGCGTCTCGCGATACTTGCCGCCCTTGCCGTGCTCCACGCGCAGGAACGTCCCGGCGGGGCCGTCGGTCACGTCGCGCGGGGTGGCGTCGACGATTTCCTTGCAGCGCAGGCCGCAGCGGAGGCCGAGGCCGAACGCGATGCACTGCTGGGTGTCGTCGGCGGCGTCGAGGAACTGGTCGGCTTCCTCCTCGGTGAGCCAGACTTTGCGCCCGTCGTCCTCGTTGTGGTCTTCCATCTGCATGTCGTTCTTTTCGAGAAGTGCGACGGAACTCCTAGAATCTTCCCCCTGACGGGGCCGATTCGGGCGTGAATCGGCGCGAATGTGTCGCACTCTCTGAGGGAGTGCGACAATGTCATGAGGAGTTAGGAGTTCGTTCTTCTCTCAATAGACAGAACATTCATTATCTCATGACGCAATGCCCTGTTGAATACCTCATGGCGATTCCGTCCTCACAGTTGGAAACTTGGACTTCCCAGGGTGCTATTCAATCCTCCAGCACCACATACAGCTCAGTAAAGAATGCGATAGACCAGGATCGGTACGGACTAGGTCGTGATGGGTTCTCCCACTCCTATGAGGTTTACTTGCAAGGCTCCTATGCGAATCATACGAACGTCTATGGAAACAGCGATGTAGATATTGTAGTGCGGATTACTATGCCATTCGAGGAGGATCTTTCTGACCTGTCTTCTGCCGAAAAAGAGCGATTTTGGGATGAGTATACCGATCTTGGTTACGAATGGGAAGATTTCCACAAAGAGGTTGTTAGGGCTCTCCGAGGCTACTATGGGCGAGATAATTTGGAAATCGGAGAGAAAGCAATAAAAGTGGACTCAAACGATGAAACACCCATTCCGATTGATGCAGATGTCGTAGCCTGTGCAGAATACAGGAAATATCACAAGTTCACAGCAGATGGTGAGGAAGAGTATACGTCAGGTATGTACTTTAAAACTAAAAATTGGCTAAGTAGGGAGATTGTAAATTATTCCAAAGAGCACAAGAGAAACGGTGAAGAGAAGAATCAGGAAGAGAATACTGACGGAGAATACAAAAGAACAATCCGGATGTTCAAGAATGCGCGCAATCGTGCTGTAGAATACGGTATTTTAGACGGCGAAACCGCTTCATCGTATTACCTTGAGGGGCTTCTTTACAATGTCCCAGATGATTATTTCACCGAGACGGACTTACCGACTCGATATTTGGACATCGTAGATTGGTTGGATGACGCTGATGTCAGCTCTTTCAGTGAGCAATCTGGGATGTACTCTCTCTGTGTCGATGGCGATCCTGACCGTTGGACCGTTGAAGACGCCAATGCTACAATTGAGGCATTCCAAGAGGTGTGGGATTCATACTGATGCATCCGTATTCAAGTCCGGGTTCGAGGTGGAGAAAGGTGGGCTATTTGATGCTATTTGCTGTCCTCTTCACTTGGTTCTACCAGGCTAGTTTGGTAGGCCTTTTCGAAAAATTGCCATTACTGTCAGAAGACACCCTACCGCCGGGCCTTCCTACACTATCTATATTCACATTAACATACATTATCTGGGACCGGTATCTCTGGCGATTCCCAGTCATTCGGAAATTTACTTCTATGCCTGATTTAAACGGAGAATGGTATGGAGGATTGCAATCCTCGTATGAACAAACCACAATGGGCGACTTCCAAGCTGATGGAGGAACGGAAAAACACGGGCCAAAAATGACGATTGATCAGACCTGGACCAGTATTCAGGTGACAATAGAATTCAAGAACTCTGTGTCCTCGAGTCAAACTGCGTCTATAATGCACGATATGACGACACCCGTTCTTAGACTCACATATCAAAACCGACCGACGGGTGATTCACAGGAATCGATGACCATCCACGAGGGTACCAACGACCTTCATCTACGACAACAGGGTGATGAGAGATTCCTTGAGGGGAAATACTACACAGATGAGCATCGCAACAACCATGGCCAAGTTCGCTTCAAACAGGACGAGCGAAGCTTGGGACAACAGATTTTAGATTAGCGCGAACCGGCACGTCAGTCTTCAGTAGAGGAATTCGCCAATTGCTCGTGCCTCAACCACATAGATTGGATCGCGAACGTCGTTCTCCTCGACGAATTCTTCAGCGACTTCCTTCTGGCCCGCGGGCATCGCCAGCACGGTCTGGTAACCGCTAAGCCGGTAGTCCTCCAGTTGCTCCAGGACGTGACTCTTCTGTGTCGTCAGCGCCTCGGCGGTCTCGACCTCGACGATCATGCTCCCGGTCGGTCCGCCGACATCCGAGTAAATCAGGTCCGGGTCCCCGTCGATTGCGGATAGGACGTTGCGCGTGTTCCCGTCTTCCGCATCGACACCGTATTCATCACCGTCGATGTGAGCGAGGTAGAGGCTCGCGCTCTTACCACCGCGTTCGTCGGCAATTTCGTTGGTCGCTTGCGCCGCTCGAAGAAGCGCACTGTGGTGTTCACTGAGACCGTCCTCTGCGGCTTCCTGCTGACTGTCGAGCCACGATGCGATGGCGGCTCCTGCGGCCGCACCGGCCGGTCCACCGATAGCAAAGCCTGCTCCGCCACCTATGACCGCCGCAGTAAAACTGGAGCTACTATCCGACTCGTCTTCATCGCCTTCTCCCGGCATATTCTACAGTCAACACGGCAGTGATTTAATGATTTTCAAAACTACAGTTAGAGAGTAGTTCCACTTTCACCACGGACGGCTGGCGTTCATCCCGCAGACGCGTCTACGCTCTGCCATGATTACCGACGCCCGCGCCTTCCAGCAGGAGTTCGTCCCGCAGGAGCTCTACCATCGAGACGGTGAAATCGACGCACTCACGTCTACACTCCAGCCGCTCGCCGACGGCGTAGCCGGTGGCGACGCCTTCATCTTCGGACCCTCAGGAACCGGAAAGACGACGCTCGCACGCCACGTCGTCGAACTACTCCAGCGCGAGAACCTCACGCTCACCTCCACGTACCTGAACGCGATGAGCAACTCCAGTCGCGCCGACGCGTTCCGGGCGTTGGCGAACGACGCGGGCGTCGCCAACGACCTCCGCCGGGACGGGACGCCGGCCTCCGCGTTCGCCGACCGGCTCCGGGAGATCGACGGGCAGGTCATCGCTATCGTGGACGAAGTCCACGTCCTCGACGACTACCGGACCCTCCAGTCGCTCTGGGAGATGCGGAACCTCACCCTCCTGATGGTCTGTCTCGACGAGGACCGACTGTTCGCCGAGTTCGACGGCCAACTCCAGAGCCGATTCGGGTCCGCGCGAACGATACGGCTCGACCGGTACAGCATCGAGGAGATGACCGCCATCCTGCGAGGGCGCGTGAAGGCCGGCCTCCAGCCGGGTGTCATCCGCGACGACACGCTCCGGTACATCGCGGACCTCGCGGCCGGCGACGCCCGCCGCGGCATCGCCCTACTCCGGGCTTCGGTCGAGCACGCCGTCGACGACGAACGCGACGAGATTACTGCCGACGTGGTCGAGGCCGCGAAAGAATCAGCGCGTGGTGCCGTCCGGCAGAGTCGCGTCCGACGGCTCGGGACGGACAAGCGCCTGCTCTATGAAATTATTCGCGACGCGGGCGACCTCGACGGCGGCACGCTCCACGCGCGCTACGAGGATCGCGCCCAGGACCCCGTGGCTCGCGGCACCCGACGGAAGTACCTCGCGCGCCTCGAAGAATACGACCTCATCGCCTCAGAGGGCAACGGCCGCGGGAAGACGTACGCCTACCCGCACCAGTAGAAGCGGAGTTAGCCGTCCGTGCTGATGGTCGTCGACGTAGAGGCGACGACTTCGCCGCCGTCGAGCACTTCGACGGTGAGTTGGTGTGACCCGTCTTCAATCGTGATGTCCGGGCTGAGGTAGACCGTGTTGGATGAGCCCGGCGACAGACTGGAAATCGGGCTCTCGGAAAGCGTGTTGCTCACCCCGTCGACCTTGAGTCGAACGCTGTCGTAGTCCATAGGCACGTCACCAGTGTTCCGGAGCGTGAAGTCCACGCTCGACAGGTCAGACGTGTTCGAGTCGTAGTTCGAGAACGACATCGTAGACACGTCGAGAATCTCGCCTTCGACTCCGGTGAACGTCGCTTCGGTGGATTCCGAATCAGTCCAGCCGTCTCCCGAAATCTGGAGCGTGACGTTGTACGTTCCGCCGTCACCACTCGGTGCGTAGAGCGGGTCCGAGAAGTAGCCCGCTTCAATACTGAACTCAGAGGACGTCTTCGGATCCAACCAGAAGGTTTCGGTCGCGACCTGTTCGCCGTTCACCAGCACTTTTGCGTCGAACTCCGACTCGACGGCACCGTTGTTCCTCGCGGAGAACGGCACACCCGTGAGTTCACCCTCTTGCCACGCCGTCTTCATCGACTGAAGCTGGACGCTCGCTCCCTCGACCTCGTGGGTAATCTGCTCAGTCTTGAAGCCAGACGAGGAGTTGAGAACAACGTCGAACGTCAGGTTCCCGCCGGACTCCGCCTGATAGATGTACCCGAGGGCGCTCGCTTCGAAGTTCACCGTCGCACCCGCAGGAAGGTCTTTGTCGTACGAGGAACCGACTGTCTCGTCGCCGTAGTTGACCAGCACCTCAGCGCTCGTCGGGAGGTCACCGGTGTTCTTCACGGTCACGTCGGCCGTCTCGAACGTGTTCCCGTTCCAGTTGTCGGTCACGTCGACGATGGAGAGTTTCGGGCCCTCGAAGGTCTTCTCGAACGACCCGGTGAGAGTCGAGTCCGTGGTGTTCACCTCGACGGACCCGCGGACGTCGCCCGGCTTCTCGATCGCCATCGAAGCCCCGTAGGACGACGTGATGTTCACCGTCTCAGTCGTTCCTGCGGGAACCCACTCGTAGAGCATCGTTTCGCTCACGCCATCGCCCCGAGCCGTGGCAGTCGCGTTCATCAACTGCACCGGCACGTCACCGGAGTTCTCGACCGTGACCTTCACGTTCTGCACTTTGTTCCCCGACCAGTTCGCCTCGACCGACTGGACCTCCGCGTTCGGGCCGTCGAACGTGACTGACTTCGTGGCCTTTGTGTCGCCGCCCTGCTGGAGGACGACCGTGTACTCGCCACCCTTCGGGTCGTAGAGATAGAAGCCAGTGCGGTTGTTCTCCGGCGATACCTCGCCAGAGTTCAGAACCGTGCCACTTGGCCCTTCCAGTAGCACCTTCGAGTAGTCGTTCACCGAGTAGTTGAACGCCAGTACGGGCTCGTCGTCTTCTGACATCTGAATCGCGGGGTCGGACACCGAGGGTCCGCCCGACCCCATGATGCCGCTACACCCCGCGAGCGCGACGAGCGCGCCAATTGCCACGAGCGCGAGCACGAGCTTCGCACGCGGCGTCCCAAGCCGATTCTTCCCCTTTTCCAGATTGTTCCGCACCTTCATAGATGCCGCTTATCTGGCAGATGCAATATTCTTCCGGACCGGACCAATCGCGCTTCCGTTCGCTTTCCGTTCGCACTTCCGTTCGCAGGTAGCGCCTCTGACGCACCACCCTTCGAGAGGTAGAGCCGGTTCGGGGTGTTTCCGTTCGTTCCCGCGTCTGCGCTTTTACCAGGGCGTTCTTCGCTCTCGACGTGATGCTCGTAGCAGCAACAATCAGTCGTCTTCGAGGGCGTCCGTCGGCAGGTCGCCCTCCAACCACGCACGACCGCGCTCCGAGAGCTGGTAGACACCGCGAGTTTCGTCCGCGTGTTCAATCAGGTCGTGTTCCCGGAGCGTCAGAACGTGCTCACGAACTGCTTGGTGGCCCCAATCGACGTTCTCGGCTATCATCGCGGGAGTCAGTCGCAGTTCCCGGTTGCCTTCGTTCCAGAGGCGTTCGAGGATGTCTCTGTCGACGGGAGTCATCCAATCAGCCAACCGGGGCATCGCCATGTGAGTACCGACCAACCGGGAGCCGTATTACTATTTTCATGCCGCCGGTTTGGCAAACCATTCAGTCAATGCAACAAACTGGACAGTTGGTAAAGACTAAGTGGGCGACAAACTGTGTGGTTTGTAACGAGGTGACTTGCGGACCCGTCGCTCCCCGATGGGTCCTTCGAGAGAAGTCGCGGACCCCGCTGCTGGGACAGCGGGCCCGCATGGAGCCTCGTAGATCAGGTACGAGACTCATGTTCGAATCCAACGACGACAGGGAAGAGTTTTCTGTTGCACAGCGCCGCGACCACCGACACGACGACGATGGCTGTCCGAAGTGCGGCGGCCCGATTCAGGCGGTCACTCGCTGCGGGCCGACGGATGTCGTGATTCAGCCCTGCGGGCACAGCGTCTCGCAGACCCTCGCTCGTGACTTCCCGCGAGCCCGCGACGAGCGTGCTCGCGCTGATGGCGGCGAAGTCGAGTGCGAGGTGCCGGAGGTCGACGAACACTGCGGCTCGGTCCAGATCGTCCTCGACGAAGAGGATAACGTGGTCGCGATGTGCTGGGAGTGCCGCCGCCGGTTCGGCTACCAGCGCGTCATCGACGAGGACCCGGACCCGGCGATGGCCGACGGTGGCGAGGTGATGGAGTGATGTCGGCTGACGCTTCCGAATCCGAGGGTGTTGACTGGGCGCAGTACGGCTACGTCGAAGCTTCCGACCACCGCACTCGGGTCGTCGACGCGCTCCACTCCGAAGGGCCGGCGACGCCCACGACGCTCAGCGAGCGCACCGGTCTCGACGTGACGCACGTCTCCCGGACGCTTCGTGACCTCAGCGAGGAGTCGATTGTCGAACTGCTTGTGCCCGAAGAGCGCACGAAGGGACGCATCTACGGGCTCACCGACGCGGGCGAGGCGGTCGCCGTGGAGGTGGCCGCATGACCGACGACCAGTGTGACGGCTGCGGACTCCGCGACGGGTCCGTCCGCGAACTACTCGTGGAGAACCCGGACGGCACCGTCACGGTCTGCGACGACTGCGAGGACGACCTCCGCGCCAACGTAGTCCGCGAGGTGGAAGCATGAGCGAGTCCTACCAAGACCAGTACGAACGCCGGCTCCTCGGAGAGAAGATGGTGACGTGGCAGTGTGGCGTCGCGGCGAACCCCGAGTTCGACGAGGACGACCCCGAGTTCTGCGACCACGAGCCGGAGGAAATCGAACTCGATGAGCCCGCGTACCGCGACGGTCAGAAGATCGTCGTTCCGGGTCGACCGAGTCACTGTCCGGAGTGCGGGAATCCGCACGACTTCCGATTCAACGGTTGCTCGGTGGTGTTCGGCGTATGACCGGGCTCGACTGGCCGACCGGCTTCGAGCGTACGGAGCCCGTAAACCGGGAGCGCACGACGAAGTTCCAGGCGTCGATCGCGTCGACGACGAGCGCCATCGAGACGGAGATGGGTCGCCTCGACCCGAGCAACTGGAAGGTCTCGACCGGCAGCGGTGGGGCGCACACGAAGCGGAGCGGGCTTCCGAAGCACTCCGCGAACCCGAGCGACCCCGGCGTCGTGCTCCGGTGGACGAAGGACGGCGAGCAGTTCGCCGTCGCCTGCGACGCCTACGCGAAGCTTCGGGACAACCTCCGGTCGGTCTACCTCTGGGTTCACGAGACCCGGATGCGGAGCCAGCGTCCCGTCGAGACCGGCGAGAGCGAGTTCGCCGCCGCACGCCTCCCGCCAGCCGACGAAGACAGTGAGGCGGTCGTCGCGGCCGCTGAGCCCGCCCACGAAGTCCTCGAAGTCGCTCCCGACGCCGACGACGGCGTCGTCAAGGCGGCGTACCGAGAGAAGCTGAAGGACGCCCACCCAGACCAGGGCGGGAGTAGCGCCGAGGTACACCGAATCCGGAACGCGAAGGAGGCGATGCTCGATGAGTAAGCGCCGCTACCGGCTCGTCTGCGACGAGTGCGGCGTCATCGAGTCGGACATGACTTCGGACGGCCTGTTCACGCGCCCGAAAGCCGAGCGTCGCGCTGGCTTCCACGAGGGCGCGCTCGAACACGAGGTGGACGTCGAGGTCGCCGAGGAGACGCCCGAGTTCCTCTGTCCCGGTTGCAACCTCAAGCTCACTGGAACTGACGAGCGCGACGAGCACGCCGAGGTTGAGCCCGGCATCAAGCCAGAAGCGTTCGTGAGGGTCTGACCATGTCACGAACACCTATCTGGAAGAGTGAGAACGCGACGGTCGTCCTCGACGACGAGGGGGTAACGACTCGACACGAGGACGTCACCGTTCGCGTTCACCACGGCTGGGTCATCGTCGAGGACCTTGGCGAGACGCAGGGCATCCCACGGCGGCGCGTCGAGGAGGTGTACGAGCGGTGAGCCGCGACCGGCGGCCGGAGCCGTCCGAGATGGAGATTCGCGATGCCATCCGCCGATACCTCCGGCGTCGAAAGCCCGATGCCACCGACAAGAGCATCGAGGGCTGGCGGTACCGGCTAAAACTCTTCGCGGAGTGGTGCGAGGGCGTCGACATCTTCCGTGTCGGCCAACTCCAGGCCTACGACCTCGACGAGTACTACGAACTCCGCTCCGCGGAAATCGCGCCCGTCACCTTGGAGGGCGAGATGTGGACGCTCTCGATGTTCCTGGAGTTCCTCGAAGACATCGACGCCGTCGACGACGGCCTCTCTGACGCCGTCCGCATTCCCGACCTCGACCCGAGCGAACGTAGCTCGGACACGAAGCTCGCCACCGACGACGCGCTGGCGCTCCTGAACTACTACCGGAACAGCGACCAGTACGGAAGTCGCGGCCACGCCTTCCTCGAACTCGCGTGGATAACTGGTGCTCGTCAGAGCGGACTCCGCGCACTCGACATGCGGGACGTTCATCTCGACGACGAGCCGTGGGTCGACTTCCGCCACCGACCGGACACCGACACCGGTCTGAAGAACAAGCTCGCGGGCGAGCGTCCGGTTGCGCTTCCCGAGGAGGTTGCCGACGTCCTTCGGACGTACCTCCAGGTGTACCGCCACGACGTTCACGATGATCACGGTCGCCAGCCGTTCCTCGCGTCCCGAAGTGGCCGCCCGCGAGAGAACACGCTCCGGAACTGGAGTTACCTCGCCACGCAGCCGTGCCTTCACTCCGAGTGTCCGCACGGGAAGGACCGCGAGGGATGCGAGTGGACGAACTACCACGAAAGTTCGAAGTGCCCGTCGAGTCGCGCGCCCCACCACGTCCGGACGGGCGCTATTACGTGGATGCTGAACCGCGGGTGGCCGCCTGAGGACGTGGCCGAGCGCGTGAACGCGACTGTGGACACCATTGAGACACACTACGACAAGGCTGACCTCGACGAGCGGCGTCGGCGGCTCCGCCAGCGGATGGAGCAGCGCCGCCGCCCACTTCTCGACGACCTCGACATCACGGAGGACACCAATGAAGACTAACACTCAGAACCCGGCGAACAGCACCCGAAACCACACGACAGCGCGATGTTTCTACGCGCGCCCGGCCCGCTTCTGCGAGGAACGTAGGTGACGAGCGGAGCGGGTAGCGATTTGAACCCGGACAGACGCAGCGCGAACGGCGTGAGCGACCGTCTGTCTTCGGTTCAATATCGCGCCCGGCCCGCTTTTCAGTGGCTCGCGACGGAGAGTGCCGCGTGTGTCGCTCTCCGAGCGGTCGCGGTGTGACGTTGGCAAGCGATTTGGACGAGACGAGTCCCAGTCCGCACAGCGTAGCGAGCAGGAACGCCTCGGCGTGGTTCGATATCTCGTTCGGTCCGCTTCGCTGACGAACTCCTCGGCGAGCACCGCGTAGCGTGGGTGTCGGGTCGTCGGTTCGCGTTTGGGGCGCGGTAGTTGGCTGTCGGTCGTCGGTCGACGGCGGGGGTGCTGGTGTGTCGTTTGCCCCGAGGCCGAACGTTTATTCGCGGGCGGACGTAGTGGGAGGCGAATGGTTGGCGAGGAGCGGGTGCCGAGCGACGGCGAGCGCGTCGAGCCGCCGGCGTCGTTCGTGGCGCAGGCGAACGTGAGCGATGGGTGCGTCCGGGCCGAGTTCGCGGATAACTGGCCGGGGGCGTGGGAGCGCGCCGCCGACCTGCTGGACTGGGAGACGGAGTACGACACCGTGTTGGGCGGCGACGGGCCGCCGTTCCGGTGGTTCGAGGGCGGCGAACTGAACGCGAGTTACAACTGCGTGGACCGCCACCTCGACGAGCGGAAGAATCAGGTGGCGTTGACGTGGGAGGGCCGCCTCGGGGAGTCGCGGACGTACTCGTATCTGGAGCTGTACCGGGAGGTCAACGAGTTCGCGGCGGCGCTGCGGGAGTTGGGCGTCGAGGAGGACGACGTCGTCACACTCTATCTGCCCGTCGTGCCGGAGTTGCCGATTGCAATGCTGGCGTGTGCGCGCATCGGCGCGCCCCACTCCGTGGTGTTCGCGGGGTTCTCCGCGGACGCGCTCGCGACGCGCATGGAGGCGGCGGACTCCGAGTATCTCGTGACCTGCGACGGCTACTATCGGCGCGGGGCGCCCGTCCACCAGAAGAACAAGGCGGACAACGCGGCCATCGCGGTGGACGGCGACGTGGAGGCGACCGTCGTCGTGGACCGCCTCGGGGACGACACGCCGCTGGCCGAGAACGAGTACGACTACTGCGAGTTGGTGACGGCCCACAGGGGCGAGACGGTCGAGCCGGTGCCGCGGGACGCGAGCGACCAGTTGTTCCTCATCTACACGTCGGGGACGACGGGCGAGCCGACCGGCGTGCGGCACACGACGGGCGGGTATTTGTCGTACGCGGCGTGGACGAGTCACGCCGTCCTCGACATCGAGCCCGCGGACACGCACTGGTGTTCGGCGGACATCGGCTGGATTACGGGGCACACGTACACGGTGTACGGGCCGCTCGCGCTCGGGACGACGACGATGCTGTACGAGGGGACGCCGGACCACCCGGAGAAAGACCGCGTGTGGGAACTCATCGAGCGGAACGCCGTGGACGTGTTCTACACGGCGCCGACCGCCATCCGGGCGTTCATGAAGTGGGGGGAGGAGCATCCGGAGCGACACGACCTCTCTTCGCTGCGCCTGCTCGGTACGGTTGGCGAACCCATCAATCCGCGGGCGTGGAAGTGGTACCACGAGCACATCGGGAACGGCGAGTGCCCCATCGTGGACACGTGGTGGCAGACCGAGACCGGCGGGACGATGGTGACGACGCTCCCCGGCGTGGACGACATGAAGCCGGGCGCGGCGGGGCCGCCGTTGCCGGGCGTCGGCGCGGCGGTCGTGGACGCGCGCGGGAATCCGGTGGAACCGGGCGAGACCGGCTACCTCGTGTTGACCGAGCCGTGGCCGGGGATGCCGGTGTCGATGGCGGAGAACGAGGGATGGTTCGCGGAGCGCAGTTCCGTGCGGCCGTCCCTGGACGGCTACGACTGGGCGTACTTCACTGAGGACGGCGCGACGGTCGACGAGGACGGCTACGTCACGCTGCTCGGGCGCGTGGACGACGTCATCAACGTCTCCGGCCACCGGTTCGGGACGATGGAGATAGAGAGCGTGCTCGCCGACGTGGCGGGCGTCGCGGAGGCCGCGGTCGTCAGCGGCCCCCACGACTTGAAGGGCGAAGCCGTCTACGCGTACGTCAGCGCCGCCGAGGGCGCCGACGCCGACGAACTCAGAGCGCAGGTGACGGACGCCGTGGAGGCGGCCATCGGCCCCATCGCCGTCCCGGACGCGGTCGTGTTCACGCCCGAGTTGCCGAAGACGCGCTCCGGGAAGGTGATGCGTCGCCTGCTGGAGGCGGTGACCCACGGCGACGACCTCGGGGACACGAGCGCGCTCCGGAACCCCGAGGTCGTCGGCGAAATCGAGTCCTCGCTCGACCGGTCGTCCTGACCCTACGTTTCGCGGACGTTTCGTATCACGAAACGGAATTCGGGCTGTCGGCTGCAATTTCTGCTGAAAAACTCCGTTTCGCGCCGGAGCGCAATATTCATGTTTCGCGTCGATGTACGCAGACGAAAGATGTCCGAGTCGCCGCAGTCCGCGGTGTCGCTGTCGACGGACGACTACCGGCGACTCCGGCGCGCCACCGAGACCCACCGCGAGGAACTCGTCGTACGCCTCGCGGGCGAAGTCGGCCTCCGGCCGGCCGAAGTCGTGCGCGTCCGCCCGTCGGACGCGACGACCCACCGCCGGAACGGCGTCGACCACCACCTCCTCTGCGTTCCAAACGGCGACGGCGACACCGCGCGGCGCGCGTACCTCCCGGCGGACGTCGAACACGACCTGCGCCAGTACGCCCGCACCGCCGGCGTCGCGGCCGACGACCCGCTCGTCGACGTCTCCGCGCGACGCGTGCAGATGCTCGTCTCGGAGGTCGCCGACCGCGCCGCCGACCGAGCGGGCGACCCGCGACTCCGCGAGGCGTCCTCGCAGACGCTCCGCGCGTTCTTCGCGCGCCGACTGCTCGTCGACGAGGGCGTCGACCCGCGCGTCGTCGCGTCCGTGGGCGGGTGGTCGAGTCTCGCGAGCCTCGACCAGTACCTCGGCGACACCGACCCGGAGCCGGAGGCCGTCGCTGACGCGTTCGCGCCGACGGCGCTCGCACCGCCGGACGCGACGGCGGCGACGGCCACGTCCTCCGGGCCGCGATTCGAAGCGGTGTTCGACCGCGCTCGGGCGGTCGCCGACGCGCTCGACGCGGCGTCGACCCGCGAGGAGGTCGAATCCCGAGTCTGCGAGACGCTGGTCGAGGACGGCGCGTACGCGGCGGCGTGGGTCGGCGCGTCGCGCGGGGAGGCCGTCGACGTCGCGGCGGCCGCGGACGCCGGTGCGCCCGACGGAGTCGGGGACGGCGCGGTCGCGGCGGCGCTGCGGACCGAGCGCGTCCACACGACGGGGGACGTCGGCGCCGACGCCGAGTTCGCGGCGTGGCGCGAGCACGCCGAGC
This sequence comes from Halobacterium litoreum, assembly GCF_021233415.1. Classification (NCBI taxonomy): domain Archaea; kingdom Methanobacteriati; phylum Methanobacteriota; class Halobacteria; order Halobacteriales; family Halobacteriaceae; genus Halobacterium; species Halobacterium litoreum. The sequence continues at coordinate 1,322,917 of NZ_CP089466.1, read as the reverse complement.
GAGCGGGGTACCGCGCCGCGGCCGCGGTTCCGGTGGTGGACGGCGAGACGACGTACGGCGTCCTCGGCGTCGGCGCCGACGTCGGCGAGTTCGGGGAGCGCGAGCGCGCGCTGCTCGCGGACCTCGGGCGTCGCGTCGGGCGCGCGCTGACGGTCGTCGAACAGCGCAAGCTCCTGCTCGCGGACACCGTCGTGGAGGTCGCGTTCGAGACCGACGCCGGGCGTTCGTTTTTCGCGCGAGCGGCGGCCGAGCACGGCTGCGAACTCGAACTCGACGGCGTGGTGCCGGGCGAGGACCAGTCGCTGCTGTACTTCGTGACGCTTCGAGGGGCGGCCGCGGGCGACGTGTTGTCGTGGGCGACCGACGAGTCGGCGGTCGACGACGCCCGCCTCGTCCGAGACTACGGGGACGAGGCGCTCCTCGAAGTCGTGTTGTCGGGGCCGGACGTGGCGAAGGCGCTGACCGAACGCGGCGCGACCGTGCGGGAGTTGGTGGCCGACGCGGACGGTCAGCGCGTCGTCGGCGAGGTGCCCGCGGACGCCGACGTGCGGGCGCTCGCGGACGACTTGGCGGGGGCGTTCCCCGGCGTCGAGCTGGTGTCGAAACGCGAGCGGGAGCGCTCCGGGGAGACGCGGGGCGCGTTCCGGGCGTCGCTCCACGAGTCGCTGACCGACAAGCAGGCGGCGGTGCTGCAGGCGGCCTACCACGCCGGCTACTTCGAGTGGCCGCGCGGGAGCACCGCAGAGGAGTTGGCCGACGCCATCGGCATCACGTCGCCGACGCTCCACAACCACCTGCGGCGCGCCCAGCAGAAACTCCTCACCGCGTTCTTCGAGGACGACGACCCGACGCTCGACGCGGAGTCGCCGTGGCCCGACCGCTAACTGTTTAGTGTTCCCCGCGGCGCGCGAGCGGCTCGCGGGACGCCGGGGCGCCGTGGCGGCACCGACCTGTGGGCCGTCGGCGCCACGCGAGGTGCGCGCTATCCGCCGATTGCACCGTTCTACGGGCGTTTCTATTCGTCCGTGCCGACGGTTGGCATAATTAGCGGCGTCACTTAACATGGATGTTCCAATGGGTAGTGATGGATCATGACAGAGCAGGACGCGGCCGGCGAACTGGAGGCGCGCCTGACCGAGCAGGACAGTTTCGAGCCGCCGGAATCCTTCGTGGAGCAGGCGAACGTCTCGGACCCCGGCATCTACGAGGAGTTCGAGGAGAACTGGCCGGGGGCGTGGGAGCGCGCCGCCGACCTACTCGACTGGGAGTCCGGATACGACGAGGTGCTAGACGACTCGAACCCGCCGTTCTACGAGTGGTTCACCGGCGGCGAACTCAACGCGAGTTACAACTGCGTCGACCGACACGTAGCCGAGGGCCGGGGCGACGAGGCCGCCATCGAGTGGGTGGGTGAACCGACCGAGGAGGACGACCGCACGTACACGTACGCGGAACTCCAGACCGAAGTCGAGGAGTTCGCGGCGGCGCTGCGGGAGTTGGGCGTCGAGGAGGACGACGTCGTCACCCTCTACATGCCGATGATTCCGGAGTTGCCGGTGGCGATGCTGGCGTGTGCGCGCATCGGCGCACCGCACTCCGTCGTCTTCGCCGGCTTCTCCGCGGACGCGCTCGCCACGCGCATGAACGCCGCCGACTCGGAGCACCTGGTCACGTGTGACGGCTACTACCGGCGTGGCGACCCACTCGACCACTTCGAGAAGGCCAGCGAGGGGCTGGCGGGCGTCGAACACGACGTGAGCGACGTCGTGGTCGTGGACCGCCTCGGCGACGACGGCTTCGGCCACGACCTCGCCGACAACCACCACGACTACGACGACCTCGTCGCTGACCACGAGGGCGCGAGCGTGGAGCCGGTGACGCGGGACGCCGAGGACATGCTGTTCCTCATGTACACGTCCGGCACCACCGGGGAGCCGAAGGGCGTCAAGCACACGACCGGCGGCTACCTCTCGTACGCGGCGTGGACGAGTCACGCCGTCCTCGACATCAAGCCCGAGGACACCTACTGGTGTTCGGCGGACATCGGCTGGATTACCGGCCACTCCTACATCGTGTACGGCCCGCTCGCGCTCGGCACGACCACCGTAATGTACGAGGGCACTCCCGACTACCCCAACGAGGACCGCCTCTGGGAAATCGTCGAGGAGTACGAGACGACCCAACTGTACACGGCGCCGACGGCGATTCGGGCGTTCATGAAGTGGGGCGCGGAGTACCCCGAGCAACACGACCTCTCTTCGCTGCGCCTGCTCGGCACGGTTGGCGAACCCATCAATCCGCGGGCGTGGAAGTGGTACTACAAGCATATCGGCGGCGAGGACTGTCCCATCGTGGACACGTGGTGGCAGACCGAGACCGGCGGCATGATGGTCACCACACTCCCCGGCGTGGGCGACATGAAACCCGGTTCCGCGGGTCCGGCGCTCCCCGGCGTGGACGCGCGCGTCGTGGACACCAAAGGCGACGAGGTAGAACCCGGACGCGCGGGCTACCTCACGGTAGACAAGCCGTGGCCGGGGATGTTGCGCACGCTGTACAACAACGACGAGCGGTTCGTCTCCGAGTACTGGACCGAGTACTCGGATACGGAGTCGAGTGACGCCGAGGACTGGGTGTACTTCCCGGAGGACGGGGCGAAAATAGACGACGACGGCTACATTACGGTCTTGGGGCGCGTGGACGACGTCATCAACGTCTCCGGGCACCGCCTCGGCACGATGGAAATCGAGTCCGCCATCGTCGGCGTCGAGGGCGTCGCCGAGGCCGCCGTCGTCGGCGGCGACCACGACCTGAAGGGCGAAGCCGTCTACGCGTACGTCCTCACGGAGGACGGCCACGATGGCGACGAAGACCTGCGCGAGGAAATCATCGAGGGGGTGGAGGACGCCATCGGCCCCATCGCGCGCCCGGAAGCCGTCGTGTTCACGCCGGAACTCCCGAAGACCCGCTCCGGGAAAATCATGCGCCGCCTGCTGGAGGACATCGCCAACGGCGAGGACCTCGGTGACACCTCCACGCTCCGCAACCCCAGCGTCGTCGACGACATCCAGGCGAAGGTCAGCGAGGACTGAACCGCTTCTCGACTTTCACAGGACGACACCCGACAATCGAACACACCACCGACAATGACAGACAACGACACGCACGATACGACGGACGAATCGACCGCCGAGACCGACGGCGGCACGGTCACCGGGACCGGGCAGAGCCACGGCGAGACCGACTACCTAGACTCGGAGGTGAACCTCCTCCGACCCAGCACGCCGTTCATGCGCGACCACCTCCGCGTCATCTGGACGGGGTTCGCCATCTGGGCCGTCGTCGTCTTCGGTCCGGTGACGCTCACCGCCGTCGCGCCCGACGTGATGACGACGACGATGCCGGTGATTGGCTTCCCGCTGCACTACTTCCTCGTCGGCATCGGCGCGCCCGCCGGCGCGCTCATTCTCGCGTTCTGGTACGCGCGCAAACGCGACGCCCTCGACGAGAAGTACGGCATCGAACACGGCGCTGACGGAGGTGCGTCGGAATGAACACCATCCTCGCGCAGACCGGCCTGCTCCCCGAGGGGCTGAGCGTCTCGTTCAAACTCCTCCCCGCGATTCTCGTCACGGCGATGCTGGCGCTGTTCCTCGCCATCGGCTACGTGTTCAAGGTCGCCGACACCGAGGGCATGTGGGTCGCCGGGCGCTCCATCGGGAACGTCGAGAACGGCATGGCAATCGGCGCGAACTGGATGTCCGCGGCCTCGTACCTCGGGATGGCGGCGCTCATCGCGCTCTCCGGGTTCTACGGGCTCGCGTTCGTCGTCGGCTGGTCGACCGGGTACTTCATCCTCCTCATCTTCATGGCCGCCCAGATGCGGCGGTTCGGGAAGTACACCGCGCCCGACTTCGTCGGCGACCGATTCAACTCCGACACCGCGCGCGCCATCGCCGCAATCACCACGTTCCTCATCGGGTTCGTGTACGCCATCGGGCAGGCCCGCGGGATGGGTCTGGTCGGCCTCTACATCTTCGGCGACCTCGGCATTCTCGGCCTCACGGGCTACCAGTCGATGGTCGTCGTGATGATGACGATAACCGTCGGCTACCTCACCCTCTCGGGGATGCTCGGCGCGACGAAGAACATGGCCGTGCAGTACGTCATCCTCATCGTCGCGTTCCTCGCCGGCCTCTACGTCGTCGGGTTCGTCAACGGCTACTCGACGGTGCTCCCGCACGTCGAGTACGGCGCGATGTTCGACCAACTGGCCAGCGAGTTCAGCGAACCGTTCGTCAACGAGGGCTACTACCTCTGGATCGCCACCGCGTTCTCGCTCGTCGTCGGGACGTGTGGCCTCCCGCACGTCCTCGTGCGGTTCTACACCGTCGAGAACGAGCGCACCGCGCGCTGGTCGACGGTGTGGGGCCTGTTCTTCATCTGCCTGCTGTACCTCTCCGCGCCCGCGTTCGCGGCGTTCGGCACTGACCTCTACGCGAACGAAATCGGCGCCGTCTACGGCGACCCCGGCATGACGACCGCCGCCGGCGACGTCATCGTCGTGCTCGCCGCCCAACTCTCGAACCTCCCGACGTGGTTCGTCGGGTTCGTCGCCGCGGGCGGCATCGCGGCCGCCATCGCGACCACCGCCGGCCTCTTCATCGCGGGGTCGTCGGCCATCTCCCACGACATCTACAAGGGGCTCATCAACCCCGACGCGACCCAGCGCCAGCAGGTGTTCGTCGGTCGCGCGAGCATCGTCGCGCTCGGCGTCATCACGACGCTCGCGGCGCTCGACCCCGCAGCGCCCATCGCCGCGCTCGTCTCCTACGCGTTCTCGCTCGCCGGCGCCGTCCTCTTCCCGATGTTCTTCCTCGGACTCTGGTGGGAGAACACGAACCGGCAGGGCGCGCTCGCCGGCATGATCACCGGCCTCGTCGTCTGGACGGTGCCGATGATCAACGAGGTGGTGCCGAGTTACGGCATCCTCTCGGGGGCCGCCGGCTCCGACGGCGTCATCTCCGCGACGCTCGCTCAGTGGGTGCCCGCAATCGGCTCCGCGCTCATCGCGGTGCCCCTCGTGTTCGCCGTGACAATCGCCGTCTCGCTGGCCACCTCCGAACCGCCGATGGAGACCAAGAAGATGGTCCGTCAGTGTCACAGCCCCGAGCCGATGGACCGCCAGCAGGCAGCCGAGGACGTCGTGAACACGGACGACTCCACGCCCGCGGACGACTAAGACAATGTACGACAACATCCTGATTCCGACTGACGGCAGCGAGGCAGCCGAGAGCGCGGTCGAACAGGCGGTCGACCTCGCGGCGAAGTACGGGGCGACCGTCCACGCGCTGTACGTCGTGGACGTGGACGCCACGAACCTCTCGCTTGGCACCGAGCAAGTAGACCGCATCCGACAGGGGCGCATCGACGAGATGCCCGAGGTGAAGGCCGAGGCCGAGAAGGCGACCGGCTACGTCGCCGAGGCCGCCGGCGAACGCGGCGTCCCCGTCGAGGAACACGTCAGCGCGGGCAGTCCGGCGCGCGCCATCCGGAAGTTCGTCGAGGACGAGGACGTCGACCTCGTCGTGATGGGAAGCCACGGCCGCTCGGGGCTCTCCCGGGTCGTCCTCGGGAGCGTCGCCGAGAAGGTCCTGCGGCGCACGCGCATCCCCGTGTTAGTCGTGGACGCGCACGCCGACGAGGAGGTGGACGAGGAGTGACGCTCGCCGAGACGGTGCGCGACCACGTCGCCGAACACCACGACGGCATGCTGTTCGACCTCGTGTTCGCCATCATCTGGGTTACCGTCGTCACCATCGTGTTCGGCGCGCTGGACGCGCCACAACTGGTCTACTACGGCGCGCTCGCGAGCGGCGTCGTCGCCTACTACGGGTTCGCGATGTCGATGGACCTCGCGCGCGAGATGAACTGACGCCCCGCTTCCGCTGTTTTCTCCGCCTCACTCGGTCGCGACGTCAGCCGGGTCGAACCGGTGTACTAGCCCGTCGAAGTCGTCGTCGAAACTCAACACGCCGTCGATGCCGCGGCGCTCGCAGAGCGCGACCGTCGTCGCGTCGGTGAAACTCAGCGACTGGTCGTCGTACCGCTCGAAGCACTCCACGGCCGCGTCGAACGCCTGCAGGTCCACGTTCACCAGTTCGTAGACGCTCGGGTACTCGCCCGCGCCGCGGAGGCGCCTGCCGAGGGTCCGAGCGGGCCGGTGGGCTCCGGCCCGCGTCATCGTGAGTGTGACCGCCTCGTCGTACAGGAAGTCGCTGACGTACGGCTGGCCGAGGACGCCGTCGTAAACCGCGTCGAGCGCCGCGCTCGCTGTCTCGTGTCGCGTCGCGTCGGTGTCGTGGTCGGCGTACAGCACGCCCGTGTCGACGAGTACGGTCATCCGTACAGCGCGTCGTCGATGTCGTCCTCGTCGGTCTCGACGCCCGACGAGAACCGTCCCTCCCGCATTCGCTCCTTGTCCGCGTCGGAGAGCGGAACGGTCGAACCACGGAACGATTCGATGACCTCCTCCCGAGAGCCGTACGCGTTCTCGATGAGTCGAGAGAGGAGTTCCTGCTGGGTGACTGACTCGCCCGTCTGCAGGCGAATTTCCGCCTGCAACTCTTCGAGGCGGTCTTTCGCGGCCTCGTCCACCTTCACTGCCGTCGCCATACGTTCAGTTGCGTCCGAAACTCAGTAAACGTTTCCACCGGACTGGTGGGTGGTGGGCCGCGCTACAGACCCGCGTACGGGCCGCCCTTCGACACCGTGAGTCGTTCGACCTGTTCGTCCGAGAGGTCGATGCTCGCGGCCGCGAGGTTCTCTTCGAGTTGGTCGACGGTGCGCGCGCCGACGATGGGCGCCGTCACGCCGTCGCGGTGGCAGAGCCACGCGAGCGCGACCTGCGCCGGGGACGCGTCGACCTCGTCGGCGACGGCGTCGAGTTCGTCGTGGACGTCGAAGTTCTCGTCCGTGAGGTAGTTGTCCGCCCAGCGACTGGACTCGCTCGCGCGGGACTCCCCGGTGAGACCGTCCTCGCGGTCGTACTTCCCGGTGAGAAAGCCCTGCCCGAGGGGGCTCCACGGGCAGACCGCCAGCCCCTCCGAGCGCGCGAACTCCAGGTAGTCTCCTTCGATTTCGCGGTCGACGAGGTTGTACCGGGGCTGGAGGACGGTGAACGGCTCCCAGCCCTCGTTGGCGGCGATTTCGTTGGCCTTCGCGACCTTCCACGCGTTCGGGCGGAGCGTCGACGCGCCGAGGTAGTGGACCTTCCCGTCCTCCACGAGACCGTTCAGCGTCTTCATCAGTTCCTTCGTGGGCGTCTGGTCGTCCCACCGGTGGATGTACAGGACGTCCACGTAGTCGGTGCCGAGGCGGTCGAGCAGCGCGTCGATGCGGTCGCGGACGTTCTTCCGGTTCGTGCCGCGGCTGTTCGGGTCGCCGTCCCGAATCTGCCAGAATATCTTCGACGCGATGGTGTATCGCTCCCGGTCGCGCTCCGAGAGCCAGTCGCCGATCCACTCCTCGCTCTTCCCGCCGCCGTAGATGTCGGCGGTGTCGATGTAGCGCCCGCCCGCCTCGTCGTAGGCGTCGAGGAGTTCGTGGGCGCGCTGCTCGCCGATTTCGACGTTGCCCTCCTCGGTCTCCTTCCCGAAGCGCCACGTCCCGAACTGGAGTTCGCTCGTCTGCAGGCCGGTGTCGCCGAACTGCACGAAGTCGATGGCGTCGTCGCTGTCGCTCATGGTCGTCCCCGTCTACGACCGACCGGGGAAAAAGCGTTCAACAACCGGCAACCGCCCGCGGCCGACCCCCGAGGTGTAGGGACACCCACTAAGGGCGTTCGGGACACTGCGGTACGTGGGGAGTGCGGCGAGGCAGGTGTCAGAATGGTACGTGACCGAGGGACGGACGACGCGACGGTCGAACGGTTCGTCACCGAGCGTGCGTTCGGCGACAACCGGACGCCCACGGAAGCCGTCGTGGACGCGATAAGCGACGCCACGGGACAGGCGCCGACAGACGTCGGACCGCTGTCGGCGGTACTCGACCCGGACGCGTTGGACGCCATCCTCGGCCCGGACGGTCCAACGCCGACGGCTAGAATCTCGTTCACGGTGGATTCGTGTGCGGTGACGGCACACGCCGATGGCCGCATCGTCGTCCTCCCGCAGGGCGGCGAGAACGCGTGACACCCCCCGTCGCGCGTTCCGACCGTCCGCGTTCCCGCTACCGGTCGTTCTGCGAGGCGAACAGGACAGCACAGAGTTTCCGCTCCGCCGCGTGGATGTGCTCGGAGAACGTCGCGGACGTGATGCCGAGTTCGTCGGCGACCTCCTCGCCCGTCGCCTCCCGCGGCCACTCGTAGTAGCCGGCTTCGAAGGCGGCGCGCAACACGTCTCGCTGTCGGTCGGTGAGCTCGGCTCGCGCGACCTGCTGGAAGCCGGTGGCCGAGAACAGCGGCGACACGGCGTCGCGGTCGTGCTTGCGCTCGAGCGACGCCGACGGCATGTCGCGGAGGAACGACTCGACGACGTTCGCGGCGTCGCGCTGGGACGGGATTTCGGCGACGATGCGGCCGTCGCCGTCGGCCGCGTACACCTCTCGGGGGAGCGCGCCGAGTTCGGCGAGGCTGACGGCGGGACACTCGCCGACGACGCGGAACTCGAAGAGCGCGCCGTCGTCGTACTCTCGGAGCAGCGAGGCGGTCACCGTCGCGTGGTCGTCGGCGAGCGCGAGGATTCGGTCCGGGTCGCCGCCGCGGACGTTGAAGAACTCGGCGTAGCGACCGGGACCCCGGGGCGTCATCTCGGCGAGTTCGAAGACGCAGTTTTCCGCGGCGGACGCCCCGACGAACGGGTACGTCTCGTCGGACAGCGAGAACTCGACTTCGGTCACCGACCCGCGGTCTCGAGTCCGCGTTGATTCGGCCATGTCTCGGTCGGGCGGTTCGCGGCCCGCCAGTGTCAGTCTTTTGGCAACGCCTGCACGCGCTCAGGGAGTCGAAAGCCACGAATTCGTCGGTATGGGCGACTGACGACGGGTCCAGCGGGGTCGGTCGGCGGTCACTCGACGAGCGCGGCGTCGAGCAGTTCGAGCGGGTGGCGAATCTCGTAGCCGGTGCCGTGTTCCATCTGCATCGCGCAGGTCGGGCACTCGGTCAGCCCCGTCTCGCCGTCGGCGGCCTCCATGTGGTCGAACATCTCGTCGCCGATTTTCATGGAGGTGTCGTACTTCTCGGCCTTCCAGCCGTAGGTGCCCGAAATGCCCGAACAGGAGTTGCCCACGTCGGTGACGCCGACACCGTCGAGGTCGCCGAACAGTTCGACCGCCTGCCGTTCGAGGCCCTGGTTCCGGGCGTGGCAGGGCGCGTGGTACGCGAACTCGTCGGCGAGGTCGCCCCCGATGTCGGCGTCCGATATCTCGCCCCGGAGGTCCTCGTGGATGCGGAGGTACTCCACGGACTCGAACGTGTTCGACGCCACGTCCTCGATGCCGTCGATGTCGAACAGTTCGGGGTACTCCTGTCTGAGCGCCATCGAGCACGACGTACAGGACGCGATGGCGTCGTAGCCTTGCTCGACGAGGTCGCTCATTGACGAGACGTTCACCTCTGCGTGGCGGCGCGCGTCGTCCAGCATCCCGTTGGCGAACATCGGCGTGCCCGAGCACTTCTGCTCGGGGACGACCACCTCGTAGCCGAAGTGCTCGTACACCCGGACCATCGCCTTCCCCACCTCCGGCGTGTTGTAGTTCGAGTAACAGCCGTGGAAGTACGCCACTCGTTTGTCGGCGTCCGCGGGGAGCCCCCGGACCTCGCGGCGCTCGCGGGCGCGCTCCCGGGAGCCGGCGGCCGCGCCCCGTCGCTCCCACCACTCGCGGAACGTCTCGGTGGCGAACTCGGGGAAGTCGCGCTCGCTCGTGATACCGAAGGCCTTCTCCATCGCCCAGCGCGCCGGCCCGAAGTTCATCGCGAAGTTCGCGACCCGGGGGACCTTGCTCGCCAGCCACGCCGACGCCCGGTAGTTCGCGAGCACGCGATTGCGCCAGTACTCCACCGACGTCTTCGACATCTGCTCGCTGACGTACTCGCCGCGGGCGGTGTTGTGCATCTGGGAGAGCGGGACGCCCGACGGGCAGGCGTCGTCACACCGCATGCAGTTCGAGCAGTCCATCACCGAGTCGTCTATCTCGTGGTCGTCCTCGTCGTCCTGCTGTTTCAGGCGCCACTGCTCCGGCCCCTGGAACTTCGGGCCGGGGAAGTCGTCGTCGACCTCCGCGACCGGACAGTTCGTGTCGCAGGCCGAGCACTTGTAACAGGAGTCGGCGCCGGGCCGCAGGTCGAAGTCGTCGCTGTCGGGGAAGACGTCGACCGGGTCGAAGTCCTCGCCCGCGTTCGGTGCCACCGGGTCGAAGTCGCTGTGGGGTTCTGAGTCACTCATCGTGTGGCCTCCGCCGCCGCCAGGCCGGCCGCGTAGCCGGTCGCGAGCGAGACGCCGCTGCCGGATTTTTCGGCCGCGAAGTCGTAGCCGCCGAGCACCGCGCCCGCCGCCCGCACGTTCTCGAACTCCGGTTCTCCTGCCGAATCGGTCGGTCGCAGGTCGCCGTCCGTCCGCACGCCGAACCGGGCGAAGTCGTGGTCGCCGAACGCGTCGCCGTCGAACCAGTCGTAGCGGTCGTCGGCGTGGGGCACGTGACAGTCGAAGACCGGTTCGTAGACGCGCTCCCGGTCGGATTCCACGCCCTTCCCGACGAGCCCGCCCGTCGCGAGGACGTACTGGTCGGCGCTGTTCGGGATGCGCGCGCCGTTCTTCTCGACGTAGACGCGCTCGACGCGTCCCTCGCCGTCGTAAGCCACGACCGGGTTCCCGGTCTCGATGCTCGCGCCGGCGGCGTCGAGCGCGTCGAACAGCGCGTCTTCGAGGCGTAAGCCGGGGAGCGAAGGCGGCCCCATCGGCACCTCGAAGACGTCCGCGCCGAGTCGGTCTGCGAGGTGAGCGCGCACGCCCGCCGCGTCGTCGTCGCCGAGGACGGCGGGGAAGCCGACGCGCGCCTCGCCGTCTCGCTCGGTGTTCACGCGGTCTGCGAGCGCGTCCCGCGCCGGGCGGTCGCGGCCCCTGACGGCCACGTCGGCGTTCGTATCCAGCAGTTTCGCGTACCGCGTGACCTTCGCGTCGGCGCGCAGGTCGCCGGGGAACGGAACCGTGACGCCTCGCGCGTCGAAGGGGACGCCCGCCGCGTCGAGGTGCGCGGCGGCCCGCGGCGCGTCGAAGTCCACGAGCGACTCGAAGCCCACCAAGAGGACGTCCCGGTCGGCGCTCGCGAGGCCGGCGCTCGCGCTCGCGGGGTAGCGCGCGGTCGGCTTCACGGTGCCGCCGTGGGTCGGCACGAGCGCGTTCCGGTCGGTGTGGGCGCCGAGGTAGTCGTCGGCCGCGTCGTCGAACAGTTCGAGGGCGTCCCGCACCGCGTCGACGCCGACGGTCCGGTACGGGTGGCTCTCGGGGAGGTCGGGAATCGCGTCGAACGGGTCGACGAGCGGGCCGTCGCCGTCGGGCGTGTACCCGAGCACGTCCACGAGCCCCGACGCGCTGGCGAGCGTACTCTGCTTGTAGGAGACGAGACGCACGTCCGCGCCCTCGCGTGCGGCGGCGAGCGCGCTCGTGAGGCCCGCAAGACCGCCACCGACCACCAGCACCTCGGACTCAATCGCCATGCTCGCCTCCGCCGTCCGCGACGGCGTCTCGCTCCGGCCCGGCGTCGAACGCGTCGAAGTCCACGGACTCGCCGTCCGCCGGGTCTCGGTCGCGGTTCTGCGTGGTCGCGTGGAGCGCGTAGTTCAACATCGCCTGCGAGAGCTGTTCGCCCCAGAGCGCGTGGCGCTGGCCCTTCCAGCGCTCCTGGAGGAGTTCGTCCCACGCCGCCCGCGTCGTCGCCTCGTCGAAGTTGCCGTCGCCGGTCGGGTCGTCGGCGCCGTGGAGTTCGTTCGCGAGCCGATGCGAACAGAAGCCGCCCTGACAGTTTCCCATCGACGCTCGCGTGCGGATGCGGACGGCGTTCAGGTCCGACCCGGACTGCGAGATTGCGTCCCCGACTTCGGCGCGCGTGACGCCCTCGCAGTCGCAAACCACGGGGTTCGGTCGGTCGGTCTTCAGCACCTCGTCCGCGCGAGAGCCGAGTCGTTCGACGCTCCGCCGGCCGATGGGCGAGCGCAGACCGAACTCGTCCATGTACTCCCGGAGCACGCTGAACTCCTCGCTGCCCGGGAGTGGCACGTCGGCCGTCTCGCAGTCCGCGCGCACGCCGAACTTCGCGCAGACGTGGTCGCTGATTTCCTCGGCCATCATCCGATAGGTGGTGAACTTCCCGCCGACGATGCTCGTCATCCCCGGCAGGTCGTCGCGGTCCTCGTGGTCGAGGAGGAAGTAGTCCCGCGTGATGTCCGTGGGGTCTTCGCTGCCCACGTCCGGGGGTTCGTACAGCGGGCGCACGCCCCAGAACGACCGAATCGTGCGGGCGTCCGCGAGCATCGGAATCAGCTCCGAGAGCGTGTCTATCATCATGTCGACCTCCCACTGCTCCTCGGGGTAGTCCTCGGGGTCGTCGACCTCCTCGTCGGTCGTCCCGAGGATGGCCGTCGTCTCGTGTGGCACCACGATGTCGGCGTCGCCCTTCGGCCGACAGCGGTTGATGACAGTGTCGACCTGTCGGGTGTTCATGATGGTCATCACGCCCTTCGACGGCCGCACCGCGATGTCGACGCCCGCCATGTCGCCGATGCGGCCCGCCCACGCGCCCGTCGCGTTCACGACGTGGTCGGCGCGAATCTCCTCGGTGCCGCCCTCCGTGCCGTGGACGCGCTTGCCCGCGCCGGAGTCGTGTTCGATCTCGACGCCGACGACCTCACCCGATTCGACGAGCAGGTCGGTGACCGTCGAGTGCGTCTCGATGCGCGCGCCGTGTTCCTGCGCGCTCGCCGCGTTCGCCACGACGAGGCGGAACGGGTCGACCGCGCCGTCGGGCACCCGAATCGCCTTCTCCACGTCCTTCGCGAGGTGCGGTTCGACCTCGCGGGCCTCGGCGCCGGACAGGACCTCGGCGGGAATACCGCAGTCCGCACAGCCCTCCAACTTCTCCTGGAAGTACGCCTCGGAGTCCTCCGGGCGTTTCACGAACAGGCCGCCGGTCTCCTCGACGCAGTGCGCGGCGATGTCCCGGAGCACGCGGTTCTCCGTGATGCACTCCTCGGCGCTCGCGGGGTCGGCGACGGCGTACCGGCCGCCGCTGTGCAGCAGGCCGTGCATCCGCCCCGTCGTGCCGTGTGTCAGGTTCCCCTGCTCGACGAGGGTCACGTCGACGCCGCGCATCGCGAGGTCGCGGGCGACGCCCACCCCGGTGGAACCGCCGCCGACGACGAGGACGTGTGGTGCCGGTGCCATCTGTACGAACGTGGTTCGTGGCCGACCGACTTTATTTCATCGGCGAGCAGCAATCCGCGGTAAACATTTGGGCGGGGGCGCGAGGCCGACCCGTAGCGACGCGACACCGGCGTTCGACTGCGGGGCGGCGCGTGCGAACGGTTTGCTGGCCGGCGAACTAGACGGCGACGTCGCGTTCGGCTCTCTCGCGGCTCGAACCGTGATTCGCGTTCGCCTCTCCGTGTTATCCGGTGACGTGGCGGCGACGCGGGCCGCAGCCCGGCCACCGGTTATCTTTACCTTAACCCCGGAACCACGAGTAATTTTTATTGTGTGTTACGACAACAGTTAGCACGACGGCGGCCGGAACGACGCGTTCGCCGCCCGACGGAGCACACACCCATGCCAGACACATACGTCGGCGCCATCGACCAGGGGACGACGGGCACCCGATTCATGGTCTTCGACCGGAACGGCCGCGTCGTCGCCAACGCCTACGAACGACACGAACAGGTGTACCCCGAACCCGGCTGGGTCGAACACGACCCGGTCGAAATCTGGGAGAACACGCAGACCGTCGTCACCGACGGCCTCGACGACGCCGGCCTCGACGCCGACCAACTCGAAGCACTCGGCATCACGAACCAGCGCGAGACCACCGTCGTCTGGGACGCCGACAGCGGCCGACCCGTCCACAACGCGCTCGTCTGGCAGGACCGCCGGACCACCGACCGCGTCGAGGAACTTCAGGAGGCGGGCAAAGTCGAGGAGATACGCGAGAAGACCGGCCTGGAGTGTGACGCCTACTTCTCGGCGACGAAAGCCGAGTGGATTCTCGACAACGCCGAACCCCTGAAACTGGAGACCTCCCGCACCCGCGACCTCCGGGAGCGCGCGCGCAACGGCGAACTCCTGATGGGCACCATCGACTCGTGGCTCGTCTACAACCTCACGGGCAACCACGTCACGGACGTCTCGAACGCCTCCCGGACGATGCTGTACAACATCCGGGACCTCGCGTGGGACGACGACCTCCTAGAGGAGTTCGACGTGCCCGAGGAGATGCTCCCGGAAGTCCGGCCGTCCTCCGACGAGGACTTCTACGGCACCACCGACCCGGACGGCTTCCTCGGCGCCGAAGTCCCGGTGGCGGGCGCGCTCGGCGACCAGCAGGCGGCGCTGTTCGGACAGACGTGTTTCGACGCGGGCGACGCCAAGAACACGTACGGCACCGGGTCGTTCTACCTGATGAACACGGGCAACGACGCCGTCGAGTCCGAGCACGGCCTCCTGACGACCATCGGCTTCCAACTCTCGGACGAACCGGTTCAGTACGCACTCGAGGGCTCCATCTTCGTCACGGGCGCCGCCATCGAGTGGCTCGAAGACATCGACCTCATCAACAACGCGGCGCAGACGGCCGAACTCGCTCGCTCCGTGGATTCGACGGACGGCGTCTACATGGTTCCGGCGTTCACGGGCCTCGGCGCGCCACACTGGGACGGGCGCGCCCGCGGCACACTCGTCGGCATGACCCGGGGCACCCGGAAACCACACATCGTACGGGCGACCCTCGAATCCATCGCGTACCAGACGCGGGACATCGCGGAGGCGATGGAGGCCGACTCCGGCGTCGACACGACGACGCTCCGGGTGGACGGCGGCGCGGTGAAGAACAACTTCCTCTGCCAACTCCAGGCCGACATCATCCAGACCGACATCGTCCGCCCGGAGGTCGACGAGACGACCGCGCTCGGGTCGGCGTACGCCGCCGGTCTCGCCGTCGGCTACTGGGAGAGCCTCGACGAACTCCGCGAGAACTGGCAGGTCGAACGCGAGTTCGACCCCGAGATGAGCGAGCGAGACGCGGACAAGAAATACAGCCGTTGGGGCGACGCCGTCGAGCGCTCGCTCGACTGGGCGCGCGAGGACGAGGAGGCGTGACCGATGTACCCCGTCGCGCAGACGATTCCGGTCATCGGCATGGAACTCGAACCGTTCGTCATCCTCCTCATCACGGCGCTGGCGGGCGGCGCGTTCGGCGCCGCCATCGGCGCGCTCCCCGCGTTCATCTTCACGGGGTTCGTCGTCTTCCTCGGCGAGGGCGTCGCGATTCTCCAGCGGCAGGTCGCCGGCCTCGAAGCCGTCCCTGAGGGCGAACTCGCCGCGGGCATCACCGGCGTCATCGGGTTCGGCGCCATCACCGGCCCGCACATCGCGTTCGCGGGCGGCGTCGCGGCGTCGGCGTACGCGGGCAAGAAGTACCCCGAGATGGAACCCGAGGGCTGGGACTACCACTTCGGGAAGAACATCCTGTACGCGTTCGGCACCAAGCCCGACATCCTCGCGGTCGGCGCAATCTTCGGCGCAGTCGGGATGCTCATCACGCGCGTCTCCGGCGGCCTCGGCGTGCCGACGGACGGCATCGCGCTCTCGGTCGTGTTGACCGCGCTGCTCGCGCGCCTCGCGTTCGGCTATCCCCTCGTCGGGTCGCCCGCCGGGTCGGGCTACCTCGACATGACGCCGTTCGAGCGCGGCGAGAAACGCGCGGCCACCGACGGCGGCACCGCCCAAGCCGACCGACTCGCGACCGAACCGTGGCTCCCCCACCAGTACAAGTGGGCGGGGGTCGCCGCAATCGGTCTGGTCGGCGGCGTCCTCTCGGGGTACATCTGGCTCCAGACGGAGAGCATCTTCATGGGGTACGCCATCTCCGCGATGAGTCTCCTGTTCCTCGAACTCGGCGTCGAGAAGATTCCCGTCACCCACCACATGACGCTGATGGGGTCGGTCGGCGCCATCGTCGCGCTCCCGATGACCGAGAGCGCGCTCGTCGCGTTGCTCGCCGCGGGCGCGCTCGGCGCAATCAGCGGCCTCGTCGGCGAGTTCACGCAACGCGTGCTCTACTCGCACTCGGGCACCCACGTCGACCCGCCGGCGATGGCGATTACCGTCGTGATGGTGGGCGTCGGCGTGCTGTACCTCGTCGGCGTCATCCCGAACAGCGGCTACCTCGGTCTCTGACCGCCCCGATGGCCCGCACTCGCGTGCGTCGGCTCGGGGCGACCGGACGCCTTTTGCCCGTGTGGTCGGAAACCGCGGTCACGCGCACCTCGGCCTGACATGGACCTCGACGCGAGAATACGACGACGGCAACGCCGGAACGACGAGCGACGACTGATTCGCGACGACGAGTCGCTGTCGCCGGTCGCGCACGTCGCCGAACCGTCGGACCGCGGCCCGGTGTTCGAGCGGTTACTCGACCACCTCGACCCCGTGTTCGACGGCACGCTCCCGCCGAACGCGTACGTCCACGGGCCGTTCGGCGCGGGGAAGTCCGCCGTCGTCACGGCGCTGGTCACGCACCTCGGGCGGCTGTCCTCGGAGACGGGGTCGGTCATCCACACGAGCACGCGCGCGGCCTCCCCGCCGTCACCGGGGTTCGTCTACGTCGACCTGCGGGAGACGACCAGCGAGTTCGCGTTCTACCACCGCGTGCTCGACGCGCTCGCCGAGGACGCCGTCCCGGAACACGGCGTCAGCACGCAGACGCTCAGAGACCGCTTACACGACCTGCTCGGCGCGTCCCGGAGTGGCGTCGTCGTCGCCGTGGACCACGTCAGCGAACCCGACACTGCGGACACGGACGGCCTCGTGGAACTGTTCGCCGGTCTCCCGAGCAACGTCAGTTGGCTCGCCGTCGGGCGCGACGACCCCGAGGAGACGCGACTCACCGAGTACACGGCGACGTCGATTCGGGTCGACGCCTACCAGCGACAGATGCTCGTGGACGTGTTGATGACGCGGGCGTCGGCGGCGCTCGCCCGGCGGGCCCTCGACCACCGACTCGCGCGACGCATCGCGGCGTGGGCCGACGGGAACGCTCACGACGCGCTCGCGGCGCTGTTCGTCGCGGCCGTCCGAGCGAGTCGGGCCGACCGGACACACGTCTCCGAGCGGGACGTCGACGCCGCCGTCGCGGAGATTCCGCAGCCGTCGGCGTCGCTCGCTCGCGCGCTCGCGCTCCCGGCGAACAAGCAGTTGGTGTTGGGCCACCTCGTCGCGCTCGACGCCGCGGACCGGGCGTCGGTGAGCGCGACCACGGAGGCGATTAGCGACCGCCCGGACGTCGACCTCACTCGCGGGACCGTGAAGCGATACCTCTACGAGATGGCCGAAGCGGGCATCGTCGAACGCGTCCAGTCCGAACGGCGAGACGGGAAGGGCCGGCCGCCGAGTCGGGTCGAACTCCGAGTCCCGCCGACCGCGTTCCGCCGGCTGTACGACCGCGCGCAGTGACGCCGGTCAGGTGGTCACCGGGTCGCGGGTCCAGCCGGGGTCGTCTCCCGTCCGGGAGATGAGGTCGGACCGGCACGCCGGACAGTAGTCCGGGGTTTCGGTCGCGCTTCTGGGGACGTAGACCGCGCCGCCACACTCCACGCACGCATCCGCAACGACAGTCGTACAGTCGGCACAGACGTTGAAGTCGTCGACTGTGAGGTCGCGCAACGGCTCGAGTTTCTTGTCGAGGATGTACTCGTCGATGGCCGCGTGACAGTTTTGGCACGGTTGCATGGCGATGCGACTCAGACCATGGTACACGTTCACAAATACTTGACGGCGGCGGCGGTACTGTCCCGTCGCGGGCCGCGTCGGCGTCCGGCGGCCGCGTCGCCCGCCACACCAAGGGAATCGGGCCGTAGTTTTATACGCGAGACCGGCGTCTCCCCGCGCATGTACCGCGTACTGGTTCCGGTCGACGACGACGTGGACCGCGCGCTCGCGCAAGCACGCTACGTGACCGACCTGCCGGCCGCCGACGAGGAAGTCGAAGCGATACTGCTGTTCGTGTTCACGGGGGACGCCGAGGACCTGCCGTCGGACCTCCAGCAGTTCAAGACCGCCGACCGCATCCAGTCGGTGCGCCGAGCCCGCGACCACCTCGAAGACGCCGGCGTCGAGGTGCAGGTCCGGGACGACTCCGGGGACACCACCGACGACATCCTCGACGACGCCGAGGAGTACGACGTCGACGCCATCGTCCTCGGTGGCCGGAAGCGCTCGCCCGCCGGGAAAGCCATCTTCGGGAGCGTCACGCAGTCGGTCATCCTGAACACCGACCGCCCGGTCGTCGTCACCGGCGACGGCTCCTAACTGGACGAAACTGGTTTCACGTCTACTCGCCAACAGTTCGGGTATGGCCTACGAGAACTACGAGTGCCGACAGTGCGAGCGAACGTTCCGCGCCCACCCGGACGCGAACGCGGCCGACAGCGGCTACTGCAGTCCGCGCTGCGAGACCGTCGGCAGCGGCTGGTCGTGACCTACTCGTTTTGCGGGCTGTAGTTCGGCGCCTCGTCCGTAATCATCACGTCGTGGGGGTGGCCCTCGGTCTGGCCCGCCGAGGAGACGCGGACGAACTCGGCCTCCTGCTTGAACGCGGGCACTGTCTCGGCGCCGACGTACCCCATCCCGGACTGGATGCCGCCGACGAGTTGGTGGAGTTCGGACGCCAGCGACCCCTTGTACGGCGTCGCCGCCTCCACGCCCTCGGGGACGAACTCCTCGTCTTCCTGTTCTTCCTTGAGGTAGCGGTCGCCGCCGCCGGACTGCATCGCGCCGACCGACCCCATGCCGCGGTACTGCTTGTACTTCTTCCCGTTCATCGTGATGACGCGGCCCGGCGCCTCGTCGGTGCCCGCGAAGTACGAACCCAACATTACGGCGTCGGCGCCCGCGGCGATGGCCTTCGCGGCGTCGCCGGAGTACCGGATGCCGCCGTCCGCGATGACCGGCACGTCCTCCTCGACGGCCACGTCGGCGACCTCGGAGACGGCCGTAATCTGGGGCATCCCGGCGCCCGTCACGACCCGCGTCGTGCAGATAGAGCCCGGCCCGATGCCGACTTTCACGCCGTCAGCGAAGTCGACGACCGCTTCGGCGGCTTCGCGGGTGCCGATGTTCCCGACGACGACGTCCGCGTCGACGCTCTGCTGGATGTCGCGGGCGGAGTCGATGACGTTCCGGTTGTGCGCGTGCGCGCAGTCGATGAACAGCACGTCCGCGCCCGCCTCGTCGGCGGCGGTCGCGCGGTCGTCCTCGAACGGGCCGACGGCGACGCCGACGCGGAGCCGGCCGTTGTCGTCGCGCGCGGCGTTTTCGTGTTCGCGCCGGGAGAGGATGCCCTGCATCGTGACGAGGCCGACGAGGCGGCCGTCGTCCACGATGGGGACGCGCTCGATCTTGTGCTCGTACATGAGTTCGAGCGCTTCGCGGGCGGTGACGTCCTCGGGCGCGGTGACGACCTCGTCGGTCATCGCCTCGCGGACGGTGTCGGACTCGCCGACTTCGAGGTACGGGCGGATGTCCGTCGCGGAGATGATGCCGAGCACTTCGTCGTCGCCGTCGACGACGGGCGCGCCGGAGACGCCCTCGGCGCTCATCATCGCGTCCACGTCGTCGATAGTCTGGTCGGGGGACGCGGTGACGACGTTCTCGCGACGGATGACGAGTTCGTCGGCGCGTTTCACGCGCTCGATTTCGGCGGTGACCGCGTCGGTGTCCATGTTGCGGTGGAGGACGCCGAGACCGCCCTCGCGGGCCATCGCGATGGCGAGCCCTGATTCGGTGACGGTGTCCATCGCCGCCGAGAGGATGGGAACGTTCAGGTCGACGTTCGTGGAGACGCTCGTGGAGACGTCGGCGTCGTCGGGTTCGACGCGGCTCTCGCTCGGACGGAGGAGCACGTCGTCGAACGTGAGCGCTTCGGGAACGCGGAGTTTCTCGGAGAATCGGCCGTCGGTGGACGAGTCGTTCGCCATGTAAACCGTCGCGGCGCCCGCGGCAAAAGCGTTGCGAGATTGGGCGAACGTGGTGTGAATACTCGACACACTTCGCCGACACACGCACGAACGTGTATGTGGGTCGAGGAGGTAGACAGTCGTCCACTTTCGGGTTCGCGAGTCGACGAACGTGCAAACTGGCTGCAACTACTCGGCGTGTTATCGACGTTCGGTGAGAAATACCGAGGGTGAGAAAGCCGTTATTTAAACCCTGGCTTGGATGTCACACCACATGTGGCTCCTTCTCACGCAATCTTTATGCTCCCGACCCCTGTGTTTTGGCGTATGGACTCCATCAGTCCCGATGCAGACTGCATCGCCGGCAACTACAGTGAATTCTCCACCGGCGTACGCACATTTATCGGGAAACTGATGGCCCGACTCCCACTCGGAATGCCGGCGTCCGCACGCGCGTATCGCCGCTCCGACCGGACCACGCCCAGACCCGAGTTGACCGCGTAGTCCATGAGTAGCTCACGTCACCCCATCGCGCTCCGCCTCGAGCAGCGGGTCGGCGGCGCAACCAAGCTGCTCGCTACGGTGATGTTGCTGCCGCTCGTGGACGGCATCTTCGCCGCGCTCGTCCTCGCCGGCGGCCTCGAAACGTGGACCGGCGTCGCGCAGGTCGGCCTGCTCGTCTTCGGTGGCAGCGCCACGCTCGCAGTCATCCTCGCGGAAATGGACGAAGACCCCCGCGAGCAGGTCGCCAGCGTCCTCATCGTCGGCGTCCCCCTCATCGTCGTCGCCGCCGTCGAAGCCGCGCTCGCGCCGACCATCGAGACCATCGTCGACGTGCCGACGTTCGAGCGCTTCGCCGCGCTCGTCATCCTCGCCATCGCCGCGAAGACGGCGAGTTCCACCATCGGCGAGTACCTCCCCTCGCCCGGCATCATCATCGGCCTCGGCTTCCTCGCGAGCTTCCAGCCCGAGAACGTCGCGCTGAAGGTCCAGTACGACACCACGCTGTTGCTCCACGCCGCGGCCGCCGGCGGCGTCGCCGTCGGCTTCGCGCTCGCCGTCGTCGCGCTCCAGCCGTTCCTCCGGCGCATCGTCGACATCGACCGCTTCCGGTTCGGGAGCGCGGTCGCGCTCGCGACGCTCGCGCTCTCCATCTTCCACCTCGTCCCGTCCCAAGCGCCCCTGCTCGTCTTCGGCGTCGCCGGCCTGCTTGCGTTCGACCCCGACGACGTCGCCGACGAAGTCTCCGGCGGCGCCGACACGCAGTCGGCCCCGCCGGCCGACGACGGCCCCGCCGACCCGCGCGGCGTCACGTCCGCCACCGACGGTGGCAGCGACCCCGACACCGACGAACCCGCGTACGGCTACCCCGGCGAGGACGGCGCCGAAGAGCGCGCGCCGTGGCTCTGAATCCGTAACCCGCCCACAGAAGCATTTTACCGTCGCCGCCGTCTCCGGACAGCCATGGCCGACAACCGGGTCGTGCAGGGCCGCATGGTCACGCCGAAGAAACTCGCCGAACTCGTCGAAGGCGACTCCGTGATGGACGCCGAACCCATCAGCGAAGCCGACCGCGACTGCCCCGACTGCGGCGGCGACGTGCTCTCGGTCGGCTACATGCCCTCGGTCACCGAGTTCGTCACCGGCTACAAGTGCCAGGACTGCGACTGGAGCGAACGCGAGACCTAATCCCGCCAGCGGACCGTCGCTATCTCCGTCTCGCTCGCTGCGACCACCGTCCCCACCTGTTCGCCGTCCTCGCAACTCTCGACGTCCACGCGCTCGTAGCCCTCCGCGACGACCTCCCGCAGGTCCGCCTCGAACTCGTCTGCGTCCTCCACGCCCAATCGGTTCTGTCCGCCAATCTCCCGCACCACGACGGGGTACTCGGTCATGCACCGGGCTTCGTCGCCGACCCGGAAAGACCAATCGCTACCCGCGAACCTCGTAGTGTGTCACGGTCGACTCGTACCGCGAGAGCAACGCCGCCGCCCGGTCGGGCACGTGTGCCGACTCGTACTCCTCGCCCGCGAACGCCTCGACGCCGTCCCAGGACTCGAAGCGCGCCACGGTCACGAACGCGACCTCGTCGCCGGCGTCCCGCCGCCACACCTCGAAGTCCACGAGCGACGGAATCTCCCCGCGGGCGTCCGCGAACACCGTCTCGGTGACGAACGCCTCGTACTCGTCCGCGTCACTCGGCTCCGTCCAGCCGCGCCAGACTCGCGCAATCACGCCCCGGCAGTACGCCACCCATCCACCTCGGTCTTGTGCCGCCCCACCACCGAATCGAAACCCTCTTGGGGCGAATCGCCGTACGGTGGGACGCACGGGGCTGTGGCCAAGCCAGGAATGGCGACTGACTCCAGAGGTCACGCGCCCGGGACGAAACTCCACTGGTATACCGAGCGGCCGACTGATCATCGGCCGCACTGACGACCCTCTGGAGTTCCGAGGCGCACCGGAGATATCAGTCGATCGGGGGTTCAAATCCCTCCGGCCCCATACCATTTATAAGTAAAGCGGCGCGTTTTGTCGCTTTCAACTTCACTCGAACCAGCACCAGCCATCCGGCTCTCGAACCGGAGGTGGTGCGCGTGAGCGACCACCCTACGGCAGAAGGCGGTCTTCTCAGACGATATCGACGTCGAGTGCGTCGGTGATGCCGGGTACGTCGAAGTCGGCGTTCGAGGCGGCGAGCCGTTCGCCGGGTCCCTTCGCGCTGCCGGCGATGTAGGTGTCGCGTGCGCTCAGTGCTTGCCCGCTGTTCGCGAGGTCGTCTTGGAGTTCGGCGGCGGCGCGCGCGAGTTCCGGTGTCTCGTCGAGGACGACGAGCCACTCCAGGGCGCCGTCGACGGCGTCGAAGTCCGCGGGCCCGGATTTGAACACCTCGTAGAGCACGAGTGGCGGGGCGACGGCGTCGTCGCGGCCGTCGAGGTAGTCGATGAGAACGCTACTGTCGTAGAGCGTCACCGAGCGCCGACGTCCTCTTTCATCTGCTTGCGCGCGTCGCGAGCGCCCGCTGCGGCGTCCGTGCCCTCCCGGAGGCCGGCGCCGGCGTCGACAGTATCGACGACGGGACGCAGGAGGAGGTGGCCGGGGAGATGGACGCCGACATTCGCGAACAACGCCAGTCCGCCTGCCCTCCTGTATCTCGAGCGTAGTCGCGACTATCAGATCGCGATCTCGACGTCGGTGAAGTACTGCTGTTTCGCGCGCCTGGCTTCCGGTCCTTCCGGGACGAGGCCGGGGGTCGAAGCCTCGCCGTCGAACCGGTCTGGGTCCGGTGAGAGTGAGTCGAGTATCTCTGCGAACTTCGCTCCATCCCGGCCAGTGATGTGGACGAAGCCGCCGTAGCGGCGCTCCTCGACCGGGGTCGAGTCCGGGTCGGGGAACGCGTCCCGAATACAGCCGATTTGCCCGCGGAGGTACTCCGCGGCCTCGTGTTGCGAATACTGGCTGTCTGCGTAGTACTGTTCTCGGTCACTGTCGGTGAGGTCGCCGCCGCCGTGCGTGGCGGACTCGTACCGGACCCCGTCCGAGTCGATGTCACCGGTGAGGAAACTGAGGTTCACCGTGAAACAGTCGGGGTATCGCAGAATCACGAGGAAGAAGAACTGTTCGTCGACGGTGTAGCGTTCCTGCAAGCGGTAATAGCACTCCAGATAGTATGCGGCGAGGGCGCCGATCCAGTCGTCGCGTTCGCCGTCCATGTACGCGGTCGCGACGTCGTAGTAGTCCTCGCCGGCGACCTGCAGCAAGCGGTGTTCGAAGCTCTGTCTCATGTCGTCCAGTTCGTCCTCGTAGACCTCGGTCAACGGGACGTCCGGGTCGTCGAGTAACGCGCGCTTTCGGTCGCCAGCGTCCGCGATGCGCGCCATATTTTCGTGGAGCGTTCGTTCGGATTCCGCGTCCGGCAGTGGAATCCGAACCGCCTGCTGGCGGAGCATATCCGCCCCGGAGTCCAAGCGCTCTTGCCAGTCCATTACCAGTAGCCAGGCCAGACAGGTACAAAAGATGAGGGTTGGAAGGCCTCAATCCCGGAGTTACAGGTATTTCAACGAGTTCAGAATGACGGCGTCTCTTTACTGGAAACGTGCCTGGCGTCCTCGCCGGTCTCGTTACGGCGGGCATCGCAATCATGTACATCATGGAGCCGGCGCAGGGGACCAGTAACGTGGACGCCGGGTTCTTCGAGGTCACCTACGAAGCCGGAATCGGCCTCTACGTTACGGCGGCCGGTGGCGCCGGCGTCTTCACTGGTAGTCTCATCGGCTTGACGAAGTAGCCACTCCGCCGGCCACTCAGTCGTTGGACGTGGAGACGACCAGCGAGCGACTCGCACCGCCGGCGTTCAGTTCCATGTCGAGTGTCGCTGCGAACGCCCCTTCCTGAAGGAGATTGAGGACTGCGTCGGTCGTGTTGCCGTATTTGACCAGCACGTCCACCTGGTGGGGCGTTCGCTCGCCGGGTTCCAGTTTATTGATCGTCAGTTCGTCGGTCGCGATGCGCTCACCGTTGACCTGGAGGTCGAAATCCCCCGAGATATCGGGAATCGCCTGCCCGGCGGGGTTGTGGAACTCCAGAATCAGCGGCATCGTCAGCGACGTCACCCCGAAGTCCGGTTTTCGGACGTCCGTGAAACTGACGTCCAACTTCCCCAACGGCGGTTTGCTGTTCAGACTCCCCAGCGGCGTGCTCCCGCAACCCGAAAAAAGCGCCGCCCCCGATGCCCCCACCGTCTGCAGTACTCGACGTCGTCGCATACACCCCTACGTGAGGGTACATGTTAAAAAACTTGAGGGTGGGGTTGGGTGGCCATGGTGGTCGTCGCCCCGGCTCCGCCGTACTGTGTCCTCCAGGGAGACCGAATTCAGGCCGAGACGAGTCTGTGAACGCGTCCGCTGGACCCGGTCGGGGTGGCGCTGCCGGTGGTGGCAACGTAGAGTTCGTCGTCGTAGTCGCGCCCGAACGCGAGGAGGTACTCGCGGGGCGGCACGTCGCCGTCGTGCCGGAGCGACACGGCTTCGGTCGGCCAGAGACCGTCGTCCGTGGGCGTGGCGACGAACACGTCGCCGTTCGAGCGCCAGTCGCCGAACACGTACTCGCCCGAGAGCGCGGGAACGGCGTCGCCGGTGTAGCGGTAGCCGCCGATGACGGAGATGCCCGAGACGGCGCCGCCCGAGTGCGAGTACTCGATGACCGGGTCGCGCAGCGGGTCGCCGTCGGGCGTCTCGCGCGGGCAGTTCTCGGGCGGACTGTTCGGGGAGGACGCGCTGAAGCAGTGCGTGGCTTCGCGGACGTTCCAGCCGTAGTTCCCGCCGCGTTCGACGACGCTCACCTCTTCGAAGCGGTTCTGGCCGACGTCCGCGACGTAGAGGTCGCCGTCGGCGAACGACATCCGCCACGGGTTCCGGAAGCCCCACGCGTACTGTTCGTCGAGGCCGGGTTCGCCGACGAGAGGGTTGTCGTCGGGAATCGCGTACGGCCTGCCGTCGCTGCTGCCGTCCACGTCGATGCGGAGGACGCTCCCGAGGAGGTTCCGTTCGGTGTCCTGGCCGTTGCCGCCGGCGTTGGCGTCGTACCAGTCGTCGACGTGCCCGCGGCCGGTGTCGTTCGCGCCGCCGCCGTCGCCGGTGCCGACGTAGAGGTAGCCGTCGGGGCCGAAGACGACGCTGCCGGCGTTGTGGTTGGACTGTGGCTGGGGGAGTTCGAGGAGGCGGCGTTCGCTCGCGGGGTCGGCGCGCCCGCCGTCGACGGTGAACGCCGAGAGGACGAACGTGTGGCTGTAGCCGCTCGGCGCGCCGTCTCCGAGCGGGGCGCTGTACCGCGCGAACAGCCGTGGGTCGTCGGGATAATCGGGGTGGAAGGCGGCGCCCAGGAGGCCGCGTTCCTCGTAGCCGGACAGCGACACCATCCGGTCGCGCACGTCGAGGAGCGGTTCGTCGCGGACGCCGTCGGGTGTCGCGACGCGCACGACGCCGGTCTGGTCGACGACGTACGCGTTCTCGGTGTCGCCGGGCGCGAACTCGACGCCGAGGGGTGCGGTGAAGCCCGACGCGACGAGTTCGGTGCCGACGCCGTCGGTGGGCGTCGAGTCGGTCGTGTCTCCGTCTGCCGTCGCGTCCGCGGTGTCCTCGGGCCGGTCGGGTGCGCTCGCGAGACAGCCGGCGAGCGCGCTCCCGAGGCCGAGAGCGAAGCCAGTCTGGAGGACGCCGCGGCGCGTGTGGTGGCGTCGGGTCACGCGAGTACTTGGTGCTCGCGGATGATATGTCTTGACACGGCCGGCGTCTGTGGTGGCGGCCCAGGCGGATTCGTTCGGGCGCAAACCTTTTTGCGCGAAACCGCCAGATACGGTTGTGATTGAACTCCGCCAAGAGCCGGAGTTGACGGCGTTCGACGACGCTGAGGTTGCGTCCGCCATCGACGACGTTGCCGGCGACGACCTTCGGACGCTCGTCGAGTACGACGAACAGCGGTACAATCTGTTGTACATCCGCGACGACGTAGTCGACGAACTGGGCGGTCCGGACGCGTTCGGCGAACTCGCCGACGAACTGCACAGCGACTACCGACTGGATTTCACTCAGCAGGAACTCTACGAGGAGATTTACGGAGAACTCGGGAACGTCCACGCGTTCGTGGCGGTGATGGACCGTGCGACCGTGCTCAGGGTCGTCGGTGACGACGCCGGGCTCTACGTCTCGTTGGAACCCTCGGTTTCGATTCAGGGCGCCCTCGACGCGGTTCGCGAGGTAGTAGACAGTGAGTGAGATGTCGGATTCGCTGACAGAGCAGTTGGCTGACGCGTCGAACATCCTCGTGTTGGAGGACGGGGCGTCGTCGGCGGACGAACGCATCCACGAGATGCTGCTGTCCGGGTTGACCGAGAGGGAGACGGACGTGTTGGTGGTGACGTTCTCGCGGCCGGGGCCGTGGCTGGACGCGTGGGGCGACCAACTAGTGTCCGCGGGGTCGAATCTCGGCCTCGTGCGGTTGAGCGAGACCGACCGCCGCGAGGGCCGGCGGAACGGTGCGCACGTTCGGAGCGTCAACCCGAACGACCTCACCGGACTCGGGATGGCGATTCGGGACTTCTTCGACGGGGCGGCGTCGAGCCCGAACGACGCGGTGGTCTGTTTCGATTCGCTCACCGAACTGTCGGAGTACAACTCGGTGCGGACGCTGTTTCGGTTCCTGCGCGTAATCACCCAGCAGGTCTCGACCGAGGACGCGACGGCGCACTTCCACGTCGACCCGGTCGCCCACGATTCCCAGTCGCTGGCGCGCCTGAAGCCGCCGTTCGACGCACACGTGAAATGCGAGGACGCCGACGAGGTGTCCGTGTCGCGACCGTACTGACTCTGCCAGAACAGTTCTGGAACGCAATCCAAAACTGATATACTTGCGCCGCGTGGAGTGACGGACAACCGTGACGAACACGCAGGTCACCCTCGTCCAACTCGACAACTACGGCCCGTGGACCGTGACGCCCGCCCCCCGCCGGGAAGTGGACCTCCAGACCATGCAGTCCCGGCTGTACGCCGACCTCTCGCAGGCGTTCGGGATGCGCGACGGCTACGTATTCTTCACGCGCTTCGACAACATGCTCGCCGTCACGAACGGCCTCGACCTCGAAGACCACGCCCGGATTCAGGAGTCCATCCGGAACCGCTACCCGGTCACCGTCAGCCTCTCCATCGGCACCGGCGCGTCGCCCGCCGACGCCCTCGTGAACGCCACCGCCGCGCTCCAAGACCAGGGGAGCGCACAGGACGCCGACCGCCGCGAAGCCCTCCTCGGCCAACCCATCGACGAGGCCGAACGCACCGACGACGACGTCCAAATCGCGCACTTCGACGTGGTCGACGCCACCGGCAAGTACACCGACGAACTCGACGCGTTCTCCTCCTTTGTCAACATCGAGCAGGGCTACGCCGAACTCATGAAGCACATGCACGCCGCCCACGACTCGCTTTCCTTCTTCGTCGGCGGCGACAACATCATCGCGGTCTGCCCGGACCTCACCGACGACGACTACGACGCCGCCATCCAGCACGTCCGCGAGACGGCGAACGTCGACCTGCGCGTCGGCGTCGGCCGCGGCGTCTCCCCGCACGACGCCGGCATGGGCGCGAAGCACGCCCTCGAACTCGCGCGCGAGGACGACACCTACGTCGAGGGCGACTTGGCGTAAGCGTCATCCGACGCGCCGACTGACCGAACAGTATGCCCGCAGGCGAACGGCTCCCCGGCGCGCCCGAACGCGAGGAGCGCATCGTCCTGCACGTCGACATGGACTGCTTTTACGCGTCCTGCGAGCGCCTCAAGGACCCGAGTCTGGAGGGCGAACCAGTCGTCGTCGGCATGGGGTACGAGCCCGGCGAGACGGTGGGCGCGGTCGCCACGGCGAGTTACGAGGCTCGCGAGTACGGCGTCGAGAGCGCGCAGGCAATCGGTTCGGCGCTCGACAGCCTCCCGCGGAAGGCCGAGCATCCGGACGACCCGGACGCCGGCTACTACCGGTCAGTGGACATGGACTGCTATCAGGACGTCGGTGGCGAGGTCAAGGAGATTCTGTACGAACTCGGGGACACCGTCCGGGAGGTGAGCATCGACGAGGCGTACCTCGACGTGACCGACAGGACTGCGTGGGACGTCGCCGAAGGGTTCGGCCGGCACGTCAAGCAACGCATCGCTCGCGAGGTCGGCGTGCCGGCGAGCGTCGGCGTCGCGCCCGACATGAGCACCGCGAAACTCGCGAGCGACCACGACAAGCCCGACGGTCTCGTGGTCGTCCGCCCGGACGACGTCCGCGAGTTCCTCGCGCCAATCGACGTGGCCGACGTCCACGGCGTCGGGCCGGTGCGCGCCCGCGAACTCCGCGAGATGGGCATCGAGACGGCGGGCGACCTCGCCGACGCAGACCCCTACGAGCTCGCCGACGAGTTCGGGGAGCGCGGCCGCGACCTCCACCGACGCGCCCGCGGCGAGGACGACCGCCCGGTCGAACCCCGCGGGAAGCCCAAGAGTCTCTCCCGCGAGTCGGCGTTCGACGGCGCGACCGACGACTTCGAGCGCGTTCGCGAGCAGGTCGCGACGCTCGCCGAGGCGGTCGCCGACCGCGCCACCCGGAAGGACGCGTTCTACCGAACCATCGGCGTGAAGGTCGTCACGCCGCCGTTCGACGTCCACACGCGCGCCGAGTCACTCCCCGGTCCCGTCGACGACCCGGATCTCGTGGACGAAGTGACCCAAGAGTTGCTCGGGGAGTTCGCCGACGAGTCCGTGCGGAAGGTCGGCGTTCGCGTCTCGAATCTGGACTTCTCGGAGCGCGAGCAAGCCAGCCTCACCGGGTTCGCGGACCGCGAGGGCGCGACCGAGAGCGACCGCAACCGAGACTGGGAGCGCGATAGCGGCGAGGACGACACGGACGGACAGGCGTCGCTCGGCGAGTTCGAGTAGGTTTTTGCCCGCCGCCGGCGAACGCCCGGTCGTGAACAAACTCCCGCAGGTCGGCGAGGGCGCGTGGCGACTCGACCGGCACGCCCACGTCGTCGTCTACGAGGCCGAGGACGGCGGCGAACTGCTGACCGTCTACGACTGCGGCGCCGCCCAGAAACCGCCTTCCGCGCAGGTCGTCGGCCGCCTCGCGCGCACGGACGCCGCCCACGAGCGCCTCAGCCAGCCGACGGGCTACATCGTGAAACTGGAAGACGGCGGCGTCCTCCGGGAGCGCGACGACGGGTACGTAATCGACCCGAGGTAATCAGACCGAGCGCGTCAGCCCGCCGTCCACGCGGATGTTCTGCCCGGTGACGTAACTCGCGTTCGGGGACGCCAGGTAGGCGACGGCGTCGGCAATCTCCTCGGTGGCCGCCGGACGGCCCATCGGAATCTGCGCTCTGGTCTCGTCGTCCACCTCGTAACTGTCCGCGTAGCCCGGGAGCACCGCGTTCATCCGGATACCGTCCGCGGCGTGCCGGTCGGCGTACAGTTTCGTGAAACTGCCGAGCGCCGCCCGGAGGATAGACGAGACGGGGAAGTCCGCACTCGGCTCGAACGCCGAGAACGTGGAGATGTTGACGAGGCTCCCGCCGCCCTGTTCGCGCATCACCGGCGTGACGAGGCGGGCCGTCCGCACGACGTTCAACAACACGAGGTCGAGGGCGTCGTGCCACTCGTCGTCCCCGATGTCGAGCAGGTCGCCGGTCGGCGGGTGGCCGGTGTTGTTCACCACCGCGTCCACGCGCCCGTAGCGTTCGACGGCGGCGTCGACGAGCGCTTCGAGGTCCGCCGGGTCGGTCACCGACCCCTCGAAGCCGACGCCGCCCAAATCCTCGGCCACGTCGACCGCCGCCCCGGACTTCGAGAACAGGACGGGCGTGTAGCCGTCCTCGGTCAGTCGCCGCGCGCACGCCTCGCCGATGCCTCGCCCCGCCGCCGTCACGACTGCCACGCGTTCGGAACCCATGCACGCGAATCGGTGGCACGTCGCATAAAGCGTGGCGTCGGGGCGAATCTCTCAGTTCGACTCGTCGGTCACGCTCGCCACCGTCCCGAGAAGCGAGACGACGAGACCGCCGAGAATCCCGTAGACGAACACGGGATTTGTGTCTCCGGGCATGAGAAGCCCCGCGACGTGGAAGAAGCCGGAGGCGAGAATCAGGGCGATACCGAACAGGACCACGTCTCTCTCGGACATACAGGGGCCTCGCGGAGACGGCCCTTCGGCGTTTCGACCGTTCTCAGGCGAGCGGTGCGACGAGGTCTTCGAGCGCGGCGCGCGGGTCGTCGGCCTTCGCGACCCCGCTGGCGAGCAGGACGCCCGTCGCGCCGAGGTCGCCCGCGGCTTCCAGGTCGTCGCCGGTGCTGATGCCGGCGCCGCAGTAGACGTCCACCGAGGGGTCGACGGCTTCGGCGGCGGCGACGGCGTCCTCCACGATGTCGGGGTCGGCCTGCGAGACCGGCGTCCCGGTGCCGATGAGTTCCGGGGGTTCGACGGCGACGGCGTCCGGGCCGAGCGCCGCGGCGGCCGCTATCTGCTCGGGGTTGTTCGCACAGACCACGGTGTCGAGGTCGGCGCGCTCGGCGGCGTCGAGGCCGGCGTCGATGTCCGCGAGTTTGCGGCGGCACTCGGAGTGATTGAGCAGGGTGCCCGTGGCGCCGTTCGCCGCGGCGCGCTCCGCGAGCGTCGACCCCGTGTGACTGCCGTGTTCCACGGGGCTGACGTCCTGAGCGTACGTCGTCGCGCCCGTCTCGGCGACCGCGGCGAGGTCCGCGGCTTGCGGCGCGACGGCGATGGTGGTGTCGGTTTCGGCGGCGACGTCGGCGGCGGCCTCCGCGACCGCGACCGGGTCGCAGGGGTAGGCCTTCAGATTGACGAGTACGAACACGTCACAGAGAGGGACTGCCGGGTCGAAAAAAGTTCCTAGCCGTCGTCGCTCTTGCGCTTGACCTTGTCGCCGAGCGTCAGCCCCGCGCTGTCGCTGGACGACGACCACTCCTCGTCGCCGTCCCCGCCGCCGGACTCGGTCAGGGAGATGCCGAGGTGTTTCTCCAGTTTCTCCCGGACGTCGTCGCTCGGGAGGCTGTCGCCGCGTTCGAGCTTCCGGATGACACTCGCCTTCTCGTTGAGTTCCTGCGCGAGGTCCTCCTGGCTGAGCCCCTCGCTCTCGCGGGCCGACCGGATGCGTTGGTCGTAGTCGCTCGCTACCTCCTCCATCTCGTCGAACATGTCGCGGCGGCGCCGGCCGCCCGAGGACCCGCCGGAGCCACCCGACGACGTGGACTTCGAGGACCCGCCCGACGAGGAAGACGTCGAGTACTTCGTGCTGGTGGTGCTGGTGGACTCCTGTTTGACTTCCGTGCCGAAGTCGGCACAGTCGTCGCAGACGTCCAGTTCCGCGCCCTCGACCTTCACGGTCTTCGGGTTCGGAACGTCCGCGCCACACATCTCGCACTGAACCATACCCAGTTCTTGCTCTGGGGCACGCTTAAATGGCACGCCCGGTCAGGCGAGTTGCCGCCACGCGGAGACGAACCGCTGGACAGCGGTCAGGTGGCCGACGACCGCGAACAGGCCGAGCAGGTACGCGACTGGCGAGTAGCCGCCGACCGAGGAGACGGAAACCGAGACGGCGCCAGTGACGCCGACGAGCGCGAGGCGGTCGGCGCGCCCGAGCAGACCGCCGTACACGCGGTCGAGGCCGACGGCTTCGGCCTGCGTGCCGAGGTAGGAGGTGAGCAGGACGCCGGTGACGGCGGCGAGGCCGAGGTCGAAGCGCGCGATGCCGGCGGCCAGGCCGGCGACCACGACCACGTCGGCGTACCGGTCGAGGACGTGGTCGAGCAGGTCGCCGGCCTCCGAGTCGGTGCCGAGTTCGCGGGCGAGCGCGCCGTCCAGCAGGTCGAGCCAGCCGTTCAGGAAGACGAGCACGGCGCCCGCGCCGTACGCGAGCGGCGTCGCGACGTAGAACGCGACGCCTGCACCGACTGCGAGCAGAAACGCGACGACGCTGACGCTGTTCGGCGTCGCGCCGACGGCTTTCGCGCCCCGGACCCACGGCGCGAGCAGGCGGTTCGCCACGGGACGGAGTTGGTCGAGGGTCATAGGTAGTCCGTGAAGTCCACGTCGCCCGCCGACGGCTCTCGGTCGCCCGCGATTGCGGCGTCCACGTCCGCGGCGACGTCCTCGGGCGTGCGACCGGTGGTGTCCACTTCGTAGACCTTCGACTCGCCGTGGATGCGCACGGCCTCCGAGAGAATCACGTCCAGCGCCTCGCTCTCCGCGTTCTCCTCGGCTTTCCGGGGCGACTCGCCGCGCTCGGTGAGCCGTGTTTCGAGTTCGTCCGGCGCACACCGCAACACGACGACCCGGTCGACGTCCACGAGGTGCGCGAGGTGGGACTCCACGAGTACGTCGTCCTCGCCGGCCAGCCACTCGCGCACGGCTTCCATGTCCGCGACCTTGCTGTCGCGGTCCTCGTCGACCTCGCTGTAGAGGCCCTCGTCCTCCACGAGTGCGTTGACGTGGACGACGTCGAGGTCGCTGTCGAGCAGTTCCGAGACGGTCGTCTTCCCTGTCCCCGGCGTGCCGGTGAGCGCGACTCTCACGCGTCCAGCACCTCGTTCAGCACGGCGACGGCGCGCTCGGTCTCCTCCCGGGTGCCGATAGTGACGCGGACGCACTCGGGCAGACCGAAACTCGAACAGTCCCGAATCAGCACGCCCTCTCGCTTCGCGGCCTCCGTGACGGCCTCGGCGTCGCCGACGTTCGCGAGCACGAAGTTCCCGTGGCTCTCGTAGGTCTGCGCGTCGAGTTCGTCGTGGACGTACTCGCGGCCCCACTCGACGCTCTCGACGGTCTGCTCGACGTGTGCGTCGTCGTCCATCGCGGCGAGGCCGGCCTCGCAGGCGACGGCGCTCGCGGCGAACGGCGTCTGCACGCGAGCGTACGCGTCGGCCCACGACTCGGGGACGAGCGCGTAGCCGAGGCGGACGCCCGCCAGCCCGTACGCCTTCGAGAACGTTCGCAGCACTGCGATATCGTCGCGCTCGTCGAGCAGTTCGACCGCCGACGGCCCGTCGGCGAACTCGCCGTACGCCTCGTCGACGACCACGAGCGCGTCGTCGACGCCGTCGGCGATGTCTCGCACCGCGTCGAGCGTGAAGCGCGCGCCCGTCGGATTGTGGGGGCTCGTGAGGTAGACGACGCGCTCGCCGTCGTAGGCAGAGAGGACGCTCTCGGCGTCCAGCGCGAACTCGCCGTCGCGCTCCGCGACAGGGTACTCCGCCACGTCGCCGTGGTGGAAGCGCGCGCTCATCCCGTAGTACGTGAAGCCGGGCGAGGGCACGAGCACGGTGTCGTCGGGGTCGAGCATCGCCCGCGCGAGGTAGTCGAGCGCGCCGTCGCCGCCGTTCGCCAGCCACACCTGTTCGTCGGTCACGTCCCACCGGTCGGCCACCTTCGCCGTCAGGTCGGCGTGGACGGCCTTCGGGTAGCGGTGGACCTCCGACGCCGCGGCCCGGATGGCGTCGGCCGCCTTCGGACTCGGGCCGTGGGGGTTCTCGTTCGAGGAGAGTTTCACGAACTCCGAGGGGTCGCGCCCGAGTTCGCGCGCGACCTCCTCGATGCCCCGACCGGCCCGGTACTCCACGTGGTCGGAGAGGTCCCGTAGTTCCATGCCCGACGAGAGTGGCGGGCGGGCCTTAAGCGTGCCCTCACTAGATTGGACCTTCATATTTATAATATATTAGAATATTTTAATTAAACATTCTAAAATATATTTATAATCACCCATCTGCATTCTGTATATATGTCTAAAGACAACAGACAGACACGTTCGCAGAGTAAACGAAGAACACTTCTGAAGAAGCTCGGTTTAGGAGCAGCAGTTGGTTCCGGCTTGAGCGTTGGTGCAGTTGGTTCCGTGACTGGCTCACCAGACCAATCTATTCCTAACCCAGATCCAGACAAGCACGTACCTGGACCAAGTATGGAATACGGGTTTGATACAGATTCCGAGTGGATTGCCCACCGAGAGGAAGCTGAAGATTCATTGAATCTGGTCATAAACGCGGACAATCCTGGAAGTTATCCAATTGATCTTTGTTACACCACAGAGAATCAGGAAGCTTGCGTGCAGGGCTTGGGCGAAACCTTCAGTATTGGACAACAGCCCTGCGTGAGTTGTCCAAGCGGCCATACACCTACACTAAACTACACCACAGCAACTCTGCATGACTTCAGCTCAGGCGTGAGCTTCGATATGTGGATGGGGGTGAATATGAACACTGGCTGCCTCTGGGGTGGCAATGAATCAAGTGGGTATGCGAAGAAATTCCAATGTGACATGAAGACACGTCGAGCGAATCTTATAGAGGAACCACAGAACTACGAAGGACCAATCGAGTCATTAGCAACTGATGTCACGAATTGGGTTGCAAACAACGAGAAGAAGGCGCTTGTCGTAGGCGGTGGATTGTTGTTGGTCGCGGCGGCTACATTTGGCCCTGGGGTCGCAGGCACACTAGTTCTTACTGCGTAATAGATGCTGGAATCATTCGACGTGAAGGAGCGAGTGGTGACGGTAGTTAGTGTTATTGTACTCTGGTTTGCGGGACTTGGAGCGGGTGCCGTAATTGCCTCCCAGAGTGCCCTCAGTAGTTCCGTGGTTGTCCTATTCGCCAGCGCACTTGCGCCAGTCTACATGGTGAGAATTGGGATTCAGTCCCTGCCAGATCGGTTCGATTTCGAACGATACCTCGCCGAGACCGACGAAAGCCTGCAGTTCGTACAATACGTAACTACGGCTGTACTTGCAGTTTCTGTAGGCACCGCGACAGGGATTATCACAAACCGATTGGCTACCCCTTTGCTCCCCCAGCTGAGTCTTTCCGTTGGAATGCTCGTGGCGTTCATCTGCTCGCTTGTTCTCGGACTAAACCTGTTCGTAGTTCTTAACAAGGAATACCGAGTCGAATCAGAATCCGTGGCAAAAAACAGTAACCGCTAGTTAGCCGGTTCCGAGTCCATCTAAGCACTCCATTGCAAAGGCCGTCGCCCGCGAACTCCGGGTATGACACTCCCCGAGGTTCTCGCCGCCGCACTCGCCCAACAGGAGCCGGTGGGCTTCCTCGATTCGCTGGTCGTGTTCGCGGTGAGCCTGCTCGTCGGTGCGTTCGGCATCTACGTCGGCGGCCGCGTCGTCGCGGACGTGGACGACTTCGGGCACGCCGTCGTCACGGCACTCATCGGCGCAATCGTCTGGGCAGTCGTCGGCTTCCTGCTCGGGTGGATTCCGTTCCTCGGCGCGCTGTTGACGCTCGCGGCGTACGTCTGGGTCATCAACAGCCGGTATCCCGGCGGCTGGGTGAACGCGATTCTCGTCGCGCTCGTGGCCTGGCTGGCGTCACTCGTGGTGTTGTACGTGCTCGCGGTGTTGGGCGTCGCGAGTTTCGACGCGCTCGGCGTACCGGGCGTCTGAACCCCGGCGTTTTACGGCGGTTCCGTCCTCAGGTGTGAGCATGGCTCTGCCCGAGACGCTCGCGTACGTTATCCACATCCTGTTCGCCGGTCTGGTGACCGGGTCCGTACTGTTCGCCGCGTGGACGCTCCCCGCGGTCCAGGGGTCGCTGTCGAGTAGCGCGCGCGAGACGTTCGTCTCGCGGCTCCGCATGGTATCCCGGTCGAGTGCGCTCCTGCTGTTCGCCACGGGGGGTTACATGCTGTCGGCGTTCGACTACGTGCCCGGCGACCGACTCACGGGCACGGGCGACGGCCATCTCGTCCTCGCGATGTTCGTGTTGTGGCTCGCGATGACCGGCGTCGTCGAGGCCGCGTCCTCGAAACTCGCGGACGGCGAGGACGCCAGCACGCTGCTGTACGTCGCCGCCGGCCTCGCGGCGCTCGTGCTCGCGGACGCCGGCGTGCTGGCGGCGGGCGGGTTCTGACCACCGGGAGAACTAACTGCGCGCCGCCCTCCCTGCTTCCTATGACGAGTCGCTATCGACTGACGAGCGTGGACGCCGTCCGCGACGAGGGGTCGTGGGTGTTCACGGTGCGCGACCAGCACGACGACGACGAGGAGGTGTTTCTCGTGCCCTGCGACGACGACGAGAAGCCCCCCGTGGAGGCGTGGGTGAACCGCTGTACGCACGAAGCCCAACGGCTCTACCGCGAAGACATCGGCGCGATTACGCGGGACGGCGAGGTCGTCTGCCCGAAGCACGGCTCCACGTTCGACACGTGCTCGGGGTACTGCGACAACGGGGACGCCGCGGACACGACGCTCGTCTCCGTGGACGTCGACGTGGAGGACGGCCAGGTCTACCTCGCGGACGAGGACGTGACGTTCCTCTACGAGGGCACGAAACACGACGACGGGGACGACGACGGCCCGAGTTCCACGTCGCACCTCCAGTTCTAGCGCGTCGACGCGGGAAGTCGGGCGGCGTCGGGCAGTTCGGGGGCTACGCCGTCGCGGGGTTCGAGTGTCGCCCGCGGCTGTGGCGTCGACGCCGGGCCGCGACCGCTCGTCGCCCGCGTTGAACGGCGAGCACGGCGGCGACGGTGGCCGCGACGGTAACCGTCGTTCCGGGGGCGGTGGCTGCGGCGACGGCGGCGAACGTCGCGACCACGGCCAGGAGCGCCGCCGCGACGGTGGTCGGGAGGTCGTGTGCGTCGGTCGGCGCGTCAGTGAGTGCGTCTCTCATCACAGATAGTCCTACGGCCACCACCACAATAAGCATAATCTGAATTACATTTCTGTACGCGGTCTTACTGAAATTCGCTTCTGTATCGGCGCCGGATCAGAGGCGTTCGTCCACGTGGTCGGCGGCCTTCAGCGCGAGCGCCGCGATGGTGAGCGTCGGATTCATCGCGCCGCCCGTCGGGAAGACACTGGAGGAGGCGACCGTGAGATTCGAGAGGTCGTGCGTGCGCAGTTGCGCGTCCACCACGCTATCCGCGGGGTCGTCGCCCATCCGCGTCGTCCCCATGTGGTGGAAGGCCGGCCCCGTGGAATCGGGGCCGACCGTCCACGTCACGTCGGCGCCGAGTTCGTCCAGAATCCGGCGCTGAATCTCGTTCGCGCGCTCGACGGTCCGGCGCTCGTAGTCCGACAGCGACCACACCACGTCCGGCACCGGATTCCCGTGGTCGTCGGTCGTCTCCGGGTCGAGGCGAATCCGGTTTTCCTTCCGTGGCTGCTGCTCCACGAGCGCGCCCACCGCGACGTGCGTCCCGTAGTTCGCGCGAATGCGGTCCAGCATCTCGTCGCCCCAGTTGTCGCCCGAGAGCGCCATCTCCGCGGGCGACGGGCCGGCGTAGTTCAGAAACTCCAGTTTGATGGCGCCCCTGCTGTCGTCCGGTCTGTCGTAGAACTGGTGAGTCTCGCTGGTGTTGAAGCCGACGTGGTTCTGCCGGGTCGGCTCGTCGAGCGTGCCGCCGACGCCCGCGAACAGGTGGTCCATGAAGTACTTCCCGACCGCCCCCGAGGAGTTCGCGAGACCGTCCGGGTACTGCTCGCTCTCCGAGAGCAGGAGGAGCCGGGGGTTCTCCACGCCGCCCGCCGCGAGCACGAATTCGCGGGCCGCCTGTCGGTGCTCCTCGCCCTCGGGCGTCGCGTAGACGGCGGCCGTCACGCGCTCGCCGGCGTCGCCGTGTTCGAGGCGCTGGACGGGCGCGCGGTCGATGACGTGGACGCCCCGCTCCTCCGCGCGCTCGACGTGAATCGTCGCGTCGTACTTCGCGCCCGACGGACACACCGGCTTGCAGGTGCCGTAGCCGACACAGGCGCTCCGGTCGTCGCGGGACTCCGAGAGGCGCGCGTTCGGCACCGAGTGCATGGCGATTCCCAACTCCTCGCACGCCTCTGCGAACAGCGAGTCCGAGTAACTCGGCGGGAACGCGGGAAGCGGGTGTGGTTCCTCGCGGGGCGGCGCGAACGGATTGTCGCTCGCGCCCGCGACGCCGAACGCGTCCTCGGCGTCGGCGTAGTAGGGCTTGAGGTCGTCGTACGCGATTGGCCAGTCGGCGCCGACGCCCGTCTCGCTCTCGACGCGGAAGTCCTGCTCGTGGAGGCGCATCACCATCCCCTGCCAGTGGAGCGTCGACCCGCCGACGCCCTTCACGCGCGCCGCGTTCAGAGGGTAGTGGCGCTCCCCGGAGGACTCGTAGGCGTCGCGGGCGCCGCCCATCTCCCACACCGAGTCCGGGCCGTGCGCGGGCCGGATGTCGCGTTCCATCCGTCGCTCCCGGTCCTCGCTATCGAATCGCGGGCCGGCTTCGAGGACGACCACGTCGTGCCCGCGCTCCGCGAGTCGGTCCGCCATCAGGCTCCCGGCGGGCCCCGCGCCGACGACGCAGACGTCGACGCGCTCGGATGGCTCGCGGTTCATTTCGGCCCTCGCTGGTAGGACTGGGTTCCGCCGGGGAATCCCTGCGGGTTCTCGATGCCCGCGAGTTCGCCCCCGGTCGGCGTCGTGAACAGCGCGTACAGCAGTTCGTTCACGAGGTAGTACCGGACGCGCTCGCGGTCGCTGCCCTCCGGGTCCGGGTCGGCGGCGTCCACGTCGAACCCGGAGAGCGTGTCGTCGGCCGTGTCGGGGTCGAGCGCGGCGAAGTCGGCGTCCTCCCAGTTCCGGCTGTAGTCGTCGAGCGCGGCGACGGCGTCCGCGACACCCTCGGCGTAGTCGGGCCTGTCCCGAACCCGGGTCGCGCTGTACTGCCTGACGAACTCCTCGACGCCCTCGACTTCGGAGGGGTAGACGACCTCGGCGACGGCCACGAGCGTGTCGAGTTCGTGGTCGCCGAGCGGGGTGTCGTCGCCGCCAGAGAGCAGCGTCGCGCCCGCGCCGACGGCCGCACCGCTGGCCGCGAGCGCCGCGAGCACGTCGCGCCGAGACAGTTCCATTCGACGCGCCTCTTAGGCCAGCCTAAACTTCAGGGTTGCGTTTTCCGGGGGTGTGACCCCTGCCGGGGATTTACGGTGACGCGGTCGTTCGACCCGCCATGGACCGACGACGGGTGCTGGGGGTGGCAGTCGCCGTCCTGTTCGTGACCGCGGGCTGTCAGGCCCCGACGAACACGGCGACGGGGGACGCGGCGACCGACGCACCGACGACCGAGAGGGCGACGGAAGCGACGACGCAGACGAACACGACGGGGACGAACGATGGCCCCGCCGAGTCGACGGAGTTCGTCACCGTCACCGACGACCTGCCCTACGACGTAGCGCCTATCTATCGGCGAACCGGCCGCTTGCTCGGCCTCGACCAGCCGAGTTGGCCCCACACCGTCGTCGCGGTGAAAGAGCCACCGGAGGGGGGGAGTATCGGGCAGGCCTCGACGAGCGGCTTCACGAACCTCGTCGGCATCGAACCGCTCCCGTCCGCGGGGGAGGACGGCGGCGTCGTCACGGGCGCGGTGACGCGGGGGACGGACGTGACGCTGTTCGACCACCCGAACGCGAGCGCGGCGTTCCAGCAGCGGATTCTCGCCCACGAGTTCGTCCACGTCTTCCAGACCGAACTGCCGG
Source organism: Halobacterium litoreum (assembly GCF_021233415.1). NCBI lineage: Archaea > Methanobacteriati > Methanobacteriota > Halobacteria > Halobacteriales > Halobacteriaceae > Halobacterium > Halobacterium litoreum. The sequence continues at coordinate 1,282,660 of NZ_CP089466.1, read as the reverse complement.
TCCGCGCGGCCGTCGACGAACTCGACCTGCGCCGGAACCGCGCGTTCCTCAAGGGCGCGATGACCGAGGGCTCCGCCGAGTACGTCCAAGAGCGCTACGGCATCGAGTACCAGAACGTCACCCTGAACCAGACCGCGATTCCCGAGCGCTGGACGAACGCCTCGGCGTACGTCCGGTACCGCATCGCGCCCTACGAGTACGGCTCCCGGTACTTCGCGATGCGCCTCGACGACGCGAGCGGCGTCGTCGACGTCTACGAGAATCCGCCGCGCACGACCGAGCAACTGCTCCACGGCTACGCGCCGGACGGCGAGCGAGCGAAGGAACTGACCGTCGAAGCGAACGCCTCCGAGAGCGAGTTCGACGTGCTCGGCGGCGGCCGCACGAAGGGCGAACTGTTCGCGCGCCTCGCGCTCTCCTCCGAGTTGGAATTCGAGCGCGCCGCCGACGCCGCCGCCGGCTGGGGGATGGACCGCCTCGTCTACTTCCGGGACGACAGCGGGAACGACGCCTACGCGTGGGTGCTCCGGTGGGACGACGCGAGCGAAGCGACGGAGTTCGGCGACGCGTTCGCGGACTACGACGCGGGCAACGAGGAGCAGTTCCGCCTCGCGTCGGTCAGCGACGAGACGGTGGTCGTGTTCGCGGGCGCCGACTCGTTCGTGGAGAACGCAGCGGCCGCGGGCAACACCTCCGACGTGACGGTGCGCGCGTAGCGCGGTCGCGGAGCGCGCCGGCGGTTCTCAGGGCGCGCGCTCGACGTCGTGTTCGAGGACGCCGACGCCCTCGACTTCGACCTCGACGCGGTCGCCGTCGGCGAGTTCGCCGACGCCCTCCGGGGTGCCGGTGAGAATCACGTCGCCCGGTTCGAGGGTGACGAACGCCGTAATCTCCGCAATCAGTTCGGGGACGTCGAAGATGAAGCGCTCGGTGGTCGAGGACTGGCGCGTCTCGCCGTTCACGCGCAGTTCCACGCTCGCGTCCTCGGGCACCTCGTCGGGCGTCGCGAGCACCGGACCGAGCGGGCACGCGCCGTCGAAGGCCTTCCCACGAACCCAGTTCTGTTCCTCGCGCTGGTCGGTGCGATTCGACACGTCGTCGGCACACGCGAACCCCGCGACCACGTCCATCGCGTCGGCCTCGTCGACGTGCTTGCACTGCTCGCCGACGACGACGGCAAGTTCGGCCTCGTGTTCGACGCGCTTCTCGGCGGGCAGTTCGACGGTGTCGCCGTGCCCCGCGAGCGCGTTCGGCGGCTTCAGGAACAACAGCGGGCGGTCGGGCACGTCCTCGCCGCGCTCCTCGGCGTGGGCCGCGTAGTTCCGCCCGACACAGACGACCTTCGACGGGTCACAGGGCGGCAACACGTCGACCTCGTCGGTGTCGTAGGTTCGCCCGCCGAACGAGACGGTGTCGGCGTCGGCGTCGTACTCGCCGGTTCGGACAGCCCCCGCCGGGTCGCGAAAACGCATCTGGTGCATAAGCCCGGATTCCGGTGGGTCGCGCCTAAGCGTTCCGGGTGCGGCAAGCCGAGTCTCCTACCAGCGCTGGTGGACGTGCTCCTCGACGGTGAGTTCGTAGACGTCGCGGACGGCGCCGTGGGCCTCGTGGCTGAGCGGCGCGGCGTTCGACGCGGCGACGTTCGCCTCGATGTGCTCCGGGGACGTAGAGCCCGGAATCACGGTGGAGACGGCTTCGAAGTCGAGAATCCACCGGAGCGCGAACTGCGCCATCGTGAGGTGGTCGGGGACGTGCTCGCGGAGCGCCTCCACGGCGGTCACGCCGTCGTCGAGGGGGACGCCGGCGAACGTCTCGCCGACGTCGAAGGCGTCGCCGTCGCGGTTGAAGTTCCGGTGGTCGTTCTCGGGGAACTCCGCGTCCGCGTCGATGTTCCCCGTGAGCAGGCCCGAGGCCAGCGGGACGCGCACGATGACGCCGACGCCGGCCTCGGCGGCGGCGTCGAGGAAGCGCTCGGCGGGGCGCTGCCGGAACGGATTGAAGATGATTTGGACGGTCTCCACGCCCGGGTACTCGATTGCCTTCAGGCCCTCCTCGACGCGCTCGACGCTCACGCCGTAGTGGTCGAGTTTCCCCGCGGACTGCAGGGCCGCGAGCGCGTCGAACGTCTCGGGCCGGTAGTAGACGTCCGTCGGCGGGCAGTGCAGTTGCAGGAGGTCAAGCGAGTCCACGCCGAGGTTCTCCCGCGAGCGGTCGACGAACCGCTCGAGGTTCTCGTGCGTGTACCGGTCCGCCTCGTGGGGGTCGAGGCGGCGGCCCGCCTTCGTCGCGACTACCGGTTCCTCGTCGCGCGCTTCGAGGACGTCACTGATGAGGCGCTCGCTGCGGCCGTCGCCGTACACGTCCGCGGTGTCGAGGAAGTTCACGCCCGCGTCGAGCGCGGCGTGGACGGCGCGCTTGCCCTCGTCCTCGGAGACGTCGCCCCACTCGCCGCCGATTTCCCACGTGCCGAGGCCCACTTCGCTCACGTCGAATTCCGTCGTGCCGAGTCGTCGCGTGTCCATGCCCGAACCGACTCCGCCGGGGTACCTAACGGTGCTGGACTCCGCGAGTCTGTCCGGGTTCGACCCGCGGCGGCCACCAACCGGCCGTCACGTTTTATGTGGGATTCGAGAGTAGTTACGGACGGCATGGAACTCACTTGGCACGGACACTCGACGTGGCACGTTTCAGTCGGCGAAACGGACCTGCTCATCGACCCGTTCTTCGACAACCCCCACACGGACACGGACCCGGAGGAACTCGACCCGGACCACGTCCTGCTCACGCACGGGCACGCGGACCACATCGCCGACGTGGACCGCTACCGCGGCGCGCACTTCGTCGGCACGCCCGAACTCACGGGCTACCTCACCGACGAGTACGGCATCGACGACTCGACGGGGATGAACCTCGGCGGCACCGTCGAACTCGGCGACGCCTACGTCACGATGGTGCGCGCCGACCACTCCAACGGCATCGACACCGGCTACGGCACCTCCGCCGGGATGCCCGCTGGCTACGTGATTTCGGACACGAAGCCCACGCAGGTCGCGGACGCCGAGAGCACGACGTTCTACCACGCCGGCGACACCAGCCTCCACACCGAGATGCGTGACGTCGTCGCGACGTACCTCGAACCCGACGCCGTCGCCGTCCCGGTCGGCGACCACTTCACCATGGGACCGTGGCAGGCCGCCGTCGCCGTCGACTGGCTCGACGCCGAAATCGCGTTCCCGATGCACTACGACACCTTCCCGCCCATCGAAATCGAAATCGAGGACTTCGAGCGCGAAGTCGACGCCACCGGCAGTCAGGCCGACGTCCACGTCCTCGACGGCGACGAGACGTTCGACCTCGCGGACGCGCTCTACTACTGACGGCGCCCCGCCGTCACGCCGCCCGCGTCCGGTTTCGTCACGGGGGCGCGTCCGGGGCGAACCCCACCGAAAGAACAACGCTTACGGGTCGCGCGTGACTCCGTCCGCGTGCAATGACCATCGAAGTTACCAGCACGTCCGAGGAAGGCTACACCACGCGGTCCCGCGTCGGGGACTTCGAACTGACCATCGACGCGACCGGCGAGGACGGCCCGGACCCGAACGCCACACTCATCGCCGACTACGCGTCCTGTTTCATCCCCGCGTTCCGCGTCGGCGGCCAGCAGGAGGGCTTCGACGACCTCGGCCGAATCGACGTCGACGTCGAGGGTGACCTCGACGAGGACGACGACCTCACCGCGATTCGCTTCCACATCCTCGTGGAAGCCGACCTCTCCGACGACGAGTTCGACGCCGTCGTCGAGCGCGCCGAGGGCATCTGTCACGTCCACACCGCGCTCCGCGAGGAACTCCACGCGGAGATTACGGGCGAGACGGACGCCTTCTGAGGACGCGCCCCCCTACTCGATTCGCTCGTTTTTTCGTCGCAGCATACAAGCACGCCGCCCGCGTACCCGGAGCCATGAGTGACGGCTGGCAGGACCGCATCGTCGGTGCCCGCATGGCGGTAGACCAGAAGTTCGGCGACCGAATCCGGGGCTCCTCGCTCTCCCGCCCGCAGTGGGGCCTCGTGATGACGGCCGTCGAGTTCGAAATCGAGAACCCCGACGACCCCGAGAACGCCGAAATCGCCGCGGACACCTCGAAACTGGAACACGTCCTCCCGGAGATGCAGAACGTCGACGACCAGATGAACGCGATGGCCGGCGGAGGCGGCAACGGCGGGTCGTCCTCGGGCGGCGTCGTCGGCGGCATCAAGGACGCACTCGGCCTCGGCGGCAGCGACGACGACGGCAGCGAAGAACTGGAACGAGAAGCGACGCAACTCGCGGGCGAATACGCCGACGAACTACAGGCGCACTTAGAAGACGAGGGACGCTTCGAAGACGTCTGTCGCGCCGCCGTCCGCGAACGCGACCCAAGCGAGAATTAGCCGTCGCCCGAGTGGAACAGCGTCAACTCCTCGGCCTCGTAGATGTTCAACAGCTCCGTGACGAGTTCGTCGTAGGACTCGTCGTCCTCCTGGAGGCCCTCCAGTCGCTCCACCGTCTCCTCGCTGAGCATGACCTTCGGCATACGTGAACGGACGCCATCCCGACGCATAAACCCTCTGTCGGGAAGGTTTTTGCCGGCGCGGGCCACACCTGCGAGCATGAGCGACGGCTTCAATCTCGACCTGCGAAGCGCCGAGGAGGAGATCGACCTCCCGGAGGAGTTCGAGGGCCACGTCACCCTCGGCGTCCTCGACGGTACCACGCCCGACGCCGAGTGGCTCCAAGAAATCGAGGACGGCAACGTCCTCCTGCTCGCCGTCGAAGGCGACCTGAACGAACTCGCCGCCGGATTCGCCGGCGACGTCAAGAACGCCGACGGCACCCTCATGCACTTCCGTGACTTCCTCGTCGTCGCGCCGCCCGGCGTCGGCGTCGACGCCGACCGGCTCTGACTACCACGTCAGTCCTTCGTACGTGATGCCGTCGCGGCGCTCCACAATGCGCCGGCCGTCGACGACCACGCGCTCGGCCATCGCGTCGAACTCGTCGTCGAGCGCGCCGAACTCGTCCCAGTCCGTCACGACCACCGCACCGGACGCGCCGTCCAAGGCTTCTCGCGCGCTGTCGGCGTAGTCGACGTCCGGGCGCTTCTCGGCCATCTTCTCGGTCGCCACCGGGTCGTACGCGACCACGTCGGCGCCGCGCTCCTGCAGGCCGTCGATGACCGGAATCGCACGCGTCCCGCGGATGTCGTCCGTTCCCGGCTTGAACGAGAGACCGAGCACGGCGACGCGCTCGCCGCCCACGTCGACGTGGTCGTCCAGTAGTTCGAGCAAGCGCTCGGGCTGGCCGTCGTTCAGTTCCACCGCAGCTTCGAGGACGGTCGGGTCGTAGCCCTCGGACTTCGCAGCGGCGATTATCGCGGCCACGTCTTTCGGGAAGCAACTACCACCCCATCCCACGCCGGAGCGCAGGAACCGGCCGCTGATGCGGTCGTCGTGTGCGATGGCGTCCGCCACCTCGTAGGCGTCGACGCCGAACTCCTTGCAGATGTTCCCGAGGTCGTTGACGAGGCTGACCTTCGACGCGAGGAACGCGTTGTTCGCGTACTTTATCATCTCTGCCTCCCGCAGGTCAGTCTCAACGACCGCGGCGTCAGCGTCCGCGAGCAGTGGCTCGTACACCTCGCGGAGCGTCTCGTAGCCCGCCTCGCTGGTCGCGCCGAAGACGACCTTGTCGGGGTCGAGGAAGTCCGAGACGGCCGACCCCATCCGGAGGAACTCGGGGTTCATCGCGAGCGTCGCGCCGTCGAAGCCGCCGCGCTCGATGGCGGGCGCGACCACGCTGTCGGTCGTCCCCGGAACGACGGTGCTCTTCACGACGACGACGTGGTCGTCCTTCCCGGCGAGCGCCTCGCCCAGCGACTCGGCTCCGGCCTCCATGATGGACGTATCGATGCTGCCGTCCTCGCGGGACGGCGTCGGGAGCGCGAGGAACGTCACGTCCGTCTCTCGGACCGTCTCGTAGTCCGTCGTCGCGCGCAGTCGGTCGCCCGCGTGCTCGGCGATGCGTTCTTCCAGACCCGGTTCGTGGATGGGCGCCTCGCCGCTGTTGATGGTCTCCACCACGTCCTCGTCGATGTCGACGTTCACGACCTCGTGGCCGAGGTCCGCGAAACACGCCGCGATTGTCGTGCCGACGTACCCGCTGCCGACGATGCTCACGTTCACGAGAGGTTCCCCTTGCCCGGGCCTACGACCGACCCCTACAAATGTCGTTCGTCACCTCGCGCTCGTCACTTCCGTGACGACCACCCACGCTTTCCTCGCTGCCGCGCGTCAGCCTACCCATGACGCGCGTCGCGCTCATCGCTCACGACGACGAGAAGCCCGAGATGATCGACCTCGTGCGGGCCTACGAGGACCTGCTCGCGGGGTTCGACCTCGTCGGCACCGGCACGACCGGCCAGCGAATCACCGACGAGACGGGCCTCGACGTCGAGCGCAAGCAGAGCGGGCGCCTCGGCGGCGACGTGCAGATCGGCGCGGAGGTCGCCGCGGACGAACTGGACGCCATCGTCTTCCTCCGCGACCCCTTGACCGCACAGCCACACGAACCCGACATCAGCGCGCTGTTGCGAATCTGTGACGTCCACGACGTGCCGCTTGCGACGACGCGGACCTCGGCCGAGTACGTCCTCGACGGACTGGCGCGAGACACCGAGTGAGCGGCCGACGTTCCTTCGCGGCCTCAGGCCGTCCCGACGAACGACGCGTCCGCCGAGGTCTCGCCGCGGTTGAACGACAACACTTTGGCGCGAATCACGTCGCCCTCGGAGACGCTCCCCGGAACGTCCTCGGTGAACACGACGAATCCCTCCACCTTCCCGACGGCGACGCGCTCCCCGGAGTGGTGGTCCGTGAACTCCGTCACGCCGAACTCGTAGGTCTCCCCGATTTCCACGGGCGGCTCGCGCTCCTGTGCTTCCTCGTGGGCGCGCTTCGACGCCCGGGCGTCCGACGACCGCCGCCGCAACAGCGCGAGAACGCCGAGCAACACCACCACAATACCGACTCCCGCCCCGACCAGCACGTAATCCATGCGCGTCCGGTCGTTGCGAGGCGCCTACAAACCTTCGGCCGACGGCTGCGAGCCCGGCGTGTTTACGCCTCGTGGAACGTCAGGTAGTGGCCGTCGGGGTCGCGAACGCGGACGCCGGCCTCGATGTCGGCAACCTCGCAGGCGCGGTCCGCGACCGCGGCGGCGGCCGCGCTCGGGTCGTCTGCGAGGAAGCCGAGGTCGACGTGGACGCCGCCGCGGGCGTCGGCGATGCCGCGCTGTGGCTCCCAGAGTTCGAGGTCGACGGGTCCGGCGAGGCGGACGCGGTCGCGGCCGTCGCCGCGGTCCACCACCTCGAAGCCGAGGTCGCGGTAGAACGCTTCGGCGCTGGCGAGGTCCTCGACTTCGAGGACGACCTCGAAGATTCCCGTGAGGGCGTCGTCGCCCTCCGGTCCCGCGGTCCCGATTTCGACGCAGTGGGCGTCGGGGTCGTCGAAGTACAGCGAGCGCGCGCTCCCGAAGTCGAACTCCGCGAGGTCGAAGTCGTCGTCGAGGGCGTCGTACCACTCGTCGTAGCGGTCTTCGGTAGTGGCGAACGCGTAGTGGACGTGGACGCCGCCCCGTGGGACCGTCGAGGGTTCGCGGAGCACGAGCGTCGTGTCGCCGACCTCGTAGCGGGCCTCGTGGTCCGTTCGGGTGCCGTCCAACCCCAGATGTGTCTCGTAGAAGTCGCTCGCGTCGTCGAGGTGGTGGACTTCGAGCGCGAGCGAGTCGAGGGCGTCGAGCATATCCCCGGATTTCGCGGCGAGAACCAAAGGCGTACCCCGTTTTTTGGTGGTGGCAGGCGTACGTGGGGGTATGCCGATGAAAGCAGGCGGTCGAGCCACCGACTTCGAGGTAATCGACCGATTCGACGGCGGCGTCGGCTGGATCGCCCACTCGGACGAGACGATGCAGCGCGCGAGCCACGCGCTCGTCGTCCAAAACGAGGACGAGAATGAACCGGCAGACGTGTGGGTCATCGACCCCGTGGACGCCGACGGCTTGGACGACTTCCTCGCGGACCTCGGCGACGTGAGGGGCGCCGTCGTCCTGATGGACCGTCACTCTCGGGACAGCGAAGCCATCGCGCGCCGCCACGACGTGCCCGTCTACGTCCCCGACTCGGTGGACCTCGACTTCGGGACGCGCACGGAGCGCGTCGGCGGCGCGCTCCCCGGGACGGACTACGAGGTCGTCCAGACGGTCGACTGGCCGGGCTGGGACGAGGTCGCGCTCTACGACGGCGAGACGCTCGTCGTCGGCGACGTCGTCGGCACCGCCGACTACTTCACCACCGGCAGAGAGCGCATCGGCGTCCACCCGATGCTCCGCGTGAAACCGCCGGGCGTCCTCCGCAAATTCTCGCCCGAGCGCATCCTCACGGGACACGGCCGCGGCGTGATGAACGACGGGGACGACGCGCTCCGGCACGCGGTGGACGGCGCGAGAAAGCGCGGGCCGAAACTCTGGCTAGAGAGCCTGAAGTCCCTCGTGAGCTGAAGCGCCTTCTGGAGTTCAGTCCCGCAGGCGCTCCAGGCGACGCGTCTGCTCGCGGTGGAGCGTCACCACCAAGTCCGAGAGCAGCCCGAACATGAGGAGTTGGAGGCCGAAGAGGACGCTGACGCCCGAGACGAGCGCGATGACCTCGTGGGAGACGCCGTTTGCGAACCAGTCCCACGCAACGTAGCCCGCGAGCGCCGCGCCGAGCGCGCCGAACCCCGCGCCGATGCTCCCGAAGTAGAACAGCGGATTCGACGTCTTCGCGAGACTGTAGAGCGTGAGGATGATGCGCGCGCCATCGGAAATCGGATGGAGGTTCGTCTCCGAGCCGTCCGGCCGCGCGCGGTACGTCGTCGGCACGACCTCGACCGGGATGCCGTGGCGCGCGCACTCCACGGCCATCTCCGTCTCGATGCCGAACCCCTCAGCGGAGAGGAACATCCGATCGAAGGAATCTCTCGTAAATGCTCGATACCCCGAGAGGATGTCGCCGTAGTCCTCGCCGTGGATGCGCCGGAACGCCGCGTTGATGAGGCGGTTGCCCACCTGGTTCAGTTTGCTCATCGCGCCCGACCGCATGTCGGCGGTTCGATCGCCGATAACGTGGTCTACGCTCCCTGAAACGAGCGGGTCGAGGAGGCGCGGGGCTTGTTCCGGAGGGTTCGTCATGTCGCCGTCGAGGAGGAGGACGTACGCCTCGTCGATTTCGGCGACGCCTTGGCGGACGGCCTGTCCCTTGCCGTCGCCCGATTGCTGGACCACTCGCGCGCCGTGCTCTTCGGCGATCTCTCTCGTGTCGTCCGTCGAGTGGCCGTCCACGACGAGAACGCTCTCGATGCCCACGTCGTAGAGGCCGCCCACGACGTCGCCGATAGTCGCGGCCTCGTTGCGGGTCGGCACGAGGGCGCAGACGTTCTCGTACTCCGTCATTGAGTTGGATTCGATAGGGAAAGCGCAAAAACGTATTCCTTCCAAGTGAGGGCGGTGGTGTTTTACCGGAAGGTGACAAACCCGCGGTCATGAACTTACTCGCCGTGGCCGCGATTGTACTCGCGGCTGTTGCGGCCATCCCCTACGTGGCGTATCTCGCGCTGTACGCGTGGATTCGTCCATCGGGGTCGCCCGCGGACAAGCAGGACTGGGAGCCATCAGTCAGCATTGTACTTCCGACGTACAACGAGGAGAAGATTGTCGAGACGAAACTCGAGGATATCCTCGAACTCGACTACCCGATGGAGAAAGTGGAATTGGTGGTCGTTGATTCGAGCGACGACGACACCCGAGCGATAATTCGAGATTTCTTCGCAGACCGCGAAGCCCCCGACCTGGTGTTGCTCGAGGAAGACGAACGCCGCGGACTCGCTCCCGCGCTCAACGATGCCTACGAGGCTGCCGACAACGAAATGGTCGTGAAGACCGACTGCGACTCGAAGCTCCCGTCGGACGTGCTTCGAGAGGCCGCTGCGAACCTCGCGGACGACGACATCGCGGCCGTGACCGGACAGAACGTGGAAGTCCTGGGTGGGAGTGAAGTCGAGTCCGGCTATCGCGGCGTGCAGTCCCACATCCAACAGTTGGAATCGCATCTCGACTCGACGCTCATCTTCCACGGACCGTTCTCCGCCTTCGAGAACGACGCGCTGTTGCCGATTGATCCAAATTCTCTTGCGGACGACACGGAACTGGCATTGAAGATTCGCCGGCAGGGAGGGCGAGTGATCTTCGATCCGGCCGTCCGGTACAAGGAAGCGAGTTTCTCGAACTTCGTCAAGCGTCGCAAGCAGAAAGACCGGCGTGGGATGGGGCTGATTCGGTTGTTGGTCCAGCACCGAGACGCACTCGGAAAGTACGGCAAGTACGGTAAGGTCGTGTTGCCGTTCAACTGGTGGTTCATGATACTCTCCCCGTGGCTGCTGCTCTCTACGCTAGTGGTTGGGACTGTTGGCGCCATTCTAGAGTGGGGCGCAATCGGCCTTGGTCTACCACTCGCGGCCGGTCTGTTCGTCTACCTCGGACAGCGGGATTGGCTTGGCTCAGCACAAGCATTGTACTCAGTTTTCGACACACAAGTGTCGCTCCTGCGTGCGAGCGTCGAACTCATAGTGGGTGATTCGGATGGAACCTGGGATGTCGATGCGGAGTTACGAGAAGCATTCGACTAAGCCCTTATTCCTCTTAGAAATTATTTAGACAAGTGCGAACTGTTTTTACCGCTATCGTAGAATCAGGTATCTATGACCGGCTCAAAGCAATCTCTAACTCAGTCTGGATTGCAGATTTATCGGTCTCAAGGACTCAAGCAACTGGTTCGTGAGGGATTCTTCTATAGTTACGAATCTATGCTACGAGCAGGTTGCTCTCTGTTCGGCAACAAAAAAGGGAAAAACATTTTCTCCGATGATTGGGACGTTCTCCTCATTCTGGATGCGTGCCGAGTGGACTTGATGCGGGAAGTCGAGGATGAATACTCGTTTCTGAACTCAGTTGGGACTCGCTGGTCGGTAGCCAGTACTTCTGCGGAGTGGATGAAAAATACATTCACGGAAAGGCACCGAGATAGAACCGAGAACACAATTTACGTCACTGGGAACCCCTTCAGCAACGAGCACGCCAACGCAGACGATTTTGCGGAATTCCACGAAGTCTGGCGGGACGGCTGGGACGATGATGCAGAAACTATTCGGCCTCGGCCACTCACTGACACTGCTATCTCACGATGGCAGTCGCGTGAAGACGCGGACCAGATGATCGTTCACTACATGCAGCCACACTATCCGTTCCTCGACTCTTCACTCGCTGGAACGGGCCTCTCGCTAGAGAGTTGGGGAGAGACATTCGATTCGAGGAACGTTTGGGAATTACTCCGAGACGGAGAGATAGAACAGGAAGATCTCTGGGATGCCTACCGTGAGAACCTCCGAACAGTTCTTGATGAAGTCGAGTTGCTGTTGGATACCATCGATGCGGGCACCGTCGCAATAACAGCGGACCACGGCAATGCTATCGGAGAGTACGGTATTTATGGACATCCTGGCGGAATTTGTCTCCCATCCCTCCGGAACGTCCCATGGGTCACAACTAGTGCGACACAAGTACGCGAATACGAACCGAAGATGACCCGCCAAGGAACGACTGACGAAGATGTATCCAACCGGCTAGAAGCACTCGGATACCGGTAATTAGGGCGCGTGCCGAGAGTTTGCTACGCGACGGAGAAACGTCTGGAAGCGGTACGGAATACGGTTTGCCACGCGAAACCAACCTACACTCAATGCTCGCCGCATCCAATTTTTTGTATCCGACTCGAGTTCCAGCAACTCGGCGTACTCATCCCACTCTGTCTGAGGTAGAGCGGTACTGAGGAGTTTCCGATCGCCATAGTGGAGGCCTGCAACAGACGACGGAATCCGAAGAAACGCCGTGACTGGGTAATTGTTCTTTAGCAGAAGTTGTGTGAACGGGTACTCCTGTGCGAGCAGTGACAGTGCAACTTGATCACTGTAGAACAGCGGGGTTTCATTCCCTGCCGACTCAACGATGTTATTACTGTTTTCGGACCGAATATCCATAGTCACGTCCAGAAGTCGTTTGGGTATCGAGAGATCGTGCGCAACGACAACCGCCGAGTTGTAGAACGGATACGGTAACTCACCGCCGAGCACTGACGACACGCGACGAGTGGGCTCATCAAATCCGTAGCGCTCGTACAATGTCTCCCAAACGGGAATTGATACATTGTTCGTCCAGAATGACCCACGAAGTGTGCATGGACGAGCGCTCAGTGCAGCGTCATCTGCAGAGAAAGTGAGGCTATCCAACAGAATGATGTCGGTATCGAGCATGACCGCTCGCTCTACTCCGCTACGTTCTGCAGCGAGTTCGAATGCCCGAAGTTGGGCTGATATGGGGTACTCGGGGTCAGGATACGGGCCAATTTCTACCGTTGCAATCTCCCCCAAACCCTCCAATAAACCACTAGACATGTGTCGTGCACCCGTTTCGGGAACGAATACTACGATTCCCGCATCAGGATGGTGCGTCTGAATAGAACGGGCAAGAGCGAGTGCTTGGTTGCCAAATGCACCTTGGTCTGCCGTGATTGCGAAGACGGTCTCCTCGTTAGTCATTGGTGTTTTGGCACGGCTAATCGAATTAAAGAAGCCCCCGGGGCAGCCAAACCAACAACCACTTTATACTTCATCTCCTTCACGAATCCCATCGTTGCCACAACGTTCGACAGGCCTCTACAAAATGTCTCTGCTCGGCACATGCCCAGCGTTACGACGAATATGAGTGAGCCGATGGTGAGATAGACTGACCACACCAAACCTATTTGCCGCCCCATCAACTCCCACCGAATAATGCAAGCCGTCGTTCTCGCTGCGGGAGAAGGCACTCGACTCCGCCCCCTCACAGACGATAAGCCGAAAGGGATGGTCAAAGTCGACGGTCTGCCGATTCTAACACACGTCTTCGAGCAGTTGGAGGGAATTGGCATCGATGAAATCATTGTCGTCGTCGGCTACCGGAAAGAGAACATTATCGGTCACTTCGGTGATGAGTTTCGGGGGATTCCAATCACGTACGCTCACCAACGAGAGCAGAACGGACTCGCTCACGCACTGGTCACTGTCGAAGACCACGTCGATGATGATTTCGTGTTGATGCTCGGCGACAACGTTTTCGATGCGAACCTCGGTGAAGTGGTTGAGCGACAACAATCCCAGCACACGGACGCCGCGTTTCTCGTAGAGGAGGTTCCTCGAGAAGAAGCGTCCCGGTATGGAGTGTGTGACACCAACCACGACGGCGAAATCGTGAACGTCGTCGAGAAACCAGATGATCCACCGTCGAATCTGGTCATGACGGGGTTCTATACCTTCACTCCCGCAATCTTCCACGCCTGCCATCTGGTCCAACCGTCGAGTCGTGGCGAGTACGAGCTCTCCGAAGCCATTGACTTGCTCATCGAGAGCGGCCGCACGATAGACGCAATTCAAATGGAAGGATGGCGAATCGACGTGGGCTATCCTGAAGACCGCGACCGGGCTGAGCAACGTCTCCGCGAAGAGTCCACCTGACCGGCGCGACGCCGCAACCAGAGCAGTATCGTTTTATCATTCACCCTCCGAGTCGAAAATGATGACTGCCCCCGGAACCGTGAGCGTCGTCATCCCGACGTACAACCGGGCAGACGTACTCGGCAAAGCAATCGACAGCGTTCTCGCTCAAACCTACGAAGACATCGAAGTCGTCGTCGTGGATGACGCATCGACTGACGGTACCGAACGACTGCTCGACGAATACGAGACCGTCCAGTATTACTGTTTTGAGGAGAACCAGGGGGCGAACGCAGCTAGGAACAAGGGAATCGAGTTAGCGGAGGGAGAATTCGTCGCGTTCCTGGATGCAGACGACTACTGGAAGCCAGACAAACTGGAACGGCAACTCGAAGCGTTCGACGATGCACCAGAGAACTGTGGCCTCGTCCACACGGCGATCGAAATTCAGGACTTCGATGGCGCAACCATCGACAAGGTCTCTACGGCGGCACCCGACAATCCGAAACGTCGACTCCTCCTCGGTGACTATGTGGGGACGTTCTCGAGTATCGTCGTGAAAACCGAGGTATTCGAAACTGTTGGTGATTTGAAGCGAGACCTGCCGAGTTGGCAGGACTGGGAGTTCTACCTCCGCGTTGCAGACCACTACGGCTTCAAAGCAGTACACGAACACCTGACGGTCAAGCGCTCCGGAAAAGACGACCAAATCAGCAAGAACCTCGACACGCTCCTCGAGACGACGTATCCGTTCTTCGAATCGCTCATCGAAGCGCAGGCGAGTGAATATGGGGCGGTATTCCGACGGCGGGCGCTCGCTAGACTACGAATGGAAGTCGGGGATGCTGCACTCGTGAATCGGAACTCGGCGATTGCCAGGCGGTATTTCGCGAACGCAATCCTCGAATATCCCTTCGAACCGAAGCTCATCATGTATCTCTTGGTGTCTATTCTTGGGATTGACGCGTATGATCGGTTGTTAGATACGAAACGAAGCTTCAGGGCATGACTCGAAGAGAACTGATTAACTGCGGCTCAGGTGCAGATTTTGGACTAATTCGCCACTCAGGAGGGACTCGATGAAAACCCCTGCAGAGGTGGATCTAACTCGCGAGGCGCTGTTCACCTTTCTCTGGGACAGTCTGGACAAGATAGCTGCATTTGTCGCATTCGTCTACTTCGCGAACTACTTTTCAACTAGCAGTTTTGGCACAGCGTACACCCTAATCGGAATCAGTCTCATATTGGGGAGTGCTCCGAACGCGATCGCGATTGCGATCCGAAAACGGATCAGTGAAGATACGAGCGACTACGAGCGATTTTTCACATTCGGAGCTATCTTCATAGTGGGATACGCAGCCCTATGTGGCGCGGCAGTCTTTTGGCTGGGGTCAGTTACTGAACTACCGTTTGAACCACTTGCGGTTGCTGGAATCGCGCATCTGCTCGGTCGAACGTTCCTTTTCCACGTTGAGCGCATCTTCGATGGAGTCGGATCCACGGGGACAGCAGCCGGCCTCGATTTCGCTGACGGACTACTCACTGCTGTACTTCGATTCCTGTTCATTCTTGGATTTGGGATGGGTGCTGCGGGATTAATCTATAGTGCTGCGCTCTCTGGCTTGCTCGTTGGTTTGACCGCGTACCTCCGACGGTTCGAAATTCCGACGCAACCACCGAGATGGTCCACCTTTGACGACGTCCGCAATTTCTCGGGCTGGTCTCTCCTCTCTCGCCTGGGAAACGAGATTCTGGAGAATTCAGTGGTCGTTCTTCCAGGGCTATTATTCTCACCGACGTTGGCATCCTACATCAAGTCGGCCAAGAACCTGATTGAACCGGCTCGTATTCCAGTGAGAAGCGTTATCGAGTCAATCTTCGTGCAGGTGAGTGCCAGTATCGAGCGAGGCAACAATCCGGTCCAAGCGATCCAGAACGGTGTAGATGTCGCCATTCTGTTCGCGACTCCATTGACTGCCGGAGCTCTCGTGCTTGGGGACGAAGTAATGGTAACAGTATACGGTGCACAGTATGCTGATTCGGGATACATCTTGGCTGCTGTCGCAGCGGCATTCGTATTCCAAGCACTTACAAAAATACTCACCAGCTCCCTTGCTGGGTCGAACTACCCCGATTTAGTCGCAAAGTCAAGTATACTAACCACGGCCGTAGCAGTCCCACTGTTTGCAGTTACACTTACATTGGATTGGGAGTCCCTTTTCCTCTACTGCCTCGTCGGCTCTCACGCACTCCGCTCAGTAATCTCTCTCTATTACCTAAATACAAGTGTTGCTTCGGTAACCGACCTTTCCTGGCGGTTCATCGGCCACCAACTCGTAGCGTCTACAGTGATGGCTGTGATGGTTTGGGTACTGCTACGAGAGACGGCTATATCGTCGTGGATGTCGCTGTTGTTCATCGTTGGGGCTGGAGCAGCATCGTATGGACTGGTACTACTCACAATCAGCAAAGAGGGACGTCGAATCGCGAATACAGTTCTAAAGCGGTTAAACGTCCCCTGAGTTCGTCACCGATAACCCAATTCCTCGAGGCGGTCCTTTACACCGGGCTCAATTGGCTCAGTTCGATCTTCACGAATATCGGGGGTCCGCAGAGTCGAGAAAGCCGCTGAAACTCGAGGCTCTATCTCGTATTCGTCGTTCGGAGTGGCTACTTGGGCGTCTTCAATTGAGACCGACGCTTCGCTGTCGCCCCACTCTGTGAGTTTCACGACCTTGTCGCCGATTTGCTGGACGACGCAGTTCGCAGTAGGTTCTTCACCGTCTGTCTGTGAATCGATTTGTTGGGCGGCTCCGCCCGTATAGCTGATACGTGCTCCAGTCTCAGCGCTGAAATCTGTCGGTTCGAAGTCCTCAGAGACCATCGATAGAATCACATCGTGAATTCGAGTGAGTGAAACTGGATTCGTTACCGAACCACTCTGTTTGGAGGGAGTTCGGACTAGAAGGGGGACATTTGTCTGGACTGGATGGATACCTGCTTTGTGCTCTACGACAGGTTCGTCAGGACGGAGAAAACTGTCCTCCCCGAATCCTTCCCCGTGGTCGCCAGTAATGATGACAAATGTATCTTCAAGTGCGTCCCGTTCCTTGAGACCGTGAATTAAGCGCTTTATTGCGTGGTCGCATTGCCGAATTCCGCCGTCGTACAGGTCCTCAAGTTCCCGTAATTTCCACAGGGGCTCATCCTCTCGAAGGAACGGCCATACGGGGTCTGAGAGCGATTTCTGTACTTCCCAAGCCGTAGAATCACTCCACAGGTCCATATCTGCCGATGGAACATATGGGCGGTGAGCGTCCATGAGGTTGATACATCCTGCCCATGGGCCAGAAGAGTCGCGAGACCACTTAAGGAAGGAATCAACGTAGTACTCTCCAGTTGGTTCAGCGAGGAGCCAGTTCGAAACACGCTCTGGGAAGTCGTACTGAACTTTCGCTGCGACGCCATTAAGAAGAGACTTCAACGGCGCATCGTGCGATAACGATTCACGGATGAATGCGAGGTAATCGCCGTACTCGTTTCTGTGTGCGAATTCACCTGGATTCAATCCACTCGGATAAATCACACTCGGCTTCCCACGAACGGTGTCGAAGGAGTGCTTGAGGCCGACCTCCGCCTCTGTCAGCCAGGTGTTCTCAGAGAAAACACCAGTATCGTATCCCCGCTCCGATAGCTTGTGAAATACTGTCTCCTGAGGATTGATGCTGTCTTCGGTACTAGTAACACCGTGCTCAGCAACGTCGTACCCAGAGAGCATACTCACGTGACTCGGAAGTGTCCAAACACCGGGAGACCACGCAGACGTAAACTTTACTGACTCCTTCTCGAACTCCGATAAAAACGGCGTCGTTTCACGGTCGTGTCCGTAAATTCCAAAATTCCGGGCGCGCGCTGAATCTAAAACGACTAGTAGAATGTTCGGAGGGCGAGTCGTTTCACTCATAGTAGATATCTACTAGCAACACCGGAATAAAGTTTTGTCGTGTATTGTCTATGTACGCCAACACTATCAAGAAAGACGCCTGAAAACACGAATTAGGTCAGGAGGCAACGAAATAAGCGTCGGGTCGTCGCAACGAAAATAGCCGCGTTACTCGAGGTATCCGAGATCTTGGAGCCGATCGTTTACGTCCTGAGTAGCATCTTCGTGGCCGTTGCTTCGTCCAGACATGGTTGCCGTAGTGTACGAAACCTCCTTGTTCGCAGGTTCTGACCCCGGTGCAAACAGATCCATGGCCACAGAACCAGAGAATCCCTCAGGAATCGGCTCCCCAAATAAGTGAAGGACAGTGGGTGCTATATCGGTAAGGTAAGGCGTTTTCACATCGTCACTGGAACCAAAGCTAGGTCCTTCCGCGATTACCACTCCCTGCTGGGCGTTGTCCGCGAGGACACCGTGCGGCGAACCCCACACCTGTTTTTCGTCTTCAGAGTGTTGGTTCTTGACCTCGAAGCCGTCGTTCCATCGGACCAGCAGGTCGGGGGCATTCTCCCCAACTGGGTCACCGTACACGTCTGAGGCAGGCACGATGTCCTCCAGAGCCCGTCTGCCCGTTTTGGGGTCTTCCACCGCAAGTAGTTCATTAGTGAGTGCATCTGCAAATGACGGATCATCATCCAGCAAGTACACAGGCCCCTGTGGAAGTGCTACGGCACGGGATTCGTCGAAATCGATTCTGGACTCGTATTCCCCCGAGTCAAGCAATCGACGACCAGAACCGACACGTTGGCGAATAAATTCTGGAAGAACGCGACCGACCTGCTCTGAGATTCCAAGGGCATCGGTTACACTTTTGACGTAGTCCACAACTGAGCGGTCATCCTCGGGAGCGGTAACCGAAAGATACCCCTGTTGTTCGAGCCACGCGTTGAGATAGAAAACCCGCTCGACCTCGTGCAGCCCGTGGTCGGAATGAATAATGAGGTTGTCGTCACTATCGACCAACTCGCCGATTCGCTCGTCGATAACTTTCCAGAGGCCCTTCACTTCCGGTGCATCCCACGCCTTGTGCTGCATGACGTTGATGTAGAAGAGGGTGAGATTGAGGAAGTCAGGGTCGTGCTCTTCCAGCAGCCACTCCGCAACGTCGAAGCGCTGTTCGATCATCGCCTCGAAATCGGCTACGATCTCTGAGTCAGTTGCGTTCTCGACAGACGGGTACTCCTTCGGATGGAGCTGGTAATCGAACTCACTCTCCAGAGTGTCCGACAGGGACTCTGGATACGTGTAGTTGTCTGGGTCGGCGAAGGGTCCGCCGCTCACGAAGTGTCCATCAACCGCTTGGGGCGGAGAGTTAAGCGGAACGCCCATGACCGCAACCTGGTACCCGGCGTCGGACAGTCGCTCCCAGTAACACTCGTCGGTGAGCGGCAACTGGTCGGCCCCGACGAACTCGTTTGTCTCCCGGTCGAGTTGTCGCCACCAGTAGACACCGATGTCGTCGGGGTTCTTTCCGGTCCCGTAGCACCGCCAGGCAGGACTAGTGACTGGCGGGGTTGAGCTTTCGAGTTCGCTGGATGTACCATTCTCAACAATCCCGGAGAGCGTAGGAAGATCGTCCAGCCATCGATCCAAGAGCGTCCAAGTCGTACCATCGATACCGAGGACGATTGTAGTGATAGTAATCCCTCTGAGCGACTTTAACGGTCTAAATATTTAACAACCCGTGGTTGCTCCGCTCAGGTCACACTCGGAACTACAATTCCGTGGTGAAATCAAGTTCAACAAAAGAATTGAAGTATCGATGTCTCAAGCAGTGAGTTAGATATGGGGAGCTCAAACGCCAAACGTAGAATCGCATTTGTCGGTTCTTTTCCTGGTTGGTCAAATCGTGATGACGTAATTGAAGAGGGACTCAGGCGGAGGGGGCACACAGTTCAGAAAGTTCAATCGCCCAGTCTTTTCACTCGTCGAAGACAGCGAAATCTGTCCGACCGATTCGACGGGTATCTACTCTGGGTATTCCTCGTCGCACTCATATTGATAGAGAATACCCTAGCACTCCTTTACTCCGCTTTACACCTGCGAACTCTCAAAGACGCAGATATCCTCTTCGCGGCAAACGCTTCAGATTACAGTGTATTTTCAATGAAGATATTGGCAATTGTTCTTGACTCCCCCTCTACTTTGATTCGCACGGTGGTTTGTACTACCCGAACGTTCTTGGTAGACAACTAGTAGCCCAGAACTCCCCCGCCGCTCGACTCTATTTCAAGCTAGATAAACTGGCGATCAAAGTAGCAAACAAATACATTTCTCTAACGGATGCGATGACTGAGGAGTTTGCCGATGCTTTCGACTTACCGATGGAAAATGCTGTAACAATTTACTGCGGGGTAGATGAAGATCGATTTGCAAGCCGGGAAGGAGGTAATAATGACAGTAACGTTGACGTGAATATTCTGTACTGGGGGAACTATATCAACTTCCATGGCGTTTCAGAACTTCTCTCTGCTGCCGAATCTCATCCTGATAAAGAGTTCGTCTTTCTCGGTGATGGTGGGAGCCGGACAGAAATCATGGAGGACGCAAAACGAAAATCACTAGATAACGTCAAATTCGAGGGGTTTGTAGACAATAAGACGCTTTTGGCCTACATTGATGCTGCAGACCTAGTTAGTAATCGGTTAGTCCACAACCCTCACGGAGATATTGGTATTGGAAACAAGGCTGCAGAAGCCGCGTATTTCTCGAAGCCCATGCTGAGTGTAGACTCGCCTGCAATTTGCGAGCTATTCGAAGACGGGGAGACGGCGGTTTTACTTGAAGATAGAACAATGGTGTCAGACCGAATTGGACAGTTCTACGAAATGGAAAAGGAAGGCAGTATTGGAGATCAGGCAGGAGAGGTCTATGATGAATTTATGGAACCAGAGATTGCAGCGGATAGATTTCTCGGGAATGCCGACGACTGAGTCCGAGTTATGACACCTTCTGTGGGGTACTTCACAGTCCTGATGGAAGATTCTACTATCCCACAGGGTTTCCTGTCAAAGTAGTACCCATATCGACATTCTTGGCCGGATTAAATAAGGCACTTCTATTCACGAATATTCCGGGAGAGACAGTTACAAACTTAGAATCGTTCTCTCGAGAATCACATCTTAGGTGCGGGAGTTAGATGAGTGCGTAGATTGAACTAATACTCTCAGCAAGTTCCTCATCATCCTTGAAATTTAATCGCCCCAGTTTTGTTAAGAGAATGGGGTTCATTCGCGTGGGTCTTCAAAAGGGATTGGGTGTGAATTTGTGAACGACTGGGCTTCTGATTACAGGATTCAGGAGACAATCCATTAAATGTGATTTTCAACATCACTAAGTATGCGATAGGGGCTAATGGATAATTATGCCAGGACAGTCTCTACCAACCAGGGTTTGGGAGATTTACTCCGAAGAGGGTTTGATAAGTCTACTAAACAGTATTCAATCGTATATCCGAAACAAAACACACTCGAATTATACAAAAGTAGTAAATTCTTTAAAACGTTTCACGCCGGATAAATCGCGACAACTGGAACTAAATGACGTTGTCGTGCCAGTAAATATTAATTTGCTCGATGTGTATTCTCCATACTATGAACCGGCATATCCAACAGAAAATGATCCAGAATATGAATATACTGAGGTTGAGTCGCTTAAATCCTATGCTGAGAAGGGTGACGAGGTAGTTGTCATTGGTGGCGGGCTCGGTGTTACAGCAGTAGTTGCAAGCAAAGTGACGGATAGCAAAGTAACTGCATTTGAACAATCCAAGCAAACATATGAGATATTGAGTCAGACAATTGAATTAAATGATTGTACCGATAAAGTCGACATAGAGTTGGCAGCGGTGGGTGAAGTGGCCGGGTCAAATTTCACTCAGAATCCACCATCTGATGTGAATAGAGTCCCGGCAAGCAAACTGCCCCACGCTGATGTTTATGAAATGGACTGTGAAGGCGCAGAAACTGCAATTTTACAGAAGATGGATGTCAAACCATCGGTTTTACTTGTCGAGACGCACAATAATCATAGTGAAGTAGTGGACATTCTAAATAGTAAGGGATACGATGTCGTTGAAGTAGTGGAGAACGGCAAGAATCAACACCCATCTTGTACACATATTAGAGCACAATTATCAATAGACTAATCGATTGTCACTTCTATACTACCGGCGGTTCGTCTGGACAGGCCGCTGATGCAGATCGAGTTAGCTGCACACTTTGTGAGGCGTGGATAATTTTTCCAGAGTGAGGGCTATTAGTGGCGCAATTCGAGCTTCATTACACTCGAAACACATATATAAAATTTGGAGGGTTTAGAATTTCAATTTGGGAAATTTCGGAGCGCATGAGATAGGGGTTCAAGAACAAACTCATCACCGGTTCCAGGATATCAAGGTGTGAAGTCTGGTTCTGACTGACTGCAGATTTACTGGTACGTTCTTCGGACAAAAGCTATGATAAGGCTAATAGGGACGTGCATCAGCATGGATGTATGCGGATTGGAATCATCGGTGGTGGAGGCCATGTTGGTCTGCCCTTAGGTATAGTACTCGCCGATGCTGGCTTCTCAGTAACACTCATTGACAAGGATGAGACTAGACTGCAAACGGTCGAAAGTGGAGAACTGCCGTTCAATGAGCCAGGAGGCGAGGAGATGCTCGAAACTGTACTGGCCTCCGGTCGCTTAGATACGACTACTGAAATTGAGACAGCTGAAAATTGCGATGTCATCATGTTCGTCATTGGTACCCCCATCGACGAACACCATAATCCACAGATGGACGTTCTGTTAGATGTCGTAAACGAGGTGATTCCAAACCTCAGCGACAACCAGTTGCTAATTTTCCGTTCGACAATCTATCCGGGCACGACAGAACTCGTCTGTGAAACCCTAGAAGAACGAGGATTTACGGTCGGAGAGGACGTCTACGTCTCGTTTGCCCCAGAGCGAATAGCACAACACAAAGCGTTTGAAGAGATTGTTGGTCTCCCACAACTTATCGGTGCGCCAGACGACGACAGCTACGAGCGTACCGCGGAGGTATTCAATAGTATTCTTGAAGAGGACTGCCTCAGATTGAATCCAACCGAGGCAGAACTCGGCAAACTGTTTACGAACATGTGGCGGTACCTAACGTTCGCCGCAGCGAATGAATTCCACCTAATCACGGAATCCTTCGCCACACACCACAACGTCAACGTAAACAAGATTCTGGATAAAACTGGTAAGAACTATCCCCGGTTTGATGTCCCATCTCCAGGCGCCAACGTCGGTGGGCCATGCCTGACGAAGGACGGGTGGTTCCTAGTCGATAATATCCCATTTAACGAACTTGTTTCAACTGCCTACCAGATCAACGAAGGGATGCCCGCCCAGATCATAAAAAGAATGGCCGAGAAGTCCCCCGACCCGTCTAAAATTTCAGTTCTTGGAATGACTTTCAAAAGAGATTCCGACGACGTCCGGAACTCTGTCTCATTCAAAATGGAGAAACAACTCCAGATGAAGGGGTATCGAAATGTCGTCGAAGTGGAACCGAATGTTCCCGGTTACGACGATTTGGAAGACATCGAGCAAAGCGACTGGGTGATTCTCATGACGCCACACACAGAGTTCGAAGATTTCGATTCGATTCAACGCCGTGTCAATAACGATGACTGTCTTTACTGTGATATCTGGGGTGTCTGGGATGCTGCCAGATACCAATCTGACAACGGCTACTTTGTGGGGCGGGAATTGGACGACGAGCTCAGCGGTGAAACCGAGGTGAGTCTATGAGAATTCTGGTAACCGGTAGTGAGGGATCGCTAATGCAGTGGACTATCAAACACCTACTGCAAAACGATCATGAGGTGGTTGGCGTGGATAACCACGCTAGATACGACGACTACAACCACACCCGAGTGGTTGACCCGGAGGAATACGAATTCCACAAAGCTGATCTAACAGAACATGATCGAGTGATGGATCTCGTAAGTGATGTAGACGGGGTCATCAACGCAGCTGCGTTAATATATGGTGTCAAAGGGTTCCATGAATATCCCGCAGATATTCTTTCCAACGACGTAGTCATCCACCGAAACATTCTGGAAGCAGCAAAGAAGCACGATGTGTCGCGTGTAGCGTATCTGTCCTCGTCGATGGTATATGAGCAAGATGAACCGCCTCACAATGAGGCGGATGTGTGGAAAAGCCGAGTCCCCTCAACTGACTACGGGCTCTCGAAGGTTGTAGGAGAACGTCTTAGTATGGCGTTTGAAGAACAATATGGTATCGAATACACAATCTGGAGGCCATTCAATATAATCACCCCTTACGAGAAGAGTGAGGACGAAGCAGGGATTAGCCACGTCTTCGCCGACTTTTTGCGGAAGATACTCGTCGAGAAGCAGAACCCAATGGAAATCTTCGGTGACGGAGAGCAGGTCCGTTGCTTCACGTGGATCAATGAGGTTGCAGAAGCAATTGCTAACCAGTCGTTTGCAGATGCAACGACAAACGAGACGTACAATCTGGCAAATCCTGAGCCAGTAACTATGAAAGAACTTGCTCGTCGAATTTTCGCGAAAGGAAGGGATCACGGAATTGTTAGAGGTGAAGAACTAGAATTCGATTACGTTCCAATATATGACGACGACGTGAAGAAGCGAGTTCCCCACGTTAATAAAGCGAACGCAGACTTCGGCTGGGACCCAAAGGTCAAATTAGACGATTCACTCAACCGTTGTATTGACAACATGGATGAGATATACGACGAGATTTGAGTGTAGTAATATAGCTGGGCCGGAATAGCACAATTTCATGGGAGAAAACTGGCAGACACTTAGTCAAGATACAAAATTCGAGTGTCCGTGGTTCTCTGTTGGGTCAGATCAAGTGAGAAATCCCGACGGCGAAGTCAAAGATTATTACTGGGTTGACCGCCCGAAAGATGCAATCGCTGTCGTAGCAGTTTCAGACGGAAAAGTTGTAATGGTAGAACAGTATCGCCCCAAATTAAAACAGAAATTCACAGAGTGTCCAGGAGGACACGTGGAAGAGGAAGAGTCGCACATTGAGGCAGCCAAGCGTGAATTACGTGAGGAGACCGGGATATCGGCAAGTGAATTCTTCCACCTATCTACGTACTACCCAACGGCAACGGCACGGTATAAGCGTTCGATAATTGTTGCAGAAGGATTATCCGAGGGACAATCTACACCTGAAGACTCAGAGTATATAGACTGGCGATATGTCTCTGTTGACCGAGCATTGGACATCGCAGCTTCCCAACCAGCGACTGGATGGACCTTAGCACCGCTTACGTTGGCTCGTGAAAGGGGATATATCTAAAATTCAACGTGCAGATTTCAGGTTTCTCGGCGGGGCCTCCGAAACCATTATTGAAATCCCCCCATCGTCGTATGTCATGGAAGACGAAGTCCCGCTGTACAAGCCCGAGAACGTTATCGGGGACGAAGTCCTCGCGGGTATCGGGGACGTCATTGCGTCTGGGTGGCTCACACTCGGACCGGAGACGCGGTCGTTCGAAGAGTCCTTCGCGGAAGCGCACGGCTGCGAGCACGGAATTGCAGTAAATTCGTGTACGTCTGCTCTGTACGCGTGTCTGCGAGCTCTGGGAGTGGAAGCGGGCGATACAGTGGTTGTTCCGGCGATGACCTTCTCTGCCACTGCGAACGTCGTCGAACTACTCGATGGCGAGGTAGTCCTCTGTGACGTGAACTCGAATGGGAACATGGATACTGAGAGCCTCCAGCGGCTACTCGACGAACACGACGTCTCAGTTGTCATCCCGGTTCACCTGTATGGCTTGCCGGCCAACATGACCGAAATCACGGACATCGCCGAAGAGCACGACGCAGCCGTAATCGAGGACTGTGCGCACGCGCCTGGTGCCACACTCGACGGAAAACCAGTCGGGTCGTGGGGAGATGCGGGATGCTATAGTTTCTATGCGACGAAGAACATGACAACAGGTGAAGGCGGGATGGTCGTCACGAACGACGAAGAGATCGCGGCCGACGTCCGAAAGCTCAGAAATCACCATCAGACGAAGTCCCCCGACGAGAAGAGGGACAACTGGGGCTACGACGTGGATGGCCTTGGGTTCAATTTCCGAATGAGTGAAATTCAGGCGACCATCGGGAATAGTCAGCTCCAGCAGCTTCCCGCAATGAACGAATCGCGACGGAACGTTGCAGACCGATACGTCGACGCCCTTCAGAAGATTCCTGGACTCGAATGGGTTGGGGAAAATGAATCAAGCACCGAACATGCCTTCCACCTTTTCGTGATCGAAGTCCAAGGAGAGTACCCATTGACACGGGCAGAGTTGTACGACTATCTCTCCGAAAGAGGGATAATCACAGGCGTTCATTACCCACCAATCTCCGAACTCTCGTACTACAACGACGTGGCTGGAGAGCACACCAACGCGGATACGCTGTACGAGGGTATTCTATCAATTCCGATGTATCCATATATGACGGACGATGAACAGGATTTCGTCGTAGACGCACTTCGAGACCCGACGAATGAGTAACGACGTTGGCCACTTCGTTTCAAATTATCTTCCAATCACAGAGACGTTTATATATCAATACCTTACTAATCACGAGCGATATGAGCCGTTCGTCTGTGGGACGTTCAGTGAGAACGTGGATCTGTTTGAGTTCTCCCCAAGAGAGATTTTCATGGAGTTACCACGGTGGAATCCTCGATTCTGGACCTATGGGGCTCTCGCCAAGTTAGGTGTCAAGGATATCAGGGACACTTACTACCCCCGAGTGCTGGAGCGACGAGACCCGGATATTATGCACGCCCACTTCGGGCCGATGGGCGTAGATTTAGCTCCGTATCAACGTGACAATCGGAAGCTAGTGACGTCATTCTATGGGTACGACGCTTCGCGCTTCGTTCAACAAGAAGCGGACGCACGAGAGCAGTATCAGACGCTGTTCGACCAGGGAGACCTCGTACTCGTCGAGGGACCGGCGATGGCCGAGAAGGTGGAGGAGTTGGGCTGTCCGAGGTCCAAGATAGGAATCCAGCGAATTGCAATCAATACGTCACGCATCACACCGCAGTATCCAGACGTAGACGGGGGTATTCGCGTACTGATGGTCGGCCGATTCGTCCAGAAAAAGGGAATGCCAGACGGAATCAAGGCATTTGCAAATGCGTTCAAGAGGAACGATGCAGAGTTGCGGATTGTCGGTGGTCCAGGAACCTACAAACAGAAGCAACTGCAGAAGATCGCCAGAGATGCGAACATTGAAGATAGTGTGACGTTCACGGGGTTCCTAGAGTACGACGACTACTTGAGGGAAGTTCATGAGTGCGATCTTTTACTGGCGCCGAGTAAGCTGGCCGACTCGGGGGACTCAGAAGGAGGCGCTCCGACAGTCCTGCTTGAAGCACAGGCGTCCGGCAAACCGGTTGTGTCCACGACTCACGCGGATATTCCGTACGTCGTTGAGGACGGTGAAACCGGTATTCTCGTGGAACCAGGTGACGTTACTGCACTGTCCGAAGCGTTAACATCGTGTACGGCAGATCCTGAAAAAATGGAGGAGATGGGGCGTGCTGGTGTCAAACGAATGGCCGAGCGCCACGACATCGGTGTTCTAGCACCAAAGCTTGAGCAACGCTACGACGAACTTCGATAATCCCTTGTCGGGGGTGTACGAAGCCCAATCAAGAACAAGATGAAGGGAGTCATACTATCTGGCGGGAGAGGGACCAGGCTCCGACCGATTACCCATACTGGACCTAAGCAGCTCGTACCAGTCGCTAACAAGCCGGTAATCCAGTATGCCGTGGAGGATTTGGCTGAGGCGGGAATAGAAGAAATTGGAATCGTACTCGGTAAAAAAGGCGCCGAAGAGATCCAGGACTTCCTTGGCGACGGAAGCGAGTTTGGAGTTGAAATAACGTACATCTTCCAAGGGGAACCATTGGGATTGTCCCACGCGGCAGGATGTGCTCAAGCATTCGTTGGGGACGATGACTTTATAATGTACCTGGGGGACAATATGCTGAAACAGGGTATTTCGGAACTTGTAGAGAGTTTCGAGTCAGGAGACTTTGACGCTGGAATTGCCCTCCAAAGTGTCGATAATCCAGAACAGTTCGGCGTCGCGGCTGTTGATGAGGAGGGAACAGTGACACGTCTCGTTGAGAAGCCCGAGAACCCCCCTAGCGATCTCGCGCTCATCGGCGTTTACGTTTTCTCGCCCGCAGTTTTCGAGGTTATCGAAGAACTTGAGCCGTCGTGGAGAGGCGAGTTAGAAATCACGGACGCCATTCAGGAACTGTTAGAGAATGGAGGGCGTATTGATTCACACGTCGTGCGTGGTTGGTGGAAAGACACTGGGAAGCCAACGGATATTCTGGAAGCGAATCGTTTAGTTCTGGACGACAAAACGGGTAGGATACAGGGAGAAATCAGAGACGGCGCGGAAATTTCTGGTGACATTGAACTCCAGCAGGGCGCTGTGGTTGAAAGTGGTGCAGTAGTTCGTGGCCCTGTCTCTATTGGTGCGAATGTAACAGTGACTAGCGGAACGTATGTGGGCCCGTATACGTCCATTGGCGCGAATACGACCGTTGACGGAGCTCATATCGAGAACAGCGTTATTATTGGCGACTCAACGCTATCCACGTCCGAAAAAATTGTAGACAGTCTGCTGGGCAGCGGAACTGAAATCGAAAGTTCGGATGGCCTGCTACCCGACGGTCACCGCTTGGTTGTCGGCGAAAACTCAAGCCTGAATCTATAGAATGAAGATAATCACCCACACGTGTCCCACGTGCGAAACGGTCGTAGCTGCCAACGTTCTAGAGCGCAATAGAACGATGAAATGTCCGAGAAGTGGTTGTGAGGAAATCCTGTCGTTCGATGACCTCAGTGACGAGGATCAGACGTACTTCCTCAAGAATTGCGAGAAGTACCAGTTGTGAATCGATAAAATATACTGACCTCTCAGGTGTTTGTGGTCGGAATAGTTTCTAAGAGGTGTCAGAGGACTTGGTAACAGGTTTACCGTTGTCCCTCCCACGAGAGTACTATGAGGATACTCGTCACTGGAGGAGCCGGATTCATCGGGTCCAACTTCGTTCACTACATACTGGAAGAAACAACCGATGAGGTAGTGACACTAGACGCACTGACGTACGCCGGTTCCACCGAGAATTTAGAATCGGTCATGGACAATCCACGACACAAATTCGTAGAAGGGGATATTCGAAACGAATCCCTTGTATCAACCCTGATTGAAGATGTAGATGCCGTTGTGAATTTCGCTGCCGAATCTCACGTTGATAGATCAATTGATAGTTCTGAGGCGTTCGTAGCGTCTAACGTTGTTGGCACCCAGACCCTACTTGACGCTGCACTCTCAACTGATATAGAACGGTTT
The DNA here is from genome assembly GCF_021233415.1 of Halobacterium litoreum. Lineage (NCBI taxonomy): Archaea > Methanobacteriati > Methanobacteriota > Halobacteria > Halobacteriales > Halobacteriaceae > Halobacterium > Halobacterium litoreum. Next base: position 1,253,581 of record NZ_CP089466.1, on the reverse strand, counting down.
GTTCAGATTTCCACGGATGAGGTCTATGGGCAAATTTTAGATGGAACGTTTGAGGAGGGGGACCGACTGGGTCCTCGGAATCCGTACGCCGCGACTAAGGCGTCTGCCGACCTACTCGCCTCAAGTTACCACACTACGTATGGATTGCCCGTCTCAATCACAAGGTCGTCAAACAACTACGGACCTCGGCAGCACCGCGAAAAACTCATTCCAAAATTTATCGCGAGAGCAATGACTGGCCAGACGCTCCCAGTATACGGCGACGGTTCAAACGTACGCGAATGGACTTACGTTCGAGACAATTGTAGGGCAATTGACCTCGTACTGCGAGAGGGGGGTAGTGGAGAGATTTACAACGTAGGGAGTGGCGTGGAACGTTCAAACCTAGAGGTCACCAAAAATATCGTCGATCTCACAGGTGCCTCTGAAGATCTAATCGAATTTGTCGAGGACCGCGCCGGACACGACCAACGCTATGCTCTCGCTACAGACAAAATCGAATCACTTGGTTGGGAAGCAGAATGGGACTTCGAGGAAGGACTACGACGAACGGTCGAAGACATACAAAACCGGGTGGAAGAAACGTCGGGAGCATAAATTATGAGTTGGCAGACGGTTCAATCCGGAGGACAGTCTAATCTGTAGGCCTCCGTGCTGCCGCTGGCCCTCACCGGAATTGCAAGTCGTGTGGTTTCACAAGGCTTATTCGCGCTCTATTAGTCCCTACACGCAATGAGCGAGAAGACTGAAGCGTCGAGGGAGTCCTCCATCTCGTTCGATTCGGCCCTCGACGTGCTCGAAGATTGGTATCACGTGCCGGTTATCGGCGCGGTGTTGGCGTTCATGTTCTGGGTTCGCGTCCAGTCGTGGAAGGCCTTCACCGTCGACGGCGAAGTGTACTTCTCGGGGAACGACGCTTACTACCACTTCCGGGAGGTGATGTACACGGTCCAGCACTGGCCGCAGACGATGCCGTTCGACCCGTGGACGAACTTCCCGACGGGGACGAGCGTCGGTCAGTTCGGGACGCTGTACGACCAAATCGTGGCGACGGCGGCGCTCGTCGTCGGGATGGGCGACCCGTCCCAGAACACCATCGCGTTGACGCTGGTGTTCGCGCCCGCTGTCTTCGGCGCGCTGCTCGCGGTTCCTGTCTACTTCCTCGGGAAGCGCATGGGCGGCCGCCTCGGCGGCGTGTTCGCCGCCGTCGTCCTCGCGCTCCTGCCGGGGTACTTCTTGATTCGAACGCGTGCGGGCGCCGCCGACCACAACGGCGCCGAGCCGCTGTTCCAGGCGGTGGCCGTCCTCACGACGATGGTCGCGCTCGCGGTCGCTCAGCGCGAGAAGCCAGTCTGGGAGCAGTTCCTCGACCGCGACGTCGCTGGCCTCCGCCGCGTCGTCGGCTGGAGCGCGCTCGCCGGCGTCGCGACCGCGGCGTACATGTGGATGTGGCCGCCGGGCGTCCTCCTCGTCGGCATCTTCGGCGTCTTCTATCTGGTGAAGCTGACGAGCGACTACTACCACGGGACCAGCCCGGACCACGTCGCCGTCGTCGCCGCGGTCAGTTCGGTGACGACCGGTCTGCTGATGTTCGTTCCCCTCGCGACGCTCGAGTTCTCTGCCTCCCGGTTCTCGCTCCTCCAACCGATAGCCGCTCTCGGCGTCGGCCTCGGCGCGGTGTTCCTCGCGTGGCTCGCTCGCCAGTGGGACACCCAGGACTTCGACGCCACGTCCTACCCGATTGCAGTGTTTTCGCTGGTCGTCGTGGGCGTCGCGGTCGTCTCGGTCGCGCTTCCGAGCCTCTGGTCACTCGTCGAGACGAATCTCCTGCGCTTCGTCGGCTTCAGTTCCGGCGCCGCCACCCGAACCATCGGTGAGGCACAGCCGTTCCTCGCTCGCGAGTCGCGGTACGGCCTCGGGATGTTCGGTGTGGTCTTCCTCGAGTACGGGCTGGCGTTCTTCACTGCACTGCTCGGTGCGGCGTGGATTCTGCTCCGTCCGCATCTCGCGAGCGGGAGCGTGAAGCGCATCGCCGGCGCTGCGGCCTCGGTCGTCGTGGTCGCGACGGTGTTCGCGGCGCCGCAGTTCCCCGAGTGGCTCGGCGGCATCTTCGGTATCGGCGGCCAACTCACCGCGCTCGCGATCGTCGCGGTGACGCTGACTGCGGTCGCGGTGACGGCGGAGCGTGACGCAGAGCAGTTGCTCGTCGTGGTGTGGGGTGCGTTCATCACGTCGGCGGCGTTCACGCAGGTGCGGTTCAACTACTACCTCGTCGTGCCGGTGGTCGTGCTGAACGCCTACCTGCTCGGCGAGTTGCTCTCCGTGCTGGCCCTCGACCGGCCGGCGTCGGCCATCGACGAGGTGAGCTGGTACCAGGTCGGGACGGTGACGATGGCCGTCCTGCTCGTGTTGGTGCCGGTCGCCGCGCCCGCGGTCGCGGAGGCGACGAACAACGACTCGAACCCGAACAGCGCGAGTCCGATTCGGCTGACGAACAACAACGGCCAGCAGGTCCCGCTGCAGTCCGCGATTACGGTCGGCGCGTCGAACAGCCCGGGCGAGGTCATCGAGTGGGACGACGCCCTGGAGTGGATGAAATCGAACACGCCGGAGGTCGGTAACTACGGCGGCGCCGGGAACGCGGACCAACTCGACTACTACGGGACGTACGCGCAGACCGACGACTACGACTACCCCGCGGGCTCGTACGGCGTGATGTCGTGGTGGGACTACGGCCACTGGATTACGGTCGAGGGCGAGCGCGTCCCGCACGCGAACCCGTTCCAGCAGGGCGCGGACAACGCCGCGAACTTCCTGCTCGCGGACAACGAGAGCCAGGCCGAGGACGTGATGGCCGGAATCAGTGAGGACGACGCGAAGATGCGGTACGTCGCCGTGGACTGGCAGATGGTGCTCCCGAGCGCGAAGTTCGGCGCACCCATCCAGTTCTACGACGGCCCGCGCTCGCTGAGCGGGAACGACTTCTACCGGCAGGCGATCAACTCCCAGTACGACGGGAGCCAGATCACGAACTACCAGTCGCTCCAGTCGGCGTCCCTGGTGAAACGCCAGGCGTACTACGAGTCGATGATGGTTCGGCTGTACCGCTACCACGGGAGCGCACAGCAGGCTCAGCCGGTCGTCTTCGACTGGCGGGACACGCTCCAGACGCCGAGCGGGGCGGAAGTCCTGAGCTTCGACTCGTCGACGACGAACGTGCGCTCGTTCGAGAACATGTCCGCAGCGGAGGCGTACGTGGCCAACGACTCGACGTCCCAGATCGGCGGGACGAGCGCGCTGCCCTCCGAGGACGTGCCGGCCCTGGAGCACTACCGGCTCGTCGGTGTGAGCGACGACAACCTCGCGCCGTTCAACTACCTGCGTCAGCTCGGCCCGCAGCGGCCGATGGCCGTCAAGATGTTCGAGCGCGTGGAGGGCGCCGAGGTGACCGGCACCGGGCCGGCGAACACGACGGTGACCGCGCGCGTGACGCTGAACATGACGCAGATGACGAGCAACCAGGACGGCTCGCACCCGCAGTTCACGTACGTCCAGCGCGCGGAGACCGGGCCGGACGGCGAGTTCACGATGACGCTCCCGTACTCGTCGACGGGCTACGAGAACTTCGGGACCGACGAGGGGTACACGAACGTCTCCGTGCGCGCCGCTGGTCCCTACGAGTTCACGACCGGGAACACGACGGCCGCTGACGGCATCACCGTCGTGGAGTACAACGACACGGCGGACGTGACCGAATCGCAGGTGCTCGGGCAGTCCGACGAGACGGTGACCGTGGACCTCGAACGCAGCGTCGTCGACCGGCCGGAGGGCGCACAGAACAACACGTCCTCCGCGTCGCTGGTCGACCCGTCGACGGCGGTCGAGACCACCGAGGAGTCGTCCGCAGACGGCAGTGACGGCTTCGACGGGGCCGGCGCGACCGCGGCGGCCGTGCCCGCGCTGGCTGGTCTCGTCGCGATTCGACGCACTCGATGACGTCGGCGCGCGACTGGGTCGCGGTCTACCTGAAGGGTGCGGCGATGGGCGCGGCCGACGCGGTTCCCGGCGTCTCCGGCGGAACCATCGCGCTCATCACGGGCATCTACGAGCGCCTCGTCGGCGCCATCGCGGCGCTCGACCCGCGGGAGGCGCTGTCGCTGTTGGCGTTGGTGCCGCGACTCGGGAGCGCGAGCGCTCGCGAGGAGTTCGCGGGCGCGCTCGCCGACATGGAGGTGCCGTTCCTCCTCGTGTTGGGCGTTGGCGTGCTCTCCTCGGTGGTGACCGTGGCGAACGTCGTCCACGTCGCTATCAACGACTACACGGGGCTGACGTTCGCGTTCTTCCTCGGGCTCATCGCGGCGTCCGTCGTCGTGCTCGTCGGCGAGGTCGAGGTCGACACGCCGGGCCGCATCGCCGCAGGCGTCTTCGGGTTCGCGTTCGCGTTCCTGCTGAGCGGGCAGGCCCAGGCCGACGTGCTGCCGGGCGGCGTCGCGGTGATGGTCGTGGTCGGCGCGTTCGCCATCTGCGCGATGGTGTTGCCGGGCGTCTCCGGGTCGCTCATCCTGCTCACGGTCGGGAAGTACGACGTGATGACGGGCGCCGTGAGCGACGCGACGGACGCCATCTTCGACGCGCAGTTCGCGGACGCCGTCGAGCCGGTGACGACGCTCGTGGCGTTCATGGCGGGCGCACTCGTCGGCATCCTGTCGTTCGCGCGCGCCGTGGAGTGGGCGCTCGAACACTACCGCGCGGCGACGCTGACGTTCCTCGTGGCGTTGATGGCTGGCGCGCTCCGGGCGCCCGCAATCCGGATTTCGGATGCGACCGGCGCGTGGAACGCGGGGACCGTCGCGCCGCTCGTCGTCGCGGCCGTCGTGGGCGCGGGCCTCGTGCTCGCGTTGGACGCGACGACCGACGACCTCGATTACTGACTCTGGGGTAGCGTTTTCTCGCCCGCGGGCGTACGATTTGGTATGAGCCACCCGTTCGGCCGCGGCGCCGTCCGAGACATCGCGGACGTGTACGGCGTCGACGAGCGCGCGCTGGCGGACGCCGCGGCGTCGGTGCAGGCGGCGGTCGGGAACTATCCGGGCGCGACCATCGACGGCCTCGTCTACGAGTGGCGCCAAGCGTTCGCCGAGGACCCGCTGGTCGAGCGCACGCCGACGCGCTGGGTGTTGCTGGTGCCCGAGCGCGTGTGGACTGACCTCTGCGAGCGCGGCGGCGTCAGGGACGACCTCAGGCCGGTGCTCGCGGCGCTCCACGCGTCGGCGTTCACCGGGGAGCGCGACGAGGACGACGAGCGCGTGCCCCTCGTGCTCGCGCGGTCGTAGTCGTCACTCGCCGTGGCGGGGAATCACGAGACGCCGCGAGAACAGTAGCCGACCGCTCGCTCTTTACTCCTCGTACGCGAGGTTCATCATCCACTGCGAGAAGGCGTCGCTCTGCGCGTCGACTTCCTCCTCGCCGACGAACGGCGACAGCATGTCGCCGGCCATCAGCAGCGAGAAGTCGAGTTCGCGCTCGTCGATGACGGGCGTGATGAGGTAGGTGGTGTTGCCCTCGTGGACCGACTCCTCGCGCTGGACGAATCCCTTCTCCTCGAGTTTGGAAGCGATGCGACTCCCCTTCCGCGAGGACACGTCGAGTTCCTTCCAGAACTCGCTCTGGTGGATGCCGAGGGTCTCCCGGACGAGTTCCAGCCCTGCGCGTTCGTCCTCGGAGAGGTCCTCCTCGGTGACTTCGGCTTCGGCGCTCATGTACCAGACACGGACCGCGACGCGTTTAAAGGTGGTCGTTGACGCGTCGATACTCCGTCTCGCAGGGCGGGCCGTCCGCGAACTCGTAGACGACGTCGCCGTCTTCGACTGTCAGGAGCGACGACGACCGCGTGCCGTAGCCGTCGCGGTGGAGACACGCGCCCGTCTCGTGGTCGCGTAGCGCCTCGCGGGCGGCGTTCCGCCACTCGGTCGCCGTCTCGTGGCCGGTGAGCGCGCGCCGGACCGCACGCGACTTCTCCGTGCCGTCGTCGAACCCCTCGTTGACGACGACGTGCGTGCCGGGGTCGAAGGCGTGCTCGCGGAGTTCGCCGTCCCACTCCAGCAGGACGCAGTCGTCCTCGTCGGCGAGCACGAGGTTGAACCCGGCGTAGTCGGTCCCGGCGACGGCGCGCTCGACGGTCTCGATGGCTGCGCTCGCGGTCTCGGCGGCGAGCGCGTCCGTGATGAGCAGCCCCCGCGAGCGCTCGCCTTCGAGGTCGGTCCGCCGGTTCGTCACGCCGACGAACACGCGGTGTTCGTTCGCGCCGATCCACGTCCCGCCCGCCTGCTCGTCGCGGGGCATCACCACTCTGGGGTCGCCGTCGCGGACGCTCGGCGGCGTCGACGGCCGACCGGTCGCCTCGTCTCGGTTCGCGCCGACGACGAGCCACGCGTCTCCGAACTCGCGCCACGCGAATGCCAGCGTACACACGACCTGACGTAGGTCGTCCCCGTACTTAGGTGTCGTCGGCGAGCGCGGCGAGTGCGGCCTCGCGGTCGACGGTCCCCGACGTCGTGCGCGGAATCTCGTCGACGAACGCGACCGCTCGCGGGTGCTTGTAGCCGGCGAGGCGCCCCTCGCAGAACTCGCGGAGGTCGGCGAGCGAGACGTCGCCGTCCGGGACGACGAGCGCGCCGACGCGTTCGCCCCACTCGTCGTCGGGTACGCCGACGACGGCCACGTCCGCGATTCGGGGGTGGTCGCGGAGCGCGTCCGCGACTTCCTCGGGGTGGACGTTCTCGCCGCCGGTGACGATTTGGTCGGCCTGCCGGCCGCCGACGTGGAGGTAGCCGCCCGCGTCCACGAACCCGCGGTCACCAGTCAGGAGGCCGTACTCGCCAAAGCGGTCGCCGTCGCCGTCGACGTAGCCGGGCGTGACCGTCGGCCCGGCAACCGCGATTTCGCCCGTCTCGCCCGTCGGCACGGGGTCGCCGTCGGGGCCGAGAATCGTCACGTCGGTCCCGAAGAGGGGACGCCCGGCGCTGTCGGGGCGTTCGGCGGCCTGCTCCGGGCGGAGCGTCGCGACCTGCGAGGCGGTCTCGGTCATCCCGAACGTCGGGCAGACCGGCACGTCGGAGTCCAGCGCACGCGCCACGAGGTCGGGGGGCGTGGGCGCGCCGCCGACGAGTGCGAACCGCAGGCTGTCGGGACCACCACCAGAATCGAGCAGGCGCGAGAGCATCGTCGGCACGAGCGAGACGCCGGTGCAGTCGTACGTCGCGAGCGCGTCCCGAACCTCGCTGGCGTCGAAGCCGGGCGTGCGCACGAGGACGGCGGTCGTCCCGTAGAGCGCGCTCCGGAGGACGACCGAGAGGCCGCCCGTGTGGTACATCGAGAGCGGGCAGAGCCAGCGGTCGTCGGGGAGGACGCCGAGGCGGAACGCCGACGCGACGGCGCTCGCGGCGAAATTTCCGTACGTGAGGCGGACGGCCTTCGGGTCGCCCGTGGTTCCCGACGTGAACAGGAGCGCGCGCGTGTCGCCCCACGAGAGGTCTGCAGGAGCGAAGTCGACGGAATCCGCGTCCCGGAAGGCGCGCGCGTCGCCGTCGTCCACGCTCACCGCGGGCGCGTCGAGGGCGAGCGCGTCGGCCTCGGTGTCGGCCTCGCAGACGACGAGCACCGGGCCGAGGGCGTCGACCTGCGCCCGCAGTTCGGGCCGCGAGAGGCGGGCGTTCAGCGGGACCAGCACGGCGCCGAGGCGAGCGCACGCGAACGCAAGCCGCGCGAACGCGGGCCGCGTCTCCATCAGCACGCCGACGCGGTCGCCCGCTTCGACGCCGAGCGCCGCGAGTCGGCCCGCCGTCGTCTCCACCGCGGCGTCGAGTTCGTCGTACGTCCAGGTCTCGTCGGTCGCGGCGTCCACGAGCGCCGTGCCGTCAGGGTTGCTCCGCGTCTGGAGCGCGACGGCGTCACGCATCGACGCTCACCTCCACGCCGTGACCGGGTGCGTCCGGCACCCGGATGCGCCCCGATTCGACGGGCGCGGGGTCGTCGGCGACGTCCTCGGCGAGCAGGTCCGCAGTCGCCAGCCCGCACGCCGAAATCTCGGGGACGCCGGCGGCGAGGTGGACGGCCGCGGTTCGCGCGACGGCGGCGTCGATGGTCGTCGTCACCACGGGTTCGACGCCCGCCTCGCGCGCTGCGAGCGCGGCGTCCCGCGCGCGGTCGACGCCACCGAGCGCCATCGGCTTCAGGACGACGCAGTCCGCGACGGCGAGCACGTCGTCGAGCGCGTGGTTCGTTGTCGCCTCGTCGAGTGCGACCCCGACGCCGTCGCCGAGGCCGCGGTGGCCGGTCAGGTCGTCGGCAGCGAGTGGCTGTTCGACGTACTCGACGCCGAGGCCGGCGAGCGCGTCGAACGCCTCGCGGGCTTGCTCGCGGGACCACGCGCCGTTCGCGTCCGCGCGCAGGGTCGCGTCCGTCGCGTCGCTCGCGGCGCGCATCCGTTCGAGGTCGTCCGCCAGCGAGCGCGCGCCGACCTTCACCTTCACTGTCTCGAATCCGGCGTCGAGGGCGTTCTCGACGGCTTCGACGGTCGCTTCGACGCCGGCGTCGCCCACGGTGGCGTTCACCGGGACGCTCCCGGCGGGGTCGTCGGCGAGGCGGGCGGCGAGCGTGATTCCTCGGGCCCTCGATTCGGCGTCGAGTCTCGCGAGCGAGACGGCGTGCCGGGCGGCGGGCGAGCCCTCGCAGGCGGCGAGCGCGGCGTCCCAGTCGTCGGCGGCGTCGGCCTCACGGAGCGCGGCGCCGCAGTCCTCGCGGGACTCGGTCCACCCCGGAAGCGGCGTGGCTTCGCCGACCCCGCCGTCGCGCTCGAAGAGAAAGCCCGACCGGTGGTCGATGGTGCCGTTGGCGGTCGGGAGCGGCGCGTCGAGGGCCAGCGAGAACGCGCGAATCATAGCGCCAGGCCGGCGGCGAACAGCGCCGAGTACAGCGCGAGCAGTTGGCCGACACGGGAGAGCGCGGGGTTCAGCGCCTCGCCGTCCGTGCGCTCGAAGACGGTCTGTGTCACCGACGCCGCGAGCGGGAGGCTGAGCAGGGGGAGGAACACCGAGAGGCCGTACCCCTCGACGTAGAACCAGACGGGCGCGAGATAGGCGAGCGCGAGCATCGCGGCGAACTCGGCCCGCGAGAACGCGTACCCGAAGCGCACCGCGAGCGTGCGCTTGCCCGTCGTCTCGTCTTCGGCCTTGTCGCGGACGTTGTTCACGACGAGAATGTTCGTGGAGAGGCCGGCGACCGGGAGGCTGGCGACGAACGCCGCGAGCGTGACGGTGCCCGCGGGGAGCGCCGTCGCGAGCGGTTCGGCGAGGTGCGCGGCGGCCTGCACGTAGAACGTCCCCATCACGGCGACGACGCCGAAGAACACGAACACGAACAGGTCGCCCAGGCCGTGGTAACCCAGGGGGTAGGGGCCGCCGGTGTACGCGATGCCGGAGGCGACGCTCGCGAGGCCGATGACGACGATGGGGAGGCCGCCGACGTACACGAGGTAGGTGCCCGAGAGGACGGCGAGCGCGAACGTCGCGTACATCGCGAGTTTCACGCGCTCGCGCTCGATGAGGCCGCTCGCCGTCACGCGAGTGAACCCCTCGCGGTCCTCGGTGTCGGCGCCCTGGACGGCGTCGTAGTAGTCGTTCGCGAAGTTCGTCCCGACCTGAATCAGCGCCGCGCCCACGAGCGCGGCGAGCGCCGGGAGCGCGGCGAACACGCCCGCGTGAACGGCCAGGCCGGTGCCGACGACCACCGGAGCGGCGGCCGCCGGGAGGGTGTGTGGTCGGGCCGCCATCAGCCACGCTTCCCTGCGCGTCACGTCGGCCGCGTCGGTCATTGGTCCGTCTTGGGGGAGCGCTCCCAAAGCGGTGGCGGTCCGCGAGGGCGTCGCCGACACGCCGGCCGATTATAGAGAGTGATACCGGGAGGCGCACGTATAAGTTTCCGAGGACACGTATCACGGCTATGACACCGACCGAGTCGTGGGTTTTCGCCGCGTACGTCGGCGCCTTCGGTGCGGCGGCCGTCGCCTGCGGCGTCGCCGTCCTGCGCGCTCGACGCGTCGCCGACGACGACACCCAACGCGGCCTCGTCGGCCTGCTCGTCGGGAGCGGCGGGTGGGCGTTCTTCCAGTTGCTCTACCTCGTCGTCCCGGGGCGCGCCCTGAAGTACGTCGCCTACGACGCGAGTCTCGTCGTCGGCCTCGCCACCATCGGCGGGTGGCTCTACTTCACCTCGGCGTACACCGGGCGGACGCTCCACCGACAGCAGACCGTTCGGCGGCTCGCAGTCGGCGTGTACGCGAGCATCGTCGCGCTCAAACTCACGAATCCGATTCACGGCTGGTACTTCACGCTCACCGCCGTGGAATCACCGTTCCCGCATCTCGCCGTCCAGCAAGGCACCGTCCACTGGGTCGTCACCGGCCTCTCGTACGCGCTCGTGGCTGTCGGGTTCTTCATGCTGTACGAACTGTTCGTCGAAGCCGACTACGACACGCGCCCGCTCGGCGTCCTCGTCGGCGTCACCGGCCTCCCGGTCGCGTTCGACCTGTTCGGGTTCGCGTCGCCGCTGTTACTGGACGTGAACTACGAACCGCTCGGCGTCGCGGCGTTCGCGCTCGGCGTCCTCTACGTCTACGAGGCCGAGTTCCTCGCCGTCCAACTCACGGACGGGTTCGACGACCCGGTCGTCTACCTCGACGACGCCGACCGCGTTCGGTCCGCGAACGGTCGCGCGACGGCGGTGTTCGACGCGCTCGACGGCGCCACCGGCGAGTCGCTCTCGGCGGTCCTCCCGGACGTCGCGGCCGTCCTCGACGAAGACCAGCCGATAGTCCAGCGCGCCGTCGACGGCGAGGCCCGGTTCTTTCTGGTGTCCAGCACGTCGTTCACCGTCGGCCAGTCCGACGTCGGGCGGATGGTCGTGTTCAGCGACGTGACCGAGACCGAACGCCAGCGCCGCGAACTCGAACGACAGAACGAGCAACTGGAGGGGTTCGCGGCGGCGATTCGCCACGAGCTCCTGAACACGCTCCAAATCGTCTCCGGACACGTGTCCCTCGTGGGCGACGCCATCGACGACGGCGACGTCGACGACGCTCGGTCGTACCTGCAGAACGCCTCCGGGGCCGCCGACCGGATGGCGGGCGTCGTCGACGACCTCTCCGTGCTGGCGCGCCACGGCAAGACCCTCGGCGAGACCGAGCGCGTGAGCGTCGCCGCCGCCGCGAGCGACGCCAGCGAAATTGCCGACGCTGACATCGACGTCTCGGTCGACGGGGACGGGGACGTCGTCGCCGACCCGGAGCGCCTCGAAGAACTGTTCGTGAGCGCCTTCGAGTTCGCGGCGCACAACGGCGCCGAGTCGGTCACCGTCGAGTGCGGCGACGGGTGGTTCGCCGTCGCCGACGACGGCCGGTCGCTGGCGGCCTTCGACGCCGACGCGCTGTTCGAGTACGGGAGCGCGGTGCCGGACGCGGAGGCCGGCATCCTCCTGCCGAACGTCCGAATGCTCGCCGCCGTTCACGGCTGGGAGGCCGACCTCGACGCCGACTACGACGGCGGCACGCGCGTCGTCGTCTCCGGGACGGACGGCGTGGTGCGTCCGTCGGTGGAGGCGGCCTGACGCGCGGTCAGTCGTCGTCCGAGGCCGCGGTGTCAGCGGACCGCGACTGCTCGGAGAGCAACGAACCGGGTTCGACGTCGACGCCGTCGGCTTCTCTCGCGTAGTCGCGAGCGGCGACGTAGGCCGCGTAGACGATTGCGAGCAGGAACACCGTGAACGGGAGCGCGAGCAGCGGGGACAGCGACTGGATGGCCGCGAAGCTCTCCAGTTCGAGGCTCACCACGCCGAAGAAGGCGAGCAGTGCACCCCACCACGCGCGGTTCCGGGCGTTCGGGTCCTCGTCGCCGAGCGTGATGGCGGATATCATGAACACCGCCGAGTCAAGCGACGTGACGATGTAGCCGGCGATGACGACGACGAACAGCACCGCGAGGACGGAGCCGTACGGCGTCACGGAGAGCGCTCGCGCGATGGCCGCGGGGATGCCGTTGGCCGCCAGCGCGTCGCCGACGGGGCCGACGTAGCCGGGCGCGAGCACCCACCCGCCGACGAGGAGGTGTTGAATCCACGTCAGCGCCGTCGGCGCGAGCACGAGGACGGCGAACATCTCGCGGATGGTGCGTCCCTTCGAGACGCGCGCGACGAAACTCCCGACGAAGATGCTCCACGCCGCCCACCACGCCCACCAGAAGCCGGTCCAGTTGGCCGCCCAGTTGCCGGACGCCGTGGGGTCGGTGTACAGCATCATCCGGACCATGTTGTTCAGCCAGACGCCGGTCGCGTCGAGGCCGAGTTCGAACATGAACAGCGTCGGCCCGACGACGACGAGCAGCGCCATCGCGAGCCCGATGAACACCATCGTCGCGCGCGCCGCGTTCCGGATGCCCTTCCGGAGGCCGAGCCAGACGTCGACGAGGAAGACGCCGCCGATGAGCGCGAAGATGCCGTACGTGAGGACGGCGGCGTCGAGGCCGAAGACGCCGCCGAGGATGGCGGCCATCGTCTGGGAGCTGAACCCGAGCGTGGTGGCGATGCCGCCGATGCTCGCGACGATGGCGGCGAGGTCGACGGTCCAGTGGAAGCCGGGGTAGTCGTCGGCCGGGACGATACCGGTGAGCATCGAACTGATCTTGTACTCGCCGACGCCCTCGGTGTAGACGACGATGCCGAACGCGAGGGCGACCGGGAGGTACCACATCGCCAGCCCCGGGAACACCTCGTGGACGAACATGAACGCGAGTGACAGCGACTTCAGCGACGCGCCCTCGACGGGGTAGGGTTTCGGCGGCGGGTTCTGGAAGATGGAGACGGGTTCGCCGACGCCCCAGATGAGAATCGAGGCGCCGAAGCCGACGGTGAACACCATCGAGAGCCAGGAGAACGTGTCGAACTCTGGTTCGGCGTCCGGGCCGCCGATGCGGAGGCGGCCGTACCGGGAGAACGTCACGCAGAGGACGAGCACCAACAGGATGAACCCGAGGAGGATGAACCACCAGCCGAAGTACGTCAGCACCCAGTCGAAGGCGCCGTTCAGCGCGTCGCTGAGGAGCGCCGGGCGCAGGAATCCGACGGCGGCGAGCGAGAGCATCGCCGCCATCGCGACGAAGAACAGGCCGCGCTCGGGCCACGTCGCGTCTTCGAGGCCGAGAACGTACCAGCCACCCCGACTCATCGTCGTCGACGGGGGGCGTCGCTCGGTCGTCTCGGTGCTGTGCGTGCGAAAACGCGGTCGCTCACGGGTCGTAGCGAGCGAGCGTACATCCTGCCTACGGCGAGCGCGCTGTCACTGAAAAGGCCGGCGAATCAGTAATGCCAGGGGTACTTCGAGAAATCCGGGTCGCGGCCCTCCATGAACGCCTCTCGGCCCTCCTTGGCTTCGTCGGTCATGTAGCCGAGGCGGGTGGCTTCGCCCGCGAACACCTGCTGGTCGACGAGGCCGTCGTCGGCCATGTTGAACGCGTACTTCAACATTCGCATCGCCGTCGGCGACTTCGACGCCATCTCGTCGGCCCACTCCAGGGCCACCTCCTCCAGGTCGTCGTGCGGGACCGCCTCGTTGGCCATTCCCATGTCGACGGCTTCCTCGGCGCTGTACGTCTTCCCGCGGAAGAAGATTTCGCGGGCCTTCTTCTGGCCGACCTGCTTGGCGAGGTACGCCGACCCGAACCCGGCGTCGAACGAGGCCACGTCGGGGTCGGTCTGGAGGAACTTCGCGTGCTCGTCGCTCGCGAGCGTGATGTCACAGACGACGTGGAGGCTGTGCCCGCCGCCGACCGCCCACCCGGGGACGACGGCGACCACGGGCTTGGGCATGAACCGAATCGCGCGCTGGACTTCCAGAATGTGGAGGCGGCCCGCCTTCGCCTCTCGCACCGACTCGTCCTCGTCGGCGTCGGCCTCGTCGTCGCCCCGGTACTCGTAGCCGGAGTCGCCGCGCACGGACTGGTCGCCGCCCGAGCAGAACGCCCAGCCGTCGTCTTTCGGACTCGGGCCGTTGCCCGTCAGGAGGACACAGCCGACGTCGGACTGGCGTTTCGCGTGGTCGAGCGCCTCGTGGAGTTCGTCCACTGTCCCGGGTCGGAACGCGTTGCGCACCTCGGGGCGGTCGAACGCGATTCGCACCGCGTCCACGTCCGTCCCCCGGTGGTACGTGATGTCGGTGAAGTCGACGTCGTCGACCGCCTCCCAGCGGTCGGGGTCGAACAGTTCAGAGACCATACCGAGGGTGGGCGGGCGGCGTGCAAAAGGGTTTACACCCGCCACCCGCCCGCGAGCAGACCGCGAGCCGTCCGACAGCCACCCGCAACCTTAAGGCCGTTCTCGGGCAGGAGAGCGTATGGACTTCCCGGGCGCGCTGTACCGCGACTGGCGGGACACGGCGCGCGCCGCCGTCGCGGGCGTCGTCGCGTTCCTCGCGGGGTTCGCGGCGACGTTCGTCCTTGAGTACGACGAGGCCCGGGACTCCGCCGGCTTCGTCGAGGACGTCGCGCGCTTCCTCGGTCCGGACGCCGGCCCGCTGTTCCGGCAGGCCGCCGACTGGCTCGAACCCGACCCCGTGCAGGTGACGGGGTGGTTCTTCTACGCGAGTCACTACGTCCCCCTGGACGTGCGGGTGACGGCGCTCGGGAACTCGGCACACCGGGTCGTGAACGTCCGCGACCTTCCCGTCTGGGACGGCGCGCTCGTTCTCGTGCCGCCCGCCGTCCTGCTAGTCGCGGGGTTCGTCGTCGCGGCGCGCGTCACGCCGGACGCGTCACCGGTGCTGACCGGCGTCCGCGTCGCGTTCGGCTATGTCGCGGCCGCGGTGGTTGCGCTTCGGTGGGTCGCGTACTCGCGGGACGCCGGCCTCGCGTCCGCGTCCGTCGGCCCCGACGCGTGGACGGTCGCAATCAACTGCGGCGCGTACGCGCTGGTTTTCGGAACAATAGGCGCGATAGTGTACGCGGCGTACGTCCGGCGGACGTGACTCTCAGAGCCGGTCGGCGACCAGCGAGTCGAGGCGGTCGCGCTCCCGGTGGGTCGCTTCGGCGTCCGTCCGCACCTCGATGACCTGCGTGCCCGGCGAGCCGACGGACTCGCGGTAGGCCTCGCGGAAGCCGTCGAGGCTCTCGACCCGAGCGAACTCTAAGTCGTAGGTGTCGCCGGTCGGCGCGAAGTCGAGGCCGTGGGGCGTGACGAACTGCTCGGTGAACGGCGGGTCGAAGGCCTCGATGGGGAGTTCGTGGAAGATGCCGCCGCCGTCGTTGTTCACGAGGACGACGGTGGCGTCCACGCCACAGCGCTCCAGCGCGAGCAGGCCGTTCGAGTCGTGGTAGTACGCGATGTCGCCGGTCAGGAGGACGAGCGGGTCGTCGGTCGCGCTCCCCGCGCCGAGCGCGGTGGAGGTGACGCCGTCGACGCCCGACGCGCCGCGATTCCCGAGGACGGTCAGATTTGCGTCGCGGGGGCGCGCGAACCGGTCGGCGTCCCGCACCGGCATGCTGTTCGAGACCGCAATCGTCGCGGGGTCGGGTGCGTCCGCGAACACCGTCGCGGCCACGTCGCCTTCCAGCAGGCAGTCGCGCTCGAAGCCGTCCACCGCGCCCCAGTACCGGGCCTCGGCGTCGAGCACCCGGTCGGTCCAGTCGCTGCGGCCCGAATCCACGCGCTCGGCGAGCGCTCGCGCCGTCTCGGTCGGGTCGGCGGCGACGAGGTCGGTCGCAGTGAACTCGGCTTCGCGCCACCCGCCCGCGGCGTCGACGACGACCTGTCGGGCGTCCGCGTCCCGGAGGAAGTGACGGAGGCGCTTCGAGGTAGGGGACGCGCCGAACCGCAGGACGAAGTCGGGGGCCGGAAAGTCGGCGGCGAGGAAGCCGTCGTAGCCGCCGACGACGGGCGCGTCGGCGGTCTGCGAGCCGAACCGCGCGTCGGACAGCGGGTCCGCGAACACCGGGAAGCCGGTGGCTTCGGCGAGCGCGGCGGCAGCATCTCCGGCGAGCCCGTGGTCGTCCGGGCCGGCGACGACGAGGCCGCGCTCGGCGCTCGCCGCGGCGTCAGCGAGGTCCGCGAGCACGCGCTCGGGTGGCTCGCTCCGGCCGTGGTCGACGGCGACGAACGGGCCGTCGCGTCCCTCGGCGGCGAGCGGGTAGTCCTCGGCGAACGACCCGGGAACGTCGCCCGGCGCCTCGGTCGGTTCGAGCGGCTTCCGGAACGGGAAGTTCAGGTGAACCGGACCCGGGTTCGCGCCCGTCGTCTCGCCGACGGCACGGCAGACCGCGGTTCGGAGCGACCGGAGTTTCCGGTCGTCGGCCTCGGGTTCGGGGAGTTCCCGGAAGTGGCGGACGGCGTCGCCGTACAGTTTCGTCTGGTCGACGGTCTGGTTCGCGCCCGAGTCCCGGAGTTCCGGCGGCCGGTCCGCGGTCAGGAGGAGCAGGGGGACGCGGGCCTGATTTGCCTCCATCACCGCCGGGTGGAGGTTCGCCGTCGCCGTGCCCGACGTGGTGACGACCGGCGTCGGGCGACCGGTGCGCTTCCCGCGGCCGAGCGCGAAGAACGCCGCCGAGCGCTCGTCGAGGTGCGAGAACACCCGGATGTCGTCGTGCTCGGCGAGCGCGACCGTCAACGGCGTGGAGCGACTGCCGGGGCAGACACAGACCGCGTCCACCCCGGACTTCGCGAGTTCGTCGACCGCAGCGCGCGCCCACAGGACGTTCCGGTTCGGCGCCGTCATTCGAGTTCGTCCAGAATCGGCCGGTACTTCAACTGTACCTCCTCCCACTCGGCCTCCGGGTCGCTGTCCGCGACGATGCCGTTCCCGCCGAACATCGTCACCGTCTCGCCGGCGGCGACCGCGGAGCGCAGGCCGACGCCGAACGTCCCGTCGCCGTCGGCGTCGAACCACCCGACTGGCGCGGCGTACCACCCGCGGTCGAACGTCTCCGTCTCCCGAATCGTGTCCAGCGCCGCGTCCGCCGGCAGGCCGTTGACGGCCGGCGTCGGATGCAGGCGCTCGACCACGTCGAGGACGTGCGTGTCGTCGGTCACAGTCGCCGAAATCGGCGTTTCGAGGTGCTGGATGTTCGAGAGTTTGCGGACGCCGCGCTCGCCCACCGTCACGTCGCCGAGCGCGTCGAGGCGCTCGGCGATGGTGTCGGTGACGAGTTCCTGCTCGTGGCGGAGTTTGTCGCTCTCCCGGAGCAGTTCCGCGAGTCGCGCGTCCTCGGCGACCGACTCGCCGCGCTCGACTGACCCCGCGAGCGCCGTCGTCCGCACCGTGTCGCCGGAGAGCGTCGCGAGGCGCTCGGGGGTCGCGCCGAGGAACGCCGCGTCGCTCGTCGGCTCCACGAGAAACCGGAAGCACTCGGAGTAGCGCTGACGGAGGCGCTCGAGGAGGTTCCGCGGCTCGACGGGCGCGTTCAGGTCGGCGCGCAGCGCCGTCGCGAGGACGACCTTCCGGAGGCTCCCGTCCTCGATGCGGGCGAGCGCGTCCCGGACTTGGTCACACCACGCCGCTTTCCCCGGCGTCGGCGTCGTCTCGCGGACGCCCGGTCGGTCGCCGCCGGGCACCATCGCCGGCAGCGACTCGACCGTCTCGCGGGCGTCTTCGAGCGCCGCCTCAACGCCCTCGGCGGTGGCGTCGTCGCCGGCGCGCGTCACCGTCAGCCACGTCTCGTCGCCCGCGCTCGCCAACTGGAACTCGGGGACGACGAACTGCGCGGCGGGGAAGCCAGCCCACGTCCCGCCGGCCTCGTGGTCGTCGAAGAACGCGAAGCCGCCGAGGGCGCGCGGCCGAGCGACCTCGGGGCCGTCGTGGTCGGCGTCCGCGAACAGCGCGTCGGCCCACTCGCGGACGGCGTCGAAGCGGTCGCCGCCCGCCGCCGTCACCACCGCCGTCGCGCCGACCCCCGACACCTCCACGCCGTCGGGGTCGGCCCAGTGGATGCGCGGGGCGTCCCGCGACGCGAGAAACGCCCGATAGGAGACGTCCGCGACCCGGCAACTCCTGCTCACGACCGGCCCCTGAACGGCCGCTTCGCCGGACAGAGAACTCATTGTTCGTGGTTCAGGACTCCCCGACTAATAGCCTATCCTTCTCGCGTGGCTAACTGTACCGGCTCGCGTGTCGGTCACGTTGTTCCCTCCCGCTCGCTCGTTCCGCGGCGCTGCGCGCTGCGTGGCTAACTGTACCGGTCTTCCGCCCACGGGTCGGCGGTGTTCGAGTAGCCGCGCTTCTCCCAGTAGCCGCGCTCGGGTTCGGTGAGGAACTCCACGCCGTCAACCCACTTCGCGCCCTTGTACGCGTACTTGTGGGGCGTCACGACGCGCAGGGGGCCGCCGTGCTCGCGGGGCAGGTCGTCGCCGTCGTACTCCCACGCGAACAGTACCTCGTCGCGCATGCAGGTCTCCAGCGGGAGGTTCGTCGTGTAGCCGTCTAGCGCGTGGAACATCACGTGGACCGCGTCGTCGCGGACACCCGCCAACTCGGCGAGGTGCGGGAACGTCACGCCCGTGAACTCGCAGTCGAGTTTCGACCAGCCGGTGACGCAGTGGAAGTCCTGTCGCTGGGTCTCGGCGTCGAGGCCGGTGAACTCCTCGAAGGAGAGCGACAGTTCCTCGTCGACCGCGCCGGTCACGGTGAACTCCCACGACTCGGGGTCCCACGACGGCGTCCCGCCCTTCGACAACACCGGGAACTTCGACGTCTCGCGCTGGCCCGGCGGGACCCTGTCGTCCCCGAACTCCTCGTAGAGGTCCGTGACGTCCTCGACACTCATGGACCGACCTAGCGGCGGGACACACGTATTCCTACCGACTCGGGTCGCGCTCGCCGCCTCCCGGAATCGGCAGATAGCGCCGTCATCGTCGGCGGACTCCCGCTCGCGCGTGCCCGTCAGGCTTAAGAACGGTGGCGGCGAAGCCCCGCCCAGTACGATGCCTACCGTCGAAGTCAACATCCCGGACCAGATCGAGATGCAGATCGCCCAACTCGTCGAACAGGGGGAGTTCGTCAGCCGCGAGGAAGCAATCGAGCAACTGCTCTCGTCGGGCATCCGCGCGTACAAGACGAGCGGCCCGTCCGACGACGAAGAGGAGTTCGGTCTCGAAGGCGAAGGCGACATGATGGGCCACGAGGACGAGTACGTCTTCTGACGGGCGCGTGTGAACCCGTCGCGGACAACGCTTAACACGTCCAAAATCTAACTCAGACCAGAGATGCACAAGGACGAGCTCCTCGACTTACACGAGCAGATGGTCCAGATCAAAGACCAGTTCATCGAGTTCGACACCGTCGACGAGGACGCGTTCGCGGCCTACGAGCAACTCGAAGTCGACCCCTCCCACGTCCACAAGTCCAAAAGCGAGCACAAACACGCCGTCTTCCTCCTCGGGAACTCGCTCGCGGCGGCGATGAGCGAGGACGAGTTCTCCAGTGCGGGCCGCCTCAGCAAGCGCATGGAGGAGCTCGCGGACGACGCTTCGAACAAACTCTGAGCGGAGACACAACTCGATTGACGTGTCGCGCCGAGTGACCTTCTGAGGGGCTCGTCCGCCCCGGAAAGCCTTTTACGCGCGCCACGCGTTCCGCGCAGTATGCAGGCACACACGGTCGAGCGGGTGGAGTCGTGGGACTCCCGGCCGTTCTCGGGTGGCTTCCGCGAACTCCACGACCTCGCGGACGCTAACTTCTCGGGCGCGGTCGTCGCCGACGGAACGTGGTTGTTCGTGTTGAACGGCCGCGTCATCGGCGTCTTCGAGGGCGACATCGAGGACTTCGAGGACGCCGACGGGACGGTGTACGAGGCACCGGACCCGTCCGTCGCGCTCCTGTTCTCGATGCAGGAGCGAGGCGGACAGACGCAAGCGAAGTACTACTCGAACGACACGCCGCTGTCGGAGGCCGACGACACCCTCTCCAGTGCGAACTTCACGGGCTACGTCGAACTCTCGGAGAACGTCCTCTCCGGGGATTACTACGTCGTCTACTACGGCGGCCGGTCGATGAGCGCGGCGTTCGTCGGAACGAGCGAGGAACTGATAACGGGCGACGAGGCGTTCGAGCGCGCGGACGACGAGGTCGGCGTCTACGAGGTCATGAAGACGCCGGTGAACGTCACGGCGCTCCCCGAAGTCGAGGACGAAGACGAGAGCGAGGGCGAGCCCACCGACGCGGCCGCGGGTGCGGCGGCCGCCGGTGGTGCGGCCGCGGGTGCGGCGGCCGCCGGTGGTGCGGCCGCGAGCGACGACAGCCCGGCGGCGGCCGAGTCGTCGCCCGCGACCGAGCAGTCGACCGGCGGCGAGTCGCGCACGGAAGCGACGTCGGCGACGGACCAGTCGCCGAGCAGTTCCGGAACCGGCGCCGCGTCGTCGTCCACTACAGACACGGCGGCCGCCGGGGCAACGGCGGCGAGCACCGGCGACGCGGACACCGGCGAGACGACCGTCGAGGCGCCGTCGGGGTCGGCTGGCGGCGACGCCGGTGGCGACGAGTCACCGGAGGGGCGCGCGTTCGACGAGGAACAGGAGTGGCAGAACGCGCGCTCGGTGCCGACACTCGACCCCGAGAAGAGCGCGACGAGCGACGGCGGCACCGAGGCGGCGAGCGGGTCGTCGTCGAACGCGCCGTCGCGGAGCGAACAGTCCAAGCGCACGCAACGCAAGCGGTCGACGCAGTCCCGCTCGAAGCGTTCCGCGAACGCCGACCAGCAGTCGTCGTCGGGGAAGCCGCGTTCGACCGTCGAGAAGCTGAAGCAGGCGGTGAAGCGGCGGGACGCGAAACTGGAGGAGACCAAGGAGCGACTCGCGACGCTGGAGGGCGAACGCGACGACCTCCGGGAGACCGTCGAGGAGGTAGAGCGCGAGCGCGACGAACTTCAGTCCCGCGTGGACGAACTGGAGGCGGAACTGGCGGCCGTCGAGGCCGACCAGCCCGACGGCGACCTCGAACTCGACCGGAGCGAGGCGCTGTCGGGTACGAACCTCTTCGTGCGCTACGACTCGAAGGGGAAGCCGACGCTGGACGAACTGGACGGGTCGACGAACCGCGAGGAGGTAAACCAGAATCTGCGCATCGACCACCACACGCAGTTCGAGGCGTCGCGGGCGACCGTGGACGGCGAGTCCTTCGAGTCGTTCCTCGCGGACACGGCGGCCTACCGGTTCGTGTCGTGGGCGGTCCGCGAACTCCCGTACGAGATTCGGGACTCCGGGCACCAGTCGGGACTGGCTGACCTCTACGACGCCATCCCGGACGTCGACCGCGCGGAGTTGGACGGCACCGTCGAAGTCGAAACCGAGGACGGCGCCGTCGCCGAGACGTTCGACGTCGTGCTCCGGGACCGGATGGGGAACCCGCTCGTCGTGGCGGAGTTGAACGCCGAGCGGGAGCCCGTCACCGGGGACGAGATGCAGTCACTCGTGGACGCCGCAACGGGCGTCCGCGAGGGGAGCGACGACCTCGGCGCGGCGGTCTACGTGACCGCGTCGTTCTTCGAGCCGCCGGCCCTCGAAACCGCCGCCGAGGAGACGGGTGGCGGCGGCTTCCTGAGTCGCAGCGACAAGGAGAGTTACGTGAAAGTCGCTCGGAAAGCGGGCTATCACCTGTGTCTCGTGGAAGACCGGAGCGACGCCTTCCACCTCACGGTGCCGGAACTGTAGGTTAGTCGGCTTCCGCGGTCGCGTCGATTTTCATCGACTCCATCTTGTCGACGATTTCGTCGACCTTGCCGTCGAGTTCTTCGACGAACTCGTCGGTGCGCTCGGTCGTGATGGCTCCCTGACTGGACGGCTCGATGAGGTTCTCCTCTTCGAGCACGCGGAGGGAGTACCGGACCTTGTGGTGGGGGTAGCCGGTTTCGTTGGACATCTTCACGATGCCGATAGGTTCGTTCTCGATGACCATGCGGAGGACCTGGAGATGTCGTTCCAGCATGTCGACTTCCTTCTCAAGCCGGTCTATCATGGCATTTGTTAACTTGTCTTGGCGGGGTTTTAAAGGTTATCACACCGGACGGACGAGAAGACGCGCCCTCGTAAGTTGCGAGTGGTAACAATTAACGCTTGTGATGCAGTCAGACTCCCGGACAACACCCGCGTTCGTCCAATTAACGGCAGATTAACTTCCGCACCTACACACGTGCGTGCCCATATTCCCCGGTGAGACCGTAACCGGTTTCACCCCGACGGTGGAACGCAGTCGTATGACCGTCACAATCGTCGGCGCGCAACTCGGCGACGAAGGGAAGGGTGGCGTCGTCGACATCTTCGGCGACGCCGCTGACGTCGTCGCCCGCTACCAGGGCGGCGACAACGCCGGCCACACCGTCGTGGCCGACGGCGAAGAGTACAAACTGTCGCTGGTCCCCTCCGGCGCCGTCCGCGGGAAGACCGGCGTCCTCGGCAACGGCTGTGTCGTCAACCCCGAGACGCTGTTCGAGGAAATCGACGCGCTCCGCGAGCGCGGCCTCGACCCCGACGTGAGAGTCGCGAAGCGCGCTCACGTCATCCTCCCCTACCACCGCGTCCTCGACGGCATCGAGGAAGACGTCAAAAGCGAGTCCGACCAGGAGGTCGGGACGACCGGCCGCGGCATCGGGCCGACCTACGAGGACAAGGCCGGTCGCCGAGGCCTCCGCGTCGCGGACCTACTCGACACCGACACCCTCCGGGAGAAACTGGAGTACGTCGTGCCACAGAAGCGCCGCCTCGCCGAGGATGTCTTCGGCGTGGAGACCGGCGACGCGTTCGACGTCGACGCCCTCCACGAGCAGTACGCGCGCTACGGCGAACGCCTCGCCGACGAGGACATGACCGTGGACGCCGGGAACTACCTCGCCGACCGTCTCGACGACGGCGACGAGGTGATGTTCGAGGGCGCACAGGGCACCATCATCGACATCGACCACGGGAACTACCCCTACGTCACGTCCTCGAACCCGACCGCGGGCGGCGCCGCGACGGGCACCGGCCTGAGCCCCGGCGTCGTCGGCGGCGGCGAGGTACTCGGCATTGTGAAGGGCTACCTGACGCGCGTCGGCAGCGGCCCGATGCCGACCGAACTCGGCGGCGTCGTCGGCGACACGCCGGACTACGACGAGCAGGGCGAGGGCGACAACGAGGAACTGGCGACGTACATCCGCGAGGAGGGCGGCGAGTACGGCACCGTCACCGGCCGCCCGCGACGCGTCGGCTGGCTGGACATGCCGATGCTCCGCCACTCCGCGCGCGCCAACGGCTTCACCGGCCTCGCTCTCAACCACCTCGACGTGCTCGCCGGCCTGGACGAGGTGAAAGTCGGGCACGCCTACGAACTCGACGGCGAGACGGTCTACTCGATGCCCGCGACCACCGAGCGCTGGGGCGACTGCGACCCCGTCTTCCGGACCTTCGAGGGCTGGGAGGAGTTCGACCCCGAGACGGTCGCCGCGGAGGGCTACGACGCCCTCCCCGAGGCCGCACGCGACTACGTGGAGTACGTCGAGGATGAACTCGACGCGCCCGCGTACGTGCTCGGCGTCGGGCCGGGCCGCGAGGAGTCCGTCGTCCGACAGAACCCCTTCGAGTAGCGGGCCGCGCGCGGAACCCGCACGCTTTTGATTGCCGCCGTCCACGCTCCGTACATGAAAGAAGACCTCATGGACATCGTCTGCTGTCCGCTGGACAAACACGACCTCGAACTCGACGTCGAGTCCCGCGAGGACGACGAGGTCATGTCGGGAACGCTGACGTGTACGGAGTGCGGCGAGACGTACCCAATCGAGGACGGCATCCCGAACCTCCTGCCCCCGGACATGCGAGAGGACGCGCCGGCCTGACCGCGCCGTATCACGCCACGAACCTTTTTCTAACCCCGGTTCCATCCACCGAGCGTGCCGGAGCGTCTCGCCGTCCACCTCAACCGCGACCAGCCACGTGAGGTAGCGCCGGAAGCGGCGCGACTGGAGACCGACCGCTCGTTCGTGCTGGCGTTCGAGAACCACGGCGGCCCGCTCCACGTCCACCTCCACTTGGACGACGCGCTCGCAAAGGTGGCGCGCCCGGAGCAGACACAGATTTACGTCGACGAGGGCGAGACGCGTCGCGTCGAGGTGGTGATTCCGCCGGACCACGCGCCGACGAAGGGGTACGTCGACCTCGTGACGGGCTACGGCGCCGAGGAGGCGCGCGTGAACGTCACCGTCACGGCCGAGCGGAAGGACGGCGGCCCCGACGTAGCGGTCGACGAGACGCTCTCGGAGAAACAGCAGGTCGAAGTCGAATCCGAATCCTCGGCTGGCGAGGTGGCGTGGCCGGCGGTCGGCGCGGGCGTCGCCGTGGTCGTCGCGGCCGCGCTCGCGCTCGCCGTCTCGGACGGCGTCGCGGTGTTCGTCGGCGCGTTCGGCCTACTCGCGGGCGTCGCGGCGGCGGCCTACGTGTTGTACGCGTAGCCCGCCGGAGTGCGCTGCGCGCGCCCGTTCTCTACTCGTGGTCTTCGGGGTACGTCGGCGTCCCCGAGAGGCCGTGTTCGTCCATGCGCTTGGCGCGCAGGAACCGCGCCCGGTAGCGGTTCGCGCCCTCGTAGACGTCCGCCTCCCGAATCTCGTCGGTGCGGCCGTCCGCGACGGCGTCGACGATGTCCTCGACTTGTTCTTTCTCCTCGGGCGTCAACTCGAAGGTGTACTCGCGAGTCTCCTCGCGTTCGAGCGTCGTGAACTTGCGCGCGGCCGCGATAAACAGCGAGCACGGCTCCCGGCACGGGAACTCGCCGTCGCCGCGGGGCACGTCGAGTTCCTCGTCCTCGCTCTCGTCCCACTCGCGGCGCTTCAGGCACTGGGAGTCGACACAGCAGGCCTCGGCCGCCCACTCCAGGGCGTCGCCGTCTAACTGCTGGACGATTTCGTAGATGCCGGACTGTCGGCCGGCGGCGTCCTCCCAGTGGTCGACGTCGAGGTCGCCCTCGCGCTCTCGGTGCCAGTTCGCGACCGTCGCCGGGTAGACGTACTCGACGGTCTGCACGAGGTCGCTCCCGTCGAGGTCGACGAACGCCCACCCGGTCGGGAGCGTCGGCGCCGTCGACAGCGGCCGGTAGCGCCCGTCGTCGTCGTGTTTCACCAACTGGCGCGCCTCCAGCGGGTCGGTGTAGGCGTCGACGTCCGCTCCGAGGTCGTCCTCGTGGCGGACCTCGTAGCGCCGCTGGCCGTCCTCGCTCAGGACGACGGTCACCGCGAGTTCGCCCCAGTGTCGCGTGTGGCCGCCCCGGAGGTGGTCGTAGCGCTCGGGGACGGCGTGCTCGCCGTCGCCTTCGAGCCACCGGAGGAACGCGCGCCGCGCGGTGTCGTGGCCCTCCACGACGCGCTCCCAGTAGTGCCAGTTCGTCGCATACGGGCTGTCCGCGCGCTCCCGGAGTTCGGCTTCGGTGACGACCGCCTCGCCGTCGGGCGTCTGCCAGCGGTAGGCGTCGCGGTACGGTTCCACGGTGAGGCCGTCGAAGTCGATGCCGGCGTCGGCGGCGTCGGCGAGTGCGTCGGCGACCGACATCAGTCCCCCGCGGCCGCGTCCGCGCCGCCGGTCTTCTCTCGCACGGCCTCGACGGCGTCGTGGACGGGCGCGCCGGCGTCCTCGGCGCGCTCCAAGATTACGTCCGCGACGAGCGGTTCGGTGCCGACGGCGCCCGAGTACCAGATGCGGTGGCCGTCCACCTCGCCGGGAACGGGGTAGCCGTCCCGGTAATCGTCGGTCAGCCCCATGTCCTCGGGGATGTCCTCCTGCGTGTGGAAGCCGTCCGCGACGAACAGCGGGACGACGACGATGTCCTCGCTCTCGAAGAAGTCGGTCACGTCGTCCACCTCGGGGTCCTCGTCCATGAAGACGGCCTGCACCTCGTCGAAGCGCCCCATCTCGCGGATGCGGTCGGCGTGGTAGTGGATGGCCTTCGCGGAGTTCTCGTTGCGCTCCGTGCCGTGGCCGACGACGGCGAGGCCGAACCCACCGTCAGACTCCGTCTGACGAGCCGACGAGTCCGACTCGTCGACCTCGCCCACGTCCTCGTCTCCCGTAATCGACTTCGCGCGCTGGACGATGACGTCGCTCATCGAGTCGTGGGTGCCGACCGGCCCGCAGTAGTGGACCGTCTTCTCCACGTCCGCGGCGTCGAGCGTGACGTGGTCGGCGTCCGTGCCGTCCGAGTCCCAGTTCTCGGGGTCCCAGTCGTCGAGGCGGAGCTCCCGCGGGATAACCTGCTCGGTGAAGTAGCCCTCCGAGATGAACAGCGGGACGACGTACACCTCGTCGGATTCGAGGGTCCGCAGGACCTCGCGGAACGACGGTTCCTCCTTCCAGAACGCCTCCCGCACCTCGTCGAACGCGCCCGCCTCGCGGATGGTGTCGGCGTGCGCGAACGCGGGGTCCGAGGAGCCCGGATTGAGGTGCGAGCCGTGCCCGACGATGACCAGCGCTTGCATACCCCGACGTTGGGACGACGCGGCCTTAGTGACTTCGGGACGGGCGGCGTTTGCGGGAGCAATGCGGCCCGAAAACCGGCGCTTTTCGCCCGTTTTATCTTCTTTGCCCCACACGTTGGAGGCGTCATGAGTCGCCGTCCCCTCCTCGCCGTCGCGGTCGCCGCCCTCCTCGTCACCAGTGGCTGTAACGCCATCGGGACGCTCGGCGGCGGCAGCGGCGCCGACGTTCCCAACGAGGACGTCGAAGCCGAGTTCGCCGAACTGGAGACGATGGAGGCCACGCAGGTCTCCGTGTCGACGTTCGGCAACACGACGAACCGCACGCGGAGCCACCTGTACGCCGCGTTCGGCGACCCCGTCCGGCAGCGCCAGCGCGTGCTCTCGCCCGAGTCCCGCGCCGGGAATCTCGTGATAGCGAACGAGACGACGACGGTCATCTACGACGACGCGGCGAACAACGCCACGCTGATTCCGCGAACGGCCACGTCGTCCGTCGACCGGAGTGCGTACTACGCGAGCATCGTCGCCGCGGCGCGAGAGAACGGCACTGTCGACCCCGAAACCGGCGTCTCGCCGCTCCCGGTCCTCCCGGCCAGACAGGGGTCGTCGGTGCCGACCGAGGACATCGGCGGCTACCGCGTCGAGTACCTTGGCACGGACACTATCGCCGACCGGACCGCCCACGGGTTCCGGATGACGCCGACGACCGACGCCGCGCTCACCTCGAACCGGACGGTGTGGCTCGACGCCGAGTTCTACTACCCCCTGAAGACCCACGTCCGGGCGACGCTGAACGACCGGACAATCGAGGTCGAGTCCCGCGTCGAGAACGTCACGTTCAACGCCGACCTCCCCGGCGGCATCTTCGACTTCGAACCGCCGGAGAACGCGTCCGTCGAGACGCTGAACGTCTCGGCGGAGACCTACGACACCCCCGAGGCGCTCCGCGAGGCGGTCGACATCGCGGTCCCCGACCCGGACGTGCCCGAGGGCTACGCGTTCGTTCGCGGCCAGCACTACCCCGGGAACGCCTCGCAGGTCGGCCTCCACTACGAGGGCGAGGACGGCGCGACGCTCCGCGTGAGCAAGATGGCGTACGTGACGAACGGCACGGGCCTGTCGAGCGGCGAGAACGTCACGGTCGCCGGACGCGAGGGGAACTACCTGACGACGGGCCGGACGAAACTGCTGACGTGGAGCTGCGAGGAGAGCCAGTACTCGATAGCCGCCAGCGACCTCTCGAAGGAGGAACTGCTCGCTGTCGCCGAGTCCGTCGCCTGCGAGTAGTCGAGTCGCGGGCGCGGGCTCAGGGCCGCCGGTACAGCGAGTACGCGATGCAGACGAGGCCGGCGAACTGGAGGACGCGCACGCCGAGCGTGAACGGCAACTGGAGCGCGCCGTCGATGACGTCGTACCGGAGGAGCGCGGACCCGACGAACGCGGTGGTGTTGGTCACCGCAGTCAGGAGGATGAGTCCCACCGAGAGGTACTGCATCGCCCGCGACTGGTGGCGCCGGAACCCCCGGTAGGCCTGATAGCCGACGAAGAGGCCGACGGCCGTCGACACCAGCGACACCGCGAGGATGGCGAGATACCAGGCGTTCATAGTCCCTCCCACATGCGCGTGAATCGGTCGGCGACGTCCTCGGACTCGCACTCGACCTCGGTGGCGAATTCGCCGTCTTCGAGTTCGAGCGTGAATCGCTGGAGGGTCGCGCGGTAGACGCGGTGGTGGTTCCCGTCCGAGCGTACGTTGATGGATTCTTCGAGGAGGTCGAGTTCGGTCAGGTCGTCGATTCTGCGGTACACCGTCGCCGTCGACGCGTCGCAGGCCTCGCTCAGTTGGCTGGCGGACATGGGTTCCGTGCTTGCCGCTGCGAGGATGGCTCGCGCGTGCTCGTCGTCGAGCAACGAGAGCACTGCCGTCGGGACGCTGTCCTCGCTCACACCCGCCTTTCAGCCCACGGGGATTTAAACGCCGGTCGTCTGTCGCACGCGCTGAGATTTAAGCCACCCCCGCCCCGAGGAGGTGGTATGAGTGTTGCCGGAGAGACACGAGCGGCGGTCGACGACCACCCGTTCCTGCGGCGCGCGCTCCGCGCGGGCGTGGTGAATCACGCCGCCGCCGCGCGCTTCGTCGACGTTGCCGGGGACGAGGACGCGGTCGCCGCGGCGATTCGCCGGTACGGCGAGGAACTGCCGGCGTTCGCGGCGGGCGACCGGAGCGCGCACGTCTCGATGCAGTCCGGCCTCGGGGAGAGCGAGGACGGCCTGCTGGCGGTGGCGGGCACGGGGTTCGCGCCCGGCGAGGGCGACCTGACGGCGCTGTTGGCGAGTGGCGACGTGGACTCGCGGTCGCTCGCGTTCGCGCTCGAACGCCTGCACGCCGCGGGCGTCGACCCGGTGGCGGCGGGCGTCGCGGGCGAGACGCTTGCCGTCGTGGTGACGCGGCGGGCGGCGGCGGACGCGCTCCGAATCGTAGAGGACGCCGTCGTGGCCGTGCCCAGGGCGGGCGGCGACTGACCGAGCGAGCGTCGCTCGTTCCGACGCTTTGAAGCGCTGGCGCGCGTACCTCCGGTGAATGACGCTCTACGTGTCGAACACCCTCTCCGGCGAGCGAGAGCCCTTCGAGCCACGCGACCCCGACGACGTGCTCGTGTACACGTGTGGCCTGACGGTCTCCGACGACGCCCACCTCGGGCACGCTCGCCTCTGGGTGCAGTCGGACGTGATGGCGCGGTGGCTCTCGCACGTCGGCTACGGCGTGCGCCACGTCCAGAACTTCACGGACGTGAACGAGAAAATCGTCGCGCGCACCGGCGAGGACGATTTCGGCGAGACGGAGGGCGAGGTGGCGACGCACTTCATCGAGTCAGTCATCGAGGACATGCGGGACCTGAACCTCGCGCGGGCGGACGTCTACCCTCGCGTCTCCGAGCACGTCCCCGAAATCATCGACCTCGTGGAGACGCTCGTCGAGAAGGGGTACGCCTACGAGTCAAACGGCTCGGTGTACTTCGACGTGACGCGCTTCGAGGACTACGGGAAGCTCTCGGGCCAGCGCGTCGAGGAGATGGAGGCACAGGGCGCCGAAGACGAGCAGTCCGAGAAGCGCCACCCGGCGGACTTCGCGCTCTGGAAGGCGGGCGGCGTCTCGGCTGACGACGCGAACGAACACCGCGACGAGAGCCTGCCGCCCATCGACCACGAGTGCGGGCAGACGTGGGCGTCGCCGTGGGGCGAGGGGCGTCCGGGCTGGCACATCGAGTGCTCGGCGATGGCGACGACGCACCTCGACGACCACATCGACGTCCACGTCGGCGGGCAGGACCTCGTGTTCCCCCACCACGAGAACGAAATCGCGCAGAGCGAGGCGGCGGCGGGCGAACCGTTCGCCAAGTACTGGCTCCACGTCCGCCTCCTCGAAACCGAGGGCGAGAAGATGAGTTCGAGTCTCGGGAACTTCTTCACCGTGAAGAACGCCATCGAGGCGTTCGGCGCGAACGTGGTGCGGATGTTCCTCGTCTCGACGTCCTACACGCAGCGACAGACGTACTCCGAGGCGACGATTTCGGAGGCCGAGGAGCGCTGGGAGCGCCTCGAGCGCGCGTACGACCGCGCCGTCGAGGCCGCCGACAGTTCCGAGGCGTACGCGAAGGTCGCGGACGACGACCTGCGGGACGCCGTCGAGAACGCCCGGCGGGAGTTCGCGGCGTCGATGAACGACGACTTCAACGCGCGCGGCGCGGTGTCCGCGCTCCTCGAACTCGCCACCGCCGTGAACCGTCACGTGGACGAGGCCGAGCGCTTCGACTACCGCGGCCTCGTGGACGCCATCGAGGCGTTCGAGGAACTGGGCGGCGGCGTCCTCGGCTTCCAGTTCGGCGACGGCGAGGCGGGCGGCGACGTGGCGCTCGCGGACGAACTCGTCGAACTCGTCTTAGACGTTCGCGAGGAGGAACGCGAGGCGGGGAACTACGAGCGCGCCGACGACCTCCGCGACCGCCTCGAAGCGCTCGGCGTGACCGTCGAGGACACGGACGACGGCGCGACGTTCCGGCGCTGACCGGCGGCCACTACACTTATCGGCGTCCGGTCGATTCGACGGGTATGGACAGACGTGTGACCGTCGCGGTGGTCTTCGCCGCGCTCGTGGCGACGAGCGGGTGTCTCGGGTTCCTCAGCGGCCCCATCACGTTCTCGGCGTCGAAGGCGACCGTCGGCGACGACGCGCTCCAGCAGACGGAGTACGAGGAGGCGGCGGTGAACAGTTCGGAGGTCACGCGCACGTTCTCGGCGGCCGGCCAGTCGAAGAACGTCACCGTCACGAACTGGGTGGCGATGTACGAGCGCACCGTCGACGTGCCCGTACTCGGTGAGCGCCGGGCGGCGGTGTTCGGCGCGTTCGCCAGCCCCGAGGTGAGCGTGCTCGGGCAGACCTTCAACCCCATCAAGGACTACTCGGACCGCGAACTCGCCTCCCTCGCCCAACAGCAGTACAGCGGCCTCTCCATCGGCGACTCGGTCGGCACCCGAGAGGTGGGGACGCTGAACCAGACGGCGGACGTGACGAAGTTCGAGGGCACCGCGACGCTCTCGGGCGGGCAGTCGGTGGACGTCTACGTCCACGTCACGAAGGTCAAACACGACGGCGACTTCGTGGTCGCGGTCGCCATCTACCCGCAGCGCCTCGACGGCGAGCAGGAGAAGGTCGATGCCCTGCTCTCGGGCCTCGAACACTAGTTCTCGCGGTTTTCTCGTCAGCGACGGACGGCGACCGAGTCAGTCGAGGCTGCCGCGCAGCACCTTCGCGGCGACGAGCACGGGGTCCCAGACGGGGCTGAACGGCGGCGCGTACGCCAGGTCGAGGCGTTCGACCTCGGCGACGGTCATACCGGCTTCGAGCGCGGTGGCGACGGTGTCGATGCGGATGGCGGCGCGGTCGGTGCCGACGATGCTCCCGCCGAGCAGGCGCCCGGTCTCGCGGTCGGCGGTGAGCGTGACTGTGGTTTCCGCATTCCCGGGGTAGTAGCCCGACCGCGACCCGGCAGTGACCGTCTCCGAGACGGGGTCGAAGCCGGCGTCGCGAGCGCGCTCGTGGTCCAGAATCCCGGTTCGCCCGCACTCCTCGTCGAACGCCTTCACGACCGCCGTCCCCGCGATGTCGCCGACTGGTTCGGGGTCGCCGGCGACCGTCTGCCCGATTGCGCGCCCGGCGCGGTTCGCGGTGAGGCCGAGGGGCGTCCAGTCGGGTTCGCCGGTCACGGCGTGGCGCATCTCCGCGCAGTCGCCCGCGGCGTAGACGTGTTCGCGGTTCGTGCGCCCGTGGTCGTCGATTGCGATGGCGCCGCTGTCGCCGAGTTCGACGTCGGTGTCCGAGAGGAGGTCGGTGTTCGGTGCGACGCCGATGCCGACCACCGCCACGTCCGCGTCGAGGCGCGTGTTCGCGCACTCGACGCCGGTGAGGCGGCCGCCGTCGCCGGCGAGTCGCTTCACTTCCATGTCGAGGTGGAGCGTGACGCCGGCGTCCCGGAGGGCGTCCGCGACTTCCTCGGCGACCGCCTCGCCGAACGGTTCGAGCAGGCGGTCGGGGCGCTGGAACAGGTGGACGTCGAGGCCGTGGGCGCTGAAGGCTTCGGCCATCTCCACGCCGACGTAGCCGCCGCCGACGATGGCCGCCGTCTCCGGCGGGTCGCGCGCGCCGAACCCGCGGACGTAGTCGCCGTCGACGTACTCGACGCTCGCGATTTCCTCGGCCTCGGCCTCGTCCACGAGGAACGCGCGCAGCGCGGCGGTGTCGTCCATGCTGTGGAGCGTGAACGCGCCCGACAGGTCGGTGCCCGGAATCGGGTCCGAGACGGCGCGCGCGCCGGTCGCAATCAGGAGGTCGCCGTACGCCTGCTCGAACGTCCCGTCCTCGTTTCGCACGGTGACGGTCTGCTCGTCGGGGTTCACCGACAGCACTTCGTGACGCCGCCGCAGGTCGATGCCGCGCTCTTCGGCCTGGTCGGGTTTCAACGACAGCAGGTCGGTGATGGAGTCGACCTCGCCTTTCACGAAGTACGGCATCCCGCACTGCGCGTACGACACCCAGTCGCCCTTCTCGAAGACGATGACGTCGCCGTCGGGGTTCTCGCGTCGGTACTTGCTGGCGGCGCTCAGGCCGGCGGCGTCCCCGCCGACCACGACGAACGGTTCGGACATGTCTCACCCTGGAACGTCGACCACCGTAACTGTGGGAGTGAGTTCCCGGTAACCGGCTATCGGCCCACACTACGCCGCCGCGACGCGCGCCCGCACCAACCGGTCGACGTTGTAGACGAGGACGGCCACCGACGCGAGCGTCGTCGCGAGGTAGACGACCAACTGGACGGGCCCGCTGGTCGCGCCGCCGAGCGCCGCGCCCGCGAACCCGACGACGACGAGTTCGAGCCACGTCACGACGATTCGGGAGAACAGGAGGGGGTTCGACTCCGCCATCAGTACCCCTCCGTGGGTTCCGCGGGGCCGCTGAACGCGCTGTAGAGGACGACGAAGTACGACGCGACGAGCGGGAGCAGAATCGCCGCGCCGACGGACATGAGGTTCAGCGGGAGCGTCGAGATTATCGCGGAGTCGACGGTGTGGCCGCCCGCGGGGTCGATGCCGGGGTAGAGCAGGAGCGCGACGACGGCGACGAGACCGTAGGTCATCGCGGCGCTCGCGGCGAGCGCGAGGTGGTCGCGGTCGGCGCGGAGCGCGGCGACGTACCCCGCGGCGAGCGCGACTGACGCGACGACGAGCGCGAGGACCGGGAGCGTCGCGACGGCGTCGGCGACGCGGTCGGCGGCGAGCGAGAGCACGCCCAGAGAAGCGACGACGCCGACGAGGTACGCGACGACGGCGCCCTCGCCGTAGGTGCGAATCTCCTCGCGGAGCGCGCCGCGGGCCTTCACCCGGAGGAACGCGACGCCGGAGACGACCGCGAGCGCGACGACGGTGGCGCCGACGACGACGCCGGAGAGCGTGAGCGACCGGCCGGCGCCGGCGACCCAGTTCCCGACGAACGCGCCGAGGAGGAACGGCGAGAGCGCGCTCCCGGCGACGAACGACCGCCCCCACCAGCGCTGCCACGCGTCGTCGTGGCGCTGTTCGTACATCTCGGGCGCGAGGCCGCGGAGGATGAGCGCGCCGAGGATGGCGAACATCAGCAGGTAGTGGCGGCTGAACAGCGCGGCGTAGACGGTGGGGAAGGCGGCGAACAGCGCGCCGCCGAAGACGACGAGCCACACCTCGTTACCGTCCCAGAACGGCCCGATGGCGGCGAGAATCGTCTCCCGGTCCTCGTCGCCCTCGCGCAGGCCGAACAGGACGCCGGCGCCGAAGTCGAAGCCGTCGAGGAACAGGAAGGTACCGAGGATGGCAAAGAGGAGCGCGAACCACAGTTCCGGGAGCGGCAGGCCGAACAGCGGGCCGCCCGCGAGGAACGGCTCAGTCATCGACGGCCACCTCCGCGCCGTCGGTCGCGTCCCGGGGTTCGGGCGTCCGCAGTTCGTCGCCGCCCGGCGGGCCGGCGCGCACGATTCGCGTGATTACGTACGTGTACAGCGACAGCAGCCCGAGGTAGACCGCGGCGAACCCGGCGAGCGTCAGCGTCGCCTCGCTGCCCGTGAGGCCGGGGGAGACGCCCTCGCTGGTCTTCAACACGCCCTGTACGACCCACGGCTGGCGCCCCACCTCGGTGACAATCCACCCGAGTTCGACGGCGAGGATGCCGAGTAAGGACGACCCCATCAGGGCCTTGTGGAGCAGGCCGTCCTCGTAGAGGTCGCCGGTCCGCCACCGGTAGCCCGCCCAGAACGCCAACAGGACGAACCAGAACCCCAGGCCGACCATCGCGCGGAACGCCCAGAACACGATGGCGACCGGTGGCGCCTCCGTCTCGAAGGAGTTCAGCCCGCGTATCTCCGCGTTCGGGTCGCCGCCGCTCGCGAGCCACGACGCCCCGCCGGGGATGCCGATGCCGAACAGTTCCTTCGCGCGCGGGTCGAGCAGTTGGTCGACGCTCGTCGGGAACGCGACGATGTACTCGGGGACGTAGGAGTCGGTCTCCCAGACGGCCTCCATCGCGGCGAACTTCTGGGGTTGGGTCTCGGCGACGTGGCGGCCGTAGGCGTCGCCGTGAATGACTTGGAAGGGGGCCGTAATCAGGAGGACGACGAGCGCAATTTTGAGCGTCTTCTGCCAGAAGCGCGGGTGTTCGACGGGGTATCCCCAGACGTGGTGTCGGAAGACGTAGTACGCCGCGATGCCCGACATCAGCAGCGCGACGGACTCGACGGCGGCGTTCTGCATGTGGACGAACATCCACGGGAACCGGGGGTTGGCGTAGGCGGCGATGGGGTCGCTGAGGTGGACGATGGTCTGCCCGCCCTCCCGTGCGAGTTCGTAGCCCCGCGGCGTCTGCATCCAGGAGTTCGCGACGAGAATCCAGACCGCTGACAGCCACGTGCCGAGGCCGACGGCGACGCTGGAGACGAAGTAGAGTTTGTCGCCGACGCGCTCGCGCCCGAACACGAACACGCCGAGGAACGTGGCTTCGAGCATGAACGCCATCATGCCCTCGATGGCCAGCGGGCCGCCGAACAGTTCGCCGGCGAACGCGGAGAACGCGGCGAAGTTGGTGCCGAACTCGAACTCGAGGACGATGCCGGTGACGGTGCCGACGACGAAACTCACCGCGAATATCTTCGTCCAGAACCGCCGCAGTTGCTCGTAGACGGGGTCGTCGCTCCGGATGTCCTTGTACGTGAAGTAGACGAGGAAGGGAGCGAGCCCCATGCTGACGACGGGGAAGATGATGTGGACGATGGTGGTGAGCGCGAACTGGAGTCGACTCGCGAGGACTGGGTCTACCATGGTGTGGGGTTGGTGGGTGGGCGTTCGCAGTTCGGTGCAGTCCAGTCGTGTGTGTCGGTACCGCGGACCAAAACGCTGGCGTCGGTCGACGACGCGGCCCGCAGCACCGCTCTATACGAACACGTTCGTCCCGCCACCTAAACCGGCGTCTGCGATTATCGGTCTCCGAGAACCGCCGTCGAGAGGCGGTGAACGCGCCGCGAGTGACGGCGTCGCGCTCTCACCCGAGGTGAGTTCGCCCCCGTCCGCGCTCCCGGTGCGACCGGAACGCCTAATTTCGCTACGCCCCGAGTTCGGCGCATGAACGAGCCGGAGTTGGGGGCCCTGGTCGACCAGTCGACGCTGGCCGAGCGCGTCGAAGCCGGCGACTATCCGGCGTGGGCGGACCGACACTGGGAGACGTTCCGCGAGGGAGTGACCGGGGAGCGCGACGGCGAGCCGTTCCCGTGTTTCTTCGGCGCGGAGTCGGTGGCCAACGGCGAACCGCTGTACGCGGTCGTCCCGTCGCTCACCGACCCGGACGCGCTCCTCCGGTTTAGGGACGCGCTACTGGAGTACCTCGACGTCTACCGGGACCGCGAGGGCCGGGCGTCGCTCGTGACGTTCTTCGCGCCGCCCGAGCGCGACTTCGAGGAGGTCGACTACCACGAGGCGCTCTGGCACGTCCTGAACTTCCTGCACGTCCACGACCCCGAGCCGTGGCCCGCGGACATTCCGACGGAGACGGACGACCCGGAGTGGGAGTTCTGCTTCGGCGGCGAACCGATGTTCCCGACGTGTCGCGCGCCGTTCTACGACGAGCACGGCCGGTACTCGCGGTACTGTCCGGTGGGCCTGGAAATCACGTTCCAGCCCCGGCAGTTGTTCGACGGCATCACCGCGGACACCGACGCCGGCCAGCGCGCCCGCGAGACCATCCAGGGCCGGATGGAGGAGTACGACGGCGTCTGCCCGCACGCCGACCTCGGGGACTGGGGCGTGGACGGCGACCGCGAGTGGCCCCAGTACATGTTCCGCGAGGACGACGCGCAGGCGCCCGACGAGTGTCCGGTGACGTTCACGCGCGACCACCCGAAGGCGACCGCGGGCGTCGACCCCGTGGCGGGCGCGCCCCGCGAGGCCGATGACTGACGGACCGACGCCGGCGACGGCGCTCGTCCTCGTCGACTTCCAGCGGGGGTTCGACGACCCGGCGTGGGGCGAACGCAACAACCCCGACGCCGAAGCGCGCGCCGGCGACCTGCTCGCGGCGTGGCGGGCCGCCGACGCGCCCGTCGTCCACGTCCGCCACGACTCCACCGAACCGGACTCGCCGCTGCAGCGGGGCGAACCCGGGTTCGCGTACCGCGACGACCTCGAACCCGCCGGCGACGAGCACGAGGTCGTGAAGTCGGTCAACGGCGCGTTCGTCGGCACCGGCCTCGACTCGTGGCTCGCCGAGCGCGGCGTCGACGCGCTCGTCGTCTGCGGGCTGACCACCGACCACTGCGTCTCCACGACCACGCGGATGGCGGAGAACCGCGGCTACGAGGTGACGCTCGCGCGGGACGCCACGGCCACCTTCGACCGGACGTTCGACGGCGACACCATCCCCGCCGAGGAGGTCCACCGGAGTGCGCTCGCACACCTCGACGGCGAGTTCGCGACGGTCGTCCGCGTCGAGACAGTGGTCGGTGAGTGAGGCGCGCGCTACCCGCCGCGTACAGGAAGTAAAAGAGGAGGGAACCGCGGGTGTGGCGGCACACGCGAGTCGCCTCACCCCGTTTGTACCACGTTACCGACTGCTCTACTCGTCGCCGTCCTCGGCCTCCGGTTCGAGGAGGTGCGGGCCGCGCTGGTACTTCGGCGTCGCCGCGAACCGCTTCATCCGCTGCTTGTCCGACTCGGTTATCTGGTGTGCCATCGCACTCGCTTTGACCCCTCGTAAGTATTGTAATAACACCAATAACAGCAGTATCCGGGTCCTAAGACCGACGAATATTCCCTCGTCGTACCCCGTTACGAGGGGCGAATTGAGGGGTCTCAGGCGGTCTCCGCGGGCGTCGAGTGCGAGTGGATAGAAATCAGTTACGCCGCCGAACAGGCGGGCAGTCCGGGCGTACTCGCGGGGACGTCGAAGCGAGCCGACACGTCCGCGCCGGCGGCGCTCGCGCACTCGCGGCCCGCGGCTCGGTCAGTCGGCGTACTCGTCCGCGAGGTCGGGTCGCGTGCGTCGTTCGACGAACAGTCCGGCTACCAGTGCAACGCCCACCAGGACGGTGGTGGCGAGCAGTTTCAAGCGCATGGCGAGCGAATCGTCCACCGCCACGTGTTTCGTTATGCCGCGGCTTCCGGTCGCGGTCAGGTCGGCCGGACGACGCCACCGCAGTCGGGGCACTCGGCGAACACCGCGGGCCAGCCGTTCCGGCGGTACCGGATGAGCAACGCGCCCTCCGGCACGGCAGCCTCGCAGTCCGGGCACTCGCCGAGTGTCGGTTGTCGCTGTGCCATGCCCCCACCAGCGACGCCCGGAGCCTTTGTTATCGAACGCCTATCCCCGTCGAAACGACTGATTTCGAGCGGTGCGCGCGGAACTCGGGCCATAACAAACCGGCGACGAGGCGGACTGTCGGTCGATGTCTGCGACCGACGCACTCGGGACGCGAACCGGCCTCGTCGCCCTCCTCGCGGCGTCGAAGTTCGCCGACGCCGCGACCACGTACGCCGGGCTCCGGTGGGTGGCCGACGTCCGCGAAGCGAACCCCGTCGTCGCCGCGGCGATTCACGCGTACGGCGTGCCCGCGGCGCTCCTGCTCGCGAGCGTCCTCGTGGTCGTCGCGGTCGTCGCCGTCACCGAAGCCACGATTCTCGCGGTGGACCGGTGGCTCGACCCGCCGCCGAACGCCGACCGCGTCGTCCGCGTCCTCGGGTACGGACTCCCCGCGGTCGTTCACGTCGCCGTCGCCGCCAGAAACGCGGTCGTGGTTCTCGCTACCTAACGGCGCACGCCCCGCTTAACAAAGGGGGTGGCACCAGACACACAGAGTGGGGAGGACGACCGTTCCGCGTCTCCCCCGGAGCGCGACTCCCCGACCCTGCCCCCGACTGGAGCCACCACGCTCCCCCACCCCGTTTTTCCGCCGTCACTTCGTGAGGTCTTTCGCTTGGATGGTCTCCCAGGTCTCGCCGCCGAGGTCGGTGATGCCGTAGACGCGGCCCTTCCGTCGGTCCTCGGGCACGAGCAACTCGACGAGTTCGCGCTCCCGGAGCGAGCTCAGCGCCCGCGAGACGTGGGTCACCGACAGGTCGACGTCGCTGGCTATCTGCGTGGGCGTCGCCGGCCCCTCGGCCAGCCGTCCCAGTACCTTCGTGCGGTGCTCCGAACTGATGACGTAGCCGACCACGTCCCAGTCCGGCGTCATGGCCGCCTCCGTGAGTGTCGAATCATAGTTCCCTCCCGGTCAGGTAGTGCGCTGCCGCCGCGACGCCGAACGCGACGATGACCGCGACGCCGACGGCAGTCGTCGTGACGCCCCCGACGAGACCGGGGAACGCCAACACGAACACGTACGCCAGCAGCCCGACGCCCGCGATGCCGGCGTACACCAACTGCCACGGCACTCGTTCGTCGTCTCGCTCCGGCAGGTACGTGTCCAGTTCGGCGACGCTGGACGTGAGTCGCACCTCGCCGGAGTCCTGGTCGTAGTCCACGATGCCGGAGTCGTCGAGTTTCGGCACGTGGGTCTGGTAGAGCGAGACGTAGACGCGTTTGACCTGCTGGTCGGTGAGGTTCTCGACCGCCGTCTCGTTCTCCCACGCGGCCACCTCGCGGGACAGGTCGCTGAGTTCCACCGGTTCGTCGCGCTCCCTGAGGTAGGAGATGACGAAGCGCCGTCGAGCGTTGCTCAGGAGGTCGTACACTTCCCCCTGACTCAACGATTCGCGTTCTTGGTTGGACATCTGTGGGTCCGTGGGCTGTCACCGTTCTGTCGTCGCGGGCTCGCCGCGGCGGCCGGCCGGCCGACTGCCGGTCGGGGCGGCGGCCGCGTTCGGGGCGGGCGTCGAGCCGTGGTGTTCGCATCGTGGTGGTGGTGGTACGGTCACTCTACGGTCACGCTCTTCGCGAGGTTCCGCGGTTTGTCGATGGAGCGCCCGAGCAGGTCCGCGACGTGGTAGGACACCAACTGCAGTTGGACGTTCGCGAGCACGCCCGCGGCGACCGGGTGGGTGTCGGGAATCGGCAGGAACTCGTCGACGGCGTCGACGACGTCGGTCGCCTCCTCGCTGGCGACGCCGACGACGGGCGCGCCCC
The DNA here is from genome assembly GCF_021233415.1 of Halobacterium litoreum. NCBI lineage: Archaea > Methanobacteriati > Methanobacteriota > Halobacteria > Halobacteriales > Halobacteriaceae > Halobacterium > Halobacterium litoreum. The sequence continues at coordinate 1,213,876 of NZ_CP089466.1, read as the reverse complement.
TCGTCCGCACCTCCTCGACGTTGTTCAGCGTCTTCTCGTCGTGGCGCCCGGAGAACACCGCGAAGACGGGCGTGTTCGGGGTGACGAGCGCGAGCGGGCCGTGTTTGAGTTCGCCGGCGGCGAACCCCTCGGCGTGTTCGTACGTTATCTCCTTGAACTTCAGCGCGCCCTCCAGCGCGACCGGGAACGCGACGCCGCGCCCGATGAAGAAGTGGCCGTCGCGGTCCCGGTACCGGGCGGCCAACTGCTCGGGGTTGGACTGGTCTAAGACCTGCTGGACGTCGCTCGGGAGTCGTTCGAGCGCGCGCAACACGTCGGCGCGGTCGTCGCCCGGCGACCCGGTGACGTCCTCGGTGAGGCGTTCGGCGAGCAGCGTCAGCGCCGCGACCTGCGAGGAGAACGTCTTCGTCGCCGCCACGCCGATTTCGGGGCCGGCGCGGATGAACAGCGCGTCGTCGCACTCGCGGGCGGCCGTCGAACCCACGACGTTCGTCACCGCGAGCGTGCGCGCGCCGCGGTCGGCGGCGTTCCGGAGCGACGCGAGCGTGTCCGCGGTCTCGCCGCTCTGGGTCACCGCGACGACGAGCGTGTCGTCGTCGACGGGCGCGGGCGTCGTCGCGTACTCGCCCGCGCTGAACACGTGGGCGGGGACGCCGCGCTCGGTGAACAGCTGTCGCGCGTACAGCGACGCGTGGTAGGACGTCCCGCAGGCTATCAGGTGGACGTTTCCCACGTCGTCGAACGCGCCCGGCGGGAAGTCGTCCAACTGGACGCGCCCGTCGGCCGTGATGCGACCGCTGACGGCGCGTTCGAGGGCCGCCGGCTGCTCGTGAATCTCCTTGAGCATGTAGTGGTCGAAGCCGTCGCGTTCGGCGTCCTCGGGCTGCCAGTCGATGGACTCGACCGGCCGGTCGACCGGGCGACCGTCGAGGGCCGTTATCTCGTGGTCGTCGGCGGTCACGCGCACCACGTCGCCGTCTTCGAGGTAGACGACGCGGGACGTGTGTTCGAGGAACGACGGCACGTCGCTCGCGAGGAACCGCCGGCCGTCGTCGACGCCGAGGATGAGCGGCGAGCCGTTGCGCGTCGCGTAGACGGCTTCCTCGCCGGCCGCGACCATCGCCAGCGCGTAACTCCCGTCGAGGCGTTCGACCGCGGCGCGGAACGCCGCCTCCGGGGACGCGCCGTCGGCGAGCGCTTCGCCGACGAGGTGGGGGACGACTTCGGTGTCGGTGTCGCTCGTGAGTTCGTGGCCGCGGGCCGCGAGTTCCGAGCGGAGGTCGGCGTAGTTCTCGATGATGCCGTTGTGGACGACGGCCACCCGCCCCTCGCAGTCGGTGTGCGGGTGGGCGTTGGCGTCGGTGGGCGCGCCGTGTGTACTCCAGCGCGTGTGCCCGACGCCGAGGCGGCCGGACGGGTCGGCGTCGTCGAGTTTCGCGGCGAGTTCGTCGATGCCGCCCTCGCGTTTCACGACGGTCACGCCGTCACCGTTCCGGGTCGCGACGCCCGCCGAGTCGTACCCCCGGTACTCGAGGTTCCGGAGGCCGGCGAGCAGCGTGTCGGCCACGTCGTCGGTGGCGACGCACGCCGTTATTCCGCACATCTGTTCCCTCCGAGGGGGTTGCGGGCACGGCGGCGAGCCGTCCGTGGCGGCCGGTGCTGGTGGCTTCGCGTCCGGGGCCGTTCCGTGCGGGGATTCGGTGTGTTCGGGGTCATTGTGGTTTTGGACGCGCTTACCGTCCAAGGTAACGTACACCAATCGGCTCATCCGGGCATTGTTATTCGGCGGTTGGTGGCTCCCACCCCGCCGTTACCCCGAAACATCCACCCGGCGCGGCGTCGAGTGTCCCGCGGTGCGAACCGTTACTCGCTGTTTGGAAGGGCTTAGCGCCGCGTAGCCGACGGGTAACTAAGCACGTCGAATGATGTCTGATTGACGGACATGTTGGGAGTGCTGTGGACGCCGAGCGAACTGTCGCCCCGGGTCGAACCGGCGCGTTCGGCGGCGCTGTATCCGGTTGCGGGCGCCCCCGCGGTCGAGCGCGCCGCGGACGCGATGGTCGCCGCGGGCGTGGACGAACTCGCGGTCGTGACCGACGCGGCCGACGTTAGCGAGTGGGGAACCGCGGCGGACGTCGTGGACGAGGTCGCAGCCGACCTGGGGAAAATATCACCACGCGGACACGAGTCGGACGACCGCGTGGTCGTGGCGCTCGCGACGGCGGTGCTGGCCGGCGAGACGATTCGGCGCGTCGCGGCGGCGCGGCCCGCGGCCGCAGTCCGGACGGGCGACGAGGCCGTCGAACGCCCGCCGCTCGCGTTCTCGGTGTCTGTCGAGCGCGCGCGACGGGCGGCGTCCGTCCCGAAACTCGCGGACGCGCTCGAACACCCCGAGCCCGTTGACTGTCCGTTCGGGTTCGACGTGCGCCGCCCGTGGAACCTACTGGAGGCGAACGGCGTCGTCCTCGACGAGCAGTCCCGCTCGGTCCGCGGCGATGTCCACGGGTCGGCCGAGATTCGGGGGGACGTCGTGGTCGAACCGGGCGCCGTCGTGGAGTCCGGGTGCGTCGTGGAGGGGCCAGCGTACCTCTCGCCGGGTGTTCGAGTCGGACCAAACGCTTATGTTAGAGGACGTACCTTTCTGGGCCGGGAAGTCCGAATCGGTCACGCGGTGGAAGTGAAAAACAGCGTCCTCCTCGACGACGCGCGCGCTCCACACCTCACCTACGTGGGGGACAGCGTGGTCGGCCCCGGTGCGAATCTCGGGGCCGGCACGCAGGTTGCGAACCTGCGACACGACGACGAACCCGTGCGGGTCGCCCACGACGGCGACCGGGTGTCCACGGGCCGTCGGAAGTTCGGCGCGGTCGTCGGGGCGGGAGCGAAGTTGGGCATCGGGACGTGCCTCGACGCGGGCGTCACGCTCGCAGCGGGCGCGTCCACGAAACCGGGGGAAGTCCTCACCCGGGACCGGGGGTTGTGACGAGTCAGCAATCCGAGCGGGGGGACGGCGCCCGCGAGATGACGCGTGACACACGGGCGTCTGACGGAAGCGAATCGGTAACGAACGACACGCGGTACACGAAGACCACAACGATGCTAGAGGGAACCCACACAGGCGGAGAATCGGGGAGTCAATCGGACACCGGGCCATCGGAGCCCGTCGCGAGGGAACCTGACAGCCTCCCCCAGCCATCAACCGACGGCGACGAGGAGGCAGACGACCAGCGGGAGGAACTCCCGCTGGACGTCACCTTCGAGATTCTGAAGAACCGACGACGGCGGCTCGTCCTGGAGTACCTCCGGGAGACGGAAGACACCATCACCATCGGCGAACTCGCCGAGCACATCGCCGCCATCGAGAACGACACGACGGTCCAGCAGTTGAACGCCCAGCAGCGCAAACGCGTCTACATCGGCCTCTACCAGTGTCACCTGCCGAAGATGGACGACGCGGGCGTCGTCGACTTCAACCAGGACCGCGGCCGCATCGACCCCGGCCCGAACGTCGAACCGCTGTACGAGTACCTGAACGTGGACGCCGAGGAGGAAGAGGACGTGGCGTTCCCGACGGCCCACGTCGGCGGCTACGTCGCGTTCGCCGTGCTGTTCTTCGCGGCGCAGATGGCGAGCGCACACGCCGTCGCGACGGCGACCGTCGGCGTGTTCCTCGTGGCGGCGCTCGCCGTCTCCTATCGCTCCTACGTCGAGTCGCGCGCCGAACAGGAACGGTAGTCCGCGACGGCCGTCCGCACCCCCTCCTCACCGGTATCGGAGCCCGCCGCCGAGCGACGCGTCGGCGGCGACGACGGCGGCCGCGCTCGTCCTCGTCTCGCCGGAGACGCCCGCGAGTCGCGCGCCCGTCGCCACGCTACAGTCCGGACCGACGACCGCACCCCGGACGCTCCCGTCCGCGCCGACCGCCGCGTCCGCGAGGAGGACGACCGAGGAGACGGTCGCGTCGGCGCCGATGCGCGCGCCCGGCCCGACGACGACGGGTCCCTCGAGGACGGCGTTCCGTCCGACGGTCGCGCCGTCCGCGACGAACACGGGGCCGTCGAGGCGGGCGCGCGGTTCGACGGTGGCGCCGTCCGCGACCCGCACCGTCCCCCGCGCCGTCGCCGTCGGCGGGACGGCCTCGGTCCGCGGTTCGAGCGCTTCGAGCGCGCGGTCGTTGGCCGCCAGCAGGTCCGACGGTCGCGCCACGTCGCGCCACTCCTCGGTCGCGACGACCGCCACGTCGCGGCGCGCGACGACCGCCGCGAGGACGTCCGTGAGTTCGCGCTCGCCGCGCTCGCTCGCGGGGACGTCGAGGTCGTCGAGCGCCGACTCGGGGAAGACGTACGCGCCGGCGTTCGCGAGGTCGGTCGGCGGGTCGTCGGGCTTCTCCACGATGCCCGTCGCCACCCCGTCCTCGGTGGAGAGCACGCCGTACTCGGAGGGGTCGGGCACCCGGTGGGCGGCGACCGCGGCGTCGTGCGCGAACAACTCGCTGACGCTCGCGGCGTCGAAGACGTTGTCGCCGTTCAGCACCGCGAACCGGCCGTCGAGGCGCTCGCGGGCCGCGCGCACCGCGTCCGCGGTGCCCGACTGGGTCTCCTGTTCGGCGTACGCCACGGGCACGCCGTCGTACCGGTCGCCGAAGTACGCGCGGACGTGTTCGGCGCCGTATCCCACCACGAACACGAGTTCGTCGGCGCCCGCGGCGACCGCCGCGTCAGCGACGTGCGCCGCGAGCGGGCGGTCGGCCACCGGTAGCATCGGTTTCGGCGCGACCGACGACAGCGGCGCCATGCGTCGTCCCCTGCCGGCCGCGAGAATCACTGCTTGCATACGCACGCCTCCGACGCGAACCTAGTGCCTTGTTACCTGCCGGCTAGCCGGCGAGTTCGGTCTCCGCGCCGACCGACCGCGCCGCCGTCGACACCAGGTCGCGGGCGCTGTCGAACAGCGCACGCATCCGGTCGCTGTCCCGCGCCTCGGCGGTGACGCGGACGAGAGGCTGGGTACCGCTGGCCCGCACGAGGAACCAGCCGTCGTCCTCGTCGACGCGGACGCCGTCGACGCTCGTGACGTTCGCGTACCGGTCGGCGACGAGGCCGCGCACGCGCTCGACGACGTCGCGTTTCGCGTCGGTCCGCACGCTCTCGCGGCGAATCGGCACCGAGCTCACGTCCTCGACGAGCGCGTCCAGCGAGCCGTGGTCGGCGACCAGCGCGGCGAGTTTCGCGGCGGCGAGCGGGCCGTCCGGGCACCGCGACAGGGCCGGGAAAATCCACGCGCCGCTCGGCTCGCCGCCGAACACCACGTCGTCGTCGGCGGTGCGCGCGGCGACGTGGCCGTCCCCGACCTTCGTGAACGTCGTGGACGCGCCGACCGCCGCGAGTTCGTCGCGCACCGCGACGCTCGTGTCGATTGGGACCGCGACTCGGTCGCCCGGACCGGCCTCTCGGCGCGCGAACAGCGCGAGCAACACGTCCCCGGAGACGAACCGCCCGGACTCGGTGACGGCGAGCGCGCGGTCCGCGTCGCCGTCGTGGGCGACCCCGAAGTCGGCGTCCGTCTGCGCGACGACGCGCCGGAGGCGCTCGCAGTTCTCGGCGGTCGGTTCGCTCGGGCGCGCCGGGAACGAGCCGTCCGGGAGCGCGTTCATCGTCTCCACCTCGCAGCCGAGTTTGCGGAGCGCGGTCGCCGAGAGGCGGCCGCTCCCGTGACCCACGTCGACGGTGACGGCGAGCGGCGGGTCGACCGTGACGGCGTCAGCGATAGCGGCGACGTGGCGACGGTACGCCGACGCCACCGTCCGCGAACCGCCGATTTCGCCCCACCGCCGGGGGCGGAAGTCGTCTCGCTCCAGTCGCTCCGCGACGGCCGCCTGCTCGTCGCCGACGACCGCAGAGCCGTCCGCGCTCCAGAGTTTCAGGCCGTTGTCCGCGGGCGGGTTGTGGGACGCCGTCACCGCGATACCGGCGTCCGCGTCGTACCACTCGACCGACCGCGCGACCGTCGGCGTCGGCACCTCGCCGACGCGCACCACGTCGGCGCCACACTCCCGGAGCCCCGCGGAGACGGCGTCGACGAGCACGGGCCCGGTCTTCCGCGGGTCGCGCCCGACGACGACGCGCTCGCAGCCCTCCGAGGCGACGGCGCGGCCGACGCGGAGCGCGAGCCCCGCCGTCACGTCGGTCCCGAACTCGCCGCGGATGCCGCTCGTACCGAACATGGTCGAAACCGGCGCTAGCGACCCAGTTAGTTAGTGTCCGCGTACCGCGTCAGTCCGCGCGGTCGGGTTCGGCGACGCGGTCGCGGAGGCGTTCGCGGAGCCGGCGCGCGGCCTCCGGTGCGTCCCCGTTCGGTGACGCATCGTCGAGCAGCGACGACCACTCGGCGGCGGGGAGTTCGACCTGCACGGCGTCCGTGTCGCGGTTCCCGCGCGCTCGCTGTGCGTCGCGGCCGTAGGGGTCGTCGCTGTCGCTGAGGTGGGCGTTGGCGTGCATGTCCATCGTCATCGCGGCGACGAACGCGAGCGCGCCGAGCAGGAGGAAGGCGAGCGCGATTGCGCCGCGCGCCACGGGCGTGGCGAACGACCCGACGCCGGGCAGCGCCCACAGCAGGCCGAGGGCGCCCGCGGTCGAGGCGACGGCGCCCGCCGCGTACGCACCGACGAGCGGGTGGAAGTCGTAGACGAGGTACTTCCGGCCGAGCCGCCAGCCGAAGTTCCGCGCGAGCATCGCGGAGACCCGCGGGACGTAACTCCGGTACCTGATGTGGCTCTCCTCCTCGCCGTACGTGATGGGGCGCGGGACGTCGACGACGCGCATCTCGGCGACGTTCAGTTTCACGAGCAGGTCGTTGCAGTAGCCGTAGAACTCGTACATCCCGTCGATGTCGGCTGCCTCCAGCGCGCGCAGCGAGATGGCGGTGTAGCCGCTCTGCGGGTCGCCAGCGCTCCAGTAGCCGCTCGCGACCTTCGTGAGCGCGGCGAGCGCGGCGTTCCCGACGAACCGGTGGGCGGGCATGTCGCCGCGGTCGGTCGCGCCCAGGAAGCGGTTGCCCTTCGTGTAGTCGGCCCGCCCCTCGACGATTGGGTCGAAGAGGTCGCCGAGCATCTCGGGTTCCATCTGGCCGTCCGCGCCCATCACCGCGGTCAGTTCGATTCGGTCGGTTCTCGCGCGCAGGTAGCCGGTCTTGATGGCGCCGCCGACGCCGCGGTTGGCGTCGTGCTGGATGGGGACGACGCGCTCCGCGAACTCGGTGGCTTCGGGGCGCTGGTCGGCGCTCGCGGCGGCGCGCCGAATCTCGTCCCACGTCCCGTCCGTCGAGCCGTCGTCGACGACGTAGACGCGGTCGACGAAGCCGGGGACGGACGCGATCGTGTCCGCGACGAACGGTTCCTCGTTGTACGCCGGCACGACGACGGCGGTGGTGTGGCCTCGGTACATTGGAGTTGGCGGGGGTCGCTCCGGGAGTAGGCGGAGCCGATGTATTGTTACCCATCTCCTGTGTGAGTCGCTGTCACCCCTCATCGACGGGTAGCGTCGGCTTCCGAGGGCGCGCCACAGGGCACTGATTTTCGGCGCGTCGCGCCGGCTCCGTCGGGTACGCGGTGCGAAACTCGCTCATAACAAAGGACGACAGGCGGCGACTCGCATGGCAATGCCCGAGTCCTCGCTCTCCCGGGTGGCCGCAGTCGTGGCAGTGGTATCGTTCGTCGTCGCGGCGCCGATAGTCGGCGTCGTGTCGTTCAGCGGGTCGTCGTCGGCGATGCAGGCGTCGACGTACGCCGTCGCGCAGGGGACGACGTGCGCGACGGTGAGTCCGGTGACGGACACCGGCCAGAACGTCACCGAGTTCTACGACTACCGGAACCCCTACCCGGACATCACGGGGAACCCGTTCGCGCTGACGTACAGCTCCTACGGCACGACGGAGTACCAGGAGACGTCGGGGAGCGTGCTGTTCTTCTACGAGGGGTCTGAGGGCGCGAGCGCCGTGTTCCTCCACGACCGCCTCGGCGACGAGGACGGCGGGAGCACGCTGACGATGTCCTTCGACGACCTGCCGGCGGGCGGCGAGTGGGTCGTACAGGACGACCGCTACCCGGAGCGGGACGACGACTGGAGCCTCGGCGGGGAGTCCGCGACCATCGACTGGAAGTGGGGGCCGAACCGCACCGACGGCGGCGCGTTCCGCGGCGTCGGCGACCTGGACGGCGCCATCGAAATCACGCCCGGCTTCAACGAGGACGCCGCGCACTGGGGCGACTGGGGCTACTCGGGCACGGAGGAGACGCGCGTCGACAGTTGGACGCTGGTCGGCGCGGACGGCTCGGAGACCGGCCTCGACATGGACCGTCGCGCGTTCGTCCACAGCGGGCCGTGTCTGGAGACGCCGCCGTCCGCGAGCGTGACGGCGCCCGACACCACGGAGGAGGGCGACAGCGTCACCATCGACGCGAGCGGGACGACCGACGACGAGGCCGTCGGCGGCTACGAGTGGGACTTCGACGGCGACGGCGAGACCGACCGCGTCACCGAGGACCCGGCGGTGTCGCGGTCCTTCGAGGAGGCGGGCAACTACACGGTGTCGGTGACGGCCTTCGACACGTACGGGAACGCGGACACGGCGTCCACGACAATCGAGGTGACCGTGCCACAGACGCCGCCGGACGCCGTCCTCGACGCGCCCGACACGGCGGTCGTGAACGAGACGGTGACCCTGGACGCCAGCGACTCCACCGACGAGGGCCGGATTACCGAGTACCGCTGGGACTTCGACGGCGACGGCACGGTCGACCTGAACACGACCGACGCCGAGGTCGAGCACGCGTACACCGAGCCGGGCGACGTGACCACCGTCGTCACCGTCGTGGACGACGCGGGCGCGGTTGACGCGGCGACCGCGGACGTGGAAGTGCTGGCGCCGAACCGGCCGCCGAACGCGAGCCTCGACGCGCCCGCGGCGGTCCTCGAGGACGAGACGGTGACACTCGACGCCACCGGGTCGACCGACGACCGCGGCATCGAGACCTACGAGTGGGACTTCGACGGCGACGGCGAGGAGGACGCCCAGACGGACGAGCCGACTATCGACCACACCTACGAGGAGCCGGGTAACTACACGCCGACCGTACAGGTGGTGGACGAGGCCGACGAGATAGACACCGCGACCGCCGAGATAGAGGTGGTGCCCGTCGACGACCCGCCGTCCGCCGAACTCGACGCGCCGGAGACGGCGACGGTCGGACAGCCGGCGACGTTCGACGCGTCCGACAGCGACGACGAGGAGGGCATCGACTCGTACCGCTGGGACTTCGACGGCGACGGGCAGGTGGACGCGACCACGGCGGGCCCCACGACCGAGTACGCGTACACGCAGACCGGCACCGTCGACGCGACGGTGACCGTCGTCGACACCGGCGGACAGACCGCGAACGCGTCCGCGACCGTGGAGGTGCTGCCGCCTGACGACCCGCCGACCGCGGCGCTCTCCGCGCCGGCGAACGCCACCGTCGACGAGGACGTGGTGTTCGACGCGAGCAACTCCTCGGACGACCGCGGCGTCGAGGTCTACCGGTGGGACTTCGACGGCGACGGCGAGGTCGACGACGAGACCGACGACCCCGCGGTCGCCCACGAGTACGAGGGCGCGGGTACGTACACGGCGACGGTGACGGTCGTGGACACCGGCGGGCAGACCGCCACCGCGTCCGCGACGGTGACCGTCACCGGCCCGCCGAACGCCGACCTCGCGGTGCCCGAGACGGCGTTCGTCAACGAGACGGTGACACTCGACGCCGGCGGCTCCACCGACGAGGGCCGGATTACCGAGTACCGGTGGGACTTCGACGGCGACGATGAGGTGGACTCGACCACGTCCTCGCCGACCACGACCCACGTCTACAACGAGACCGACGACTACGACGTGGGCGTGACTGTCGTGGACGACGACGGCAACACGGACACCGTCTACGAGGAACTCGAAGTCGACGAGCGCGAGTTCCCGCCGACTGCGGCGCTCTCCGCGCCGAGTCGCGTCACCGTCGACGAGCCGTTCACGCTGGACGCCAGCGCCTCCAGCGACGAGGACGGGAGCATCGAGACCTACGAGTGGGACTTCGACGGCGACGGCGACACCGACGAGGAGACCGACGAGCCGACCGTCGAGTACGCCTACGACGACCTCGGCGACGTGTCGCCGAGCGTGACGGTCGTCGACGACGACGGCCTCGAATCGACTGCGAGCGCGACCGTGACGGTCGGCGAACCGCTCCCGCTCGACGCCGAGTTCGCGGTCGAGACCCGCGACCCGACCGCCGGTCAGTCCGTCTCGTTCGACGCGAGCGCGTCCACGCCCGTCGCGGACATCACGTCGTACTCGTGGACGTTCGGCGACGGCGCGAGCGCGTCCGGCCAGCAGCCCACGCACACCTACGACTCGTCCGGGTCGTACACGGTCACGCTCGAAGTGCAGAACGAGTCGGGCGCGACCGCGACCGCCACCCAGACCGTCACCGTCGCCGCGCGCAGCAGCGGTGGCGGCGGGAACAACGGCGGCGGCGGGAACAACGGCGGCGGTGGGAACAACGGCGGTGGCGGCAACAGCGGTGGCGGCGGTAATCCGGGCGGCGGCAACAGCGGTGGCGGTGGGAGTCCGGGCGGCGGCGGTAGTCCGGGCGGTGGGAGCAGTGGCGGCGGCAGTAGCGGTGGCGGCAACAGCGGCGGCAGTTCGCCGCCCGCCGACACCGGCGACCCGGAAATCGGGCCGGCGAACGTCACCGTCGAGGACCGCACGCTGCTCGTCGGCGACTCCATCGTCGTGGAGGCGACCGTGTCGAACACGGGCGACGCACCCGGGACGAAGACCGTCGAGTTCGAGGTCGAGGGCGACCAGATTACCAGCCGCGAGGTGCCACTCGACCCGAACGAGACGCGCACCGTGACGTTCACCCACCGGTTCACCACGCCCGGCAACAAGACCATCGAGGTCGACGAGGGCGAGAAACAGTACATCACGGTCGAACCGCGGGTGCCGAACATCTCGGTCGACAGCGTCGACGCCGGCGAGCAGCCGGTCGCCGCCGGCGAAGCGTTCACGCTCACCGCCGTCGTGTCGAACACCGGGGACGCGGAGGGCAGCGAGCGCGTGCAACTCGAACTGTTCGGCGAGGTCGTCGCCGTCGAGAACGTCTCCGTGGCGCCCGGCGAGACGCGGCGCGTGGAGTTCACGCGCTCGATTCAGGCGCCCGGCGACTACGAGGCGTCGGTCGGGAACGCGTCGGTGTCGATTCGCGTCGCCAGCGACGACACCGCGACGACTGAGTCGACGACGACCACGAGTTCGTCCGGCGATGGCGTCCCCGGCTTCGGCGTCGCCGTCGCGCTGGTGGCGGTGCTGGTGGCGGCGCTCGCGGCAGCGAGAAGAGAGACGTAGTCGGCAGCGTCAGCAGTCGTTCGGGCCGACGCTGTTGGCCCGCGACCCGTTGCGCGCCACGAGGTCGTCGTGGCGGTTCAGGCAGACCGCGTTCCCGCGCACGACGGTGTTCGTCGAGCCGCGGAGGTCGACGCCGTCGTCGACGTTCTCCCGAACGGTATTGAACCGGACGACGGCGTCGCGGACGCCCCGGAGGTAGATGCCGTCGTCGCCGTTGTCGCTGGCGACGTTCCCGGTGACGGTCGCGCCGACCGCGCTCTGGACGTCGACGCCGTCGTCGGCGTTCCGGCGCGCGGTGTTGTTCGCGACCGTGTTGTTGCTCCCGACGACGTAGACGCCGTCGTCGCCGTTGTCGAGCAGGCGGTTGGCTTCCACGACGTTCCCCGTGGCGTTCGCCACCGCGACGCCGTCGTCCGTGCTGTTGGTGACGACGTTCCCGGTGACGGTGACGTTCGTCGCGTTGTGGACGCGGATGCCGTCGCGGGCGCCGGTCACGTCGTTGCCGGCGATGGTCGCGGTGGCCGTCTCCCGGAAGACGATGCCGTAGCCGCTCCCGTTCGCGACGGTGTTGTTTGCGACCTGCGTCTCGGGGACCGGCTGCGTGACGAGCGCGCCGTCGAAGAGGCCGACGGGGACGCCGTCGAAGTCGCCGGTCCACGACGGTCGCGCGGACGGCTGTGCGTCGCCGGTGTCGTTCGCGGCGCCCTCGACGAGGACGCTCGCGCCGTCGACGCCGCCGAAGTCGTTCGCGCGCACCGTGACGCCGGACGAGTTCGAGACGAGGACGCCGCCGATGCCGCCGCGGACGGTGTTGTTCGCGACGAGCGCGGACTGGGCGCCGGTGACGCGGACGGCGCCCCCGAGCGCGTCGGTCACGTCGTTGTCGACCACGTCGGTCTCGTCGGCGGCGACCGACACGCCGGCGTTCGAGAGGTCCGCGAGGTCGTTGCCCGAGACGACGTTGCCCTCGCCCGCGTCGCCGACCGAGACCCCCGTGGAGGCGTTCGAGACGCGGTTCTCCGTGACCGCGACGCCGCCGGTTCCGTCCCGGAGCGAGACGCCGGCGACGGCGGCGTCGGAGACGGTGTTCCCGAGGATGGTGCCGCCCGAGACGTTCCGGAACGCGACGCCGGTCTGCCACCCGGTCGCCGTGATTCCGGTGACCGACACCTGCTCGGCGTCGGTCGCGGTGACGGCGGCGCCGGTTGCGTTCCCGGCGGCGAGCACGTGGCCGTTCCCGCGGAGGAACACGCGGTCGGCCGTAATCTCGATGCAGCCGTCGCCGGTGGCGTTCGTGACGTTCGCGGTGAGTTCGTAGAACCCCGGAGCGTCGATAGTTCCACACGACGACACGCCGACGGTCGCCGCGCTGTCGGTTCCTGCCCTCGCGCCGGCGGCGCCGGCGGCGAACGAGACGGTCACGAGGACCGCCACGAACACCGCCGCGGTGCGGCCGGCGAACTGCGTGCTTCTCGGATGCATGCGCGTCGCCTACCGAGACCGTACGTCCTCATTGTAAGCCAGCGCTTTCGCGGATTCTCGGGCGTCGGAGCGACGCGAAACCCCGGATTCGGACTGCTCGGTCGTCCGCACCGAGAAGGCCGTGCTTACGCGCGCTGACGCCCGGAAACGCACCCCGAACCGTCCGGGCCGGACACCGAACTGGCGCCTAACAAAGTGTCGAGCAACTGGAGGACTCCCGTATGCGACTCCGCCACCTGAAGTCGTCGAGCGTCGTCGTGGAGTCGGGGGACACGTCGGTCCTGTGTGACCCGTGGCTCCTCGACGGGGCGTTCTACGGCTCGTGGGCGCACTACCCCCCGCTGGAGTTCGAACCAGAAGACTACAACCACGTGGACTACATCTACGTCTCCCACATCCACCCGGACCACTTCCACCGGGAGACGATGGAGCGACTGGACTCCGACATCCCCGTCCTCATCCACGACTACGCCACCGACTTCCTCAAGCAGAACGTCGAACGCCTCGGGTTCGACGCCATCGAACTGCCCCACGCCGAACGCACCCACCTCGCGGGCGACCTCCACATCAACGTCCTCGGCGCGGACAACTGCGACCCCGAGGCGTGTGGCAACTACTTCGGCTGTGGCTGGTGGATGGAGTCCTCCAGCGAGCGCACCACTGACGGCTCCACGCAGATCGACTCGATGGGCGTCTTCGACGACGGCGAGAACGTCGTCGTGAACGCCAACGACTGCCGGTGGCCGCTCTCCGAGCGCGCCTGCGCCGTCGTGAACGACCAGTACGAGGACATCGACTTGCTGTTGATGCAGTACGCCGCGGCGAACTTCTACCCGCAGTGCATGGAGGACTACACGCACGAACAGCGCCTCGACGCCCGCGACGAAGTCATCGGGGAGATGTACGAGGACGCCGAGGGGTTCGTGAACGCGCTCGAACCGCGGTACTTCATGCCGTTCGCGGGCAGTTACACGCTCGCCGGGTCGCTCGCCCACCGAAACCAGTACGTCGCGTCGCCCACGCGACAGGAGGCGTACTGGCATTTCGCGGGCAGCGAGAACATCGAGCCAGCGCACAGCGAACCGATTCTGTTGAACAGCGAGGCGTACTTCGACTTAGACGAGGAACGCCCCTCCGAGCCGTACACGCCCGTCGACCCGGACGAGCGCCGCGAGTACATCGAGACCGAACTCGCCGACCGCACGTTCCCCCACGAGGCAGACGACCACCCGAGCCTCACGGACCTCGCGGACCTGGTGGAACCGGCCTACGAGCACATGGAGGCGAAACGCCAGGACGTGAACTGGGAGAGCGACACCACCGTCCTGCTGGACCTCGTGGACGACAAGGTGGCGGCGCTGTCGATGAGCGGCGACGGCTACGAGATTACGACCGCGGACGCCGCGGACACGAGCGACGGCTACGTCCGCATCTCGATGGACGACCGGCTCCTCCACCGCATCCTCCGCGGCCCCCAGTACGCGCACTTCAACAACGCCCAGATCGGCTCCCACATCGGCTTCTCGAAGGAGCCGGACGTCTACGAGCGGCCGCTGTACTACGTGATGAGTTTCTTCCACTCGTAGCCGGGCTCCGCCGGGCTACGCGCTCCATAACAATGCCCGGTCGCCCACGACACGCGACAACGATGGCACTGGAGCGACGCGGACTGTCGGGGGGAGAGCATGATGCGTGACAGCGACGCCGTCGAGTCGCGTCCGGGCGACCACGGCCTCGCGGCGGCGACCGGCGACCTCGCCGCAGTCGCCGGGTTCGCGCTCGTCGCCGGCTCGCTGCTCCTCGCCGACGTGGTGACCGGGCCGGCGCAAGTCGCGCTCGCCGCCGTCCTCCTCGGGTTCGCGCCGGGGTACGCCACCGTCTCCGCGCTGTTCCCGGCGCGCGGCGTCCTCGACCCCGCCCGCCGCCGGACGCGCTGGGTTCGCGGCCCGAACTGGGTCGAGCGCCTGAGCCTCTCGGTCGCCACGTCGCTCGTTCTCGTCGTCCTGCTCGGCGTGCCGATTTCGCTGCTCGGCCTCGACTTCGGCGCGCGCACGCTCACCGTCGCCGTCGTCGCCGTCGTCGCGGCGGGCGCGCTCCTCGGCGCGTGGCGCCGCCTCCGCCTGCCGAGCGAGGACCGCCTCGTCGTCCCGGTCGCCCGGCTTCGCGCCGAGGCGAAAGCGTCGACCGTCGACGTCCCCGCCGTCGACGCGGCGCTGAACGTCGCGCTCGCCGTCGCCGTCGTCGCCGCCGCGAGCGCGCTCGCCGTCGGCCTCGCGGCCCCCGACCGCGGCGAGGCGTACACCGAGGTCGCGCTCTTAGACGACCGCGGCGGCGACCTCGTCGCGAGCAACTACACCACGAGCATCGAGCGCGGCGACCCGGCGAACGTCACGCTCACCGTCGAGAACCGCGAGGGCGAGTCGCGGGAGTACACCGCCGTCCTCGTGCTCCAGCGCGTCCGCACGACCGACGGCCAGACGGTCGTCCTCGAACGCGAGGAACTCGACCGCATCGGCCTCTCCGTGCCCGACGAGCGGACCGCCGAGCGCACGCTCACGGCGCGCCCGACGATGCTCGGTGACGACCTCCGCATGAACGTCTTCGTCTACCCCGGCGACGCGCCCAGCGAGGCGTCCGCTTCGAGCGCGCCACACCACCTGTTCCTCTGGGTCGACGTCCAGCGCGCGAGCGCCGGGAACGCGAGCGCGAGCGCGGCAGGGAGCGCGAGTCCGAGTCTAGTCTGATGTGGCCATGGGAACACGCCGCGGCAGCGTACCTCCTCTACTCGGCGGCGAGTCGGTGGCTGTGGGGGCGGCCGCCGTCGACGCGCGCCGCGGTCGTCGTCGGGTTCGCGAGCCTGCTCCCCGACCTCGTGGACAAGCCGCTGGCGTGGTGGCTCGCCGTCCTGCCGTCGGGCCGGTCGCTCGGGCACTCGCTGCTCGTCGCCGTCCCGGTCGTCGCGGTCGCGCTCGCCGCGGGGCGGGCTCGCGGCGACTCCAGAGCGAGCGTCGCGTTCGCCGTCGGCTACCTCTCCCATCTCGCGGGCGACGTGGCGTACCCGCTCGTCGTCGACGGCGAACTGCGCGCCGGCTTCCTGCTGTGGCCGGTGATTCCCGCACCGGACGGCGGGACGACCAGCGCCCTCCCGCACCTACAGGACCTCGTCGGCGCGTTCGTCCGGTTCCTCGGGACGCCGCGGGGCGCGCTCTACCTGCTTGCGGACGCGGCGCTCGTCGCCGCCGCCGTCGCCGTCTGGGTGGCCGACGGAACGCCGGGACTCCGCTGGCTCCGTCCGTCGCCCCCCGAACCGGCCCGCGAGCGGGGCTAGCCGCTCCATAACAATGCGCCGACGGGGCGACGTGCCGGCGATGACACTGCGAAGCGCTGTCGTCGGCGGCGGCACCGTCTCGGGCGTCCACCTCTCCGGCCTCGACCGGAACCCCCGGACGGAACTCGTCGCCGTCTGCGACACCGACGAAGAGACCGCCCGCGAAATCGCCGAGGACTACGACGTCGCGGCGTACTTCGACGTGGAGTCGCTGCTCGCGGACACCGACCTCGACTGGGTCCACGTCTGCACGCCGGTCCAGACCCACCTCCCCATCGCGAAGCGAATCATCGAGGCCGGGATTCCCGTCCAGATAGAGAAACCCATCACGGAGACCTACGAGGAGTTCGAGGAACTCGCGGCCCACGCCGAGCGCCACGGCGTCGTCGTCTCCGAGAAGCACAACCACGACTTCGACCCCGTCGTGCGCGAGGCGATGCGACAGAAACGCGACGGCGAACTCGGCGACGTCCGCGGCGTCGACGTCATCTACACGGGGTCGAGTCGCCCGGACGACCCGAACCGCGGGCCGTGGAACTTCGAGCTCGCGGGCGGCGAGTTCGAGGAGGGAATCCCCCACCCCATCTACCTAACGCTGCGCGCGGGCGGCTACCCCCGCAGCGAGGACGCCGTCGCCGCGACCACCGCGCTGTACGGCGACTACGACCGCGACTTCGCGTACGACGGCGCGCAACTCCAGTACCACACCGACGACGGCGTGCTCTGCACGACGAAGGTGCTCGGCGGCACGCGGCCCGTCCGCCAACTCCTGATTCACGGCGAGGACAAATCCCTCACCGCCGACTTGATATCCCAGACGCTCGTCGAACACGACCGGAACTACAAGGGGTCTGCCGTGGGGCGCGTGCTGAACAACGTCGACCAGGCGGTCGACCGCACGGCGGGCACGGTGAAGAACGCGCGCGCCGTCCTCCGGCGGAACCGGAGCGACGACTGGGACACGCTCCGCTTGCTGAACGCGCACTACTACCAGAACGACGCCGAGTCCCGCGCGCTCGAAGCTGGCGACCCGGACGCGATGCCGGTGCCGCTCGCCGAGTCCCGGTGGACGAGTTACCTCATGGAGGAGGTCAGGAACGCCGCGAGCCGCGCCGAACCGCGGGAGAGCCACCCGGTCGAACCGGTCGTCTCCCGGGACGCCGAGTAACGATGTCCGTGGGGAGCGCGTTCGGGACGCTCGACGACTGGCTGCGCGGCGCGGGCCGCCGGCTGGTCGCCGAACGCCCCGAACTCCGGGGGTACCTCCTGCGGGCGAGAGACGGGTACGCGCGCGCCTACGTCGCGGCGCGCACCGCGACGAACCGGCTGCGATACGACGCGCCGCCGGAGCCGTACCGGCTGATTTCGGTCGACCCGGCGCGCATCGAGCGCGTCGTGGAGTTCGACCCGCCGAAGTTCCGCGTCGCCGGCGAGGTCGCGGGCGGCGACTGGGACCGCGGCGACGACCGCTTCGCGGAGATGGACGTCTACCGAGCGTACGAGCGCCACTTCGAGGACGGCGTGTCGTGGGCCGACACCGAGTTCTTCGACCGAATCGTCGCCGAAATCGAGGCCGGGGTCCCGAACTGGGGGTGTACGTCCCGGGAGGCGTTCGAGGCGCGCTGCGAGCGCCTCGACGACCTCTACGACACCATCGCTCGGGAGGGCTACTACACGCAGGACGAACTGCTCGAATCCGGTGTTTCGGACCCCATCAAGCCCCAGCACGAACTGAAGACCGAACGCCTGAAAGACGAGATAGCGGTCCACGTCGGCAGGGACGGCGACCTGCTGTTCGAGGACGGCCGGAACCGCCTCTCCATCGCGAAGATTCTCGGCCTGGAGTCGGTGCCCGTGCGCGTCCTCCGCCGGCACGCCGACTGGCAGGCGGTCCGCGACCGGTACGTGCGCGGCGACCCCGCGCTCGCGGACTGGGACCACCCGGACCTCGCCGCGCTCGAATTCGACTCGCGGTGATGCGGTCGGGAGACGAGCGACGCTCGCCGGGCCGCCACGCGGACGCTGTCACCGGCGCCCGACGACCGACCGGCCCTCGGCGACCGGACCGAATCGCGCAATGTCAAATAGAGCGACCTACTCTCCCGTAATTCGGCATTAGAGCCTCGAACGAGACTCATTACAAAGTCGCTGTGGCTCGTCAGCATCAGCATGACTGAAGACTGGACGATCGCCGGCGAGTACGTGGAGTGTTGCAACTGCGAGGTGCCCTGCCAGTGCCTCTGGTTCGAATCACCGACGGACGACGTCTGCAACGCCGGCGTGTTCTGGAACATCGAGGAGGGGAACTACGGGGACGTCTCGTTGGACGGGCTCACCGGCGGGGTGCTCCTCGACCAGGAGGGCGTGCTCTTCGAGGGCGGCTGGGACGTCGTGCTCGTGCTCGACGAGGCCGCAGACGAACCGCAGTCCGAAGCCCTCCAGATGATCTTCTCCGGGGAGGCCGGCGGCCTGTTCGGTGCGCTGCGCGGACTGATCGACGAGGTCGTCGACGTCGTCTCGCTCCCGTTCGAGTACACCAGTAGCGACGGGCACTTCGAGTTCGAAGCCGGCGACGCGGTTTCGATGGCGGTCGACCAGCGCACCGGCTTCCACGACGAACCCGGGACCGCCTTCCCTCATCCGTTGATGCCGCCGGACCAGGAAGCGAAACTCGGCAAGTCCTCGGAGTGGCTCGTGGCGTTCGACGACCAGTTCTCGTGGGAGAACCCCGGCAACAACGCGTACTTCGGCGAGTTCGAGTTCGGGTCGGCGTAGACGAGAACCGAAACACGACAACGAGAGATGACGGCAAGCGACTCGATGCGGGCCGCGTTCGGGCTCCGCCGAATCCCGGTCGTCGCCATCGTCACGTACGGAATCGCGCTCTTGGCGTGGACGGCGATTGTCGGGCGGTGGCTCCCGATGCCGGGGATGGTTCCGGGCCTCGCGATGTCCGACCCGGGGGCGCCGGAAGCGATGGCTCTCTCGAACGGATTCGTCGGCGTCGGCCTCTACCTGTGCATGTGGGGCGTGATGATGGTCGCGATGATGTACCCGTCGTCGGTGCCGCTCTTTCGACTCTACTACAACACGCTCGGCGAGGTCGACAACCGAGGGACGGCCGCTCGGGTGGGCGTCTTCATGGGAACGTACGCGCTCGTCTGGACCGCGACGGGCGTCGTGCCGTTGGCGGTGAACGCGGTCTTTCCGGTCGCCGTCGTCGCGGACCAGCACGGCGCGCTCCTGTTCGGCGGCACGCTCCTGATGCTGTCCGCGTACCAACTCTCGCCGTACAAGGACCGCTGTCTCAGGTACTGTCGCACGCCGCTGGGGTTCCTGATGGAGTACCACCGGCCGGGAGTCCGCGGCGCCGCGGCGATGAGTTTCCGGTTCAGCGTCTTCTGCGTGGGCTGTTGTTGGGCGCTGTTCGCCGTCATGGTGGTCGTCGGCTCGATGAACATCCTGTGGATGGCCGGACTCACGGTCGTGTTGTCGCTCGAACGGGTGGTGTCGTGGGGCGACCGACTCGCCGACGGCGTCGGCGTGGCGTCCGGAGTCGGTGGCGTCGTTCTCGTGGTGCTGGCGCTCGCGTGAGGCCGCCCCTACCGCACTCGCGCCGCGCTCTTCGCGAGTTCCCGCAGCCCCTCCCCGAGTTCGACGGTCGGTTCGTAGCCGAGTTGGCGGCGCGCTCGCGTCACGTCGGCGCGACTGCGCTCGACGTCTCCCTCGCGTGGCGGGCGGTGGACGACGCCCTGGGTCGCGTCCGTGGCGTCGATGACGAGGTCGGCGAGTTCGCGGATTGTGACGCTGTCGCCGGTGCCGACGTTGAACGCGCGCCCGACGCGGTCGGTGGTGGCGGCCGCGAGGTTCGCGCGCACCACGTCCGAGACGTGGACGAAGTCACGGGTCTGGGTGCCGTCGCCCTCCACCGTCAGGGGCTGGCCGGACTGGGCCTGTTCGAGGAACGTGGAGATGACGCCGCTGTACTGGCCGGCGGACTGCCGGGGGCCGTAGACGTTGAAGTACCGGAGCGCCACGGTCTCCAGCCCGTAGAGGTCGCTGTAGAGCCGGGCGTACTGGTCGATGGCGAGTTTGTCGACGCCGTAGGGCGAGGTCGGCTCCTTCGGGTCGCCCTCGTGAATCGGGACGTCGACCGGGTTCCCGTAGACGGCGACGCTGGACGCGACGACGACGCGGGCGTCCTCGCGGCGCGCGGCTTCCAGCACGCCGAGCGTCGCGGTCGCGTTGCAGTCGTGGCTCAACGCCGGCTGTTCGACGGACTCGGGGACGCTCACGAGGCCGGCTTCGTGGAACACCACGTCCACGCCGGCCATCGCCTCGGCGACCGTCTCGGGGTCGCGCACGTCGCCCTCGTGAATCGTCGCGCCCGCCGGGACGTTCTCTCGGCGCCCCGTCGAGAAGTCGTCGAGCACGCGCACGTCGGCGTCCTCGACGAGCGCGTCCGCGATGTGGCTGCCGACGAACCCCGCGCCCCCGGTGACGAGGACGGTGGTGTCGCGGAGGTCTTCGGGGACGGCGGACCGTTCGACTGTTCGCGTGGGGCTTGCCTGCATACCCGTAGCGTCGCCGAAGACGGGGATTGTTATGGGGCGCTTGTGGCCGTCACGTCAGGAGGTTCGCGACCTTCCGCACGTCGAGGATGCCGCCGGCGACGGAGAGCGCGGCCCACGTCGCGCCGCCGAGGAACACCGTCGCGAACAGCGTCGGCAGGCCGGAGACGTACGGGAGCGCGACCCAGACGGTGCCCGCCATCGCGACCGTGACGAGGGCGACGGCGCCGAGCGTCCGGAGGACGGTGGGGACGTCGAAGGCCAGTTCCTGGTGGATGAAGTAGACGTTCGAGAGCGTGTAGACGGTGTACGTCGCGACCGTCGCGAGCGCCGCGCCGACGACGCCGAGGACGGGGATGAGGACGAGATTCAGACAGAAGTTCGAGACGGCCATCGCGGACTTGATGATGGCCCGCGAGCGGGCGCGACCGAGGTAGTCGAGGCCGTCGCTGGTGACCTTGTTGACGGCGTTCACGAGCATGAACCCCGCGAACACTTGCACGACGGGGACGGCGCCGAGGTAGTCGGTGCCGAACACGTACCGAATCATCGGGTCGGCGACCAACACGAGGCCGACGACCGCCGGGAGATACGCGACGAGGACGTACTCCAGAGACTGCTCGTAGAGGGTCGCGGCGCGCTCTATCTCGTCTTTCGAGGACTGCTCGCCGAGCGCGGGCGAGACGGCGTACCCGAACGAGGACGCGGGCGCGGCGACGAAGTCAGACACCTGCTTCGCGACGGTGTAGTAGCCGACCGCGGTCATGTTCAGGAGGACGCCGACGAGCAGCGTGTCGACTTTCTTGTCGAGGACGTTCGCGCCCCGAGTCGCGGTCAGCGGGATGCTGTACTCCAGTAAGCGCTTCGAGAGGTCGGCGTCCGGTTCGTCGGCGGCGTCGTACTTCGAGTAGAACTTCGTGTACGCGATGTAGGCGCCGACGAACGTCGCCAGCACGCCGCTCGCGACGTAGCCGAACAGCGCGCCGCCGACGCCGAACCCGAGGACGACGAACGCGACGACGAACGGGAGCCGGCTCGCGCTCGCGACGGAGGAGACGGTGGCGCTGTACGTCACGCGGTTGAACCCCTGGAACAGCGCGGTGAAGTACGTGCGGCCGGCGCGCCCGACGACGTAGAGGCTGCCGGCGAGCAGATAGGGAACGACCGAGGGCGTGCCGAGCGCGTTCGCGACCGGGCGCCCGAGCAGGAGCGTCGCCACGGAGACGGCGGCGACGAGCGACCCGAGGAAGACGACGGACTTCTTGACGACGTGGGGCACTTGGCCGGGGTCGGTCTCCGCGAACTCGGTGACGTAGCGCGCCGTCGACTTCGGGATGCCGAGCGTCGCGAGGATGGTGACGACGCCGAGCGCCGACAGCACGAAGTTGAGTTGGCCGTACTCGTTGGGCGTCAGGAGGACGCGCGTGAGCAACACGACGAGCGCGGCGTTCGTGAGGATGTCCAGCATCGTCGCGCCGAGCGACGCCTTCGCGCCGCGCACGATGCGCTCGGCGAGCGTCATTCGTCACCCTCGACGACGTACTGCCGGAACTCGCCGTTCGACCGGACGCGCGCGACGCCCGGCGTCGACTCCAGCAACTCGAACCCGCGCCGGGGATACCGGAAGCCGTCGTACAACTCCACTTCCGTCTCGCGGACGGCAGCCGATATCACGAGGTACCGGGTGGTCTCGTAGGCGTCGGCGTAACTCGCGTTCGCGAACGTCGACGGCAGCGTCCCGGCCTCGTAGCCGGGGAAGTTCAGCGTCGTGCGCGCCTGCTGGGTGCCGTAGTGGTAGTCGACGAACCGCCGGGGGCCACCACGGAGGCCGGTGAACGGGACGTCCGGGTCGCGGTGCTCGAACGCCGCGTCGTAGCCGGCGACCTGCTCCTCGGTGACGTGCTGTGAGGGCTGGTACATGTACGGCGACGGGTGGACGGCGACGAGACCGACGGGCACGAGCACAAGGAGGAGCGCGGCGACGACGGCGGTGCCGGCTCTCGGGTGGTCGCGGCCCGCGAACCACCCTCGGGCGCGGGCGAGCGCGGCGGCCCCGACCACCGTCACGGGCACCATGATGAATCCCTGGTACCGGAAGTACATGTCGCCCTGCTCGGCCGCGAGCACGACGGCGAAGACGGCGACGAGCGGGACGAACCCGGCGGCGACGTACGCGACCAGCGAGTCCGGGCCGCGGCGGTGTCGGCGCAGCGCGACGACGAGCAGGCCGGCGGCGAGCAGGGAGACGACGGTGGCGGTGCCGAACAGTTTCAGGAATATTTCGGGGAGGCTGCCGCCGACGACGGTGAGCGACGCGGACTTCGCGGCGACCACGTCGCCGGTGGACGCGCCCTGCTGGAGGATGCTCCGGATGGTCGACTGGGCGGCGCCCTGCGCGCGCTCGAAGCGCGGCGCCCAGAGCGCGAACGCGCCGACGAGCACGGCGGTGTGGAGGTAAAGCGGGCGGTGCGTGGTGACCGGGTGGTCGTCGAAGTACCACCGACCGACGAACTGGACGAACGACACCGCGACGAAGACGAGCGCGACGTTCAGCGCCTGCTGGGGGTGGACGAGGACGATGGCGGCCGACGCGAGCGCGAGCAGGCCGCCCGTTCCAGTCACGGAGAACGGCCGGCCGAGCGAACCGTGCGCTCGGTCGCCGCCGGGTTCGGCGCCGGCGCCGGTGTCGAGGACGCCGACGGCGTACGCGAGCGCGAGGTACAGCAGGAACGCGAACGCGAGAATCGCCTGGCTCGCGGGGTGGGCGATGGGGTGGACGGCGATGTTGTTGATGGGGACGAAGACGACGGCGGCGAGCAGGCCGACGGCGTACGCCGTCGGCGTCCCGGCGAGCAGTTGTGCGGCCAGCGGCACGAACAGCAGGAAGACGAGCGGGAACGCGACGAGCACGACGTAGTTGTTCGCGAGCGGGAGCGGGACGTCCGCGACGCCCGAGACGAACACGGTGAGCGTGTGGACGCCGGGGTAGAGGAGGTTCGTCGGTTCGAGGGCGCCCGAGGCGATTTCCCGGGCCCACCCGACGTGACTGAGCGCGTCGCCGGCGCCGTAGAACTCGTACCCGCGAATCACGGGCATCGCGTAGACGGCGAGCGCGCTCCCGACGACGAGCAGGACGCCGGCGTCTCGACTGCGACTGCGTGCTGGCGCGGTGAGCGCGCCGAGCGCACCGGCGGCGAGCGCGACGCCGACCCCCGCCCAGACGGCCCGCGGCGTGGCGGCGTACGGCGATATCTCGTAGCCGGCGGCGGGCGTTCGGTGGGCGGCGAGGACGGCGACGGCGAGTCCCGCGAACCCCGCGACGAGCGCGAGTTTCCGGAGGCGGTTCGGTGTCGATGACATAGCGCGTGCGTTGTTCGGAGTCGGGCGCCTCGGGGGATTGTTATGCGCCGGGTACGCGGTCTAGGGTCGGCCGACGACCCGTCGCTGTCTGGCGGTTCGGCGCGTCGCTAGCGGCCGGCGAGCACGTCCCGGTAGCAGTCGTGGAGGCGCTGGCTGGTGCGCTCGACGCTGACCTCGCGGGCGGCCTCGCGGCCGTTCGAGCGCTCGCCGGCGCGGAGGACGGTCGCGAGCGCGTCGACGAGTTCGCCGTCGGTCTCGCAGACGCGGGAGTGGGTGACGCCGTCGAGGCGCGTGGCGACGTCGCCGACGTCCGTCGAGACGACGGGGAGGTTGCACGCGAGCGCCTCCTTGACGGCGTTCGGCGACCCCTCGCGGCGGGAGGTGACGAGCAGGGCGTCGGCGGCGTTCATGTACGTCGGCATCTCCTCGTGGGGGACGCCGGTGGGCGTGTGGAGCGCCACGTCGTCGATTCGGTCGCGTACGCGGTCGACCACCTGGTCCGCCCGCGGGTAGTCCTTCACCGTGCGCTCTCTCGGATACGGGAACAGGACGTGGCGCGCGTCGGCGTCCCAGTCGAGCGCGGCGCGGGCGGCCGCCTGCGGTTCGGGGCGGAAGCGGTCGAGGTTCACGCCGTGCGGGATGACGCGGCAGTCGCCGTCGAGTTCGGCCGCCATCGCGGGCGACATCACGACGACGGCGTCCGCGAACCGCGCGCAGAGTTTGCTCACCCAGCCGTACTCCCCCATCAGGTCGGTGCCCCACAGCGACAGCACGACCGGGAGGTTCGGCTGGACGACGGCGTGGGGCGCCGTGAGGCCGTAGTTCGCGTGGACGAGGTCGTAGTCGCCGAACGAGTGCTTGAGGACGGACGGAACGAACCGCGCGTAGTCGAGTGGCGTGCGCGCCGTGGTGTCGCCGTCGTCGTACTCGCGGCGGCCCGGCACGGTGAGCGTCGTCTCGCTGACGCCGCGGTCGGCGAGCACGTCGACCTGCTGTTTGAAGAAGCGGGACTGCGCGTTCGGCACGAGGTTGAGGACGCGCACGGCGGCCACCTACCGGCTCACCAGCCGGTACGCGGTCTTCGCGGCGGTCATCCCCGGGCCGCGGGATTCGAGCGCGTAGTACGGCGCGAGGTCGGCGCCGAACTTGCTCTTGTACCGGCAGAGGCGCTCCGTGTTCGCGCCCATCAGGTCGTAGGTATCGACGGACTCGCGGGGTTCGCCCGCTGCGATGTCACGGAGGATGTGCCAGTGCAGGAGGCTGTTCACGCTCGTGCCCTCGTAGTCGGTTCGCGCGCCGCCGAGCCAGTAGTACGCCGCGTCGTTGCTGTAGAGGACGACGATACCCGAGAGGAACCGCCCGCCGGGGGTGCGGGCGACGTACGTCCGGCACCGGTCGTCGGCGGCGAGCGCGCGCGTCAGGTCGCTGACGTACCCCCAGTCGAGCGTGAAGCCGCGGCCCTGCTCGGCGTACCGCTCGCGGGTGCGCTCGAAGACGGTGCGCACGCCGTCCTCCTTCGAGACGTCGACGGTGACGTCCGAGTCCACGCCGTCCCGAATCTCGCGGCGCAGGCTCTTCGAGAACGACGCGAGCAGGTCGTCGGTGTCGTCGGGCACGTCGAGGTGGTAGGTGAACGACGTGTCCAGCGAGAGGTCCGACCAGACGTACGGCCGCGGGTCGGGGTACGAGGTGGGACAGACGGCTCGGAACAGCGTCAGCGAGGCGTCGATGTCGAGTT
This sequence comes from Halobacterium litoreum, assembly GCF_021233415.1. Taxonomy (NCBI): domain Archaea; kingdom Methanobacteriati; phylum Methanobacteriota; class Halobacteria; order Halobacteriales; family Halobacteriaceae; genus Halobacterium; species Halobacterium litoreum. The sequence continues at coordinate 1,187,964 of NZ_CP089466.1, read as the reverse complement.
CGTCGAGGACGTGTTCGGCGAATCGGCCGTTGACCTGTTCGCGCTTCCGTCGCTTCGGGCTGGCGGGCATCACGAGCGGGCCGAGGCGCGGCACCGAGAAGCCGGGCGGCGGCGAGAGCAGCGCGCGGCCGACGGCGCGCTCCTGGACGAACACCGGAAAGAGGCCGACCGGCTGGTCGCCCTTGAAGCCGCCGTACAGGCGGAGGTCGCCGTCCGCGTGGTCGTCGAGCACGCCGAGGGCCGCGGGCGTGTGGAACACTTCGAACCCCGACGACGGCAGCGCGTCTCCCCACTCGTCGAGCGAGAGTTGCTGTATCTCCATCGACTGCGTGGGGCGCGCGCGGAGCAATTGTTATCGGCCTCCTACCGTCGTGAGCCGGTTCGTAACGAAGCGTCGGCCCGCCGACTGCCGGGGTAATGTTGCGCGACCTTGAACGCCGCCTCGCGTCGAGCCCCGTCGCCGACCGCGTGCTGTTCAACGACGCGACGGGCGCGCTCGCGCAGTACGTGCAGGCGGCCCGCGACCGGCGTCGGTACCGGCGGTACCGCGAGCGCTACGACGTCCACCCGGACTTCGAGTTCAACGGCCCCGGCATCACGGTGTACGGCGACGGCGACGTGGAACTGTGCGAGGGGTCGTACATCGGCCGCCACTCTCGGCTGCAGGCGAAGGACGGACAGACCGTCCGCGTCGGCGAGAACACGGCGGTGAGTCACTTCGTGTTCCTCTACACGCAGAACCGCGTCGCCGACCAGGACATGAGCCGCGCGCCGAACACGAATCAGGGACTGGACGTGCGCGAGGGCGACGCGGAAATCGGGGCGGACTGCTGGGTGGGCGCGTTCACGTTCGTCGCCGAGGGGACCAGCGTCGGCGAGAACTCGGTCGTGGGCGCGAACAGCGTCGTCACCCGCGACCTGCCGCCGCACTCGGTTTCGGCGGGGACGCCGGCGCGCGTCCGCCAGTTCAAGTCCTACCTCGACGACGGCGAGGCCGCCGCGCTCGCCGACGAGTACCGGGGCGCGCTCTCCGAACGGGTCGCCGCCGAGTACCTCGACGAGTAATCAGAAGCGCCCTGTGACGGCGTCCCTGACCGCGCCGGCGCCGAGTTCGGCGGCCTGCCGGAGCGCGGCGACCGTCGTCATCGGGTCGTCGGGCCGCACGAACACCTGGTCGTCGGTCCAGAGCGCGCGGAGGAACGGCCCGACTGCGGCGACGTTGCCGTCCTCCAACTGCTCGCCGAGCCACTTCAGGTCGCCGTACAGCAGGCGTTGTTGGACCACGTCGTCGCGGTACGTCTCCGGAATCTCCGGGCGCTCGCCGGTCAGAAGCGAGTAGTGGAGCCACGGGATGTCGACGCCCGAGGCGACCGCGAGCGGCGTCGACCCCCAGTACCGGCCGTTCACCTCCACGAGGTAGAACTCGTCGTCGGGCGTCCACATGAACTCCACCTGGATGGGGCCGGTCCAGTCGAGCGCGGCGACGACCTCGCCGGCGTACTCGCGCATCGTCTCGTCCTTGAATCCCGTGATGAGCGTGGAACTGCCGCCGGACGCCGGCGTGGTACGCAGCCGCAACTCCTGGAAGTGCGCGAGGAACTCGCCCGCGTCCGCGACCCCGACGGTGGTCGTCGTCTGCCCCTCGACGTACTCCTGTACGATCGGCGGCTCGGACCGAGTGCCGGCGTCGGCAGCCAGCAGCCGGCGGTACGTCGACACCAGTTCGAGCGGCGTCCGCGCGTAGTCGCTGTCTCCGACCTCGTGGGTGTAGAGGCGGCCGTCGCTGTCGGCGACGTGCTTGCTGCGGGACTTCACGACCACCGGGTACGGGAGGTCGCCGGCCATCGACGCCGCGTCTGCGAGCGACTCGGGGGCGCGCGTGTCCGGCGTCGGCACGTCGAGGTCGCCCGCCAACTCGAAGGTGCGCTCCTTGTCGGTGGCGCGCCGGAACCGCGGCCAGTCCTCGACGGCGACCACGGTGTCCGTCGCGGCGAGCCGGCGCTTGTGCCGGGAGACGACGGTCGTGGTGTCGTCGCGCGTCGGCAGCACGGCGAAGTGGTCGGTGTCGTCGAGGAACGCCCGGAGTTCGTCGGCGAACGCCGCGGGCTCCACGGCGGGGTCGGGGTAGACGAACTCGCTGTCGACGTACCGGGAGTGGCTCCCGACGGAGTTCGGAGCGTCGTTCCCGACGGTGACGGCGACGCCCCGCGAGCCGAGCGACGAGACGACGCTCAGGGACGCTTGACTGTCGCCGTCGAGGACGAGTACGCGGCGGTCGGCGTCGGGAGAGCGGGCCATCGGACACAGACACTCACCACAGATACGGGCAAAGTAATGGATGTCGTACGCGCCGTATCGCCGAGTACGCTCCCCTTATCGGGGGAACTGGCGGTCACTCGCCGAGTTCGGCCGTCTCGTAGAACTCCCCCGGCGGGCCGACCCACGCGCCGAGGTCGAGCGCGCGCTCGACGAGCGCCCGGTAGAGCCGGAGGTAGCCGGGGAAGTCGCGGTGGCTGAAGTGCCGGGGGTGCCAGAGCACCGTCGCCACGGCGTCGTTGTCCCGCGCTTCTTCGAGCAGGTCTTCGCAGGCCGCCCACGCCGCGTCGTAGTCGCGGCCGGGGTCGGGGAGGGCTTGTTCCATCGCGGTCAGCGGGAACACCGCGAAATCGTCGTCGAACGGCCGGCGGACGCCGTAGCCGTGGTCGAATCCGTAGTCGTCGCTGGAGCCGAGGCTGGCGTCGTACCGTAGCCCGAGCGCGCGCTGGTGGCGCCACGTCTCGGGCGCGAGGTTGAGGTAGTGCTGGCGGCCGCCCGTGACTTCGCTCCCGAGCGCAGCCTCGACGGTCGCCTGTTCGTCGCGCAGGCGGTCGCGGTCCCGGTAGGACTCGTAGGAGCCGTGGAGGCCGACCTCCCAGCCGCCGTCGTCGAGCGCCGCAATCAGGTCCCGAATCCGAGGGTCTGAGAGGGAGTACCGGCCGCCGTACAGCCGCCAGCCGTCCATCGACAGCCAGTCCCGGACCGGGCGCTCGCGGAGCGGCTGCTCGTCGAGGAAGTAAAAGGCCGACCGCACGCCGAGGTCGCGTTCGACCGCCATCGCGTTCTCGAACTGCCAGTACGGATTCACGCCGGGCAGCAGCGACGAGAGGTGGTACCGGCGCTTCTCGGGTTGGGTGAGCGCGTAGAACAGCGACTGGTAGGTCTTGTACGGCCGGTCGACGTCGTGGGTGAGCAACAGCGCGAACTCGTGGCCGTCCGGAATCGGGCGTTCGCCGTCGCCGTCCCCGAGCACGTCGGCGACGCCGGGTTCGTTGCCGCTCATTCGCCGCCCACCTCCTCGGCGAGTTCGACGACGTACGCGGTGAGGTCTATCTTGTCCGCGAGCAGGCGTCGGCGCCGGCGCCGCCACCGGTCGCCGGCGTCCGGGTCGTCGGCCAGCGAGCGCGCGCGGTCGACGGCCTCGCGTTCGTCGCCGGTGGACGCGACGAGGCCGTAGTCGGCGAGCGCCTCGAAGTTCCCGAGCACGCCGTCGAAGGCGTCGTAGCGCACCGACGGCGTGCCGAGCAGGCCGGCTTCCGTCGCCATCGTCGCGGAGTCGCCGACGTAGACGTCCGCGAACGCGAGCAGGTCGTGCATCGCGTCGACGGGCACCGGCGGTTCGCGCGCCGCGAGCCCCGGCGGCAGGGCGCCCTCGGCGGAGACGAACACGTCGCCCGGCAGGTCGTCGACGAGCGTGCGCGCGGCGGCGGCGGAGAGCCCGGCGTCGGCGTCGTCGTGGTGGCCGTCGCGCGCGACGAGGCGCAGGACTGCGTACCGGTCGTCGGGCGAGACGCCGTGGTCGCGGAGGCGCTGTGGGTCGGGCGCGAACCGCGCCGGGTGGAGGTACGCGAGTTCGTGGTAGCCCTGGTACCGGAGGTGGCGCGCCGGGAGGTCGCGGTCGAACTCCGCGGGCGTCGCGACGACTGCGGCGAACGGCAGGGTCACGCGGTCGAGCGCGCCCGCGACCTCGGTGTCGTGGAACACGACGTTCGGCACGCCGAGCGTGGCGGCGACGTGCGCCGACGCCGGATTCAGGCGACTCAGGACAACGTCCGGGTCGAACCGGCGGGCGTACCGGAGCAGTCGGAGTTCGCGGCCCGCCCACTCGCGGGCGACGCCCGCGGGCCCCGCGCGCTTCCGGGAGAGGACGGCGTGGGGAATCCCGTGGGCGTCGAGCAGGTCGGTCGTCACGTCCTTCTCGCGGGACGCGACGCGGACGGCGTGCCCGCGGTTCCGGAGTTCGCCGACGGCGTTCCGGAACAGGTGGACGTGGGCCGGGTGCGTGACGTCGACGAGCGCGCGCATCACTCCAGGTACCCGAGGTCGGCGAGTCGCTCCTCGACGTTCGCGTCGTCGCTCTCCTCTCCGAGTCGGTCCTCCGAGAGCGGGTTCCGGGTCGCCACCTCGCGGGCCGCCGGCTCCGAGCCCTCGGCGAACACGTCTAACACCTCGCCGTCGAGGTCGTCGGGGACGCGGGCGCCCATCGCGTGCAGGAGCGTCGGCGCGAGGTCCGTGATGGAGGCGCGCCGCGTCAGGCCCTCGGACTGGAAGCTCGGCCCGGAGAACAGGAAGATTCCCTCGGGCATGTTGCCGCCGACCCAGACGCCCGAGTCGGCCACGGGGTCGTCGGGACCGATGGCGTCGCTGACGTGGACGTTCTCGCCTTGGTCGACGAGCAGGTCGGGGGCGTTCCCGGCGTACGGGCCGTCGTAGTACTCCTCGCCGCGGTGGACGGCCTTCAGGAGTTGCTGGCCGGTCTGGGGGTGCGTGAGCGATTCGAGTTCCTCGATGAGTTCGTCCCGGATGCCCTCGTAGGCGGCGTCGTCGCGCGGGACGTTCAGGTAAATCGGGCCCTGATTGCTCGCGACCGCGGTGGTCTCCTCCCAGTCCACGACCGACAGCACGCGGTCGCGCTTGACGCCCTCCTCCCACGGAATCATCCGCTGGAGGCGCTCGGGGACGACGCGGCTCAGGGTGTCGACCATCCCGAGGCGCTTCGCGACGGAGAGCGCGCGTTCGCGGGTGACGCCGAGGCGCTGGAGCAGTTCGTCCACGCCGCCGTCGACGGCGAGGTAGCCGTGCTGCGCGAGCCAGACGTTCACGTAGAAGACGGTGTCCACGTGCCACGTGCCGTGGTCGGACATCACGAGCACGTCGTGGTCGTCGTCGAGCAGGCGGCCGAGGTGGTCGTCGATGCGCTCCCACGCCCGCCGGACCGGCTCGTCGTCCCAGAAGTAGTGCTGGAGCGCCATGCTGTAGAACACCGTGAGGTGGAGGAAGTCGGGGTTCTCGCGCTCCAGTAAGCGCTCGGCGGCCTCGAAGCGCAGGTCCACGAGGTTGAGGACGGCCTCGACTTCCGCCTCGCCCTTCTCCGAGGGCGAAATCATCGGGCTCGGGTGGACGCGGTAGTCCAGTTCCTCGCGCAGGAACGACTCCACGCGCTCGGGCGTCGCGAACCCCGAATCCAGCGAGCGGTACGCCGACTCAGAGGCGTCCGGGCCGCCCGCGACGACGAAGCCGTCTATCTCCTTGGGCGGGTACGTCGAGGGCTTGTTCACGACGCCCGCGGTCAGCCCGTCGTCGTTCAGGTAGTCCCAGAGTTCCGCGCTCCGGAAGTCCGTCGCGTCGTGGAAGACGTGCTCGCGGTTCGCCGTGTCGATGCGGTCGAACCGGAACACGTCCAGTTTCCCGGGGTTCTTCCCGGTCGCGTAGCACTTCCAGTTCGGCACCGTCAGCGGCGGCAGGCAACTCTCGGAGACGCCGCCGACGCCGTCGTCGATTAGTCGTTGCAGGTTCGGGAGGCGGCCCTCCGAGAGCCACGGCCCGAGCAGGTCCCAGTTCGCCCCGTCCAGTCCGATTGTTATCGTAGTCATGAGGACACAGCCCCGTAGTCCAGCAGTCGCATCCCTCGTTTCACGAGGTTCACCGCGCGGTCCTTCGAGCGCGCCGCCACCAGTTCCGGCAGGGAGTCGGCCCACCGGTCGGGGTGGGCGAGCACGCACGCCCGGTCGAGTTCGCCGTCGCGGAACAGCGCCGCCAACTCGGAGGTGGCGTCCGCGGCGACGGTCTTCTCGCCCTCGCCCATCGTGTGGTCCTTTATCTTGAGCGGGCCGTCGCGCCACGTTCGCCCGGTGTCCGAGAAGTACGTCACGTCCTCGAAGGACATCGAGAGGTAGGCCTCCCCGAGCAGGCCGTAGTCGGCGAAGCCGGGCGCGCCGTCGACCGTCCACATGTCGCGGTTGTCGTGCTTCGAGAGGGGGTTGCCGTGCATGCAGACGGTGTCCACGTCACAGACCCGCCGGAACATCCGGAGGTGGGTCGCGAACAGGCGGTGGGCGGCCGCCACGTCGCCGCGGGCGCGGACGTAGTCCTCGTAGTGGTAGCCGACCTCGTGGCCGAGCGACGAGACGCGCTCGACGCTGTCCGCGGTGAACGTCTTCGTCCGGTAGTAGTACGTGCTCCTGACGCCGCGTTCGGCCTCCAGCGCCGCCATCTTCGCGGCGTTCTCGGGCTTGCGGTCCACGTCGTGGCGGAGCACGACGAAGCGCTCGGGCAGGTCGTCGCGCGCGAGGTACTCGCGGACCGTGAGCGTCTCGTAGCCGCCGGCGTCGATGGCGTCGAGCAGGTCGCAGTACGCCGCCGTGGTGAACTCTCCCGTCACTGCCACCCCCTCCCGACGGTGTACTGGCGGTGGTCGGTGGCCGAGAGGTCGAGGGCGTCTCGGCCGTCCACGACGACCAGCGGGTCGAACGCCGGCCAGTCGATATCCTCGAACTCCTCGTGGGCGGTGGCGAGCACCGCGGCGTCGAGGTCGGTCTCGGGCAGGTCGGCTATCGCCACGTCCTCCGCCGGCACGCCCTCGGCGTCCACGAGCGGGTCGGCCGCGTAGACGGTCGCGTTGCGCTCCGCGAGGCGCTCGCAGACGTCGATACCGGGGCTGGCGCGCGTCTCCGCGACGCCCGCCCGGTACGCGAGCCCGAGGACGGCGACCGAGGCGTCCGCGAGCGCGTCGCCGCCGTTCGTCGCCATCGCGGCGTCGTCGGCGTGCTGCGCGGCGAGGCCTTCGGCGACCCGGTCGGCGACGAACCCCGGCATCGCGTCGTTGACCTCGCGGGCGGTGCGCACGAGCGGCGCGTCGGCGTGCAGCCAGTTCAAGACGAAGTACGGGTAGTACGGGATGCAGTGGCCGCCGACGCCCGCGCCCGGCTCGTGGATGTCACAGAAGGGCTGGGTGTTCGCGGCGTCGATGGCCTCCCGCACGTCGATAGCGAGTTCGTCCGTGAGGCGCGCGAGGTCGTTCGCGAGCGCGATGTTCGCGTCCCGGTAGAGCCCCTCGAACACCTTGACGGCCTCCGCGGTGGCGGCGTCCGAGACGGGAATCACGTCGTTGGCCACGAGTTCGCCGTAGACGAGTTCGGCCACGCGCGTGGCCTCGTCGTCGACGCCGCCGACGACCTTCGGGTGGGTGCCCCGCACGTCGGCGAGCGCGCGCCCGCTGGACGTGCGCTCGGGGCAGAACGCCACGCCGAACTCGCCCGATTCGAGGCCGCTCCGGTCGGCGAGCATCGGTTCGACCACGTCCGCGCACGTACGGGGCGGAACCGTCGATTCGACGACCACGAGGTCGCCCGACGAGAGCCCCGAGGCCACGTCCGCCGCGACAGACGTGACCGCGGACAGGTCGGGTTCCTTCTCGTCGGTGAGGACGGTCGGCACGATGACGACGTGGACGGCGGCGTCTTCGGCGGCGCGCGTCGAGTCGGTGGTCGCGCGGAGCGCGCCCCGTCCGACGAGTTCGCGCACGAGTCCCGGGAGGCCGGGTTCGCGGTCGACCGGGCAGTCGCCCGCGTTCACGGCCTCGACCACGGACTCGTCCACGTCGACGCCGGTGACGTTCCCGCAGTTCTCGGCGTAGACGGCGGCCAACGGCAGCCCCATCTTCCCGAGACCGTACACCGCGACCGGCACGTCGCCGGTGCGGAACCACTCGCGTTGGGTGTCCGTCGCGGCCGTCGACCCGTAGAGGCGCCGGGTCACGTCCACACCTCCGCGGTGTCGCGGGTGGCGACCAGTCCCTCGATGCAGGACGCGAGTTCGACCGCGCGCACGCCGTCCTCGGCGGTGACGACGGGGTCGGTGCCGTTCCGCGCGGCGTCCGCGAACGACGCGAGTTCGTGTTTCAGGGGTTCGCCGTTCTCCACGAGCGGGCGCTCCACGACGCTCTCGGTGCGGTGCCTGAGGTCGCCGTTCGTGGCGACGTACTCGGGCGTCGAACTCCGGTGAATCTCGACGGACTGGTCGAGGTAGTCCACCGTGACGCGGCACTCGCGGGCGGTCACGGCGAAGCGCCGGACCTTCTGTTGGGTGACCCTGCTCGCGGTGAGTGAGGCGACGACGCCGCCCTCGAACGAGCAGTGCGCGGTCGCGTACTCGCCGTCCGCGGTGCCGGAGGCCGAGACCGAAATCGGGTCGGCGTCGAGCATCGCGCACGCCACGTCGATGTCGTGAATCATCAAATCGGAGACGACGCTCGCGTCGAGGTCGCGGTCCACGGGCGGCCCGAGGCGCTCGGCAGTCACGGCGATGACGTCGAGGCCCGGCAGGATGGACGCGAGCGTCCGGACTGCCGGATTGAATCGCTCGACGTGCCCGACCTGGAGTGTGACGCCGGCGTCGCGCGCGGCGTCGGCGAGCGCCCTGCCCTCCTCGGGGTCCGCGACGAACGGCTTCTCGACGAGGACGTGGACGCCCGCGTCGATGGCGTCCGCGACCAGCGGCGCGTGGGCAGACGTGGGCACGGCGACGGAGACGGCGTCGACCCGCGAGAGCAGGTCGCCGGTGGCGAACGCCTCGGTGCCGTACTCGCCGGCCACGCGTTCGGCCGCCTCGCGGTCGGCGTCCGCGACGCCGACGAGGTCGGTCTCCGCGAGTTCGCGGTAGACGCGGACGTGGTTCCGGCCCATGCTCCCGACGCCGATTACGCCCACGCTGAGCGGAGCGTCGGTCACGAGTCCATCACGCCCCGGCGGGCGGTCGCGGTGTCTCGCGCGGCGTCGAAGGACTCGACGGCGGCGACGACGCGGTCGAGGTCGCGGGCCGAGAGGTCGGGGTGGACCGGGAGCGAGAGCACGCGGTCGGCGGCGCGCTCGGCGACCGGGAGTTCGGCGTGCACGTCGGCGTACGCCGGCTGGCGGTGAATCGGCGTCGGGTAGTAGACGCCCGTGTCCACGCCGCGCTCCGCGAGGTGGTCGGCGAGCGCGTCCCGGTGGTCGCTCCGGACGGTGTACTGGTGGAAGACCGAGCGGGCGTCGGCGGGGACCGACGGCGTCTCGACGCTCGTCCCGGCGAGGCCGGCGTCGAGGGCGGCGGCGTGCTCGCGGCGCGCGTCGTTGTACGCGGGGAGTTTCTCCAGTTGCGCCCGTCCGATGGCGGCACAGAGACTCGTCATCCGGAAGTTGTGGCCGAGTTGGACGTGGGCGTACCCCTGCGTGCGGCCGTGGTCGCAGAAGCGCCGGACGCGCTGGGCGAGCGCGTCGTGGTCGGTGGTGACCATCCCGCCCTCGCCCGACGTCATGTTCTTCGTCGGGTAAAACGAGAAGCAGGCGACGTCGCCGAGCGAGCCGACGCGGTCGCCGCGGTACTCCGCGCCGTGGGCCTGCGCGGCGTCCTCCACGAGCGCGAGGCCGTGGTCGTCGGCGACGTCCCGCAGGTCGCGCATCGCGGCGGGCGCGCCGTAGAGGTGGACGGCGAGGACGGCGACCACGTCGTCGCGGCGCGCCGCCACGTCGGCGACGGCGTCGGGGTCGAGCGTGAGCGTGTCCGGGTCGACGTCGGCGAAGACGGGTTCGGCGCCCGCGTGCCGAATCGCGTTCGCGCTCGCGACGAACGAGAACGGCGTCGTCACCACCGTGTCTCCCGGCCCGACGCCGAGCGCCTCGAAGGCGGCGTGGAGCGCGGTCGTCCCGTTCGTCGTGGCGACGGCGTGGTCGGTGCCACAGAAGTCCGCGAACTCGTCCTCGAACTCGCGGACGACCGGGCCGTCCGCGAGTTGGCCGGAGTCCAGCACCTCGCGGACGCCCTCGCGTTCGGCGTCCCCGACCTCGGGGGCGGCGATGGGAATCACGGGCCGTTCCCTCCGGCGAGCGCCTCGGGGAGCGGTTCGTGGACGGCCGGCGCGCCAACCGCGAGCGTCTCCGGGGGCACGTCCTCGGTGACGACGGCGTTCGCCGCGACGAACGCGCCCTCGCCGACGGTGACGCCCGGCAGAATCGTGGCGTTCGCGCCGACGGACACGTCGTCCTCGATTGTCGGTCCCTCGAGGTCGGCGTCCGCCCGGAGGGGGTACGGGTCGTTCGTCAGGACGGCGTGGGGCCCGAAGAACACGCGGTCGCCCACCGTCGTGTTCCGGGGGAGGTAGACGCCGGTCTGGAGGCTGACGTCGTCCCCGAGCGTACACGCGCCGTCGACGACGGCGTGCGTGCCGACGAGCGCGTCGTCGCCGATGGTGGTGTCCTCGCGGACGAGCGCGCCGTGACCGGTGACGAAGCCGTCGCCGATGTCCACGTCGGCGTAGACGATGGTGTCGCGGCGAATCGTCGCGTCGGCGCCGATTCGCGGGCGTTCGCCGTCGCCCTCGCCGAGGACGGCGTCGGCGTGGACGTCGGCGTCCGGACCGAGCGCGGCGTCCGTCATCGCGTCGGTCCCCCCGGAGAGCCGCGGTTGCGTCCGGCGCGCCCGACGGCGGCCGGCGTGGTACGCTCGGAGGCGTCGTGTCGTTGAGTGGCGTGAGACATTGTCGACACCGCTGGTGGCGGTTGTCGGCTTATCCGGCGACCGACCCATTGTTATAGGCGAATTTTCGGGGGTTAGACACCTCCTGCGTACGATTCTCCGCGACGGCGGTTCGGCACGCGAGGACGCGAGACCGACTGGTGGCCGCGGCCTGCGTCCGCTCGACGGCCGGAGAACCGCGTTACACGAGGGCTACGCGGCGCCGCGCCGAGTGAACGGTCTCGCGGTTTTAACGCGGTCGCCGCCGACCGTCCAGTAGATGACCGAGACGCCGCGAAGCGACAGACCCGGAACCGTCGTGGTGTCGGTGGACGCCGAACTCGGCTGGGGGCACCACGACCTCGCGGACCCGCCGGTCGAGCGCGTGGAGTACGCCCGAACCGGCTGGGTTCGCCTGCTCGACGCGCTCGACGAGTACGACCTGCCCGCGACGTGGGCGGTGGTCGGCCACCTGTTCCTCGACGACTGCGACGGCCGCCACGCCGACCACCCGACGCCCGAGGGGTGGTTCGCGAGAGAGTCGGGCGAGTGGGCCGACCGCCCCGAACTTCGCTTCGGCCGCGGCCTCGTGGACCGAATCGAGGACGCGAGCGCCGACCACGAACTCGGCTCGCACACGTTCTCTCACGTCCCGTTCGGCGTCGCGGAGACGACGAGCGAGGTCGCGCGCGCCGAACTCGCGGCGAGCGAGCGCGCCGCCGGCCGCGGGTTCGACTCGTTCGTCTTCCCGCGGAACTACGTCGGCCACCGGGACGCGCTCGCGGACGCCGGCTACACGTGCTACCGGGGGAGCGGACCGGGGGCGCAGGTCGGCGGCGTCGCGTCCCTGGTCCGGAAAGTCGCACGGAGCGCGGGGTACGCGGGCGCGCCGCTCGTCGACCCCGCGTTCGACGAGCACGGGCTCGTGAACGTGCCGGCGTCGCTGTACCTCTTCGACTTCGAGGGCGTCGCGCGCGCCGCCGTCGAGGCGGTGGCCGACGACCCCGTGGTGCGGGCGGCGCGGCGGGGCGTCGACGCCGCGGCGAACACCGGCCGGACGGTCCACCTGTGGCTCCACCCGAACAACGTCAGGAGCGACCGCCACGCGCGCCGAATTCGGCGAGTGTTCGAGTACGTCGCCGAGCGCCGGAACGACGGCGCGGTTCGCGTCGAGACGATGGGCGAGGTGGCCGAGCGCGTGCGCGGCGAGCGCACAGGGGTCAGCGACACGCCCCGCGGGCGTTCGGTCGCCTACTCACGCTGACGTTCCGGCGGCGAATGGTGGAGTTTCGGAACGACAGCGGGTCGCCGGTCACGGCGATGCGCGCGTTCACGAGTTCGCCGTCGACGTTGTCGGCGCGCACGCCGTCCCGGTCGTCGCCGTCCTGCGTGACACAGACGTGGTGGAACTCACACCCCTGCCGGTTCGCGGCCTGGATGGCGGCGCCGCCGGACGCGGACCCGGTGACGGCGACCTGCTCGCAGCGGAACGGGCCGCGCTGGGTGTCTCCGGGCGCGCTCCGGTTCGGGCTCTTCACGCGAATCGCGTTCACGCCGTCGGCGTCCACGCGCAGCCGGCAGTTCCGCACCGTCGCGGACTCCAGTTCCGAGGCGAACGTCACCGCGCCGTCGCTCTCCGTGACTTCGAGCAGTTCCACGACGCAGTCCTCGACGAGCAGGGAGTTGCCCGCGCGCAGACGGATGCCGCGCATGTTCTCGCCGCTCCCCTCGGCCTCGTCACAGAGCACGTACGCGCCCCGGACGACGCTGTCCTCGTTGGTCTCGATGCGGACGCCCGCGACGCCGTTGTTGCGGAAGTAGCCGCCGTGGACCTCGACTGAGCCGGCGGGCGGGTCGGCGTACAGGCCGTTGTCCGGGAATCCCTCGACGTGGCAGTTCACGAACGACACGTCTCCGCGGTTGCCGTCGCCGACCTCGCAGCCGGTGACGCCGGTGCCGGGGAGCGCGCCGTCCGGGAGCGCCAGCCGCTCCACGAGTCCGGTGCCCGTCTCGCTGGTCACGTCGATTCGGAGTAAGTCCTGGCGCACGTCCACCTCGCCGCGGACCACCACGTCCCGGAGGACGACCCGGTCGTCGGCCGCCGCGTAGATGGGGCGACCGCCGGTGTCCGGCGCGGTGAAGTCGAAGGCCACCCCGGAGACGAACACGTCGCTCATCGGCTCCGGCCACCCGAGCCCGAACAGCGTGTCCGAGAACCCCTCTGCGGGCACTATCGTCGCGTCGTGGCCGACGATGCCGAGGCGGCTGTCGGCGAGCGCGAAGCTCTCGGTGAGCCGGTACCGGCCCGGCGGCAGGTAGACGAGCGTGTCGTCGGTCGCGTGGTCGGCGAGCACGTCGTCCACGGGACGCACGCCGCCGGTGTCCGCGCCCGCCTCGTCGAGGTCCACGACGTCGTCGAACCCCCACGACTGCGCGACGCTCTCGACCGACTGTTCGGTGGCGTTGCCGCCGACGGGCGTCGCTGGCGGGCGGCGGTCGGCGGGCGGCGTCGGGATGTCGTCGGTCGCTATCGACGGCGGTTCGCGCCCGCTACAGCCGGCCAGTCCGACCGTCGACGCGGCCCCCGCCCACCCGACGGCAGTCGCTGACGACGCCTTTCGGAGGAACGTCCGGCGGTGCATCTGTCGGAGTTCACGCCGCCCGAGCGGTTTGTTATGGGGAGCGAACGCGAGTAAGGAGTGCCTGTGCCGGCGTCAGCGCGCGTCGAGTTCAGCGTACGACAGCGCCCAGTTCCGGCCGTCGCGCAGGTCGAGGCCGGTGGCCTGCCACGCGGTGTCGCCGTCGCCCGCGAGGTCGTACGCGACCAGTTTCGTCGGGGACGTCACCCACGACAGCGGCGGGACGCCGTCGAAGTGGAAGCCGTGCGCGCGGAGGACGCGGCGCGGAATCGCCGTCCCGCAGTACCCGAGCAGGTCGGCGTCCGCGTGGTCGTCGGTGACCGCACCGAGGAGCGCTTCGAGGCCCGCGGCCCGACGGTCGTCTCCGGTGAGCGGGAGGGCGTCGACGACGTTCGTCGTCGTCACGCCGTCCGCGTCGGTCTGCCGGCCGGTGACGACCGCGGCGATTCGGTCGCCGCCCGCGGACGCCGTGTACGCCTCGTAGGTCCAGTTCGGGTTGTCGTACCGCCAGTCGAGGAACGCCTCGTCCCGGACCGCGTGGACGCCGTCGGGCGCGCCGCGCTCGTAGGCGTCGGCGAGGGCGCCAACGGGCACCTCGTGGTGTCTGGTGACGGCGACGTCGGCCTGTCGGCCGGCGAGGCGGTCGCGCGCGCCGAGGTAGCCGTCGGCGGCGGGCGCGGCGAGCCGACCGAGCACGGCGCCGGTGACGCCGTCCCGCGTCGCGCCGGCGACGCGCGCCGGGTTCTGCACGCGGTAGAACGACGGCAGGTGGGCTATCACCTCGCCGCCCGCCTTCAGGAATCCGGGCCGGGACTTGTCGTTCGGGCAGTTGAAGCAGAACCGCGTTGGCATCGACGCGTAGTGGTCGAGCGCGCGCTCCGCGAGGCGCGTGAACACGCCCCGGCGCCGGTGGTCCGGATGGACCATCGTGTCCCCGAAGCGCAGTCCGAGCACGTCCTCGCCGCCGACGCGGAACAGGAACGGGACCTGCGGGCGGGCGCCGGCGAACGCGCCGTCGGAGACGCGCTCGGCGACGAGAATCGGGACGTGGGAGACGCGGGGGTTCTGGACGTACTTCCAGTCGAACCACTCGTCGCTCCCGCCGCCGAACGCGTCGTCGTACAGCGAGACGAACGCCTCGCGGTCGCCCGGCTCGAACCACCGGAGGGCGTACTCGTCGTCGGCCATCGGTCAGTCCGTCGGCTCCGGCGTCGCGGTCTGCTCGGCGGCCCGCCGGAACACGTCGCAGTCCTCGGCGTGGTCGAAGTCGTGGCGGTCGTTACAGACGTCGGCCTTCATCGGGGACACGAACTCCTCCAGCGCCGCGCAGTACGGGCGGTCGTGGTCGAACTCGTGGTCGTCGTCGCTCGACCGGTACTCGAGGTACGGACAGGTCATCGGTCACTCCGACCACGGGAGCACACTATGTTACCCGCAGATTAGGTCATCCCCAGGCGGTCTCTGGCCTCCGCCGGCGTCGCCAAATCGCAGCCGAGTAAGTCCACGATTCGCGCCGTCCGGTCGACTAACTGGGCGTTCTCCTCGACCTGCCGGCCTCGTCGCAGGTAGAGGTTGTCCTCCATGCCGACCCGGACGTGGCCGCCGAGGATGACCGACAGCGTCGTCAGCGGGAGCTGGTGTTCGCCGACCGCGAGCAGATTGAACTCGCTGTTCTCCGGGAGGTTCGACACCATGTTCAGGACGTTCTCCGGCGTCGGCGGCGTGAACGTCCCGTGCCCGAAGATGAGGTTGATGTAGTAGGGCTCCTCGATGGCGTCGCGCTCGACGAGCCGGTGGGCCTCGTTCAGGTGGCCGTTGTTGAAACACTCCAGTTCGGGCTTGATGCCCTTCTCGCGCATCTCGGCCGCGAGGCGGTCGATGTTGTGGCGGTTGTGCTCGGTGATGATGTGCTGGCCGCGGTTGAACGGCCCCATGTCCAGGCTCGCCATCTCCGGGTGCGGGTCGGTGCGAATCCCCTGCACGCGGGCGTCGTACGTGCTCTGTCCCCCTGTGGTGTTCTGGATGATGATGTCGTCACAGCGCTCGCGTACCGCCTCGTTGACTTCCTGCAGGCGGGCCGCGTCGTTCTCCCCGTGTTCGTCCCGCGCGTGGAGGTGGACGATGGCGGCGCCGAGGTCCTCGCAGGCCGCCACCTGTTCGGCGATCTCCTCGGGCTGCTCGGGGAGGTTCGGGTTCGCGTCCTTGCCGTGGACGCCGCCAGTCGGGGCGACTGTGAGAATGACGTTCCGGTCGTCCAGGTAGTCCTCGTAACTCATGCGACTGCACGAAAAACCGGAAGTGAGCGCCTTTGTTTTGCCCCGCTTACCGCGGGACGGCGCTACTCGATGTCGACGTGCCGGCCCTCGGTCGCGGCCTCGGCCTTCGGCACGGTGACCGTCAGCACGCCGTTTTGCATCCTCGCAGAGACGTTCTCGGCGCGCACGTCCTGCGGGAACGTCACCGTCTGCATCGACGCGCTCTCGCGGCGCTCCCGGCGGATGTAGCGGCCCTCCTCGTCCTCGGTCTCCTCGCGCTCGGCGTGCTCGGCGTCCACGACGAGCCGCCGGTCGTCGAGGCGCACGTCCACGTCGGCCTTGTCGTACCCCGGCAGGTCGACGGTGACGACGTACTCGTCGTCGTACTCCACGAGGTCGAGCGTCGACTCGGCCTCCCGAATTCCGGCGAGTCCGGCGCCCGTGCGTCGCGTTCCCTCCTCGAAGACGGTCTGCATCTCGTCGACGATTCGCTCCAACTCCTCGAACGGACTGTATCGTGCCATCGCCGTACAGTCACGCGCGGACGGGCTTTAGTTAGGAACCGGCTGTGCCCGGCGCGGAACGTAAGTAGTCTCGGCCCATACTCCGCCTATCAGCGTGGCAGACAGGGAAGCAGACGGCGACGAGACCGAATCGGGGGCGGTCGAGCGGACCGCGGCGGTGACACGACACGACGACCCGCGGGTCTCCGGGGAGTACGTGCGCGTGGTCGAGGCCGGCGACGGCGAACCCGTCGTACTCGTCGGCGTCGTCCACGACCACCCCGCGAGCGTCCACCGAGCCGAGGCCGTCGTTGACGCGCTCGCGCCGGACGTCGTCGCTCTGGAGACGCCGGACGCGCTCGTGTCGCTGTTCGAGCAGTACGCCGCCGACGACGGCGAGGACGCGGGCGGCGAACTGTCGGCGGCGGTGCGAGCCGCCGAGACCGACGCCAGCGTCGTCGGCGTGGACGTGCCGGGCCGTCGCGCGCTCGGGACGCTGGCGTCGACGCTCCGGGACGCGGACGCGTCGCTGCGGACGGTTGCGCGCACGCTCCACGGGTTCGGTCGCCTCGCCGTCCACACGGCCCGCGGTCGCCTGCAGGCGGCCGGCGTGCCCGCGGACTGGGTCGGCGCCGTCGAACACACACAGGAGTACGACTGCCCGAGCGACGCGACGCCGACCGAACAGGCCAGCCACGAGTCCGGGCACGTCCGGCGGTCCACGACGCTGCTGCGGGCGTTCGAACCGCCGGCGGCGACGCGGCTGCTGGACGCCGCCCGCGAGCGCTACATGGCGGGCCGGCTCGCCGACCTGCGCGCGGATTCGCTGGTCGTGGCGGTGGTCGGGTTCAGTCACCTCGACGGCGTAGAAGCAGGGCTCGCGGGCGACGCGTAGTCACCCGCTCGGTTCGGTCGATTCGCGGGGCGGGGTCAGTCCTTCAGGTGGACCTCGTCGCTGGAGAAGGACTTCACGCGCGAGTGGTCGAGCGTGTACATCTCCTCGCTCTCGTCGGTCCACCCGAGTCGCTGTCGGATGCTGTCGGCCAGCCCGCGGTCCGGTTTCACGTGGGCCATCTCGCCGTCGATGCTGTCGATTTTCCCGACGGTGTCGCCGTCGGCGGTGACGACGCGTTTCCCCTTGTCGTTGTTGCGGAATGCTCGTACCATTGTGAATCGGCGACCGCGCTGCCGTCCGGCGGTCACCGACAGTACGAACGCCGCTGAACCGCATTGTAATAGGGGCGCTACGAGCGCGTCAGCGGGGGCTACGCCGACCGCCGTCGGCGGAGCGAACAGGCGCCTGTGGCGGCCCGCGTCGTTCGTGTCGGGTAGGGGCGTGTTTCACTACCGTAACCGCGGGCTTGGTTATGCGGGCGCTAAGCGCGCGCCCGAGGGGTAGTGTCCGGGTTCCGACCGACGCCCGACGGACAGGCGGCGATTACGGCGCGTAAGCCGCCTCGTGGGCGAATAATGGGGTGAATAACCAAACTCGTGGCCTGTGCGTACACTCTCACGATGCCACGTTGCAGAAACTGCGACAGTCACGTGACACTCCAGTTCGCTCGCGTGTTCGGCGACAACGAGGACCGCGTTCACAGCTGTATCGACTGCGTGCCGAACGCCGAACTGGACGACGGCGCCGCGTCGGTGTCGGACGAACCGCCAGAGGCCGGCGCCGCGAACTGGGGACAGTGACGCCGGAGTCGACGGTCGCGTCGCGGCCGCCAGCGGGGCGACAGCGATGAGCGACGCCGACGAGCGAGCGCGCCTCGGGGCGTTCGGCGACGAGGCGTTCGAGGAGTTCGTCGCGGCGCTGTGGCGCCGCGCGGGCTGGCGCGTCGCATCGGCGGACGGTCCGCCCTTCGACGCGGCGCGCTCCGAGGGGCGGCGAGCGACGGTGCTGGTGCCGATGGCGCCGTCGGCGGGGGAGGTGTCGGCGGCACGGATGCGAGACGTCGTCGCGGAGCGCGAGGGGGACGCGAGCGACCTCACGGCCGTTTCGCCGGTCGGTTTCTCCGTCGAGGCGCTGGACGTCGCGGACGCGCACGGCGTGGACGCGGTCGGGCCGGACTCGCTGCTCCGCCTCGTCGACGCGCTGGACGCCGACCACTTGCTCGCCGACCCGGCGTGACTACCGGGGTCGGCCGCCCCACTCGCCGCGGAAGAACGTGAGGGGGTCGGCGGTGTCGTCGAGGACGTCGGCGTCGGCGGCTTCGCCGACGTAGACGGTGTGGTCGCCGACGGCGAGCGACGAGTGGACCGTGCAGTCGACGTACGCGAGCGCGCTCTCGAAGACCGGCGCGCCGGTGGACGCGGCGTGCGTGCCCGCGAACGGTTCGTCGAGGTCGGTCATGCCGGCGAAGTGTTCGCCGACCGGCTGCTGGTCGGCGGCGAGGACGTTCACGCAGAACGCGTCGGCGTCGCCGGACGCGAGCAGTTCGTGGCTGCGGGTGTCGTGGTCGAGGCAGACGAGCACGAGTGGCGGGTCGAGAGACGCGCTCGCGAACGCGTTCACCGTGATGCCGTGGGGGTCGTCGGCGGGCGGGAAGGTGACGACGGTGACGCCCGTGGCGAACTGCCCCATGACGCGCCGGAAGTCGTCCGGGTCGGTCACGCGTCGCCACCTCGCGTCGCTGCGGGTCGACTGGAAAGCATGCGTTACTCGGGGGAAGGGCGTGCGGATGTATTGTTAGGACGTGGTGAACGACGACCGACGCCTGATTCAGCGGGCAGCCGTCACACAACCGGAAGTCAGACCCCGTTCCGCTGGATATTTACCCGGCTGTCCGTAATTCTGCACGAGACGACCCTATATATGGAGTCTGACAGGAATTCGTCGCCGGACCGACGCGGCGTCGACGCAGTTCCGGAAATCCGACGAACGGACTGGTCCGACCACGACCAAGCGAGCACCGCAATCGCGGAAGCCATCGCAGCGACGACGGAGCAGCGACAGACCGACCTCGAACCGCTCCAGTACACCATCGACGCCGACGCGCTCGACGCGCTGCTCGACGGCGGCAGCGACGTCGAAGTGACGTTCGCGTACGAGGACCTCGAAGTCCGCGTGACCAGCGGCGGCGTCCTCGAAGTCTGGGCGTAGCCGACTATTTCAGCCGACTGTACAGTTTCGACAGCGCGCTCATCGTCCGCGACGCGTTCTGGAGGCGGTAGTACGACACCAGGTCCGGCGCGAACTTCGCCTTGTAGCCCGCGATGCGCGCGTTGTTCGCGCCCGCGAGGTCGTAGGCCGACTGCCCGCGGTCCATCGCCTCGACACAGCAGTGCCAGTCGACGAGGTCGTTGACGGGAATCTCCGAGTCCGTCTTCGCGCCGCCCAGCCAGCACACCGACGTGTCGCCGTACTCCAGGACCACGCTGCCGCCGGCGAACTCGCCGTCGATGCGGCAGACGTACGGTCGCACGACGCCGTCGGGGAGGCGCTCGTAGAGGTCGGTGACGAACTCGGTGGAGAGCGGGAACGGTTCGCCCTGCTCCTCGTGGCGCGCCCGCACCTGCTCGACGACGCGCGCCGCGTCCTCGACGGTGCCCTCCTCGAGCGTGTACGCCACGTCGTAGTTGTTCGAGACGTTCCGGCGCGCGTCGCTGCTGAACGCCGACAGTAACTCCTCGCGGTCCCGCGTCAGGTCCACGAGGTACGTGTACCGCGGCTTCGCGTCGAACTCCTGCCAGACGAACGGCCTGACGTCGTCGTACCCCGGCGGCGTCAACAGCGTCGTGAACTTCGGGTCGTGTTCCTCGTTCAGCCAGTCGAGGCAGGCGTCCACGAACCGGCGGTTGCGCTTGTCCCGCCGCCGGCGTTTCATCTCCTGACGGTCGAGCAGCGACGGCCCGAGGTAGTGGACCTTCAGGTCCGGCGGCGGCGAGAACGCCGCCGTCACCGGCCCCTTCGACATCGTGAACACGGGGAACACGCCGACCGGCTCCTTCCCCTTGAACCCGACGAGGTGATGACAGTCCGCGTCCGCGTACTCGGCGAGGACGTCGAGGCCCTCGGCGAGATGAAACGCCGTCGGGTTGGCCGCATCGGCCACCAGTTCGTTCCAGCGGTCCGCGTCGTCGACGGTCCGCACCTCAATACTCATCGTCGTCGAGGTAGCCGAGGTTCGATAGTTGGCGTTTCACGCGGTCGCTTTCCGTCGAGGACGCCGGGTCGGCGTCGAACTCGGGGTACGTCGTCGGCGCGAGCGAGTCGACGGCGGGGAGCGCGCGCCCGTCCATGCGGTCGCTCGGTCGCACGCCGAGCGTCGCCAGCACGGTCGGCGCCACGTCGAAGAGATGCGGGTCGCCGAGGTCGGCGGACTCGTCCACGCCGTCCCCCGACAGCGCGACGATGCCCGTGCGCTTGTGGTTCCACGCCTCCGACGGCTCGGCGTACACGTCCCCCCGGAGGGAGGCCGACAGGTAGTTGTCGAACGCCGCCGGCACCGTCACCACGTCCGGCGCGTCGTCGACGTACGGGCCGTGGAAGTAGTCCTCGGCGGGACCGACCGCCTCGAAGACGCGCGTGCCGTCCGGGGCGCGCGCCGCCAGCAGGTCGCTCACCACGTCCGAGCGCACGGACGGGTACTCCGCCGGCGACACCGACCCGTCGGGCTCGCGGCCCGCCTTGTTGATGCGCACGCCGAGTTCCGTCCGCGACCGCATGTACGCCGTCGACTCGGCGAAGTCGACGCGCTCGGTGCCCGCCCGCACGGTGTCCGTCGACACGTGGTCGAGGACGAACTCCTTCAGACCGAGGCGCTCGAGCGCCGTCGCGATGCGCTGGCTCGTCACGCCGACGGACGCCGCCAGCGACACCGCCGCTTCGGCGAGCGACCGACGACCGCCGTCGTCCGCCCGGTCGCGAGCGAGCGACGTCCACGACGGCATCCCGCCCTCGCCGCGCGTCGTCGCCACGAGCCCGCGGTCGCGGAGGTACTCGTTCGCGCGGAACTCACAGCCCGTGTACGGCCCGATACCGTGGTCGCTCGCCACCACCACGGTGTCCGGGTCACAGGCGTCCAGGACCGCCGCGACCTGCTCGTCGACCGCCTCGAAGACGGCGCGCACGGCGTCCCGGTCCGTCGGGCGCTCGTGGAACACGGTGTCGGTCTGCTGGAACTGCAGGAACCCGAAGTCGGGGTCGAAGCGGTCGACGAGGTAGCGAAACGCCTCGCCGCGCATCGCCACGAGGCGCTCGTACCACTCGACTTGCTCGTCGCCGCCGTCCACGTCCTCGGGCTCGTACACGCGGTAGTCGCCGACTTCGTCCTGCACGTCGTCGAGGAGTCCCTCGGGGTGGCAGGTCGGCTCGTTCGGCGCGACGTACCCCGGAATCAGCGCGCCGTCGAACGCCACCGGCGGCCCGGTCACGGGGACGTTCACGACGACACTCGACAGGCCGTGCTCGTCCAGCAGCTCCCAGAGCGCGTGCTCGCGGACGTGCCGCCGGTTCACCAACTCCCAGTCGTACCCCTCGAAGGAGAGGAAGTCGAAGACGCCGTGTTTGCCGGGGTTCACGCCCGTGAACAGCGACGGCCACGCGCTCGGCGTCCACGGCGGAATCTGGGACTCCAACCCGGAGACGGTCGCCTCCCCGAACAGGTCGGCGAGCGCCGGGAGCGCGCCGTCGTCGAACAGCGGGTCGAGAACCGGGCGGCAGACGCCGTCGAGGCCGAGGAGGAGGGTTCCCATCCCGGTCGATGCTCGTGTCACGAGTCGTGTGTCCGCACTCGCGGACATTGTTATGGAGACGGTTCCCCCGGCGGCGAGCGCACAGAACGCCCCGTCTCGGGGTAACAGCCTCCTACTCGACCGATACGCGCGTCCTACTCGGTAGGCTCGGGTTTGTCTCGGTGAGCGCGGGCCCGGCGCTCCCGGTAGGATTCACTTACCATCCGTGTCGCCACGCGGCTGCTAACTGGCTGATACGCGGTACGCATACGTCTTCAAGTAGCCCCATATTACCGGTGTACGGCCCGCAACTCGTCAGAATTCCTTTTTGAGTAACCTCTTACTACCCGTCCATGGCGAAGGGCCACAACGACGACGAAGCGGAGAAGGAACGGGCTACTGAATCGACGAGCGGGAAGGGACGGACTAACCGCCGGACGTTCATGAAGACGGTCGGCGCGGCGGTCGCGCTCGGCGGGTCCGCGTCCCTCATCGGGCGCGCCTCTGCGGTCAGCGACCTCGACGCCGCGCTGAACCCGAGCGGCGAGGTCACGCTCGACGCCGGCGAGTACTCGTGGGGCGGCGGCATGGACATCGGCGCCGGGAACGCGTGCATCGGCGGCGGGTCGAAGGGCGACACCGTCCTCAACCTCGAATCCGGCACGATGTCCGGGAGCGTCGAGGGGCGACTGGAGAACGTCGTGGTTCGCGGCGCGAACCCCGAGCCGAAGGCCGGCATCGACCTCTCCCCCGGCGCGACACTCGACGGCTTCGTGTGGCCGGAGGGCGGCCGGCAGAGCGAGGACCGCGCGCTCTACACCCCCGACGGCGGCAACGACCGCCTGACGATTCGGAACTCGGCGTGGGCGCGGATGGCGAACAACGGCGCGTACGTCGACAAGCCGCCGGTGACGATGGAGAACTGCGTCTCCGTCAACAACAACATCGCCGGCGTCCGCGTCGGCCACCGTGACGGCACGGACACGAGCGAGACGACGTACGTCCGGAACACGCTCATCGCGGTCACCGACTCCATCCCGAGCGACGACACGAACTCGCCGAACGCGCGCGGCCTTCGCCTCCGCAGTCCGGCGAATCTCGTCGTCGAGAACTGCTGGTTCGTCTACTTCGACGTGGACGGCAACGCCGACCTCGTGGAACTCCACGACGAGGCCGCCGGCTCCACCGTCACCATCCGGAACTGCACGTTCTACAACGACTCCGACGGCGACCTCGTGCGCGACAAGTCCGGCGGCGAGATGGACGTGACCATCGAGAACTGCACCGTCGCCGGGTCCGGCAGCCGCACCGTCGAACCCGACTTCAGCGGCTCCGGCATCAGCGAGGCCGACGAGGTCAGCGTCCCCGTGCCCTCCCAGATTACGGGCTACGCGGCCGCCGACGACATCGAGGGCCTCGATCTGAGCGTCTCGCCGTGGGACGGCTCCGCGAGCGCGCCGTCCGAACCCAGCGAACCGGACAACACGCTCGTCCTGCACGCGACGCCGGACAACGACGGCGCCGCCGACGTGTCGTTCACCGTCGACGGGACAGTCGAATTCGCCGCCGAGGCCGAACCCGACACGGACACCATCGTCGAGAACGACGACGGCACGACGACCGCGACGAGCGTCGGCCTCGCGCCGGACGAACTCGACTCCTACCGGTTCTCCGGCGGCGTCGTCGACTACAGCGTGCCCGACGGCACCACCGTCGACGTCTCCGTGAACGGCACGACGACCACGTTCGCCGAACTCACCGGCGAGTCGAGCGCCGACGACGGTGCCGACGGCTCGGACGGTTCCGACGGCTCCGACGACAGTTCGGACGCCGGGGACGCCGACGTGCTCGAAGTCATCGCCCAGCAGTCCGGCGACCTGAACTACGAGTTCGTCGTCGACGGCAGCGTCGAACTCCACCGCGTCTCCAGTGACGTGGTCGCGGGCCACGGCGACAGCATCACCGAGAACGGCGACGGGACGGTCACCGTCACCGGCTTCACCGGCAACACCGGATTCGGCGACGCCTACCTCGTCGACGGGACGATTACGTCGTTCAGCGCCGACCCCGCGGACTACGACTTCGACGTGGTCCTGAACGGGGAGAGCGTCGACCCCTCGGCGTTCGACGGCTCCGCGAGCGGCGGCGCCGACGACCAGCAGGACGGTTCCTCGGGCGACGGTTCGGACGACAGCACGGGCGACGACGGCTCCGCTGACGGTGGCTCCTCCGACGACGGACAGGACGGTTCCTCGGGCGGCAGCCAGGACGGCTCCTCGGGCGACGACTCGTCCGGTAGCGACTCCTCGGGCGACTCCGAGAGCGATTCGCTCCCCCATCTGCTCACCGTGGACGGCGAGAGCGACGTGACGACGTACACGTTCACCGTCTCCGGCGACGTCGCGCGCGACCCCGACGAGAGCGTCTCGACGGGCGACGGCACGTCGTGGGACGCCATCGAGGACATCGCGAAGGACGGCAAGGTCATCGGCCTCGTCGGGAGCGGCGCGGACGCCTACCGCTTCGGCGGCGCCGTCACCGAAATCACCGTGGACGGCGACGCCGCCGTCTCCATCGAACGGAACGCGTGACGATGTCGACGCCGGCAAGCGATTGGTGGGACGTCGCCGACGACCCGGACCCGGAGCGCGACCTCGACTACGCGCTCATCGACCTCGACGTCATCCAGACGACGACGAACGGCCGCGACCAAGTGCTCGTCCTCCCGACCGACGAGGACCTGCTCCGCGAGGACGCGTTCATGGTCGCCGAGGAGTCGGCGGTGCGCGACCTCGAAAAGATGGTCTAACCGCGGTCGGGCTTCCGCGCGACGTAGTACGGTCGGCGTTCGAGGTAGTTCAGCGGCGACGGCCGCTTCCCCACGTACGCCACCGGTTCGAACCCCATTCTTCGGAGTTGTCGGCGCTGTCGAACCGGGTTCGTGACGTACACCTTCATGTCCCACTCGGTGTCGTCGACCTTGTACCGCTCGCCGAGCCGCCGGTGGTTCCCGTTCGACAGGTAGAACTTGCGCACGTGACTCCAGTCGTCGACGGCGGCGACGGCGTTGTACCAACTGTTGTGGGTGCTGAACGCGAACACGCCGCCGGGAGCGAGCACGCGCCGGATTTCGCGGAGGGCTTCGCGGCGCGCCGCCTCCGGGTAGACGAGGTCCAGTCCGCAGTACGAGAACAGGACGTACTGGAAGGACTCGTCCCGGAACGCGAGGTCCGTCGCGTCGCCGCGCTGGACGCCGATGCCGGGGAACTGGCGTCTCGCCTCGCGGACCATCGCGGCGCTCACGTCCACCCCCGTCACGTCGAACCCGCGGCGGTCGAGGACCGCAGTCGTCCTGCCCGCGCCACACCCGACGTCGAGAACGCGCCCTGCGCTCGGGCGGAAGTAGCGGGCGAGGACGCGCTCCTCGCTCTCGTGGAGGCCGTCTTCCGCGGCCCACTCGGCGTACGCCGCCACGGCGTCGGTCGAGTCGTAGCCCGCGACGTTCTCGGTTTGCTCGCGTTTTGCGTTCCGTCCCAGTGCCATCTCCGGTCGGTACGCGGAGTCTACGCATTGTAATGGCCGGCTTACTCGGCTCCTCGGCTGTGCTACCGGCCCGTCTCACTCTTCGGCGACGACGACCGCGCCCTTCATCCCGACCGACAGATGGGGCTCGCAGTGGTAGAGCGCGACGCCCGCGCGGTCGAGTGTCTGTTCGAACGTCTCCTCGTCGGAGTCCACCGCCTCGCCGGAACTGAACTCGAAGTCCGACTCGCCGATCTGCTCGTCGGCCTCGGCTTCGACGTTGTGCGCGCCGCCTTCCCCGGTCCACCGCCACGTCACCGTCGTGCCGGGCGACACGGCGACGGCCGACGGCCCGAACGCGTAGAAGCCGCCGTTCCCCTCGCTACCGACGTCCACGTCTATCGCGTCCTGGCCGCGGCTGTCGACGACGCGTCCGCCGTACGTGTCGTCGCTGTCGCCGACCGCCGTTTCGGTCAGCCACTCGTCGACCGCCGGATAGTCACTGCCGGGGAGCGTGTCGCCGCCGCCACCGCCGCCCGCACAGCCCGCGAGCGCGACGACGGCGCCGACTGCCGTCCCGCGGAGGACGCGCCGTCGGGCGACGCCGCGACCCGAGGCGGCGCGCGGCCCCGACCGCGAGTCAGGCATCACCCGAGGACTCGTGGACCGGGAACGCGATTTCGACGGTCGCCTTGTACGACGTGATGGCGCCGCCCTCGACGTTCGCCGTCCAGTCCTCTACCTCGACGCCGTGGATGTCGTCGACCGTCTGACTCGCCTCCTCGACGGCGGCCTGCGCCGCGTCCTCCCAGGACTCCTCGGACGTGCCGAGCACTTTGATGATTTTGACTGCGGTCATGCCGTCGTAACGACGCGCGGGCCGCGCATTAGTATGGAGCGCGTACGCCCTCGAAACCCCACGCTTCGGTCGGTACGACCGGCTTACTCGGTGCGGACGACGCACGCGAAGTACGCCGGATTGTGGCTGTGCCGTCGCTCGAAGGTGGTCTCGCGCACGAACGCCACCCGCCAGCCGTCCCGTTCGCGGAACCGCTCCCTAATCTCGGCGGGCGAGACGCCGTACAGCGAACGCGGGTCCGAGCGCGCGTCGCCGAGCACGCAGTACGTACCGCCCGGTTCGAGGACGCTCCCGAGGCCCGCGACGAACCGGTCGCGCTCGGCGGCCCCGAGCACGTGGAACATCGCGCAGTCGACGACCGAGTCGAACGCGAACCCGCGGGCGGCCAACCTCGGCAGGTCGAGCGCGTCCCACACCACGAACGACGCCCGAATGCGCCGCCAGCGCGCCTTCTCGCGGGCCTGCCGAATGGCGAGCGGCGACAGGTCGACGCCGAGGACGTCGTGTTCGCGGCGCGCGAGGAACAGCGACAGTTCGCCGGTGCCACAGCCCACATCGAGAACCCGCGGGCCGAGCAGGCCGGCCTCCTCCGCCGCGACGAACGCGCGCTGCGGGCGCCCAATGTCCCAGTTCGGCACGCCGTGGTAGGCCGCGTCGTAGGCGTACGCCGCCGGCTTCGAGACGGGGTAGTGGCGGCGCGCGCTCACGGAGACGCCCCGCGTTCGGTGGTCATACGACCAACACGACGCGGGGGCTTGTAGAAGTTCGGCGGTCAGTAGACGAGTTCGGGGTCGCTCTCGACTGCGTACAGCGTGCGCGCCGCGACGTTCACGGCGTGGTCGCCGACGCGTTCGAGGTCGGTGCTGATTTTGAACGACGCGGCGACGAACCGGAGGTCGCTCGCGACCGGCTGCTGGAGCGCGAGCAGGTCGACGCAGTCGCCCTCCAGTTCGAGGTAGCGGTCGTTCACCGCGTCGTCGCCGTCCACGACACCTCGGGCCACCGCTTCGTCGTTCGCCTCGTAGGCCGCGAGCGCGTCGTCCAGTCGGTCGCAGACGAGGTCGCCCATCTCGACGACGCTCGCACGCAGGTCGTCGAGTTCGGCCTGGTACTCCTCTCTGGGCATTAGCCGAACTTCCCCGTGATGTAGTCCTCGACGCGCTGGCTCTCGGGGTTCTCGAATATCTGGTCGGTGTCGCCGTACTCCACGAGTTCGCCGCCGGTGAGGAAGACGGCGGTCTGGTCGCTGATGCGGGCGGCCTGCTGCATGTTGTGCGTGACGACGACCACCGTGTACTCCTCCGCGAGTTCCTCGATGAGGTCCTCGATTTTCGCGGTGGCGATGGGGTCGAGCGCGCTCGCCGGTTCGTCCATCAACAGCACGTCGGGGTCGACGGCGAGCGCTCGCGCGATGCAGAGACGCTGCTGTTGGCCGCCGGAGAGGCCGAGCGCGTTGTCGTCTAGGCGGTCGGCCACCTCGTCCCAGAGCGCAGCGTCACGTAGACACTGCTCCACGAGTTCGTCCTCCCGCTCGCGGTCGTCGCGGCCGAACAGGCGGCTCACGAGCCCGGTGTCGATGTCGCCGTGCTTCCGCGGACCGTACGCGATGTTGTCCCGAATCGACTTCGGGAACGGATTTGGCGCCTGGAACACCATCCCGACGCGCTTGCGAAGTTCCACCAGATTCGTGCCGTCCTGGTAAATCTCCTCGCCGCCGACCTCCACGGAGCCGTCGACGCTCGCGGCCTTGATGCGGTCGTTCATCCGGTTCAGACATCGGAGGTAGGTGGACTTCCCGCAGCCCGACGGGCCGATGAGCGCGGTGACGCTCTCGTCGGGGATGTCCATCGCGACGCCTTTCAGCGCGTGGTCCGAGCCGTAGTGGACGTTCAAGCCCTCGACGGATACCATCGGCTCGCCGCCAAAGTCGTAGTCGGCCCACTCGTCGCGGACCTCCTCGACGGTCTCGCCCGTGGTCGTCTGCGCGGCCTGTGCGTGCTGGTCTTGGGTCGTGGTGTCGGCGTTACTCATTGTACAGTTTCCTCCGGAAGTAGATGCGACTCGCGATGCCGATTGCGTACAGTCCGAGGACGACGACGAGCAGGACGAGCGCGGTCCCCCAGCCGAACTCCTGCACGGTGAACGGCGCGCCCTGTCCGGGCAGTCGCCCGCTCGTAATCGACGTGTAGAGTTGGTACGGGAGCGCGCTCCCGGCGTCCATCAGCGCGGTGTTGGAGACGAACGGCGGCGAACTCGTGAACTGGAACTTCGACAGCACGTTCGGCTGCTGGCTGGAGAACGGCGGGCCGCCGTACACCAACAGGAGCGGCGCCGTCTCGCCCGCGATGCGGCCGACGCCGAGAATGACGCCCGTGATGACGCCCGGCATCGCCGCCGGGAGCACGGCGCTCTTGATTGTCTGCCACTGGGTCACGCCGAGCGCGGCGCTCGCGTCCCGGTACTCGTCGGGAACCGCCTTGATGGACTCGTAACTCGTGATGACGACGAGCGGCAGGAGCATGAACCCGAGGACGAGCTGGCCCGAAATCAGGGACTTCCCGCCGCCGAACCGCGGCACGAGGAACGCCAGCCCGAACAGACCGAAGACGATGCTCGGGGTGCTCCAGAGGCCGTTCGTCGCGATTTCCACGACCTGGCGGAACAGCCGGCTCTCCGTGTACTCCGCGAGGAAGATGGCGGCCGCCAGCCCGAGAGGCACCGCGAACAGCATCGCGCCGAGCACCAGCCACAGCGTCCCGAGGATGGCGGGCGCCAGCCCCGGCACGTCGATGAAGAGGCTCTGGGAGACGTTCGTCACGAACGGGACCTGCACGTCGAAGAACGGAATCGTCCAGTCCGGCAGACTCACGCCGAACAGCCTCCCGGGCAGGTCGATGTGCCCATCGAACCCGAAGTGCGAGTTCGTGAGCGCCGTCTCCGAGCCGTTCTTCACGATGAAGCCGACGAGCAACGCGAGGACGCCGAGCATCCCGAACACGCTCAACCGAATCAAGTAGAACGCGCCGCTCTCGCGGCCCTGCGTCCCGAAGCCGGCTCGGGCCTTCGCGGCGCTCCACGACCCGACCAGCGACCCGACGACGGTCAACACGGGAACCATCACGGACCCGACGAACGTCGCCGAGATGTCGGTCGGCGACCACGACCACCCGAGGTCGACGGTGCCGGTGACGAACAGCGCGCCGAGGAACGCGAGGAACAGCGCCGGCGGGAACGTCGACCCCACGTCCTCGCGGGGGCCGACGGCGAGTGCGGTCGTCGCGCCACCGAACGCCAGCGCGGCGGCGACCCAGCCGACGGTGCCGAGGCCGAACGTCTGGGAGGCCGCCAGTCCGCCGACAGCGAACCCGATGCCACCGAACAGCACGCCGACGACGAGGCCGGCGCTCCGGGACGGCGACGCGGAGACGTACCCGACGCGCGACGCGACGCCGACGCCCGCGATGCCGACGGCCATCGCGAGCAGGAGGACGCCGAACAGCGCGAACAGGTCGACGCCGAGCACGGGCGTCGACTCGCCGACCCACTGGAACAACACGACCCAACTGGCGAGGAACAACACCGCGCCGAGCGCCATCACGCCCGTCGACACGTACTCGCGGAGCGTCGTCTCGGTGGAGACCAGCGCGTTCTGTTCGAACGTGCTCATCGGTCACCACCGTACTTGCGCCGCATGCGCGCCTGAATCACCTGCGAAGTGACGCTCAACACGAGCACCATCGCGAACAACACGACGCCCGCCGCGAACAGCCCCTCGAGGTGGCGGCCCGTCGCGTTCCCGCCCTCGAAGGCGATGACGGTGGTCAGCGTCTTACCGACGCCGCCGAACACGTCGTAGACCGGGTCCGGAAATCCGACCGTGTGGGGAATCATCACGGTCGCCGCCATCGTCTCCCCCATCGCGCGCCCGACGCCGAGCAGGACGGCGGCGGACACGCCCGAGAACGCCGACGGCAGGGTGACGCTCTTCATCGTCTGCCAGTTCGTCGTCCCCACCGCCAGCGCCCCGCTCTTCATCGCCTCGGGCACTGTCGACAGCGCGTCCTCGGCGACCGACACGATGGTCGGCAGCGCCATGATGCCGATCATCACGCCGACGGTGAAGTAGTTCCCAATCGTGGAGGTCTGGAACTTCTCGTAGAAAAAGCGGTTCACGATGGTGAAGCCGATGAACCCGTACGTGATGGAGGGAATCCCAGCCATCAACTCGATGCCCGGCTTCACGACTTCGCGGGTGGTGTCCGAGGCGATTTCGCTGATGTAGAGCGCGCCCGCGATGCCCAGCGGCGCGGCCACCGCCGTCGCGATGACCGTGGTTATCATCGTGCCGAGAATCATCGGCGCGAGCGACCACGGCGTGTCCTTCGCGGGCTTCCACAGCGGTTCGTTGCTCCGGTACAGCGCCTCCAGTCCCATCTGGTCGAACGCCGGCCACGCGCGAACGAACAGGAACGCGACGATGAGACCGAGGACGGAGACCGTCGCGACGGTCATGACGAACGTCAGCCCGCGCGCGATGGTCGCCTGATATTTGACCCAGCCGACCACCGTCAACAGGAAGAACAACGCCACCGGGACGACGGTCCACCGGGACTGCTGGTAGAACAACGCGAAGGCCGCCACCAGCGACAGCGCGGTCACCGCCAGTAAGACGAGCGCTGTGTCCTCGTTCCGGGACCGATAGTTTCGGAGACTCTCGACGATTCTGGATACCATGTATGCGATAACTGTGTGCGATTTCGGTGTCTTCGAAAGCGGACGGCAGTGGATGACAGCGGCTGACGACCGGCGGCGACGGCGTTACTCGTAGTTGCTCGCGGCGACCTTCTCGCGTTGGGCCTCGCGGCGCTCCGGCGGCAGCGCGAAGTAGTTGTTCGACTTCACGAAGTACTCCTGCCCGAAGTCCGAGAGCAGGAAGTTGACGAACGCGGCCTCCTGCCGGCTCGTGTCCTCCCACGTGTAACAGTGGAGGTCGCGGGCCAGCGGATACTCCTTGGAGCCGAGGTTCTTCCCGTACTCGTAGAGCGTGCCGTCGATTTCGAGGCCGATGGGCGGGACCTGCCCCTCGGGCTGGACGAACGCGAGCGCGATGTACGCGATGGCGTTGTCGGCGGTCGCGACGGCCTGCTGGAGCTGCTGGTTTTTCCCGTAGCGCTGGTCCGGCGAGATGGACGCCTCGGCGTCGCCCATCACGTTCACGAGGAACGCCGTGTTCGTTCCCGAGCCGGGGGCGCGACCGAGCGCGAGAATCTCCTTGTCCGGGCCGCCGAGTTCGCTCCAGTTCGTAATCTCCTGCTTGTAGATTTGGCGCAGTTCCTCGATGGTGATGTCCGTGACGCCCGCGTCCTTGATCTCCTTCGAGACGACGATTGGCTGGCCGTCGACGCCGACGACGTGGTCGACGAACTTGTCCAGTTCCTCCTCGGAGACGTCGCTACCGGCGAGTTCGGCTTCCGCCGTGGAGCTCGCGTCACCGATGTCGATGCGGCCCTCCATGACGCCCTCGATGCCAGTGCCGGAGTGCGAGAGCGCGATGCTCACGCGGAACGGCGGCACCGAGCGCTTGCCGGTCGGCTCCCAGCCGTAGCGGCTGGCGAAGTGGTCGGCGAGTCGCTCGTCGGTGCCGATGCGGTCGGCCCACTCCTGCGGGAAGTAGTCGCCGTCGCCCGGCTCCGGGTTGGAGTTCCAGAACGACGCGCCCGTGTTCGCGATGGGGAACACCGTCGAGGAACCGTCGCCGACGAGGGTGTCCGTGGCCAGACTGGTGTCCTGTTCGTCCTCGGTCGTCTCCTGTTCGGTCTCCTCCGGTTCCGTGGTGTCCTGCTCCTCCTCAGTCGCTGGGTCGTCGCTGTCGTCGTCGTTACCGCCCCCCTGACAGCCGGCGACCATCGCCGTGCCCGCGGCACCGGTGGCAGCGAGGAACTTGCGACGCGATGCGAACTCGGAGAACCGCCCTTTGTCCTGCGGCATCACCTACGTAGAGCGCGGTCGATACTAAACCCGTTTATAATAGGGGTACGGCGGCCTAACGTCCGGAACTGACGAATACGTCGACGTCATTTCCGTCGGTGTGCGTACGTAT
This sequence comes from Halobacterium litoreum, assembly GCF_021233415.1. NCBI lineage: Archaea > Methanobacteriati > Methanobacteriota > Halobacteria > Halobacteriales > Halobacteriaceae > Halobacterium > Halobacterium litoreum. The sequence continues at coordinate 1,155,604 of NZ_CP089466.1, read as the reverse complement.
GCCACAGTAGTCACGTGGCGATGGGAACGAGCAACACTCCCATCAGGTGGACGCGACGCGCGCCGAAGCGCGGCGGAATCAGCCCCACGAGCGTCGCGACCACCAGCAAACCGACGCCGAGGACGCCCGCGAACAGCCACGAGAGGACTGCGAGGAGGCCACACACCGCGAGCGTGAGGCGCTCGTGGTCGACGGCGCGAATCAGCCGGAAGTACCGGTCGCCGAGCACCGGCACGAGCACGGCCGCGACACACGACGCGAGCGCGACGCTCGCGAGCAACAGCGGGAGCGTCCGCGGCAGACTCGCGCGCTCGAAGGCCACCAGCACGCCGGTTCGGGGTTCGCCGAGCGCGAACAGCGCGTACAGCGCGAAGACGGTGTTGGCGGTGTTGACGCCGGAGAGCGCCGCGATGAACGCACGGTCGCCGTCCGCGCTCGTGACGTCGAGCGCCGCGACGGCCGCGATGGCGCCCGACATGCCGGGGACGTACGCGACCGCCGCCCCCGCGAGACTGCCGGCGACGCCCGGCCTGACGACGTCCAGTGGACGACCAGCAATCGCGGGGTCGTGTTGCTCGGGGACGCCAGAGCCGCGGTACGCCGCGAGCAGGACGGGTGCACCGAACAGGCCCGCGAACAGGGGCGCGAGCACGTCACCCGTCGGAACGACACCCGACGGGTCCAACGGGAGCGCGACGACGCCGAGCAGGCCGCTGGCGGCGACCGAGAGCGCGCCGCCGAGTCGCGCCCGCCACGACGACTCCCGAGCGACCAAGAATCCCAACAGGAGCGCAATCGCGACCGAGAGGTGCGCGTACACCACGGGCGCGGCCCGCTTCGCCAGCCACGTCACGGGCGCGCCGGCGGCGAACGCCACCGCGACGGCGACGCCGCTCCCGAGCGCCGACACCCGCAGCGCCTCCCGACCCCGACCGCCCATCACGAGGCGGTGGCCGGGGAGCGCACTCACCGCCATCGCCGGGTCCGGCACCCCGAGCGCGAGCGTCGGCACCACGTCCAGAAACGAATGCGTGACGCCCGCCGCCAGCAACGCCGCCCCGACGAGATGTGGCGGCCCCGGTACGAGTGGCGCACCCGCCGCCAGCAGGAGCGCGAGCGTGTTCACGTGCAGTCCCGGCACCAACCCCGAGCACGCGCCGAGCAGCACGCCGGATGAAATCGCGGCGAGTGCCGCGGCTGTCGCCGCAGGGCCGACGAACACGCGCACGCCCAGCGCCTCCATCGCCGCGAGTTGGCCGCGCTCCCCTACTTCAAGTTACGCGCGGCGCGGACGCGTCGCTGGTCGGCGCAGCGCGCGAAAGAAAATTCGTGGGTTCGCGGAACCGAATTAGCCGAAGAGGTCGCCGAGACCTTCGCCGCTGGCCTCCTCGTCCTCGTCGTCGCCTTCGTCCTCGGCCGCTTCCTCGGCGGCTTCCTCCTCGTCGTCGCCCTCGTCGGCGGACTCCTCGGACTCCGAGGAACCGCCGGACGCGGCGGCGCCCGCGGCGGGCGCGGCGGCCGCCTGCTCGACGGCCTCTTCGATGTCGACGTCCTCCAGCGCGGCGACGAGCGCCTTGACGCGGGACTCCTCGACGTCGACGCCGGCGGCCTCGAGGACGCCGGTGATGTTGTCTTCGTTGATCTCTTCGCCAGACTCGTTCAGGATGAGGGCTGCGTAAACGTACTCCATTGTTATCCGAACATCTCCCCGAGGCCTTCGGCGCCGTCGTCCCCGTCGTCGTCTCCGTCGTCGGAGTCGTCGGCGTCTGCCTCGGAATCAGTTGCTTCGTCGTCCTGTGCATCTTCGTCGTCCTCGCCGTCGTCCTCAGCGGACGCGGCGGGGGCTTCGACGTCCCGGAGTTCCTCCGGGAGCGCCTCCTCGTCGTCGATCTGCGCGGCGAGCGCGCGAACCTGCGCGTCCGCCTTGCTCACGAGGTCGTCTGCGAGGTCCGGGCTCTCGATGCTGGCCTGCAGACCGAGGCTCTTGGCCTCGCCGCTGCCCTTCGCGAGCATCGTCGAGACGGTCTGAGCCGTCGGGTAGCCGGCGTTGATCGAGAGGTTCCGGGCGGAGGCGACCGCGGACTCGATGTCCGCGCGGTACTCCTCCACGTCGATCTCCAGTTCGTCGGGCGTGAACAGGACGCCCTCGGAGTAGACGCCGCGCAGGTCGAGACCGACCTCCTTCGGCTCGATGCCGAGTTCCGAGAGGACGTTGGACACGTCGTCGGAGACGGTGCCACCCTCCTCGACGACGACGGAGTCCTCGAGGACCTGGATGGAACCTTCCTGGATGCGCGCGTTCGCGCCGATCTGCTGGAGTTCGCCGACGAACGGACCGGGGTCGATGCCGGTGTCACCCTCGGGGATGACGATGTCGTTCGGGGCGACCTCGCCGGCGCTGATGGGCGCGGGGGTCTTCGACGCTTCGAGCTGCTTGAACAGCCCGAAGGGGTTGTCGTTCGTGGCGACGAGGCCGACCTCACCCGAGACGTACTGGGTGAGCTCTTCGAGGCCGTCGTCGACCTGCTCGAGGGCGCGCACGAGCAGCGTGTTCCGGCTCATGCGGAGCACCGCCTGCCCGTGCAGGCCGCGGCGCATGTCCTGGAGCTGCTTGCTCGGGATGCCCGTGACGTTCACGACGCCCACGCTGTCGTAGCGCTGCAGGAGTTCGACGAGCTCGTCGACTTCCGCCTGCTTCCACTCCGGAACGTGGTCGGTCGTGCGTTCTTCGGCGGACATCTCAGGCCACCTCCACGGCGGGCCCCATCGTCGTCTTCACGAAGACGGAGTCGATGTTGAGCGGGCCCTTCTCGAGGTCCGCGTGCAGGCGACGCAGGATGACGTCGACGTTGTCGGCGATGTCCTCGGCGGACATGTCCTCCGCGCCGACGCGCGTGTGGAACGTGCGTCGGTCGCGGCTGCGAAGCTGCACGGTGTTTTTCATTCGGTTGATAGTCTCGACGACGTCGTCGTCGGGCTGGAGCGGCGTCGGCATCTTGCCGCGCGGGCCGAGTACTTGACCGAGCGCACCCGCGATGTCTTGCATCATGGATGCTTCCGCCACGAAGAAGTCCGTCTCGTCTGCGAGATCCTTCGCGGCGTCGGTGTCGTCGCCGAGGTCTGCGAGGTCGTCCCCGTCAAGAACCTCGTCGGCGACTTCTTCGGCTCGAACCGCGGTCTCGCCGTCTGCGAAGACCACGATTTTCGTCTCCTGACCGGTGCCCGACGGCAGCACGACGCCCTCGTCGACTCGATTCGACGGGTCGTTGAGGTCGAGGTCACGCAGGTTCACGGCGAGGTCCACGGTTTCGCGGAAATTCCGCTGTGGAGCCTCGTCGAGCGCGCGACGTACGGCCTCTTCAATATCGTTGTCTGCCATCTTTCACCTCCGTAGTGCGTCGACCCTGTGAAGGCCAGATCTCCTACGGGTCAGTGAAACAGGCTACGCCTGTCTCGCTTCGACAGAAGTGGATGCCAGCCTTAAAACCGTCGAAGCCGATTCCCCGTGGGAGCCGTCCACGGGGCCGCTGGGCGGCGAGACGGCCGCGAGGCTGGCCGGCGAGAAAGCAGGAGAAACGCGGTGTTCTGTGCGTCGCGCTTACGCCGCTGCTTCTTCAGCGCCGAGCACACCGAGTCGCGAAGCGACTCGACCCCTCGGTGCCTCAGGCTGCCGCTTCTTCGGCACCGAGGACGTCGTCGTAGTCGCCGTCGTCGACGCGCTGCTTGAAGGTGCGCGCGTCCTCGCCTTCGATGGTGACGCCGAGGGAGGCACACGTGCCGGCGACCTCCTTCGCGGCGTTCCGCGTGTCGTAGGCCAGCAGGTCGGGCTTCTTCTGCTCCGCGATGGTCTTCAGCTGCTCGATGGAGAGGTCCGCGACGAAGTTCTCCTGGGGTTCGCCGGAACCGGTCTCGAAGCCGGCCTCGTCCTTGACGAGCGCCGCCGTCGGCGGGACACCGACTTCGATGGTGAAGGAGCCGTCCTCCTCGTACTCGACGGTGACCGGAACCTCGGTACCGTCGAACGCGGCGGTCTGGTCGTTGATTTCCTGTACGACTGCCTGCACGTCCACGGGGGTCGGGCCGAGTTCCGGGCCCAGCGGCGGACCGGGGTCTGCTTGACCACCGGGTACGAGTACTTCGATCGTCTCAGCCATACCCAGAAGAACCGTCGCCGCGGTTTTAACCCTTGTCTTTTACGGGAGACTGATGCCGTGACGCGTCAGGAACTCGCTGACCTCCTTGATGACGACGGGGCTGCCGATGATGCGGACGACCTCGGAGTCCTCCGGTTCGAAGATGGTGACGACGAACTCGGCCTCGACGTCCTCTCGAATCCCCTCCAGGGCGGACGCGGGGAGCACGATTTGCGTGCTGTCGCGGAACGTGGAGGGGTCTGCCATCGTGAATCTGTCACTTGACACGGGCCATTAACGTGTCGAAAGTAACTGCAGACACCCGGGCGCATTCGTGTGGTTCGTTAGCACAGTTGTCGCGCCGTCGACAGGCGCCGGCACGGAGGAAAGCCCTTTTCGGCGGGTACGGCGTAGCACCGGCCAATGGGTCTCGAGGAGGACATCGAATCGCTCGAAGAAGAAATCGCGAACACGCCGTACAACAAGTCGACGGAGGCCCACATCGGCCGTCTGAAGGCGAAGCTCGCGGACAAAAAAGAGCAACTCGAAAAACAACAGTCCGGGGGCAGTGGCGGTGGCGGTTACGCCGTCGAACAGCACGGCGACGCGACGGTGGCGCTCGTCGGCTTCCCCTCCGTCGGGAAATCCTCGCTCATCAACGCGATGACGAACGCGGACAGCGAGGTCGGCGCCTACGAGTTCACGACCCTCGACGTGAACCCCGGCATGCTGGAGTATCGGGGTGCGAACATCCAACTGCTGGACGTGCCCGGTCTCATCGAGGGCGCGGCCGGCGGGCGCGGCGGCGGGAAGGAGATTCTGTCGGTGATTCGCGGCGCGGACCTCGTCATCATCGTGCTGTCGCCGTTCGAAATAGAGCAGTACGACCGGCTCTCCGAGGAACTCTACGGCGTCAACATCCGCGTCGACGAGGAGCCGCCGTCGGTGACGGTTCGCCGGAAAGGCAAGGACGGCATCGACGTGAATACGTCGGGCGACCTCGAACTCGACCACGACACCGTCAAGGAGATTCTCCGCGAGCGCGGGTTCATCAACGCGAACGTCACCATCCGCGGGAACCCCTCGGTGGACAAACTCATCGACGGCATCATGGACAACCGCGTCTACATGCCGTCGCTCGTCGCGGTGAACAAGGTCGACCTCATCGACCCGTCGTACGCCGAGACGATGAAGGAGAACCTCCGCGAGCACGGCGTCGACCCCGAGGAGACCATCTTCCTCTCGGCGGAGAAGGAGAAGGGACTGGAGTCCCTGAAAGAGCAGATGTGGGAGGAACTCGGCCTCATCCGCATCTACATGGACAAGCCGGGTCGGGGCGTCGACTACGAGGAACCGCTCATCATCCGCGAGGGCGAGACCGTCGACGACGCGCTCCGCAAACTCGGCGGGACACTCGACGAGCGCTTCCGGTTCGCGCGCGTCACCGGCCCGTCCGCGAAACACGACGAACAGCAGGTCGGCCGCGACCACGAACTGAAAGACGAGGACATCCTGCGCGTCGTCGCGAGACGGTAGATGCGTCGTCGCCGCACTGCGGTCGTTTTCCTCGCGGGCCTCCTGCCGTGGGTCGCCGTCACGTGGCCCGGCGGCTGGTACCCCCTGTTCTCGGTCGGCTTCCTCCAGTTCGACCCCCTGACGTTCACGTCGCTCCCGGCGTACGTCGAGCGCGTCGGCACCGTCCCCGAACACCTCTCGGCGTGGCCGATAGCGACCCTCCTGTGGGCCGCTGCCCTGGCGTCGGCGCCGTTTGAGCGCGTGGACGGCACAGTCACCGTGGGGTTGCTCGCGCTCGCGGGCGCGAGCGTGCTGTCGTTGTCCCTCGAACTCTCCGGTCAGCGCGGCATCACCGCGATTCCGCTCGGGGCGCTGTGGCTGTGGGCCGCGGCGGGCGTCGAGTACGCCGCCCTCTTCCGGTCCGACTGACGGCCGGCAGTTCCGCGTCCGGTACGCTTAACGAGACGCCAGCCCACTCCTCGCCCATGACGGACTACGCACTCGACCACGTGATGATGCGCGTCGGCGACCTCGACGCCGCGCTGGACTGGTACGGCGAGCACCTCGACTACGTCGAGCACGCGCGCTGGGAGGCCGACACGTTCACGAACGTCTACGTCGGCCCCGAGGACGTCCACGAGGAGGGCGCGCTCCTCGAACTCACGTACAACCACGACACCTCAGAGTACGACATGGGCGACGCGTTCGGTCACATCGCGGTGCGCACCGACGACGTGTACGACGCCTACGAGCAGTTGATGGACGAGGGCGTCGAGGACTACCGCGACCCCGACTCGTGTGGCGGCTCCTACGCCTTCGTGAAGGACCCCGACGGCCACGAAGTCGAACTCGTGGAGCGAGACCACGGCCAGCAGTGGAGTCTCGACCACACGATGGTGCGCGTCGAGGACGCCGACCAGCATCTCGGCTTCTGGACGCGGAAGTTCGAGTACGAACACACGGGCCGCTGGGAGTCCGACACGTTCGCGAACTACTTCATGAAGCCGGAGGACGCCGCCGACGAGGCGATGGCGGTCGAACTCACGTACAACTACGACGGTCGAACGTACGACTTCGAGGACGGCTGGGGCCACCTCGCGGTGCGCACGGACGACCTCGTCGGCGACTGGGAGGACCTGCTCGTCCGGGAAGCCGAGGACTACCGCGACCCCGAGTCCTGTGACTTCAACTACGCGTTCACGAAGACGCCGGACGGCCACGAAATCGAAGTTCTGAATCCCGACGACTCGCCGATGGACCGGTCGCAGTAGTCGAGGCCCGCCGCGAATTTTTATCGTCACCCGTCGTGCACTCGCGAGTATGCACGCAGTGTCGACGCTCCGAGACCGGTTCGAAGCGATGCGCGACGACGGCGAGTGGGGCGTGTTCGTCTCGGCGCTCGCACTCGCCTTCCTCACGGGCGGGTACGCCGTGGGGAGCGTGCTCGCGGGCGAGGCAGTGACCGAGCAACTGTGGGCGCTCCCGTTGTTCACCGGGTGCGTGTGCGTGCTCGCGATGCTCTGGTCCCGGGACGAGGCGTGACGATGGAGTTCGTCCAGATAGGGCGCGTCGAGACGCCGTTCGAGACGCCCGACGAGGCGCCCCGGCAGGGCTGCGAGGACCCGCACGCCGGCAACGTCCGCATCGACGAGCGGTTCCGAGACGCCCTTCGCGGCCTCGCGCACGGCGACCGCGTGGTCGTCGTCTGGGTCGCCGACCGCGCCGACCGGTCGGTGCTCCGCGTCCGGGACGGCGAGCGCGGCGTCTTCGACACGCGGTCGCCGGCACGCCCGAATCCGATTTGCATCACCGAATGCGAGGTGCTCGCCGTCGACGAGGAAGACGGCACCGTCGCCGTGAAGGGCGTGGACATGGCCGACGGCAGTCCCGTCCTCGATTTGAAGCGCGCACTCGACTGACCCTCCATCCTACTCCGGTACCGCCGGCCTACTCCAGCAGGTCGTCGGGCGCGCCCGCGAGTCCCGCGAGCGCGTCGGCTTCGACGTGGTGGAGGTCGCCCGGAATCACGAGCAAGTGCAGGGGGTCGCCGAAGTCCTCGTCGGCGAGCGCGGCGAGCGTGTCGGCGCGCACGGTGGCATCTGGGGCGCCGGCGCGCGCGACGACGACGCCGAGCGCGTCCGGGTCCCAGTGTTCCGCGAGCAGGCCGGCGGCGTGGCTCGCGGTCATGTACTCGTCGCCGTCGATTCGCGGGTGGTCGACCTTGATGTCGAGATAGCAGAGCGTGTGGAGGCCGCGCTCGCGGTTCGACTCGATGGTCTCGGTTACGGAACTCGGGACGCCGTCGGCGCCGTGGGCCCACTCGAAGGGGAGTGTCGTCGCTTTTCCGAACCGGTAGTTCTGGAGGCCCGTGAGGCTGGACGCGGCGGACTCGGCGGTCGGCGCGTGAATCACGCGCGTGTCGACACCGCGCTCCTCGGCGCGCAGGCGCAGGTCGACGTGCGTCGTCGAAATCATCGTGTCGCCGGCGGTGAGGAAGACGGCGTCGCCGTCCTCGGCGGCCGCGAGAATCGGCTCGGGGTCCTGTTCGACGCCCGCGCGGTCCCGAACTTCGATTGCGGTGTCGTGGTGGGCTTCGAGGTCGGTTACGTCCGCGCCGACGAGTCTGCTGGTGTAGAACTCCGCGAACGCGCGGTCGGCGTCTCGGATGGCGTCCCGCCCCGCCACCGTGACCGAGCGCTCGTCGTAGAGGCCGAGGCCGACGAACGTGAGCATACCGTGGATTGCGCGCGAGCGACCCTATGGGTTTCGAGACGGGGACGGGGAAGCGACACCCGTAAGGGCGGCGCTCGCCGAGTATCGCCAATGGCAGTACCGTGCGTTCGCGTGTCCGTCGAGGACGGCGAAGCCACCCGGCGGCGGCTCGCCGACGACGACCTCGTGGACGACGCACACGAGATTACCGGCGAGGCGGGCGACCTCTACATTCCCGTCACCGACGCCGACGCCGTCCCCGACGACCTCTCGGTCGTCGACTTCGACGCGCCCGAGCGGCGCACCCAGACCAACCCAGCCGACCTGCTCGGCTACGAACCGACCTACGAGCGCCTCGGCGACGTGGTCATCGTGGACGAGGACGACCCCGAGCGCGCCCGCGACATCGCCGACGCGCTCGTCGAGTCGGACGTGCGGGCGGAGACGGTGGTCGACCGCGCGTCGAAAATCAAAGGCGAGACGCGCGTCCGCGACTGGGACGTGCTCGTCGGCGACAGCACCGAGGCCGTCCACCGCGAGTACGGCCACGAGTTCGCCGTCGACATCGCCGAAGTGTACTTCTCGCCGCGCCTCGCGACCGAACGCCACCGCGTCGTCGAGCAAGTGAGTGAGGGGGAACGCGCCTTCGACATGTTCGCGGGCGTCGGCCCTTATGCCGTCCCGATGGCGTCGGCGGGCGCCGAGGTGGTCGCCACCGACATCAACGAGACGGCAATCGAGTACCTCCGCGAGAACGCCGCGCGGAACGGCGTCGCCGACCGAATCACCGCCGTCGCGGGGGACGTACGGGAAGTCGCCGAGGACTACGAGGGCTGGGCCGACCGCGTCGTGATGAACCTCCCGCACACCGCCAGCGACTTCCTCGACACCGCCGTCGAACTGGCGGGCGACGACTGCGTCCTCCACCTCTACGACATCCAACACGAGGACGACCCGTTCGGCCCCGCCGAGCGCGCGATTCGGGACGCCGCCGAACCCGAGTACGACGTGACAATCGAGACGCGACGGGAGGTACGGTCGTACGCGCCCCACGAACTCAACGTCGTCGTCGACGCCCGCCTCACCCGCCGGTGATTCGCAAGGCTTATTTCTCGTATGCGGCTACGGTAGGATGCGTTCGAGTGAGACAGCGCGTGCCGGTATAGCTCAGACTGGTAGAGCGATTCCTTCGTAAGGAATAGGCCAAGGGTTCAAATCCCTTTACCGGCTCTTTCTGTCGAACGGAGTGAGACTGAAATCCGATAGAGGGATTTGAACGAGACGAGTCGCGCGCAGCGCAGCGAGCACGTCTCGGCGTGGTTCCCAATCCCTTTACCGGCTCTCTTTCGTTCTCGACGTTCCGCAGTCTCGACAGCGTTCGCGGTACTGTTTCGGCCGTCACTTCCATCAGTCTCGAAGCCCCGAACGGCGGTATGGCGAGTTTCCTGCACTCGATAGAGGAGGCGCTCGCACCGGCCCGCGACGTGGTGCGGCCGGTGGTGTCGGACCCACAGGTGCTCGCGGCGTGGGCAGCGCTGGTCGCCGTCTCGCTGGGGGTGCTCGCGTGGGACTTGCGGAAGCGGAATCAGGCGATTCCGTCGCTGATGAAGGGCGTGTGGGCGCTCGTCGTGTTGTACTCGGGGCCGATGGGGTTGGCGCTGTACTGGTACGCGGGCCGCACGCAGATACCGTCGGATTCGCTGTGGCGGCGGGGCGTGCGGTCGACCGCGCACTGCTACTCCGGGTGTGGCGCGGGCGAAGTGACCGGCGTCGTCCTGCTGGTGGGCGTGCTCGCCATCGGTGACACCGTGGTGACGACACTCGGGACGTTCGCGTTCGCGTACACCTTCGGGTACGCGCTGACTGTCGGACCGCTGATGCAGGAGGGCGAGTCCTTCGGCACCGCCGTGATGGACGCGCTCTACAGCGAGACGCCCTCCATCACGGTGATGGAGGTGACCGCCATCGGCACCGACCTCCTGATTGCGGGGTCCGCGACCATCGGCGACCCGCTGTTCTGGGGCGCGCTCGCGTTCTCGCTGTCAGTCGGGTTCGTGGCGGCGTATCCCGTGAACGCTGGTCTCATCGCGGTCGGTGTGAAGGAGGGGATGTCGAACCCCGCCGAGATGGGGAGTTAGGCCGCGCAGGCCCAGAGGCCGGTGTCGTTCTCGCGGGCGTCGCGTTCTTCGGCGGTGAACCCGTCGAGTCGCGAGAACTCGGAGTCGTAGAGGCGCGCGTAGCCGCGGTCCAAGAGCGCGCGGTTGAACGACTCGCCGTCGACGGTGACGTACGCGAGCAGGCGGCCGTAGCCGCCGCGTCTGTCGGCTTCGGGGTCGGTGGCGACCGTGACTTCGGCGCCGGCGAGGCGTTCCGTGGCGAACTCGCTGGCGCGCTCGCCCCAGTCGCGGAGGCAGGCGCGGCCCGCCTCGGTGTCGGGGACGCCCTCGAACTCGCCGGGGCTCACGTCGGCGTGGACTTCCGGCGTGTCGACGCCGAGCAGGCGCACGCGCTCTTCGGTGCCGTCCGCGAACCGCACGTCGACCGTGTCGCCGTCGACGACCGAGACGACGGTGGCGGTTCGCTCCTCGCTCGCAGACCCGTCGAGCATCGGCATCGAACAGCCGGCGGTGGCGACGAGGACGGCGACGGCGAGCAGTTGCAGCCGGGGCGGGGACGGGCCTCCCATCGCGTCACCGCCTCCGGAGTGCGGCGAGTGCGACCGCCAGCGCGACGCCGGCGACGGCGGGCGCGACGCCGAATCCGGGCACGCTACCGCCGGACCCGGCGACGCTCACGCGCGCCGACTGGTCGCCCGCAGCGAGGTCGAGGACGCCCGTATCGGGCGCGGTCAGCGTGACGGTTCGCGTGACGGACTCGCCGGGGTCGAGTGTCGCCTCGAACGTGGCGACCTGCCGGCCGTCGAGCGTGAGCGCGACCGGGCCGGTCGCCGGGCCGTCGGTCGGGTTCGACAGCGTCGCGGTGACAGTCACCGTCTCACCTCCCTCCACCGGGTCGGGGGAGGCGGACAGCGACTCGACGGTCGGCGTCGCGGGCTCGCGTACGACCACCGGAACCTGGTTCCGGCCGACCGTGACGTTGTACGTGCCGGGGTCGGTGAACTGGTGTTGGAGCGTTATCGCGTCCGTCTCTCCGGGCACGAGTTCCGCCGTCGACTCCGTCATCGTGTCGCCGGCGAGCGAGAGCGTGGCGACGTACTCGCCGGTCGTGCCGCCGTCGTTCGTGACGGTGGCGCCGACGGTCAGCGTCTCGCCGACGTACAGCGTCGGCGGCTCCTCGAAGGTCGCGTCCCGGAACGGGCCCGTGACCTCGTAGCCGGCGACATCGTAGTCCATTCGGGGCGGGCGCGTGTCGAACGCGTCGGCGTGTTCGAACCGCGACCACATGTCGGGGGTGTCGCTCGTCGCGGTGTACCGCTGGGCGTACTGACCGACCGACGTCGAGGACGCGCTCGCCACCGCCCGCAGCAGGTCGTCGTTCGACACGCGGCCCTGCTGGCGGTTCAGTTGGTAGAACACGTCGTTCATCGTGAAACTGCTGTCAGTCGCGAGGCGGAGCCGGCGGTCTATCGACCCCCAGACGAGACTCCCCTTGATGTAGTTCGCGCCGACCGGCCACGAGCCGGGGTCGGCGAGCACGGCGTCGTTCCAGGGCTCGCGTTCGCCGTAGGAGAGGTACCGCTGGAACGCGTCGAACTCGACGTACCCCTCGCGGAGAGACATATACGCGGCGTAGTACTCGGCTGACGCCTCTACCGTCCACCGGCCCGACGAGGTGGGCGTGTAGTCCTGTCGCGTGTGGACGTACTCGTGGAACCAGACGTTGCCGGGGTCGTCGAGGCGCGCGTCGGCGACCACCCACGAGTCCGTGCCGCCGTACTCGACGCCGCGAATCCCCCACGACACGTCGGTCGGCGCGACGCCGAACCAGACTTCTGAGTCGCGGGACCCGACTCGGAGGCGCTCCGAGGCGGCCGACAGCGCGTCGAGGACGCGCGCCGGAGATTCCGCCATCTCCGCGCGTTCCGGCACGGCGAGCGTGAACGTCTGCCCGTTCGCGGTCCGGGTGTGCGTCTCGACCGGCCCGAGGTACGCGATTTCGCCGCCGGTCGACCCTTCGCCGTCGACGGACACGTCCTCGGCGATGTCGACGTCAACGTCGTCGCCGCGCCACCCCCACTCGGTGCGGAGCGTCGGCACGGTGACGAGCGCCCACGACCCGGCGTCGACGAACGAGTAGTCGCCCTCCTGGGCGACGCCGGCGTGGCTCCGTGAGCCGGTCGTCGTCTTGTTCGCGGGGAGCGACAGCCTGAGCGTCGCCGAGTCGCCGTCGCCGTCCCACGACCACGCGCCGTCACCGGACTGGAAGTCGTCGCTCTGGACGGTTCGCGCGTCGTCGGGGAGGTTCACCGACAACGACGTGACGGGGTCGGGAATCGAGTACGTCACGGCGACGCCGATTTCGCCCGGTTCCCCGGGCGTCAGCGAGAGATGGATCGACTTCTGGATGGTCGCGGACTGCTGGCTGGCGACGTCGGACGCGGCAATTCGAGCGTCGGCCGGTGGTCCGGCGTTCGACGCCCCGGCGACGACCGGGCCGGCGACGAGCGAGGCGACGAGTAACGTCACGACTGCCGCGACGCGATACATACCACGGACTGAGGCCGCGACCTACATAACCGCCGTGGCCGGGTCACTCGCCGCCGCCGTCGGCGACCGCGATGCGCGTGTCGTCGTCTTCGACGGCGGCGACCGCGGCGGCCACGTCCTCGGCGGCGACGCGGGTAGCGACGGGGTCGTCGCCGACCACGAGCGTCGCGTCGGCGGCGTCCCGGAGTTCGGGGTTCGCGCCGCGGTCGGCGGCCTCGCTCGCGACGACGACGGCGTCCGCGTCGGCCACGAGCGTACGGGCGCGAGCGACCGCTTCGGCGTCCGGCGACTCGAACGGCGGCACCGTCACGCAGTCCGCGCCGAACCGCCGGGCGGTCTCGTGGTCGGTGTCGCCGTCGACGACCGGGCCGACGGAGAGGTCGGCGCCCGCGTCGGCGAGACGGCGCAGAATCGGCGTCGCGGCGTCGCCGCCGCCGAGTACGTGGACGCGCCCGTCGAGGGCCGCGTTGGCGTCCGGGAGCGGCGTGACCGTCGGTCGACCGGTCGCGGGGTCGGTGCCGACGGCGACGCGGGCGTCGAACGCCTCGCGGACGGCTTCCGGAGACAGGACTGACTCGGGCGGCCCGGAGTCGAGGACGCGGCCCTCGGCGACCAACACGAGTTCGTCGCAGTAGCGCGCCGCCAAATCGAGGTCGTGGATTGCGGCGACGACGGCGCGGTCGGCGTCCGCGGCGAGGTCGCGGACGAGTTCGAGCGTGCGAATCTGGTGGTTCACGTCGAGGCTCGCGGTCGGTTCGTCGAGCAGGAGGACGGGGGCGTCCTGTGCGAGCGCGCGAGCGAGCAGCACGCGCTGGGTCTCCCCGCCGGACAGCGAGGTCACGTCGCGGTCGGCGAACCGCGCGACCTCCGCGCGCTCCATCGCGCGGTCGACGGCCTCGGGGTCGTCGTCGCTCCCGAACCGCGGGACGTGGGGATGCCGGCCCATCTCGACGGTCTCCCGGACGGTGAACTCGAAGGAGACGTGGGTGTCCTGCGGGACGGTGGCGACGCGGCGGCTGGTGGCTTTCGACGGGAGGTCGTCGACCGCGTCGCCGTCCACGAGGACGGTGCCGGCCTCGGGGTCGATGACGCCGTTCATCGCGCGCAGGAGCGTCGACTTCCCGGCGCCGTTCGGTCCGACGACCCCGACGAGGCGGCCGTCCTCGACGTTCGCGCTGACGGCGTCGAGAATCTGTTCGCCGCCCAGTTTCACGTCCACGTCGCGCACGTCGAGGGTCACAGCGCACGCACCTCCCGGTCGCGGAGCAGGTAGAGGAAGAACGGCGCGCCGACGAACGCGGTGACGATGCCGACGGGGAGGCCCTCGGCGTTCGAGCGCGCGATGGTGTCCGCGACGACGAGGAACGCGCCGCCAGCGAACGCGGACGTCGGCAGGAGGACGCGGTGGTCGGGGCCGACGACGAGGCGCATCGCGTGCGGGACGACGAGGCCGACGAAGCCGATGACGCCGGCGACGGAGACGGCCGCGGCGGTGACGACGCTGGAGACGGCGAGCAGCACGCGTTTGGTGCGTTCGACTTCGACGCCGAGCGCGTGGGCGTCCTCCTCGCCGGCGAGCAGGACGTTCATGTCCCGAGCGTACGCGAGCAGGACGACGCTGCCGAGCACGACGGCGGGGAGCGCGACTTCCACGTCGCCCCAGCCGCTCCCGTTGAGGGTGCCCATCAGCCAGTACATCGCTTCGCGGATGCTCTTTCCGGACTTCACGACGACGAAGGAGGTGACGGCGCCGAGGAACGTCTGGACGGCGACGCCCGCGAGCAGCAGCGTGGCGACGGGCGTGCGGCCGTTCTGCGTCGCGAGCAGGTAGACCGCGAATGCGGACACGAGTGCGCCGCCGAACGCCGCGGTCTGGACGCCGAACGGCAAGAGCGCGGGGAACGCGATGGCGGTGACGGCGCCGACGGCGGCGCCCGAGGAGACGCCGATGATGGAGGGGTCGGCCATCGGATTCCGGAAGAACCCCTGCATGACGGCGCCGGAGACGGCGAGCGCCGCGCCGACGGTGGCGCCGAGGACGATTCGGGGCATCCGGAGCTGGCCGACGATGTACTGCTGGGTTCCGGGCACCGCGAACTGGAGGGGGGAGGCGTAGTCGATTGCGAGCGCGGGCCACGGGAGCGTGCCGACGACGGGGAGCGTGAGCGTGCCGAGGAACGGCACGACGGAGGTCGGGACGGCGAGCGCTTCGAGGGCGGCGAGCGCCACCCGCGGGTAGGAGATGGACACCGGCCCGATAGTGGCGCTGGCGAGCATGACGGCGACGAGGAGCGCGAACGTCCCCGCGCTCCACGCGCCCGCCTTCGTGTGCGCTCGCATCACCACAACCGTATTTGCTTTAGGTAAATATTTATTGCGTTAGTGGCCTCGATGTCGTATGCGCAGAAGTGCAACTATACTTGGTGTAGTGCTACTAGTTCTGAGTGCGATCGCGCCGGCGAGCGCCGCCGTCGGCGCCGCGAGCGCCCAGACCGCGGACGCCCTCGACTGCGAGTTCCCGTACACGGGCACCGACGCCACCGGCACGGACGTCACCGTCAGCGAGGAACCCGAACGCGTCGTCACGCTCAGCCCGAGCGCCGCCCAAACCATGTGGGAAGTCGGCGGCAGCGAGAAGGTCGTCGGCGTCTCCCAGTTCGCCGGCTACCTCGACGGCGCCGGCGACCTCCCGGTCGCGCTCTCGGGCTACCCCGCCACCGTCAACACCGAGAAAGTCATCGAACTCCAGCCCGACCTCGTGCTCGCGCCGAACACCATCGACAACGAATCCGTCCAGAAGATTCGCGGCGCCGGCATCACCGTCTACCGCTTCGAACTCGCGGACTCCGTCGACTCCGTGACGGAGAAGACCGAACTCGTCGGCGAACTCACCGGCGAGTGCAGCGGCGCCGAACAGGTGGTCTCCGGCATGGAAGAGCGCGTGAACACCATCGAAACCGCCGTCGAGGGCGAGGAGAAACCGACCGTCTACTGGGGCACCGAAGCCGGCTACACCGCCGGGCCGAACACGTTCATCGGGAAGGCAATCGCGAAGGCCGGCGGCCACAACATCGCCGCCGACGCCGACGCCAGCGCCCCCTACCCGCAACTCACCGCGGAGTTCATCGCCGCCCAAGACCCCGACTTCGTCGTCGTCAGCGTCTCCCCCGAGCGGATGGGCAACGAGTCCAAGTCCTACATTCCGAAGGGCTCGGTGATTCGGAACACCACCGCCTACGAGGAGGGGAACATCGTCGTCGTCAACACCAACAACCTCAGCCAGCCCGCGCCCCGCGTCGTCACGCCGATGACGACGTTCGCGCAGGCGTTCCACCCCGAAGCCTACGCGGACGCGAACACCACGACGACCACCCAGACCACGAGCGAACCGACCGCGACGACCAGCGACCAGACCAGCGAAGCGACGACCGCCGACACCACGACGAGCAACGGTGACACGCCCGGCTTCGGCGCGCCCGTCGCGCTCGTCGCCGTCCTCGCCGCCGCGCTCATCGCGCGCCGGTAACGCCCTCGAACCGACCGTTCGCACTCTCTTTTCGCGTCCGATACCGTTTACCCGCTCGAACCGATAGACCCGCGCATGGTCGAAAACGTCCTCTGGCCCGCGTACTTCGACGCGACGCTCTCCCGCCGCGAAGGCCGCCGGGTCGCCGAAGACCTCGCCGTCGAGCGCCCCACCGTCGACGAGATAGCGACCGCCGTCCAGCAGGTCGGCTACGACTCCGTCGTCGAACGCGACGTCGCCTACCCCCGACAGCACTGGGAAGACTCCGGGCGCGTCCTCGTCAAAGACGCCGACGACGCCGGGAAGTCCGACCTCCTGCAGGCCGTCGCCGCCTACGTGACGGCGCTCCGAGACTGATGGAGCGAGCCGGCGACGTGGTGCGCACGCAGGGGAACGTCGCGGTCGTGCGCTGCGACGGCGAAGCCCACCCCGACATCGGCGCGGCCGTCGTCGACGAGAACCTCGACGGCGTCGGGCGCGTCGTCGACGTGTTCGGGCCGGTCGCGCGCCCCTACCTCGCGGTCACGCCCGACGACGACGTTCACCTCCCGCTACTCGTCGGGCAGACGCTGTACGTCCGCTAGCGGCGAGTCGGAACACCAAAGCCGCGGGCGGCCAACGTCCCCGAGCATGAAGGATTCGACCCGCGTCGCCGGCGTGCTCGGCGTCGTCGTCGCGCTCTTTCTCGTCGTCCAGGTCGGCTCGCTCGCGCTCGTCGAGCCGTTCAAGGACGCCGGCCTCCAGTCCACCGAGAACCCACAGAACCCCGTCAACAGCGTGCTCTACGTCGCGTTCCTGCTGGTCGCGACGGCGGGCATCCTGCTCGTCATCAAGTACGACGTGCAGTGGATTCTCCGCGCGTTCATCCTGCTGACGAGCGGCGTCATCGCCTCCTACGTGTTCGGCGCGGTGCTCCCCGCGTACGTCGTTGGCGGCGTGAACCTCGCGGCGTACGCGCCCGCCGCGGTGCTCGTGTTGGCGCTGTACGCGTACCCCGAGTGGTGGGTCATCGACAGCGCGGGCGCCGTGATGGGGATGGGCGCCGCGGCGCTGTTCGGCATCAGTTTCGGCATCCTCCCGGCGCTCGTCCTGTTGACGGCGCTCGCCGTCTACGACGCCATCAGCGTCTACGGCACCGAGCACATGCTGACGCTCGCGTCCGGCGTGATGGAGTTACGACTCCCCATCGTCCTCGTGGTGCCGACGACGCTCGACTACTCGTTCCGCGAGGAGGGCGAGGAGACCGCCGAAGTGGCGGCCGACGGCGAACGCGAGGGCGACGCCGCGGCCGACCGACCGGCGTACTTCATCGGCCTCGGCGACGCCGTGATGCCGTCGATTCTCGTGGCGAGTTCGGAGTTCTTCCTCGAAACCGACGTGACGGTGCTCGGCG
Organism: Halobacterium litoreum; assembly: GCF_021233415.1. Classification (NCBI taxonomy): domain Archaea; kingdom Methanobacteriati; phylum Methanobacteriota; class Halobacteria; order Halobacteriales; family Halobacteriaceae; genus Halobacterium; species Halobacterium litoreum. The sequence continues at coordinate 1,137,658 of NZ_CP089466.1, read as the reverse complement.
CGAAACTCCCCACGGTCACCGCGATGGTCGGCACGCTCGTCGGCCTGCTCGTGTTGATGCGGATGGTGTTCAAGGGCCGCGCGCACGCCGGTCTCCCGCTGTTGAACGGCGGCGCCATCCTCGGCTACCTCGTCGGCGCCGTCGCCGCCGGCATCCCCGTGGTCGACGCGCTCGGCCTCGCGCCGTACGTGTAGGGCGAACAGGCGGCGTCCCGCCCCGAAGCGACTGCCGCGCTCCCGCGAACCGCTCCGGGCGACTGGTCAGAACACGTCGCTCGGTGGTTCCGTTCTCTCACTTGAACGTTCGCGTCACTCCCCGGTGAGCGCGTCGCTCGCCGCCGCGAACGTCAGTTCCGTGCCGAGTCCCTCGTCGACGGCGCGCTCGTAGAGCATGTGGGCGGCCGCCGCCGTCTCGATGCCCGTGCCGCCGCTGTCGAACACCGTCACGTCGTCGGGCGATTCGCGGCCCGGCGCGTTCCCCGCGACGACCTCGCCGAGTTCGGCGTGGACGTGGTCCTCGTCCACGACGCCCGCCTCGACGGCGTGGAGGAACGACCCGGCGTCCTGCGCGACGCGCTCGCGGAGGTCCGGCACGTAGACGGCGCGCTCGATGGTCCTCGCGTCGAGTTCGCGCTTCTCCGGGTCGTACTGACCCATCGCCGTGACGTGCGCGCCGTCCGCGAGGTCGTCGCCGTCGAAGACGGGTTCGTCGGCCTTCGTCGCGGTCACCACGATGTCCGCGCCCTCCACGGCCGCGGCGCTCGACGCCACCGCCGCGACCGACGCGTCGAGGCGTTCGTTCATCTCCGCCGCGAACTCCTCGCGGTGTTCTTTCGTCGGCGAGTAGACGAACACCGAATCGACGTCCCGCACCGTCGCCGTCGCGCGGAGTTGGCCGCGTGCCTGCGCGCCGCTCCCGATGACCGCCATCGTCGACGCGTCCTCGCGGGCGAGCGCGTCCACGCCGACGGCGCCCGCCGCGCCGGTCTTGAAGGGGTTCATGCGCGCGCCGTCCAGAATCGCGAGCGGTTCGCCCGACTCGGCGTCGAACAGCGGCGTGACGAACCACGCGTCGCGCTCGCCGAACCCCGCGCTGTACATGTAGCCGCCCATCGCGCCCGTCTCCGGGAGGACGGCGGCGTACGCTGTGAACATCCCCGGTGGCTCCTCGTTCAGGAGTTTCGTGCGCGGTTTTGCCGGTGCGCCCTCGCCGCGCTGTCGGTACCCCTCCCGCACGGCGTCCACGTAGTCGGCTGGCTCGGCGAGTCCGGCGACGTCGTCGTCAGCGAGGAACAGCGTCTCGACCATGTCCGGACGTTCGGCCGAGGGCACGAAAAGGGTTGAGGCCGCGGCGTCCGAGGACGGTTCTGCGGGGTTCCACACGCCTTTAACGCCCGCCGTGGTTCGTGTAGACGAAGACGCCGTGAATCGGAACGACCGCTCCATCGTCGGACTCGTCGCGCTCGCCCACGCGATGGTCCACACCTACGAACTATCCATCCCGATTCTCATCCCGCTGTGGCTCGCCGAGTTCCCGGTGACTCAGTCCACCGTCGGCGCCGTTGTCGCCGCCGGCTACGCGCTGTTCGGCCTCGGCGCGCTACCGGGAGGCATCCTCTCGGACCGCGTCGGCTCCCGCCGCCTCATCGCGGCGTGCCTGTTCGGCATGGCCGGTTCTTTCCTCTTGTTGTCCGTCGCGCCGTCGATGCTCGTCGTCGGCGTCGCGCTCGTCTGCTGGGGCGCCGCCGCGAGCGTCTACCACCCCTCCGGCCTCTCGCTCATCAGCACGGGCGTCGAGGACCGCGGCGACGCGTTCGCCTACCACGGCATCGCGGGGAACGTCGGCATCGCGCTCGGCCCGCTCGCCGTCACCCTGCTGTTGCTCGTCGCTGACTGGCAGACCGTCACCGCCGTCCTCGCCGTCCCGGCCGTCGTCGCGGGCGCCGTCGCGCTCCGCGTGCGCTTCGACGAGCGCGCCGCCGTCACCGAGACCGACGGCGGCGACTCGAAGTCCGACGTGGGCGTGTCCTCGGTCTCGGAGTTCCTCGCCGAGTCGAAGACGCTGCTCGTCGGGCCGTTCGCCGCCGTCTTCCTCGTCGTGATGCTGTCGGGGCTCTACTACCGGGGCGTGCTCACGTTCCTCCCCGACCTGCTCTCCGGGTTCCCGTCGTTCGCGCCCGTGGAGTTCGGCGGGCGCGAACTCCAGCCCTACCGGTACGCCTACTCGGGTCTGCTGTTGGTCGGCGTCGCCGGCCAGTACGTCGGCGGGAAACTCACCGACCGTTTCGCGACGGAGCGCGCGCTCGCCGCCGCGTTCGGCGCGCTCGCGGTGCTCGCCGTCGTCTTCCTCCCCGCCGCCGACGCCGGCCTCGTCCCCCTGCTCGCGGTCGGCGCACTCCTCGGGTTCGCGCTGTTCGTCGTCCAACCCCTCTACCAGGCGACCGTCGCCGTCTACACGCCCGCCGGCACCCGGGGGCTCTCCTACGGCTACACGTATTTGGGGGTGTTCGGCGTCGGCGCGCTCGGCGCCGCCATCGCCGGCGGCATCCTCCAGTACGCCGACGCGCCGACGCTGTTCGCGGTGCTCGCGGGGTTCGCGGTCGTCGCGTCCGGGACGGCGGCGTGGCTCAGTTCCCGGTGAGGTCCACGACGACGAGCGTCCCGAACCGCGCGACGGCGAGGAAGATGCCGCCGAAGACGAGCGCCACGAGGAAGAAGACGGGGTCGGCGTTCCCGGGGAACGTCTCGGTGCCGCGCAGAATCTGGCCGACGAAGTCCGCGCCGAGCCACGACGCCAATCCGACGACGAGCGCGCCCCGCGTCGACTCCATCGCGCGCCGACCGTAACCGCCCGCGAGCGGCGCGACGACGAGCCAACCGACGAGGAACGGGATGAGGACGCCGGCGTAGCGTTCCGCGGTCAGCGACCCGTGGTTGATGGTGCCGATGAGGACGAGCGCGAACACGGCGAGCAAGTCGCCCGGCAGAAAGCGCACGACCGCCCGGCCGTCCACGTCGAAGAGGTCCATGTCGCGGCGTTCGGCGCGGGGGATTATCCGTCTCCCGGTTTCACGCCCGCGACGGTGAACGCGAATCCGGTGTCGACGATTCGGGGTTCGAGGCCCGCGCGCTCGATGCGCGCGCCGAGTTCGTCGGCGGTGTCGAATCTGGACTGGAAGCCGACGACGCGCTCGGCGGCGACGAGCAGGCGACCGCGAAGCGTGCTCGGGTCGAAGTCTCGAACGACGAGTACGCCGCCCGGTCGCAGGACGCGGGCGGCCTCCGCGAGCGCCGCGTCCCGTGCGGGGAAGTGGTGGAGCGCGTCGACGATGGTGACGGCGTCCACGCTCTCGTCGCGCACGGCGACGTGCCGCACGTCCGTCTGGACGACCGGGAGGCCGTGGTCGCGGGCCTCCGCGAGCATCCCGCGGCTGGCGTCCGCGACGACCGTCTCGCGGTCGAGCGCGCGGGCGACGCGGCCGGTGCCGCCGCCGAGGTCAAGCACCCGAGAGACGTCGCCGTCCGCGAGCGCGAATCCCGGTTCGAGGTCCGCGCGGTCGGCCGCCGGCATCGCGAGGTCGTAGACGCGCGCGAACCGGTCGAAGTAGGGGACGTCGTGCATGCGTCGACCGACACGCCGGAGCCACGCAATTCTTTGCCTTCCTCTCCCAAGCCGGGAGCGTGCGATACGCGGTACTCGGCGGCCCCGGCGACGGCCCGACGCTCCGCCTCGACTGGGAGGCGTTCAGTTACGCCGGGAAGTTCGTGATGTCGAACACCGGCAAGGCGGTCGCCTACGAGGGCGCGCCGGCGAACAAGCGAGACGGCTGGCCGCCCGCCGCGCGCGAGGCCGACGCGCCGGTCTCGGACGTGGTCGGCGCCGTCTCGTTCAACGACGACCGCACGGACGACGCGACGGCGTGGCTCCGGTACGTCACCGTCCGCGACGACCGGCGCGGCGACGGCGTCGGCGCGCGCCTCTGTGCGTTCGCTGCCGAACACCTGCTCGCCGGACGCGAGCGCGTCCGCATCGCCGTGAACAATCCCTTCGCGTACGAGGCGCTCCACAAGGCCGGGTTCGGCTACACCGGCGAGGAGACGGGCGTCGCCGAACTCGTCCTCGAACGCCCCCACGACGACCCGGACGCTGCCTACCAGTCCGGTCTCGACCGCTACCGCGCTCGCGACCTCTCGCCGGAGGAGACGGCGTTCTTAGAGCGCAAGCGCGGGACGTCGCCGCCCGCCCCAGTCGACGGATGACTTTTCACGGTGGCCGGCCAACGCTCTCGCGTGTCCACCGTCTCACTCGTCGCGCTGGCCGTCGGGTCGCTTTGCGTCGCGGTCGGCGCGGCGGCCGTGTTCGCGCCCGCCAGCGTCGCAGATGCCTCCCGTCGGCTGTTTCCAGACGCGGGCGGTCACGACCAGCAGTGGCGCGCCGCCGGCTTCGTCGCCGCCGGCGTCGGCCTGCTGTTGATTACCGGCGTCTGACTCACTCATGTCCCCACTCTCACTCCTCCTGTACGGTCTCGCCGCGCTCCACCTCGCAATCGGCGTTCCGGCGCTGCTCGCGCCGGGGTTCGTCCGAGCGCGTCTCCCGCCGCGGTACGCCGACGCCGTCGGGGAGCGCCGCGAGTGGCGGGGGTTCGGCGCCGGAACCACCAGCGTCGGCGGCTCCCTGCTCGTGGTCGCGAGCGCGCTCGGCGCGTGACTGAAGGTTCAAGCACGGGGAGCGCCAAACACGGGCAATGGGTAACGCGGACCTGCGCCAACTCGCGGTCATCGACGACGTCCCCTTCGCCGACCTGGAGGGGAGCGTCGTGGCCGTGGACGCGCACAACTGGCTGTACAAGTACCTCACGACGACGGTGCAGTGGACGAGCGACGACACCTACACGACCAGCGACGGCACCGAGGTCGCGAACCTCGTCGGCGTCGTGCAGGGCCTCCCGAAGTTCTTCGAGCACGACCTGACGCCCGTGTTCGTCTGGGACGGCGGCGTCACCGAACTGAAAGACGACGAAATCGAGGAGCGCCGCGAACAGCGCGAGGCCTACGAGGAGCGACTCGAAGAAGCGCGCGAAGCCGGCGACGGCGTCGAGGCCGCGCGCCTCGACGCGCGAACCCAGCGTCTCACGGACACCATCCACGAGACGACACGAGAGTTGTTCGACCTGCTGGACGTGCCACAGGTCGAAGCGCCCGCCGAGGGCGAAGCCCAGGCCTCGTACATGGCGCGCGTCGACGACGCCGTGGACTACGCCGGGAGCGACGACTACGACTGTCTCCTGTTGGGGTCACCGCTGACGCTCCGCCAACTCACGAGCAAGGGCGACCCCGAGTGCATGGACTTCGACGCCACGCTCGAAGAACACGACCTGACGTGGGAGCAACTCGTGGACGTCGGCATCCTCTGTGGCACCGACTTCAACGACGGCCTCCACGGGTTCGGGCCGAAGACGGCGCTCGCCGCGATTCACGAACACGGCGATCTCTGGGGCGTCCTCGACGCCGAGGGCGAACACGTCGAGTACGCCGACCGCATCCGCGAACTGTTCCTGAACCCCGAAGTCACGGACGACTACGAGATTCACACGGAACTCTCGCCGGATGTCGACGCAGCCCGCGAGTTCGTCACCGACGAGTGGGAGGTCGACCCCGACGAGGTGGCGCGGGGCTTCGAGCGCATCGAGGAGTCGGTCGTCCAGACCGGCCTCGACCAGTGGACGTAGCGGGAGTCGATAGCGCTGTTTCTCTGTTCGGTGTCGGCGTCGAGACGCCCGTTTCGTACGTGTGCGTCGTTAGGGGCGAAGCGACTCGTAGCTCACCCAGACTCCGATTGCCGGGAGGTACGCACAGAGCGCACCGACGAGGAGGAGCGACAGGAGGTCGTTGAGACCCCACCAGCCAGTCACGCCGTAAACCGCGAGGAAGGAGACGACACCGGCCACGACTGCGAGAGACGACCGGGCACGTTGCGTGTCTGTGAGACTGATGTAGATGCCGTAGAGGAGACCGATGGCCGCGAGCGGGTATCCGAGCAGAATGCCAGTCCCGCCAAACGACATCGGGTGTCGAATCACGAATTCGTAGTAGTGCTCCTGGTAGAGGACGTAGTAGAGGCCACTACCGGGGCGCGCTGGCGTGTCGCCCGTGTGGCCCAGTTCCGTCACCTGATGTGCCATCCCTCGAATCGTGGTCTGGTTGTTCGCGGATTCGGACGCCCGCAGGAAGGCGTCCTGTGCGGTCGCTGGCAGTTCCGCGAACTGGTAGACGACCGTCGCCTGGCCGCTCGACGACTGGGCGGCGTCAGTCGCCACGGACTGCGTCGTCGCCGCGACGTGATAGGTGAATTCGGTCAGGCCAGCGTAGTGCGAGAGCTGAACGCCACCGACGAGCAACCCCAATGCGACGATGACGCCCGCCGAAGGCCACCGTCGAGAGTGCGTCTCGGCCATCTTTGCGTCACCTCACATCGCTGAGTGAAGTGCTTTGTCCGTATTCGCCGATTCTGTCGTCGGGTTCCGGACCGCCAATCGAATGACGAAATCGCGCTCGCAGTTCAGGGAAAGAGTAGGCCGCCGACCGCGACCGCTCCGAACAGCACGAACAGCAGGCTCCCGACCTGTTCGAGGTAAACGCGCCACGGCTTCGGTTCGACGCTCTCGCCGCCCCGCGTGCCGATGAGGTCGAAGGCCAGTTCGATGCGTTCGAGCACGCGCGGGAACGCCAGCCCGAGGCCGCCCAACAGGAGAAACAGGATTCCGTAGATGGCCGCGCCACCACCGAGGTACACCGGCGAGAACGCGGACAGCGAGAGGACGGCGGCACAGCCGACGGCGACGGCGTCGACGCGCCGGCTCTCCGTCCCGATGGCGGCGCGCCACGTCCCGCGCCAGACGTACGCCGACCACGCCAGCGTCGCGACGACGACGAGCGCGTACAGCGTCGACTCGGGCGTCATCGCGGCGGCGGCGGCGTCCCGCGTCGACTCGATGCCGGCCGGCGAGTAGTCCGACAGCGAGCGCTCGACGAAGAACGGGCGGGCGGCGTACCGGAGGGCGGCGGGCGCGAGGCCGACGCCGGTCGCGGCCGCGACGGTCGAGAGTCGGACGCGGTCGCTCGGGTCGTCGGCGCTCGCGCCGCCGAACGCGAGCGCGATTACGCCGCTGACCGCGAGCCAGACCGCGAGCGGCGCGAGGAACGCGGTCCCGGCCAGCGCGTCGGCCGCCGGTCTCGCGTAACTCGACAGCGACCGCTCGACGGTCTCCGGTTCGTTCGCGCAGGCCTCGCGGTAGTTCTCGTAGAAGTCGTCCGTCGCCGCCTCGTCGCAGATCCAGTCGCCCGGCCTGTCGGGGTTGTCGACCGTGACCGTGCCGTCGGTGGCCGACGCGACCGCGCCGGCGCCCTGCGTGGCCGCGACGCCGTTCAGCACGCAGAGCGCGAGCACGACTGCGAGGCCGACGCGGGCGCGGACGTCCTCGTCGAACGCTCGCTCCGGTCGGACGAGCGCGCGGAGTGGAGACCAATCCATGCGCTCGCCGTTTCGGCCCACGCAAAAAAGTCGGTCGGTACCGTGCCGTTTTTCGTCGTCGCCGCCGCTCGTGGCTGTATGGACCTCTCCGAGATAGAGTCTCTCATCGAGGACGCGATTCCGGACAGCGACGCGACGGTGACGCGAGCGCGCGGCGACCACGACGACGACCACCTCGCCGCCACCGTCGTCTCGCCGGCGTTCGAGGGCGAACGCCTCGTCGCCCAACACGAGATGGTGTACGACGCGCTCGACGGCCGGATGACCACGGACATCCACGCGCTCGAACTGTCGACGTACACGCCCGAGGAGTACGACGAGTACGAGAACTGACGCTGGAGACGAGGGCGCAGAGACGAGAATCGGAATCGGGAGACGGGGTTACTGCGGAATCGCTTCTTCGTCGGCCTCGAACGCGCGGTTGTGGAGCGCCGCGCCCGAGTCGACGTCGAAGATGTGGACGGCGTCCTCGGGGATGCGCGCGACCACGTGGTCGCCGGCCTCGACGGCGTCCGTCGCGGGCACGACGGCCGTGAACGTCTCGTCGTCGCCGTCGAAGGTCAGGTAGACGTTGTTCTCGTTCCCGAGCGGTTCGACCACGTCCACGGTCGCGCCGTAGTCGTGGTCGCCCGTCGCCTCGTCCACGAGTTCGATGTCCTCCGGCCGGACGCCGAGGCGCACCGACGACGCACCGTCGAGGTCCTCGAGGGTCGCCGCCGAGAGCGGGAAGTCGAACTGGTCGGTGACCAGCGTCCCGTCCTCCACGCTCGCGTCGAAGAAGTTCATCGACGGCTCCCCGAGGAAGCCCGCGACGAACTCGTTGGCGGGCGCGTGGTAGGCTTCCAGCGGCGTCGCGACCTGCTGGAGGCGGCCGTCGTTCAGGATGGCGATGCGGTCGCCCATCGTCATCGCCTCCGTCTGGTCGTGCGTGACGTAGACGGTGGTGACGCCGAGGTCCTCCTGGAGGCGCTGGAGTTCCGTCCGCATCGTCGAGCGCAGTTTCGCGTCGAGGTTCGACAGCGGTTCGTCCATCAGGAACACCTCGGGGTCGCGGACGATGGCGCGCCCGAGCGCCACGCGCTGTTGCTGGCCGCCCGAGAGTTCCCGGGGCTTCCGGTCGAGCAAGTCCTCGATGCCCATCATCGCGGCGGCGTCTTCCACGCGCTCGCGAATCTCGGCGTCGCCCATCGACGTGGACTCCTCCAGCCCGAAGCTCATGTTCTCCCGCACCGTCATGTGGGGGTAGAGCGCGTACGACTGGAACACCATCGCCACGTCCCGTTCGGCGGGCGCGCGGTCGTTGATGACCGTGTCGTCGAGGCGGAGCGCGCCCTCGCTGACCGTCTCCAGTCCCGCGACCATGCGGAGAGTCGTGGACTTCCCACAGCCCGACGGACCGACGAGGACGAGGAACTCCCCGTCCGCGATGTCGATGCTCGCGTCGTCGACGGCGACGATTCGGTCGCCGTCGTCGTCGAAGTACTTCGTTACGCCGTCCAGTACGAGTTCAGCCATTGATTGTCCTCCATATCATGTCGCGACACCTTCAGCGAACTGTTCTCCGAAGATGACGTAGACGATCATCGTCGGCAGCGCCGCGATGAACGCGCCCGCCATCTTCACCGCGAACCCGACGCTGGTCATGCTCGACCCGATGTTCGTCAGGCCGACGGTGACCGGCGCGCCCTGCCCCGGCCCCATGATGACCAGCGCGAACAGCAGGTCGTTCCAGACCTGCGTGAACTGGTAGATGAGCGTCACCGCGAACATCGGCACCGACAGCGGCAGGATGACACGCCGGTAGAGCGTGTACGCCGTCGCGCCGTCGAGTTTCGCGGCCTCCACCATCTCCGTCGAGAAGTCCCGGTAGTACGTCCGGAACAGCAGCGTACAGATGGGGATGCCGTACGCGACGTGCGTGACGATGAGCGCTATCAACTCGCCGTGGTAGGGCTCCAAAACCGGGAGCAACCACAGCGGCGCGAGCAGCTCCGAGAGCGGGACGTACTTCGCCCAGAACCGCGACACCGGCAGGAGCACGGCCTGGTACGGGATGAAGATGCCCGCGATGAACAGCGCGAACACGCCGACCTGACCGCGCCAGTTCAGCGTCGTCAGGCCGTAGGCGGCCATGCTCCCGAGCAGCGCCGAGAGGATGGTCGCCGGAATCGCGAGTATCAGGCTGTTCACGAGCCCGCTCTGGAGCGCCGAGAACGCGGCCGTCCACTCGGAGAGCGTGAACCCGCCCGGTCCCGGCGGCAGGAACGGCGCCGTATCCAGCGGGTTCGACTTCAGAGACGTCACCAGCCCCGTCTCGATGGGCGCGAGGTAGAACACGACGAGCGCTCCGAGCACGCCGTACAGGCCGACGCGCTGGAGGTCGATGCGGTCGCTCGTGCTCATAGTTCACCCCGGCGGTACTGGTAGGTCAGGTACGGTGCGATGACCGCGAGCGCGAGTAGGAACAACATGATGCCGATTGCCGCGGCGTACGAGCGCTGGCCGACGGAGAACGCCTGGCGCACCATCATCGTCGCGAGGATGTCGGTGCCCTTCGGCGGGTAGTAGCCGCCGGCGAGCGAGTACAGGAAGTCGAAGGCCTTCAGCGCGAACACCATCAGAACGACGCTCGCCGAGATGGTCGCGCCCTTCAACTGCGGGACGATGACCCGCCAGTACATGCGAATCGTGTTCGCGCCGTCGACGCGCGCCGCCTCGTAGTGTTCGTCGGGAATCGCGCGCAGGCCGGCGAGGTAGACGACCATGGCGTAGCCGCTGAACTGCCAGATGAGCGCAAACACCACCGCGCCGAGCGCGAGTTCCGGATTCGACAGCCACCGGAACCGTCCGAGTCCGATGGTGGTCGTCAAGAGGTTCACGAGGCCGTTGTCGACGTTGTACATCCATAGCCAGAACTGCGCCGTGACCACGAACGAGAGGCTCATCGGCAGCAGGTAGATGGTGCGGAACGTGTTCTCGTAGCGGATGTGGCGGTCGACGAGGATGGCCACGAGCAGGCCGACGACGAGACAGCACAGCGTGAACGCCACGAGCAGGACGAACGTGTTCTGTGCGGCGTTCACGAACGTCGGGTCGTTGAACGCGCGCGTGTACTGCTCGAGGTCGAGTTGGCCGTAGTTGGGTTCGTTGAACTGCTGGACGTTCACCAGCGACAGCGCGAAGTTCCACCCGATAGCGCCGTACACGAAAAAGCCCATGAGGAGGAACGGCGGGAACCAGAACGGGAGCGACCCGAGGAAGTCGCGACTGAACGACCCTGGAAGCAGGCCGGAGTCCTCGCTCGCGGTGGCCGTTCCGCCGTCGGTTCGCGCGTCCGGCGGCTCATCGCCGTCCGTCCCCCCACGTGTCCGTATTGCCGTCCGGATTCGTTCGAGCATAAAACGTGATTGGGTCGCGGTTCTTTAGAAGGCGTCCATGAACGCCTGCGCGGTCGGCGCGGCGGCGTCCTGGGACGGGTTGCTGAATTCGCCGTTGACTGCTTCCTTCAGCGAGTTGAGCACGCCGGGCGCGACGGCGAGGCCGTGCGCGATGGACGGCGGCTGGGATTCGGAGTTCTGGAACTCCTCGATCTGGCTCGTCTGGAACGCGCCGAACTCCTCGGTGGAGACGTCGCCGCGGGGCGGAATCGAGCCCTTGTTGGTGTTGAAGCGGACCTGGGCGTCCTTCGTGCCGCAGTACTGGAGCCACTTCTTGGTGCCTTCGGGGTTCGGGCCGTCGGCCGGGAAGACCCACGAGTCCATGTTGAGCGAGTAGTGGCCGGCGGTGCCGGGGAACGGCACGTGACCCCACTCGGACTCGAACTCGAAGCCGTCCGCGGAGATGTACATCTGGGCCGCCCAGTCGCCCTGGTCGAAGAACGCGGCTTCGCCGTCGATGACGTACTGGTTGGCCTCCTGGAAGCCGATGGTGCTGGCGTCGTCGTTGAAGTACTCGGAGAGTTCCGCGACGGTCTCCAGCGAGGACTCGACCTTCGCCTTGTCGCCGTCGCCGGCGATGAAGGCGTCGTAGGCGTCGCGGCCGTGCTCACCGAGGAACACGCACGCCCACAGCTGGAGCGTCGTCCACGGGCTGGACATGGCGTGTGCGAAGCCGACGGCGTCGGTCTCGGACTCGACCTTCGCGGCGGCTTCGACGAGGTCGGCGGGCGTCTCGAGGCTGGCGGGGTCGACGCCCGCGGACTCGAGGACCGACGTGTTGTAGAAGAGGTTGTTGATGCGGTGGATGTTCGTCGGCACCGCGACGTAGTTGCCACCGGACTGGGCGGCCTCCTTCGGGCCCTGGAGGTAGGCCTCCTTCATGTTGTTCTCCGACCAGACGTCCTCCTCGATGTCGCCGAGGAGGTCTTCGCTGGTGAACTGCTGGAGGTTCTTGCCGGGCCACTCGGCCCACGAACTCGGCGCGTCGTCGTTGCCGAGACGGGTGCTGATGCGGGCGTTGAGGGTGGTGTTCCCGCTGCCGCCGATGGCCTTCAGGTTGGTTTCGACGTCCGGGTACTCCTCTTTGAAGCCCTCGTGCATGGACTCGATTGCGGCCTTGCCGTCGCCGCCGCTCCAACCGTGGAGGAGTTCGACGGGCTCGCTACCGCCGCCACCGAGACCGAGACAGCCGGTGAGACCGGTGATGGATGCAGCGCCAGCCGCGCCGGCTCCTTTCAGGTATGTGCGTCGGGTGAAGTCTTCGTCGGACATAGTGCGGTAGTCATCCGCACGTTGACGCGGGGATACTTAATCATTGTCCATTCTTTAATCCGGTACCGAGTAAACCCCTGAGAGTAGTTGACGTGGTGTCCCGGCTCCGGCGACGGCCACGCGTTTCGATGGCTTTTACGCACCGCCTACCGACGCTTCGAGTATGAGCGAGGACTACCGAACGGAGCGAGACAGCCTCGGCGAGATGCAGGTACCGGCCGACGCCTACTGGGGCGCACAGACCCAGCGCGCCGTCGAGAACTTCCCGATTTCGGGCATCACGTTCGGGCGCCGGTTCGTGCGCGCGCTCGGCGTCGTGAAGAAGGCGGCCGCGCAGGCCAACCGCGACCTCGGGCTCGTCGCCGACGAGAAGGCCGACGCCATCGTGGAAGCCGCGGACGAAGTCATCGCGGGCGAACACGACGAGGAGTTCCCGGTCGACGTGTTCCAGACGGGGAGCGGGACGTCCTCGAACATGAACGCCAACGAGGTCATCGCGAACCGTGCCGCCGAACTCATGGGGAAGGAGGTCGGTGACCGCGTCGTTCACCCGAACGACCACGTGAACTACGGGCAGTCCAGCAACGACGTGATTCCGACCGCGATGCACGTCGCGAGCCTCGAAGCCGTCGTGAAGGACGTCGAGCCGGCGCTGGAGACGCTCCGGGACGAACTCGACGCGAAGGCCGACGAGTTCGACGACGTGGTGAAGACCGGGCGCACGCACCTCCAGGACGCGACGCCGGTCCGCCTCGGACAGGAGTTCGGCGGCTACCGCGCGCAGGTCGAGAAGGGCATCCAGCGCGTCGAGAACGCGAAGCCCCACCTCGCGGAACTCGCGCTCGGCGGCACCGCCGTCGGCACCGGCCTCAACACCCACCCCGAGTTCCCCGAGAAGGCCGCCGAGTACATCAGCGAGGAGACCGGCGTGGAGTTCCGCGAGGCCGACGACCACTTCGAGGCGCAGGCCGCCCACGACGCCATGTCGGAGGCCCACGGCGCGCTCCGCACGGTCGCCGGCTCCCTGAACAAGATCGCCAACGACCTCCGCCTGCTCGCGTCCGGCCCGCGCAACGGTCTCGGCGAACTCGAACAGCCGGAGAACCAGCCCGGCTCCTCCATCATGCCCGGGAAAATCAACCCCGTCGTCGCCGAAGCCGTCAATCAGGTCCACAAGCAGGTCGTCGGGAACGACGCCGCCGTCTCCGCGGGCGCCGCGGAGGGCCAAATCGACCTGAACCTCTACAAGCCGGTGCTCGCGCACAACTTCCTCCAGTCCGCCGAGATGCTCGCGAACGCCAGCGAGACCTTCGGCGAGAAGTTCGTCGCGAAACTCGAAGCCAACGAGGAACACTGCGAGGAGCAAGTCGAGCGCTCGATGGCGCTCGCGACCGCGCTCAACCCGGCCATCGGCTACGACAAGGCCAGCGAGGTCGCGAAGGCCGCACTGAAGGAGGGCAAGACGGTCAAGGAAGTCGTCGTCGAGAAGGGCTACCTCTCCGCCGAGGAGGCCGAGGACGCCCTCGACCCCGAGAAGATGACCCACCGCGGCATCCTCTCGGGCGACGACTGACTTCGCAGTCGCGGAGAACCCCACGTACTTTCTTGTCGTCGGCGTCGAACCCGAAGCCATGGAACGTCTCGACGCTCGCGTGCGAGTGCTGTGGCTCGCGCGCGCCTTCGTGTTCGCCGCCGTGGTCGCCCTCGGCGCCTTCTTTCTCGTCTCGAACGTCGACCGAATCGACGTGTCACCGCTCCTCGCGGGCGGCACCGTGTTCGCCGTCCTCGCCCTCCTCGGCGGCGTCCACGCCCTCCTCCGATATCGCGCGTGGCGCTTCGAGGTGCGCGAGGACACGCTCTACATCGAGCGCGGCGTGCTCGTGACCGTGCGCACGGTCGTCCCGTACGTGCGCGTCCAGCACGTCGACGCGCGCCGCGGCCCGATTCAGCGCCTGCTCGGGCTCTCCTCGGTCGTCGTCTACACCGCGGGGTCGCGGGGCGCCGACGTGTCGATTCCGGGCCTCGCCGCCGACCGCGCCGACGACGTGCAGGAGACGCTCCGCCGCCTCGCCATCGAGAGCGAACCCGACTCGGGCGACGCGGGGGACGCCGTATGAAACTCCACCCGCTCTCGGTGCCGTTTCGCGCCGTCTCGCGGGGAATCGGGCTGGCGTGGGCGTTCCTCGTCGGCGGCGTCGCGCTCGCGCAGGGCGACCCCGTACTCACGAGCGGCGCGGTCGTCCTCGCGGTGCTCGCGATAGCCGCCATCGTCGCCTACGAGATAGCGTACTACCGGCGCTTCGAGTACGAACTCACCGAGGACAGTCTCGACATCTCGTCGGGCGTGTTCTCCCGACGGGAGCGCGAGATTCCCCTGCGTCGCGTGCAGAACGTCGACGTGACGCGGTCGTTCGTCGCGCGCCTGCTCGGCCTCGCGAAGGTGGATGTGGAGACGGCGGGCGGCGGCGGCACCGAGGCGAGCCTGCGGTTCGTGAGCCGTGAGGAGGCCGGGCGCCTCCAGGAGGAAGTCCGCGAGCGTCGGCGCGCGACCCGCGACGAAGCGACCGACGCCGAAGAATCGGACGCCACGGCCGAGGACACCGAGGAGCGCGCCGAGCGCGAGCGCCGCGGCGAGACGCTGTTCGAACTCTCTGACCGCGACCTCGTGTTGTACGGCTTCCTCTCGTTCGACCCCCGGCTGTTGTCGGGCATCGCGGCGCTCGCGCCGTTCGTCGCGCCCGCCGTCGTGGACCGCGTGAACCTCTCCGGGTTCGGGCTTGCCGTCGTCGGCGCCGTGCTCGCCGTCGGCGCGCTCGGCATCTGGGTGGTGTCGGCCGTCGCGCGCATCGTCCAGTTCTACGGCTTCCGCCTGCGCCGCGTCGGCGACGACCTGCGCTACGAGCGCGGCCTGTTCGAGCGCCGCGACGGCACCATCCCGCTCTCGAAACTCCAGACCGTCAGCGTCGAGGAGAACGTGCTGATGCGGCGCTACGGGTTCGCGTCCCTCGCCGTCGAGACGGCGGGCTACGCCCCCGGCAGTTCACCCTCGGGCGGGTCGGAGGCCGCCGTCCCCATCGCGCCCCGCGAGGACGTGCTCGCGCTCGCGCAGTCGCTGGAGCCCTTCGACGACTTCGACGTGTCCCGGCCGCCCGAGCGCGCCCGGAAGCGCTACGTCCGCCGGTACGCGCTCGTCGGCGTCGCCGTGCTCGCCGTCGCCTTCCTCGTGAGCCGCTACCTCCTCGCGTTCCCGTGGTACGCGGTCGCCCTGTTGATTCCGCTCGCGGTGCCCGCGGCGCGTCTGGCGTACCGGAACCGCGGCCTCGACCTCGGCGGCGACCACGTCGTCACGCAGTCGGGGTTCTGGCGGCGGCAGACCCGCGTCGTCCCGTACCGGCGCGTCCAGACGGTGATTCGCCAGCAGACCGTCTTCCAGAAGCGCTGGAATCTGACGACGGTGGTCTTCGACACTGCGGGCTCGCGGTCCATCGCGGGCGGCGACGCGGCCGCCATCGACCGCGACGACGCGGACGCCGACGAGGTGGCTACGACCGTCGAAGAAAGGGTTCTCGAAGCGATTGGAGGAAGCGATTCAAAAACCGTAGGCCAGTCGGGGGTGTCTGAAAATGAATCTCCCAAATAGAACTCGACTCAAGACTATTGCCACGTCCACGTTTAATCGACGCGAGTTTGGCAAGTCATTGATTCAAGCGAATCGGTTTATAATAGCAGGCTCTGCAGGAGTTATTGCATCATCCATCACAGCCAACCAAATCAGAAGCCTAAGAGGAGCGTTGGTGGTTATTTTTGTTCTCGGTGTAGCTGCGGTTTGGGACCTAACTGTCAGATTTGTCGTCTCTCTATTTCTCGGTGAGAACGATGAGACAGCGGTCGCAGACTGAACGGTTTTTTATCGTTCGGCGACCCACGTCCCGGTAATGACCGAGTTCGACTACGACGAACTGGGGCTCGTCGCCGGGCTGGAGATTCACCAGCAACTGGACACGGCGACGAAGCTGTTCTGTTCGTGCCCGACGGAACTCCGGGAGCCCGAGGAGTCCGCGCGTTCGTTCACGCGGTACCTCCACCCGACCCGCTCCGAACTGGGCGAAATCGACGAGGCCGCGCTCGAGGAGAGCAAGGTCGAACGCGAGTTCGAGTACCTCGCGTACGACTCGACGTGTCTCGTCGAGGAGGACGACGAACCGCCCCACCGCCTCGACGAGGAGGCGCTGGCGACCACCCTCGAAATCGCGCAACTGCTGGACATGGACCCCGTCGATCGCGCGCACGTGATGCGGAAGGTCGTCATCGACGGGTCGAACACCTCCGGCTTCCAGCGCTCCTCGCTCATCGCGCAGGACGGCGAAATCGAGACGAGCGAGGGCGCGGTCGGCATCGAGGACGTGATGCTCGAAGAGGAGTCCGCCCAGCGCGTCGAAGAACGCGAGGAGGGCGTCCTCTACAGCCTCGACCGCCTCGGCATCCCGCTCGTGGAAATCGGCACGAAGCCGGACATCTCGTCGCCCGAGCAGGCCCGCGAGGCCGCCGAGCGCATCGGTATGTTGCTGCGTTCGACCGGGAAGGTCAAGCGCGGCCTCGGCACCATCCGGCAGGACGTGAACGTCTCCATCGCCGAGGGCGCGCGCGTGGAGATGAAGGGCGTCCAGAGCCTCGACGACATCGACGACCTGGTGCGCGGGGAGGTCCGGCGGCAGGTCGAACTGCTCGACATCGCCGACGAACTCGGCGAGCGTGACGCCTCCGTGGGCGAGACGCGGGACGTGACCGACGTGTTCGCGGACACCGAGTCGGGCGTCATTCGAGGCGCATTAGACGCCGACGGCGTGGTGTACGCCGTCCCGCTGTACGGCTTCGACGGTCTCGTCGGGCGGGAACTGCAGGACGACCGGCGCCTCGGCACGGAGTTCTCGGACCACGCGAAGCGCCACGGCGCGGGCGGCATCTTCCACACGGACGAACTGCCCGCGTACGGCGTCACCGAGAGCGAGGTCGACGCGCTGCGGGAGGCAGTGGGCGCGGGCGACGAGGATGCCGTCGCCATCGTCGCCGACGACCGCGAGACCGCGCCGTCGGCCATCGAGGCCGTCGCGGAGCGCGCGGAGACCGCCCTCGACGGCGTGCCCGAGGAGACCCGGGGCGCGAACGACGACGGCACCTCGAAGTACCTCCGTCCGCTGCCAGGCGCGGCACGGATGTACCCCGAGACGGACGTGCCGCCGGTCGACCCCGACGCGAGCGAGGTCGAGACGCCCGAACTGCTCACGGAGAAGGTCGAGCGCTACCAGTCCGACTTCGGGCTGGACGCGGGCCTCGCCGAGCAGGTGGCGTTCGGGCGGCGGTGGCCGCTGTTCGAGGAGAGCGTCGAGTCGGGCGTGGACGCCACGCTCGCCGCGCAGACGCTCGAATCCACGGTGACGGAACTGCGCCGCGACGACGTGTCCGTCGAGAACCTCGCGGACGACCACTTCCGGGGCGTGCTCGGGCTCGTCGCGGACGGCGACCTCGCACAGGAGGGCGTGCCGGAACTGCTGACGGCGCTCGCCGAGAACCCCGAACGCGACCCCGCGGACCTCGCGGAAGACCTCGGGCTCGGTTCCGCGGCCGAAGACGAGGTCAGGGAGGCCGTCGTGGAGGTCGTGGAGCGCAACAGTGAGCAGGTCGAGGAGCAGGGCATGGGCGCGTTCTCCGCGCTGATGGGCGAGTGCATGGGCGCGCTCCGCGGGAAGGCGGACGGCGACCTCGTGAGCGAGGTGCTGCGCGAGGAGATTCAGGCCCGGGCCTGACTACTCGTCGTCGGCGAGTTCCGCGAGGAGCGTGTCGAGGCTGTAACTCTGGAGCGGGCGGGCGGTGTCTTTCTCGCGGGAGATGACGAACGTGGAGTTGGTGCGGTCGACTTCGGGGAGCGCTTCGAAGTCGGAGATGAGTCGCTCGACGTCGTCGGAGTCGGGGAGTCTGGCGACGACCATGAAGTCCGTCTCGCCCATCGTGAAGAACGTCTGCGTGACGCCTTCCACGTCGCTGATTTTCGCGGCGACGTCCTCGTAGCTGCCCTCGTAGTCGGTGAGGACTTCGAGGACGACGGTGACGCCGAGGCCGAGTTCGTCCAAATCGAGGTCGTAGAGGTCGTTCTCGACGACGCCGGCGTCCCGGAGGTTGTTGAGTCGGTAGTGAATCGTGGAGACGGGGATGTCGGTCTCCTCGTGGAGTTTCTCGGGGCTCCCGGTGCCGAGGTCGGAGATGGCCTTCAGGAGCGTCACGTCGCGTTCGTCCATCACTCGGTGGGTCGGCGAGCGCCGACAAAAGCCTGTGGGAGTGAGACGCATCCACAGCGATAGTTCGTTATACTGTACCAGAATCCAGTAGCAGAACTATCTTTGAAGAAAAGTCTAATATACGTACGTCGTCTCGAACTGAACATGAGTTACCATCGTTCGGTTCCCGGAATCCCGCCATCCACGGCGATGTTCCTGTTGCTCGCCGCGTTCTGGGGCACCTCGTTCGTCGCAATCGAAATCGGTCTGCACGTCGTCCCCGCGCTGTCCTTCGCCGCCATCCGGTACACCGTCGCGGGCGCCATCATCCTCGCGTGGGCCGCCTACAGCACCGACCGCTGGCGCCCCCGGACCCGCGAGGAGTGGTTCGCCGCGAGCGTCGCCGGCGTCTTCGTCATCGCCGTCTACCACGGCGCGCTCTACCTCGGCGAACTCCGCGTCTCGGGCTCCGTCGCCGCCATCGTCATCAGCCTCTCGCCCATCCTCACCGCCGCGTTCGCCAGCCGCATCCTCTCCGGGCCGTCCATCGACCTCGTGCAGGGCGTCGGTCTCCTGTTCGGGTTCGCGGGCGTCGCCGTCGTCGCCGCGCCCGGCGGCGGCGCGACCAGCCTCGTCGGCGTCGCCCTCGTCTTCCTCGCCGCCGCGAGTTTCGCGCTCGGGAGCGTCCTCGCCCGCCCGCTCGCCACCGACCTCCCCATCGAGACGATGGAAGCGTGGGCGATGCTCCTCGGCTCGCTCGTCCTCTGGGTCGGCGCCGGCGCCCGCGGCGAGTCCCTCGTCGGCATCGAGTGGACGACCACCGCCCTCGTCAGCCTCGCGTACCTCACGCTCGTCTCCGGCTGTGGCGGCTTCCTGCTGTACTTCGAGTTGCTCGACCGCATCGGCGCGACGGAACTCAACCTCATCGGCTACCTCGAACCGGTCGTCGCCGCGCTCGCCAGTTGGCTGCTCCTCGGACGCGTCGTCGACGCCTCCGCCGTCGTCGGGTTCGCCGCCATCTTCGTCGGGTTCGCGCTCGTCAAACGCGAGGCCATCGGCGCGTTCGCCAGCGACACCGCGGCCGCCGTGCGCTCGTTCTGAAAGTATTTACCGCAGCGCGACGCAGTCCGTCCCGAGTCCCCGATGAAAGACGTACTCTCCCGCGTCGGTATCGGCGCGGCGACGGTCGACGCAATCGTTCCCGAGACAGTCACCGCCGGCGACACCGTCGACGTCACCGTCCACGTCGAGGGCGGCGACACCGAACAGGACGTCGACAGCATCTACTTCGCCGTCTGCACGAAGTACAAGACCGACGAGTCGAGTCGCAAGGGCGTCGTCTCGAAGGCCCGCCTCTCGGAGTCCTTTACCATCGACGCCGACGAGGAACGCGAGTTCGAGACCGAAATCGAGATTCCCCGCGACACGCCGGTTTCCGTCGGCCACACGCAGGTCTGGGTGGAGACCGGTCTCGACATCGACTGGGCGCTCGACCCGGACGACACCGACTACATCGACGTCCAGCCCGGTCCCCACGAGGAGGCCGTCCTCGACGCGTTCGACGACCTCGGATTCCGCGTGCGGGAGGGCCACCCCGTCGAGAGCGAGCGCCTGTTCTCCGGCCAGCGGTTCGTCCAGGAGTTCGAGTTCGTTCCGCGGAGCGGCCCGTTCGCCGGGAAGGTCGACGAGGTCGAGGTCGTGACGCATCCGACCGGCGAGGGCGTGGACTGCCTGCTGGAGGTCGACAAGCGCGGCGGCCTCTTCGAGGAGGCGCTGGACGTCGACGAGCGCTTCGACCGGTTCTCGGTCACGAGCGCCGACGCGGACGCGGTCCGCGACACCCTCGAATCCCGCATCGAGCGCAACACCTAACGACGCCGCTCGCGAACCCGCGGACGTGACAGTTTACTTCGAAGACCTCTCGGTCGGCGAGAAACTCTCCTTCGGCGCGTACGAGGTGACCGAAGACGAGGTGTTGGCGTTCGCCGAGCAGTACGACCCGCAGTGGTTCCACACGGAACCGGAGCGTGCACGCGAGCAGTCGCCGCTCGGCGGGCTGGCGGCGTCGGGCTGGCACACCGCGTCGATGACGATGCGGCTGCTGGTCGACCACCACTTCGCCGACGCCGCGAGTTACGGCGCCATCGGCGTCGACGAACTCCGGTGGCCGAACCCGACGTTCCCCGGCGAGACGCTGTCCGTCACCGTCGAAGTCATCGAGAAGACGCCCTCGGAGAGCAAGCCCGACCGGGGCGTCGTCCGCACCGACCTCACGACGGCGAACGCCGACGGCGAACCGAAACTGACGATGCAGCCGATCGTGTTGTACGCGCGCCGGAACCCCGGTAGCGCCGAAGAACGAGAGGAATAGGTGGCTTAGGTAGCGTAGGCGGCTACTCCATCCGGTTCTCGGCGCGCCGCAACAGGCCGTGGACCGTGTTTATCTCTCGGCCCGTCGGGTGGGTGCGACCGAGCATTCGGCGGAGCATCCGCACCGTCTTGTCGCGTTTCTCCTCGGGGTAGTCGACGGCGTCCAGGAACTCCTCGGCGTGCTCGTAGAACGCCTCTATCTCCTCCTCGGTCGCCCGGTGGCGTTCGACCTCGGGGAGTTGGTCGCGGTTCATCGCGAGGTCGCGGAGTTCGTACAGCGCGACGGTCGCCGCCTGCCCGAGGTTCAGGACGGGGTAGTCCTCGCTCGCGGGAATCGCACACACCTCGTCGATTCGCGCGAGTTCGTCGTTCGTGAGGCCGACGCGCTCCCGGCCGAACACGAACGCCGTCTGTGACTCCACGTCCGCGAGGCTCTCCGAGAGTTCGGCGGGCGTGCGGAACGGGAAGCGCACGTGCTTCGTGGCGTCCTGGTTCGTCACCGCGGTGAACCCCACCGTGTGGAACTCCGCGGCGAGTTCGTCGAAGGAGAGTTCCCGGGCGTTCGGGAGCACGTCCTCGCGGGCGTGCCCGGCGAACCCGTAGGCCTCGGAGTCCCGACCGAGGTACGGCGGGTCGACGAGCAACAAGTCCTCGAACCCGAAGTTCTTCATCGCTCGCGCGATGGTCCCGACGTTCCCGGAGGTCTTCGCGTCGACGACGGCGACGGCGGGCTTACTCATCGCCGGTCGGGTACTCCGCCTCGAAGTCGAGGTCCTCGTCCTGCAGGTCCTCGTCGACGTCCAGGAGGTTCACGCTCGCCTGCTCCTCCTCGGGGAGTTCCACGTCGACGGCCTCGAACTCGTCGCCGGCCGGCTCCGGCACGGCCTCGGGGTCGGTGTCGACGTGGTCCGGGCCGTCGTACCAGTCGGGTTCGCGGTTCCCGGCGGCAATCCACTCGTGGAACGCGTCCTGCAGTTCGGTCGACCCCTCGTACTCGTCGCCGCCGGCTTCGAGGAACCAGTAGTAGAACGCCGCCTCGTGGTCGTCGCAGACGAGGACTTCACCCCGCGGTTCGCCGTACACCGCCGTCGGCGCGTTCACCTCGTCGGCGTCCGCGTCGCCGACCTCGAGGTAACAGACGTCACACGGCTGGTCGACGAGTTGGGGGATGCGCACGAACCGCTCGCGCGTGTCGTCGCTCATCTCGTCGACGTCGCGGTAGTTCCCGTGCTCGTCGAACACCTCGTCCTCGTCGAAACGCCACCCGCGGAACCCGATGCTCACCTTCGTCATTGGCCGAGGGTAGGCCGCGCACCCACAAAAGTCGCGTGAAGCCGGTGTCGCCGATACCGCATCGCCTTTGGTCGCGCCGCCCCCCGTTCCGGGCATGCGAACCGTCGACGCCGCCGGCCTCCCGATAGGCGACGACCACCCGCCCCGCATCATGGGCGTGTTGAACGTCTCGAAGGAGTCCCCCTACGACCCGAGCGTGTTCGACGACCCCGCGGCCGCCGCCGAGTACGTCGACGACGAACTAATCTCGGAGGGCGCGGACATCGTGGACGTCGGCCTCGAATCCGCGAACAAGCGCTTCGACGTGCTCTCGGCCGAGCAGGAACTCGACCGGCTGGAGACGGCAATCGAGACGGTCGAGCAGGTGAACGGCGAGGCCGTGTTCTCCATCGAGACGCGGTACAGCGAGGTCGCCGACGAGGCGCTCTCGCGGGGGTTCGACATGGTCAACGACATCTGCGGGTTCGCCGACCCGGAGATGCCAGCGGTGTGCGAGGCCCACGACGTGGCGGTGGCGAAGATGGCGAGTCCCCCGGACCTCGAACGCCCGGGCGCCGTCGAGGACGTCGACGACATCTACGACGCGCTCTCGCTGAACGGCTTCACGGACAAAACCATCCTCGACCCGGCGTTCGGCGGGTGGAGCGAGGCAAAGACCACCGACGACGACCGGGAGACGTTCGACCGACTCCGCGAGTTCCGGGGCTACGGCTATCCCCTGCTGGTCTCTATCAACCGCAAGAACTTCCTGAAGGAAATCGCCGGACGGGACACCGAGGGCGCGCTCCCGGTGTCGCTGGCGGCGACGTCGATGGCCGTCGAGCGCGGCGCGCACGTGATTCGGACTCACGACGTGGCGGAGACGCGGGACGCGGCGCTCGTCGGCCACCGGTTCTCGCGGGACCGCACGCGCACCGACGCCGTCGAGGAGTTGGACGTGACGACGGTGCGGGAGGCCGAACGCCACGTCGCCCGCCTCGACGGCGACGCGGACGCCGCCGCGGACGCCGTCGCGCGCGCCTTCGAAGTCCGAGGTCTAACGGCCGACGACCGGGCGATACTCGCCGACGAAGGTGTGACAATCACCGACACGAATCCGGCGCTCGTCGCGGGAACGGCGGCGACGCTGCGGGCCGCTGCGGGCCGGATTTCGGGCGAGAGCGGCGTTCTGGATGACCTCGCAACCGCGATGACGACAGCCGGCAACTAACGGGAAAACTTATACCGGCGGGGAAAGAAGCCGGGATTGGAAGCCGGACCCCCGTCGGGTAGGGGTACTTGCGGGGCGTCCTGGCTCGGACCACGGAATCCTTTCATTTATTCGACCGCGTAGCAACGGCCATGGAGTTCGACGACTGGGAGCCGGTCTACGACGCGGTTCTCGCCGACTTCGGGTACGACCGCGCCGGCGACGAGCGAGCGCGGGACGCGCTCGCGGAGTACGTCTCGCCGTTCGACCTGACGCGACTCGACTGCACCGGGCGGACCGTCGCAATCGCCGGCGGCGCGCCGTCGCTCGCCGACGAGACGGGCACGGCGGCCGACGCCGACCGCGTGTTCGCCGCGTCGACAGCCGTTGACGTGCTCGCCGACGCCGGCGTCTCGGTCGACGCGATGGTGACTGACCTGGACAAGAACCCGGAGACTGCGAGGCGGCTCAGCGAGTCTGGGACGCCGGTCGTCGCCCACGCCCACGGCGACAACATCTCTGCCATCAGGGAACACGTCCCCGCCTTCGACGCCGACCACGTGCTCGGCACGACGCAGGCCGCGCCCGTCGACGCAGTCTACAACTTCGGGGGGTTCACGGACGGCGACCGCGCCGCGTTCCTCGCGGACCACTGCGGCGCCGCGAAACTGGTGTTCCCGGGATGGGACTTCGAGGACGCGAGCGTGGGCGACGAGAAGGCGAAGAAACTGCGGTGGGCCGAACGCCTGCTCTACTGGCTCGAACGCCGGCGCGGCGAGCGATTCGGCGTGTTGGACGGCCGACGGGAGGGCATCGAACCGGTTCGCTGATTCCGGCTTACGGTTCGAGGACGACCTTCCCGGTGGTCTCGCGGTTCTCCAGCGCGCGGTGGGCGTCGGCGGCGTCCGCGAGGTCGTAGGTCTGCCCGACGACGACCTCCAGTTCGCCGGTGGCGAGCAGCTCCGAGAGTTCGGGGACCGCCTCGTAGATTCGCTCGGGGTCGCGCTCCATCGCGCGCCCGAGGTGGAAGCCCTCGACGGACTTGTTGCCGAAGAGGAGCGTGGCGGTGTCGACGGTACCGGGTTCGCCGGACGCCGCGCCGTACGCGACGACGCGCCCGAAGTGCGAGAGCGCGTCGACGCTGTCGGCGAACACGTCGCCGCCCACGCCGTCGAGCACGAGGTCGAGACCGTCGCCGTCGGTCAGGTCGTCCGTGACTTCGACGAAGTCCTCGGTCGTGTAGTCGATGGGGTGGTCACAGCCGAGTCGCTCGGCGAGTTCGCGCTTTTCGGCGGTGCTGGCGGTGCCGAACACCTCGGCGCCGTGGAGACTCGCCAGTTGGACGGCGGCGGTGCCGACGCCGCCCGCCGCGGCGTGAATCAGCACCGACTCGTCCGGTTCGAGGCCGCCCCAGTCGTGGAGGCAGTGGTGGGCGGTGAGGAACTGCACCGGGAAGCCGGCGGCCTCCGCGAACGACATCGACTCGGGTACGTCGAACAGCGCGAGCGCCGGCGCGGTGACGTACTCGGCGTACGCGTTCCCGCCGGTCATCGCGACGACGCGCTCGCCGACCTCGCGGTCGACGCCCTCGCCGGTCGCGGCGATGGTGCCCGCGGCCTCCATCCCCGGCACGTAGGGCGGTTCGGGGCCGCCGTGGTAGTGGCCGCGGCGCTGCATCACGTCCGCGAAGTTCACGCCCGCGGCCTCGACCTCGACGAGAACCTCGCCGGGGCCGGGTTCCGGGCGGTCGCGCTCGACGCGTTCGAGAACACCGTCGTCGCCGAACTCCGTGACTTCGATTGCGTACACGCCACTCCGTACGCGACCGAGGCGGAAAAAGCAGGGTCAAACCCCGGGAAACGCGCCCGGAGTTCCCCGGATTCAGGCGTCGGGCGCGACCGCGCGGAGCGTCGCGTCGATGACCTCGCGGTCGGCCGCTCGCGGGAAGGAGACGGCGACCGCGTCGAGCCCGTCGATTGCGGCGAACTCCTGGAAGCGCTCGCGGACCTCCTCGGGCGTGCCCGCCGCGCCGAGCGCGTCCAGCAGGTCGTCGTCCACGAGGCCGACCGCGCGCTCGTGGTCGCCGTCCTGCCACGCGTCGTGGATGGCGTGGGCGGCGTCCTCGAAGCCCTGCCGGGCGAGCGCGTTCCGGTAGAAGTCGCCCATCCCGCCGACGTAGAACGCGAGGTGCTGGCGGGTCAGGTCGCGGGCGGCGTCGCCGTCGGGGAGCGCACAGCACGGCAGGACGAAGGTAGTTCGCACGTCCTCGGGGTCGCGGTCGCCGAGGTCGGCGCCCCGGCGGAGGTCGTCGAGGCGGTCCCGGAAGCCCTCGTGCGTGAACATCAGGGCGTGCCAGCCGTCGGCGAACCGGCCCGCGAGTTCGACGGCCTTCGGGCCCATCCCGGTCACGTCGATTTCGGGCGCCGGGTCGGGCGCGTCCTGTCGCAGGCGGAAGCCCCGCGTCTGCACGAGGTCGCCGTCGTAGTCGACCTGCTCGCCGGCCAGCACCTTCCGCACGATTTCGACGTACTCGCGGGTGCGCCGGAGCGGGCGCTCGAAGGACTCGCCGTGCCACCCCTCGATGACGGCGGGGCCGCTCGGCCCGAGACCGAGGCGGAACCGGCCGTCCGAGTGCTCGTCGAGCGTGGCGGCGGTCTGTCCGACGAGCGCGGGACTGCGCGAGTACGTGTTCACGATGCTCGTCCCGATACCGATGTCCTCGGTGCGGTCGGCGAGCGCGGCGAGCGTCGTCGCGGCGTCACGGCCCCACGTCTCCGGGAACCACGCGCGGTCGTAGCCGAGTTCTTCGGCGGTGACGCCGATGTCGAGGACGTCGTCGAGGCTATCCTGTGCGGCGACCGGGAGGTGGACGGTGCGGTCGGTCACAGCGACGGCACCTCCTCGCCCTGCGGGACGCCGCCAGCAGTCAGCGTCTCCCCAACGACGAACGACGCGGCGGGACTCGCGAGGAACCGCGCGGCGTCGGCAATCTCCTCGCTCACGCCGACGCGCTTGTCGACCGTCTCGCGGTCGATGTCGTCCGCGGAGATGCCCATCTGGGACTCCAGTCCCGGTGTCGCGACGAACCCGGGCGCGATGCAGTTCACGCGCACGCCCTGTCCCGCCCACTCCATCGCCAGCGTCCGCGTGAGGTTGATGACGGCGGCCTTCGCGGCGGCGTAGTGGCTCATGTACGGCGCGCCCTCCTGCCCGGCGACGCTCGCGAGGTTGACGACCGAACCCCCACCGTCCTGCAAGTGCTCGGCGGCGGCGTGCGTGCAGTTGTACGTCCCGGTGAGGTTCACGTCCACGATGGTCCGCCAGCCGTTCGGCGAGATGTCGTCGAAGCCCGCGACGAAACTCGCGCCGGCGTTGTTCACCAGACAGTCCACGCCCCCGAACTCCTCGACGGTCGCTTCCACGAGCGCCTCGACGGCGTCGCGGTCGGTCACGTCGCACTCCACGGCGAGCGCGGTGCCGCCGTCCTCGCGGATGCCCTCCGCCACGGGGTCGACGTTCTCTTGCTCGCGCGAGCAGACGACGACGCTGGCGCCGTCCGCCGCGAACCGTTCCGCGATGGCGCGCCCGATGCCGCTGGACGCGCCGGTGACGATTGCCGTCCCGGACACCGAGAATCGGTCTGTCATGGGCACGGGTTCCCGGCGTCGGAGCATAAAACTGTGTCAACGACTGGCAACCCGCGCGGGGTTTCGAGCGTAGCCTTTTGTCGAATCAGTACCACGTTCCCGGCATGGACGTTCACTTCCTCGACCGCGGCCACATCACGGCGGACCGCGCGTACATGCTGGATTCGTCCGCGATGGCGACCGTGGACGACCCCGCGCCCGACCACGACCTCGTGGAGTGTCCGGTCTACAACGTCCTCGTCGACCACCCCGAGGGGACGGTGCTCTGGGACACCGGCAGTCACCCCGACGCGGGCGACGGCTACTGGCCCGCACCCCTGTTCTCGGCGTTCCACCACCCGGACGCCGACGAGCGCACGCTCCCCGTCGCGCTCGACGGAGCGGGCTACGTACTCGGCGACGTGGACGCGGTGGTGATGAGCCACCTCCACCTCGACCACGCCGGCGGCCTCCGACACTTCGCGGGCACGGACACGCCGGTCTACGTCCACGAGCGCGAACTCGAATTCGCGTACCGCTCCGCGACCACCGACACCGGCTCCATCGCCTACCTCCAATCCGACTTCGACCGCGACCTGAACTGGCGCGTGGTCAGCCCCGACCGCGAACCCCGACAACTGTACGACGGCGTCGACCTGCTCCACTTGCCCGGTCACACGCCCGGCCTGCTCGGCCTCTACCTCGATTTGGACGACCCCGTGATAATCGCGGGCGACGAGGCCTACCAGCGCGAGAACTACGACGACGGCGTGCCGATGGCCACGAGTCTCCTCTGGAGCAACGAAGCGTGGCGGGACAGTCGCCGCCGCGTCCGCGAACTGGCGCGACGCACCGTCGCGAGCGTGTTCTGCGGACACGACGCCCGCGACGCCGAACGCCTCAGCGAGCGGTTCTGACGCGAGAAAAAGCCGAAGCGCCCCGTCAGTCGCTACCGGCCGCTGCCGTCACTCGTCGGCGAGTTCGTACTTCTGTACCTTCCCGGTGGTCGTGCGCGGGAGTTCCTCGACGAACTCCACCTCGCGGGGGTGTTTGTACTCCGCGAGGTTCGACAGGCAGTACTCCCGAATCTCGTCGGCGGTCACGTCGGCGTCGGGCGTCTTCACGACGAAGGCCTTGACCGTCTCGCCGCGACGGTCGTCCTCGATACCGACGACGGCGGCGTCGGCCACCGCCTCGTGCTCGAAGAGGAGTTCTTCGACCTCGCGGGGGTAGACGTTGTAGCCGGCGGTGTTGATCATGTGCTTCTTGCGGTCGACGACGTAGAAGTAGCCGTCCTCGTCGTGGTACCCCAGGTCGCCCGTGTGGAACCACCGCTTCCCGTCGGCCTCCGTGAACGCTTTGCGGTTGGCCTCGGGGAGTCCGAGGTAGCCCTTCATCACGTTCGGGCCGGACACCACGAGTTCGCCCGTCACCTCGTCCATGTCCACCTCGTCCTCGTCGACGGGGCCTTCCTCGACGGGCGCCACCGTCTCGAAGTCCTCCGTGACGATGCGGGCGTCGACGCCTTCGAGGGGTTTGCCGATGGAGCCGACGCGACGACCCCAGTTCGGGCTGTTGAAGTGCGTCACCGGACTCGTCTCCGTGAGCCCGTACCCTTCGTCGATGCGGACGGGATAGAGGTCTTCGAACGCCCGCAGCACCTCGATGGGGATGCCGGAGCCACCGACGGTACACTGCCGGAGCGAGGAGAGGTCGAAGGACTCGGCGTTCGGCTGATTGATGATGTCGTTGTACATCGCGGGCACGGCGTCGAACAGCGTGAGTTCGGCGTCCTCGACGAGCGAGAGCGCTTCCTGTGCGTCCCACTTCGGCAGCGGGTAGAACGTCGCGCCGGCGAACAGCGCGGCGTTCATGCCGACGGTCATGCCGTAGATGTGGAACAGCGGCAGCACGCCGATTTTCCGGTCCGAGGGCTGGAGGCCGTCGGGCACGATGTCCATCGACTGGCGGGCGTTCGACGCGAGGTTGCGGTGCGTGAGTTGGACGCCCTTCGGCTGACCGGTCGTCCCCGACGTGTACGGCTGGACCGCCACGTCGTCGTCCGCGCGCTCCGCCACGCTGTCGTCGCCCTCCGTCAGGAACTCTCGGAACGGCGTTCCCGCGTCGGCCTCCCCGCCGACCGTCACGACCGTCTCCACGTTCGTCTCGTCGCGGACCTCCTCGACGAACGGCACCACGTCGGCGAGCGCGACGACCGTCTCGGCGCCCGAGTCCTCGAGCAGGTGGCTGATTTCCCGGCTCTTGTACTGTGGGTTCATCGGCACGACCACACAGCCCGCGCGCAGCGCCCCGTGGAACGCCGCGACCAACTGCGGGAGGTTCGGCAGGTAGAGCGCCACGCGGTCGCCGGGCTCCGCGCCATTCTCTCGGAGCGCCGCCGCGAACTGGCCCGTCTGCTCCCACAGTTCCCCGTACGAGAACTCGTGGTCCTCGTAGACGACTGCGGGGTCGTCGGGGTTTGCCTCGACAGAAGATTGGACGTTGGTGACGAGATTCGCCATGTACCGGCTTCAAAGGTAGACCGCGGCAAGTACGTTTGCACAACCGGGGTACAGTGCCGGTTCTGGGGCGGCGGTTCGACCGCCGGGTACCGCCTCAGGGAGTGAGAGCCGACGAACGGCGTGCCCCCGGGGCTGTCACCCCTCGACTAACTCGAATTTCTTGACCTTCCCGGTGGTGGTGCGCGGGAGTTCCTCGACGAACTCGACCTCGCGGGGGTGTTTGTACTCCGCGAGCCGGTCGAGACAGAACTGCTTGAGTTCGTCCGCCGTCGCGTCGCCGTCCGGGGTCTTCACGACGAAGGCCTTGACCGTCTCGCCCCGGCGGTCGTCCGGGATGCCGACCACCGCCACGTCAGCGACGGCGTCGTGCTCGAAGAGGAGTTCTTCGACCTCGCGGGGGTAGACGTTGTAGCCGGCGGTGTTGATCATGTGCTTCTTGCGGTCGACGACGTAGAAGTAGCCGTCCTCGTCGTGATAGCCGAGGTCGCCCGTGTGGAACCACTTCTTTCCGGAAGACGAGTCTTCCGACGTCCCGGTCGCTTCGCTCCCGGGACTCCCCTCGCGCTCGGTGAACGCCTCCCGGTTCGCCTCCGGCAGACCGGCGTACCCCTTCATCACGTTCGGCCCGGCGACCACGAGTTCGCCCGTCACCTCGTCCATGTCCACCTCGTCCTCGTCGAGCGGCCCCTCCGCCACCGGGTCGACCTCCTCGAAGTCGCCCGTAATCACCTTCGCGTCCACGCCGTCCAGCGGTTTGCCGATGGAGCCGACGCGACGCCCCCACTTCGGGCTGTTGAAGTGCGTCACCGGACTCGTCTCCGTGAGCCCGTAGCCCTCGTAGATTTCCACGTCGTAGAGGTCCTCGAACGTTCGCAACACTTCGATTGGGATGCCGGAGCCACCGACAGTACACATTCGCACGGAGGAGAGGTCGAACTCCTCGGCGTTCGGCTGATTGACGATGTCGTTGTACATCGCGGGCACGCCGTCGAACAGCGTGAGTTCGGCGTCCTCCACAAGCGCCATCGCGTCCTGTGCGTCCCACGCCGCCATCGGGTAGAACGTCCCGCCCGCGAACAGCGTGGCGTTCATGCCGACGGTCATGCCGTAGATGTGGAACAGCGGCAGCACGCCGATTTTCCGGTCGCTCGGCTTCAGCCCGCCCGGCATGATGTCCATCGACTGCCGGGCGTTCGACGCGAGGTTGTGGTGCGTGAGTTGGACGCCCTTCGGCTGGCCCGTGGTGCCGGAGGTGTACGGCTGGACCGCCACGTCGTCGTCCGCGCGCTCCGCCACGCTGTCGTCCCCGTCCGCGACGAGGAACTCTCGGAACGGCGTTCCCGCGTCGGCCTCGCCGCCGACCGTCACGACCGTCTCCACGTCCGTGTCGTCTCGTACTTGCTGGACGAACGGCACGAGGTCCAAGAGCGCCACCACGGTGGTCGCGCCCGAGTCGCCGAGCAGGTGGCTGATTTCCCGGCTCTTGTACTGTGGGTTCATCGGCACGATCACGCAGCCAGCGCGCAGCGCCCCGTGGAACGCGACGACGAACTGCGGGAGGTTCGGCAGGTAGATTGCGACCCGGTCGCCGGGTTCGGCGCCGCCCTCGCGGAGCGCCGCCGCGAACTGCCCGGTCTGCGCCCAGAACTCCCCGTACGAGAACTCGTGGTCCTCGTAGACGACGGCCGGCTCCTCGGCGTGCTCGGCGACCACGGACTCGACGTTGGTGACGAGGTTCGTCATGTGTCACCGAACACCACGAACGTTCGTGACAATAACTTTTCCCGTGGTGTCGCCTCGGTGGGCTTATGCGGGCCGCCGCCACACGGGGAATCATGACGGCGTTCGACGCGGACGACGCGGCCGCGTTCATCCAGTCCTACGTGGACGACCACGGCTTCCTCTCCTTTCTCGACCTCGAGGTCGAGGACGTCGAGGAGGGCGAGATGACGATGCGCGTGCCCTACCACGAGAAACTCGCGAACCACGGCGTCGGCAGGGGGAACGTCCACGGCGGCATCGCCGCGACGCTCATCGACACCGCGGGCGGCCTCTCGGTCCGCACCGCGCTCGACGACCCCGTCGAGGCGGGCGTCGCCACCATCGACCTGAACGTCTCCTACCTCCGGCCCGCTCGCGGCGACCTCGTCGCCGAGGCCGAGGTCGTGCGCGTCGGCTCTACCGTCGGCGTCGCCGAAGTCACGGTCGAAGCCGAACCGCACGACAACGGGGACGAAGACGAGGCCTACGAGGTCGCCGTCGGCCGCGGTTCGTTCCGCGTGTTCCGCAGCGACTAGCGACCGCCGGCGCACTGTTCCGACAACAGACACTTGCCGTGCCGGGACGAACGCCGGTAGCGATGGACTCCTCCAACCGGCGCTTCGCCGTCGCCGCCGGCGTCGGCCTCCTGAACCTCGCCGTCCTGCTCGCGTACGGCCAGTTCGTCCTCGACCTCGGCGGTCCCAGTCCGCGAATGGCGACGCTCGATGTCGCCGCGACGTGGGCGTACTGGCTCGTCGGCCTCTGGACGATGGGCGCCGTCCCGGCCGCCCTCTACCTGCGCTCGGACGCCGTCTCGCCGCTCGCGCTGACCGCGCTCCTGACGGGCTACTGCCTCTGGGACTCGTTCTCGGCGTCGATGGAGTCGTTCACGCCGCTCTACTACGCGCTGTGGCCGGCGTTCCTCGTCGCCCTCGCCGCCGCCGGCGCCGTCGAGCGACTGCTCAGACGGCGGTGACCGCGAGCGCCACCCACCACCTTCAGGAGGGTCCCGCCCGACGGGAGCGCCATGCAGGTGTTCTGGCACCGGCGGGACCTCCGCACGACCGACAACCTCGGACTCGCCGCGGCGGCCGACGCCGGCGACGCGGTGCCCGTGTTCTGTTTCGACGACGCCGTCCTCGAACACGCCGCGCCGCCTCGCGTGGCGTTCGTGCTCGACGCGCTCGCCGACCTCCGGGAGCGCTACCGGGAACTCGGCTCGGACCTCGTCGTCCGGCGCGGCGACGCGTCGGCCGTGATTCCCGACGTCGCCCGCGAGTTCGACGCCGACCGCGTCGTCTGGAACCACGACTACTCGGGGCTCGCCGACGAGCGCGACGAGGCCGTCAGGGCCGCACTCGACGAACAGGACACGCGCCACGAGGCGTTCCACGACGCCGTCCTCCACCGACCGGGCGAGATTCGCACGAACGCGGGCGACCCGTACTCCGTCTACACGTACTTCTGGAAGAAGTGGACCGACCGCGAGAAGACCGACAGCGCGCCCGAACCGGACGCCGAGGCTCTCGCGGACGTCGCGGGCGACGACCTGCCGTCCGCCAGCGACCTCGGGTTCGAGGAACCGGACGGCGCGATTCCCGAGGCTGGCACCGAGGCCGCCCGCGACCGCCTCGAATCGTTCTGCGAGGACGGCATCTACCGGTACGCCGACCGCCGGGACTACCCCGCCGACGAGAACACGTCGCGGCTCTCCGCCGACCTGAAATTCGGTACTATCGGCGTGCGCGAGGTGTACGAGCGCACCGAGGACGCGATGGCCGACGCCGACAGCGAGGGCGCACGCGAGAGCGTCGAGGAGTTCCAACAGCAACTGGCGTGGCGGGAGTTCTACGCGCAGGTGCTGTACTTCAATCAGTCCGTCGTCACGGAGAACTTCAAGGACTACGAGAACCCCATCGAGTGGCGCGACGACCCCGAGGGTTTGCAGGCGTGGAAGGACGGCGAGACGGGCTACCCCATCGTGGACGCCGGGATGCGCCAACTCCGCGAGGAGGCGTTCATGCACAACCGCGTGCGGATGATTGTCGCCGCGTTCCTCACGAAGGACCTGCTCGTGGACTGGCGCGAGGGCTACGACTGGTTCCGGGAGCGACTCGTCGACCACGACACCGCCAACGACAACGGCGGCTGGCAGTGGGCGGCCTCCACGGGCACCGACGCCCAGCCGTACTTCCGCATCTTCAACCCCACGACGCAGGGCGAGCGCTTCGACCCGGACGCCGACTACATCAAGGCGTACGTCCCCGAACTCCGGGACGTGCCCGCCGACGACATCCACGACTGGCCCGACCTCTCGCTCTCGGAGCGCCGGTCGCTCGCGCCCGACTACCCCGACCCCATCGTGGACCACAGCGAGCGCCGCGAGGAAGCCATCGAGACGTTCGAGAGAGCGAGGGGCGACGACTGACCACAGGGAAGGAGTCGGCCCTCGGAACTGCTGAGCGGTGAGCGCCAGCGAACCGCGAAGCCAGCGAACCGCGAAGCCAGCGAACCGCGAAGCCAGCGAACCGCGAAGCCAGCGAACCGCGAAGCCAGCGAACCGCGACGACTGAGCGAAGTGCGCCGTAGAGCGGGCCGCGACCGGTAACACGGTCCTACGTCTCGTACGACCGTCCTACCCGTATCCCACCGCGCGTAACGCCGGCTTACGTGTCGTACAGCGCTCATTACAAACTCTCGGCGGTCCCTCGCGGTCGACATGACCGACCAGACTCGTCGCTCGCTCCTCCGGTCGCTCGGGGCGGTCGCGGGCGCGGGCCTCGTGCCGCGGGCCGCCGACGCCGTGCGCGCCGACCGCGCCGTCGTCGAGGGCGACCCGGACCGTGAGGCGTTCCCGCAGGGCGTCGCGAGCGGCGACCCGACGCCGTCCGGCGCGGTCGTCTGGACGCGCGTCTCGCCGGCCGCCTACCGCGCCGTCGAACCGGTCTCGGTGCTCGTCTCTCGGGACCCGAACTTCCGGTCGCCGGTCGGCCTCTTCGACGCCGGCACCACCGGGCCGGGACGGGACCACACCGTCAAGGCGGACCTCGACGGCGAACTGGAAGCCGGCAGACCGTACTGGTATCGCTTCCAGCACGCCGACCGCGTCTCCCCGACCGGCCGCCTGCGCACGCTCCCGCGCTCCGACTCGTCGCCGGACTCGGTGTCCTTCGCGGTGTGTACGTGTCAGGACTACCGGAACGGCCGGTACGGCGCCTACCGGCACGTCGCGAACGACGACGTGGACTACATCCTCCACCTAGGCGACTTCGTCTACGAGCACGCCGGCGGGTCGCAGTTTCCGGGGCGAGACATTCGGCTGCCGAGCGGCGCCGGCATCGCGATGGGCCTCGAAGACTACCGCCACCTCCATCGGACGTACCGGTCGGATAGCGCGCTCCAGGCCGCGTTCGCGGCGCACACCGCCATCGCGACGTGGGACGACCACGAGGTCGTCAACGACCGGTTCTGGAGTTACCGGGAGGGCCGGCCGTACGCCGGGGACGACTCCCACCCGCGGAACGGCGACGAGGCGTTCATGCGCGAGTTGTTCGCCGCCGGAATCCGGGCGTGGTGGGAGTACACGCCCGCGAGAGTGCGGTACGACCCGGACGCCGACCTGCTGGACTCGCTCGGGCTCTACCGGTCGTTCGAGTTCGGCGACCTGCTAGACCTCGTGGTGACCGACGAGCGCCTGTTCCGGTCGGCGCCCCCCGACAGCGACCTGCCGACGCCGCTCGCCACGTCGCTCTCCGATAGCCCCCGGGGGCCGGACGGCACGCCGACGATGTTCGGCGAGCGCCAGCGCGAGTGGTTCGACGACCAGATTCGGGCGTCGTCGGCGACGTGGACGGCGTGGGCGAACGAAGTCATCCACATGGACCTCCAGTTCGAGGTCGGCGGTGAGTCGGCGTACAGCGCCGACTCGTGGGCGGGCTACGAGGCCGAACGCGAGGCCGTCGCTCGGACGCTCGCGGAGGCTGAGAACGCCGTCGCGCTCACGGGCGACCTGCACTCGTACGCGGCGGGCTACCTCAAGCCGACGTACGGCGAGCAGGCCGAACCCGGGGAGCGAGTCGGCGTGGAGTTCCTCGCGCCCGCGCTCACCAGCCAGAACGTCAAGGAGACGCTCGGTCTGCCGTCGGGGCGGTTCGCGCGCTCGCTCGTCGAGCGCGCCGTCCAAGACGAGAATCCACACGTCGAGTTCTTCGACAGCCACCACTGGGGGTACGCCGTCGTGGAGTTCGAACCGGACGCCGCGACGTACACGGCCTACGAAGTCGACAAGTCAGCGCCGGCACAGAACGCCCGTCGTTCCAGACTCGCGCGGCTCCGCGCGCCCGCCGGTCGGGTCGCCCTCCGGCGCTCGTGAGACGAGCGCGAGAAACGCCGTGAGACGTGCTAACGTGGGTGGCCTCAACCTTTAACAGGACTCCGAGAGATGATTGGGTCGGAGGAATTCACCATGAGCCAGCACGAACTGCCGCCGCTTCCCTACGACTACGACGCGCTCGAACCGCACATCAGCGAACAGGTGCTCACGTGGCACCACGACACCCACCACCAGGGCTACGTCAACGGCCTGAACTCCGCGGAGGAGACCCTCGCCGACAACCGCGAGAGCGGAGACTACTCCAGTACCGCCGGCGCGCTCGGGAACGTAACCCACAACGGCTGTGGCCACTACCTCCACACGCTGTTCTGGGAGAACATGGACCCGAACGGCGGCGGCGAACCGGAGGGCGACCTCCGCGACCGCATCGAGGAGGACTTCGGCTCCTACGAGGGCTGGAAGGGCGAGTTCGAGGCCGCGGCCTCCGCCGCCGGCGGCTGGGCGCTCCTCGTCTACGACCCGGTCGCCAAGCAGCTCCGCAACGTCAAGGTCGACAAGCACGACCAGGGCGCGCTCTGGGGCGCACACCCCATCATGGCCCTCGACGTCTGGGAGCACTCCTACTACTACGACTACGGCCCCGACCGCGGCGACTTCGTCAGCAACTTCTTCGAGGTCGTGAACTGGGACAACGTCGCAGAGAACTACAGCGACGTCGTCTCCCTCTTCGAGTAACGCGTCACACCCACCAGTTTTCTTTCGCGCTCGTCGCCCAGCGGCGCCGCCGGAACGAGCGTTGGCCCCGTGGTTCCGCGCGTCAACCCCGTGGTTACGCGTCCGGGTCGGGCGCGAACGCGTCGACGCCGTACTCGTCGGCGACCTCGTAGATGGCGTCGGTGAGCGCCGCGAAGTCGTAGTTCGTGCCGTCGGAGTCCACGCCCACGACGACGCCGACCTTCGTCGGGCCGTCCACGACGAACGTCCGGAACAACTCCCACGTGTCGAACCCGCGGTGCGTGTACCGGAACTCCGAGTAGTGGAGGCGGTTGTACGTCTCGCGGGTGACGAAGCCGTAGCGTTCGTTGTCGAGGTACTTCTCGACGTCCACGTCGGTGATGCGCTCCTCGATGTCGTCTCGGAGGTACAGCGGTTCCTGTGCCTGTTCGTCCAGCACCCACACGTCCCGGAGGTTGCCGTCGACGCGGTCGCGGAGTGTGTCGACGAGCGCCGACTTCGCGTCGCTTCGGCCCGACGCCCGCGTCGTATCGTGTCCTGTCATGCGCGTCGCTTGAGAGAGGCAAGACGAGAGGGGTCTAAAAGCGTTCCCCCGCATCGGGGGTTTTTTCGGCGGCACACACGGAGAGTCGGTATGCCCGAACCGAAATCGGAGTTCGACGAACTCCACCCGTGTGACTTCTACACGCCCGCGGAACTGATGGACGACGACGAGATGTACACCGTCTACGAGATAGCCCGCCTCCTGCAGGACCTCGAACCGGACGCCGACCTCTCGCCGGACGTCGAGAACGTCCTGCTCGACTGGGCGATTCCGTGGGTGATGATGCACGGCGACGAACTCGTGGTCGCCGAGCCGCGCGGCGACGACGAACCCGGCTTCTACGGCGTCAAGGAGTAGCGGAGACCGATTACTGGCTGAACCGCGCGGCGCGCGCCGCGACTTCCAGATTCTCGTAGACGTCGGTCGTGACCGCCGGTCCGTGCCCGGGATACATCACGTCCAGCGACGGCTCGACGACGTCGACGACGCGCTCGATGCTCTCGACGAGCGTGCGCCGGTCGCCGCCTTCCAGGTCGGTGCGCCCGAAACTCCCGTTCCCGAACACGAGGTCCGCGGAGAACAACGCGTCGGCGGCCCGCGAGTAGAGACAGACGTGGTGTGGTTCGTGACCGGGCGTGTGCAGGACCTCGTAGTCGTGGTCGCCGACGGCGACGGTGTCGCCGTCCGAGAGTTCGTGGTCGACGCCGGGGACGCCCTCGAACCCCCACGCCTCGACGTCGAAGGCGTCGCGGACGGCGTCGAGGTTGCCGACGTGGTCCGGGTGCGGGTGCGTGACGACGACGGCGTCGAGAGCGTCTACCTGTTCGCGGATGCGGGACACCGCGTCGTAGTTCGCGCCGGCGTCCACGAGGACGGTGCGCTCGCCGGGAACGAGGAAGACGTTGCTCGTGAACGCCTGCACGCCCGCCGAGATGTTCGTGACCATGCGCTCGCTACGCGGGCCGGCACTTAGACGTTGGCGGGGTTGGGCGCTCGCGTCTAGCGGGATTTATGCCGCCCGGACTCGCAGTCGTGTCCAACATGCGAGTACGCCTCCTCGAAGCCACGGAGAATCCGGAGGAACTCATCTGCCGCGGGGCACGCAACGACTACATGGAAGAGTGGGTCGCCGAGCAGTCCTTCGAGGACGCGATGGCCGGCGTCGAGGGCGAGGACATCGAGGAGAAGAAAGCGAACTTCCTCGCGAAACTCCTCCAGCGCGGGCACTACGGGCCCTTCGAGCACCCGAGCGCGACGTTCGCCATCGAGGGCGCGAGCCGGTCGTGTATGGCGCAACTGACGCGCCACCGCCACGCGTCCTTCGACGTGCAGTCGATGCGGTACGTCTCCTTCGACGAGGTGGACCCCGCGGACGTAGAAGACGGCGAGATGGTGGTGACGCCGCCGTCGGCGACGGACCCGGACTGGGTCGGCCGGAATCAGAAGGGCGACGCGAGCGAGGCCGAGGTGGAGAAACGTGAGGAGGTGTTCCGGTCGTCCGTCCGGCAGTCGGTCGAGGACTACCAGGAACTGCTCGAACTCGGGATGCCGCCCGAGGACGCGCGCTTCGTCCTCCCCATCGGCACCGAGGTGAACATCGTCGTCACGCTGAACCCGCGGTCGCTGATGCACATCGCGGACATGCGCGCCGCGGCGGACGCCCAGTGGGAGATTCGAGACCTCACGGAGCAGTTACTGGACATCGCGGCGGAGTGGTGTCCCCACACCTTCGACTACTACGAATCGGAGATGAAACACCGGAAGAACCGGCTCGCGCCCTGAGCCGGTAACGCCGTCCGAACGCGGACACCGGGCGTGACGGGCTATCGCGGCGCGTCTCCGGCGACCTTACTCGCGAGTAAGCCGAGCGGAGTTACTCGCCGACGTCTCGGGCCGACTTCATAACAAAGCCCGCGCAGTCCCGTGGATAGGGTATGGTGGACAGACGCTCAGTACTGAAAGCCGGTGCGACTGGACTCGCGGGAATGGGACTGCTCGGAACTGCCAGCGGCAGCGCGTCGTGGCGCCTGCTCGTCATCCGGAACGTGGGCGACGACGAACAGCGCGTTCGCGTGGTCGTCGACGGCCGGGTCGCGCTCGCCGACGAGGCGAGCCGAGACGAGGACTCGGCCCGGAACGACAACGGACGCGGCGTCATCGACGCCTACCTCGACCCCGGCGCCATCGACAGCTTCTGGATAGACGGCGACATCGAGCGCGTTCGATGGACGGAGTCGGAGCCGCGGCTCCGACTCGACGGCCGGACGCTCGACCTCGACGACTACGCGGGCGGGCCGGTCGACGACGACGACGATGACGACGATGACGACGACGATGACGACAACGACTACCCGTCGCGCATCCAGTTCGTCGCGACGAACGACGACCTGGAGGCGTTCCTGCGCGTGAGCGACCGCGTGCGGCGCGGCGACGACCGCGACGAGGTTCGCGTGATACTCGACGAGGACGAAGTGGAGACGGTTCGGTACTCCGGGAACATCCGGGAACTCCGCACCGCGAGCGGCGAGATAGACGTCTACATCACGCAGCGCTGAGTCGAACGGCGAGCGGCGCACGCCGCGCGGTCACACCCGCCCGACGTCGGGCCGCGGCGCCCGGCCGCCGGAACGTTAACCGACTGTGCGCCGAACGCCGTCGCATGGACGTGGTGAATCCGGCGACCGGCGAGTGCGTCGACACCTACGAGGAGCACACCGAGAGCGAGGTCGACGCCGCGCTCGCGCGCGCCGAGGACGCGTTCGCGTCGTGGCGCGACCGCTCGGTCCGGGAGCGCGAGCGCCTGCTCGCGGACGCCGCCGACGTGCTGCGCGAGCACGAACGCGAGTACGCCGAAACGATGACTCGCGAGATGGGGAAGCCGATTTCTCAGGCCATCAGCGAGGTCCAGAAGTGCGCGTGGCTCTGTGACCACTACGCCGAACACGCGAGCGCGTACCTCGACGCCGACGCCCACCCGAGTCCGCCCGGCACCACCGTCACGACCGAGTACGAACCGCTCGGCCCCGTACTCGCGGTGATGCCGTGGAACTACCCCTTCTGGCAGGTGTTCCGGTTCGCCGCGCCCTATCTCACCGCCGGCAACGTCGGCCTGCTCAAGCACGCCTCGAACGTCCCCGGCTGTGCGGCAGCCATCGCGGACGTCTTCGAGCGAGCCGGCTACCCCGAGGACGTGTTCCAGACGCTGTTGATTCCCGGCGACCGCGTGGAGCGCGTCGTCGCCGACGACCGCGTTCGCGCCGCGACCCTGACGGGGAGCGGTCCCGCCGGCCGCTCGCTCGCCTCGACGGCCGGCGAACACCTGAAGAAGACCGTCCTCGAACTCGGCGGCAGCGACCCGTTCGTCGTGCTAGACGACGCGGACGTGCAGACCGCCGCGAGCGTCGGCGCGTGGGCGCGCAACCAGAACGGCGGCCAGTCCTGCATCGCCGCCAAGCGCTTCGTCGTCGCCGACGCCGTCTACGACGAGTTCGTCGACGCGCTCGTCGCGAACGCCGAATCCCTCACCGTCGGCGACCCCACCAGCGAGGACACCGACGTGGGCCCGCAGGCCAGCCGGGAACTGCTGGAGACGCTCCACGAGCAAGTCGAAGCGAGCGTCGACGCCGGCGCCACCGTCGAGACCGGCGGCGAGCCACTCGACCGCGACGGCGCGTTCTACCCGCCGACCGTCCTCACCGACGTGCCCGCGGGCTGTCCAGCCGACACCGAGGAACTGTTCGGGCCCGTCGCCGCCGTCTACCGCGTCGACGGCGAGGACGCCGCCGTCCGGAAGGCCAACGACACCGACTTCGGCCTCGGCGCGAGCGTCTGGACCACCGACACCGACCGCGGACAGCGCGTCGCCTCGCGCATCGACGCCGGCTGCGTCTACGTCAACGAACTCGTGAAATCCGACCCCCGCGTCCCGTTCGGCGGCGTCGGCGAGTCCGGCTACGGTCGCGAACTCTCCGAGGCCGGCATCCAGGAGTTCGTCAACCGCAAAACCGTCTGGGTCGCCGACGAACCCGACACCGACGTCCCCACCGAGTGAGTACCACGTCGGTCGTTCGCACGCGGGCGACGAGACGAAATCGTTATTTGTACCCCCGCGCTACGATTGGGTGGACGCGCTCCGTTGGTGTAGTCCGGCCAATCATATTGCCCTCTCACGGCAATGACTAGGGTTCAAATCCCTGACGGAGCATTTCTGCGAGACGTTACGTGACGAGCGGTGCGCTTTCTGGGACTGGTTCGTCCGCGAGTGACGGCGTTGCGGTGATTTGGCTGGTCGAGTTTGAGACGCGGTTTCGGGTCGCGACGGACGGTACTGTCACGGGGAGTCGTCGGTCGCGTCCCGGGACGCGTGTTGGTCGCGCGTCTCCGTCTCCGTCTCCTCGGTCGTGGTGTCCGTCTCGGAGGGTTCCGCGTCCGGACTGAAGGCGGGCGTGGCGGTGGTGAGTTCGCTGGCGACCAGGTCGGCGAACTCGTCGAGGTTCGTGTAGAGGAGGACGACGAGCCAGCCGCCCGCGACGAGGCCAGTCACGAGAAACACGAGTTCGTACTGGCCGGGGTGCGTGTCGAAGTAGGGGAGCCACGTGAACGTGGGGTACGCCCACACCAACAGCAACAGGAGCGTCGCGAGTTGGATGGCGCGACGAATCGCGCTCGGGCCGTCGAGTTCCGCCGCGATGACGGCGCCGACGGTCGAGGCGTAGTCGAACACCGCCGCCATGATGACGAGGGTGACGAGTCCGTAGACGAGCAAGGCGACCGAGAGGGTCGGTTCGAGGAGGATGCGGTCGGCTCCGGGCACGCGAACGAGGACGGCGCGCGCGGTGAACAACACCGCGAGAGCGAGGACGAATCGGACGGTCGGCTTGACGAGCGCCTGCCCGACGGCCGCGAGTTTGGACCGTCGGCGTGAAGTGTCTGACATGGCTGGTGGTGTCACTGGTTCTCTGTCCGGAACGCCGCTTCCGTGTCCACGGACCACTCGACGTTCGCGGTTCGTCCCTCGCGGTAGGCGGAGAGGTCGTCGGCGTCGCTGAAGTCGCCGCTGTCCTCGTTGTATTCGAGGTACGCCTCGACGTCGTCCACGTCGATGTCGGCGGCGTTCTCGAAGACTGTCACTGACAGTCCGCGCGTGGTGTCCTCGCCGAATTCGTAGCGGAATCCGCTGGCCACGGCCCCGGCGAACCGTCCGTCGCGGAGGTCGGTTTCGGTGCGTTCCGCGAAGCGACGACCGAGTGCGAAG
Source organism: Halobacterium litoreum (assembly GCF_021233415.1). Taxonomy (NCBI): domain Archaea; kingdom Methanobacteriati; phylum Methanobacteriota; class Halobacteria; order Halobacteriales; family Halobacteriaceae; genus Halobacterium; species Halobacterium litoreum. The sequence continues at coordinate 1,095,520 of NZ_CP089466.1, read as the reverse complement.
TGGGCGTCGCCGAGCCGGGACGTGAGCGTCGCGAACGACTCGTCGCTGTCGACGTACCGGGAGTCGCCGCTGTGTCCGGTGTCGAGAATCTGCGTGACGACGTTGGTCGCGTCCAGCACGCCGCCGGCTCGGCCGACGACGATCGTGTCGTCGGTGACGCCAAGTGCGTTCGTCGGGTCGCGCTCGTAAATCTGATAGCCGCGGTGGGTGGTGTGCGTGGAGAATCCGTTGGCGCCGACGCGAGTGGCGATTTCGGCGGTATCGAAAGCCCCTGTCAGGACGAGGTTGTACGCGCCACCGAAGCCGATGAACTCGTCCGGGTCGTGGAAGTCGAGGCCCAGTCGCGTGTCTTCGACGGGGAGTAGCGTCCGCAGTCTGGTGTACGATTCTTCGAGTTCCGCCGCGTAGGCGGCGATATCCGACGGTCGGGCGTACCGGAACCATCCGTGCGTGTCCTCGTCGATGGCCCGAGGTCGGGGTATCCACGCGGGGTACGAGGCGCCGGTATCGCTGCCGGGAATCGGCGGTCCGGCGCCGATACAGCCTGCGGCGCCCGCGGCGGCGAGGGCGCTGCCCGCTCTCAGGACGTCGCGGCGTGTCGAGAGTCGAGGCCCCATCGGTCCCACCGTTCGTACGTTACAGCATTCTAGAATATGAGTATATACCGCATACACCGACGTAATGCAGTAGTACCTGCCTTTCGATAGAGAGCGAGACCGAGAATTAGTAAATCAGTCATCAGTTCTGTGGGTCTCGCGTCGTCTCCCCTAGAACCGCCATCGACTGCCGCTCCCGGCGAGAGTTCGCGACCCGCGGTCGACCATCCGACCGCCTCGGAGAGACGGCCACCGTCGTTCGGTTACCCCCTCGCGACCGAACAGTCGCGTCGGACTTGCGTCGCCACTCGTCGGTGCGTTCGCTGTGCTCGAAGACGGGTGCGAGATGCCGGCGGGCAACAGCGAGGCGAGGCGGTAGCGTGAGAGAACCGACAGGACAACCGACCGGCGGTGGTGGCGGCGTCAGCGCGGCGTCAGGCCGACGCCGTCGGCGATGAGTTCGTGCGAGCGCAGCGCCGTCTCGTGGTCGGCGACGACGTGTTGAATCATCACTTCGCCGACGCCGACGCGGTCCGCGAGTTGGTCGAGGAGGCCCGACAGCGTGTCCGGGTCGCCCGAGATTGCGCGCGGCCACTCGTCGTCGTCGAGCGTCGCGGGCGTCGGGTCCGGAACGCCCCCGAGTTCGTCGATGGCGTCCTCGACGCTCGGCGTCGTGCCGGGTTCGCCGCGTTTCATGCGCTCGAAGGCGGCTTCGGCGACGGCGCGCTGGCGGGCGGCTTCCGCGTCCGTCTCGGCGCACACCGCGTTCACCGCGACCATCGCTTCCGGTTCGTCGACGCCGCTCGCGAACGGCGACGGCTGGAAGTGCTCGCGGTACGCGTCGAAGGCGTGCGTCGCGAACATCGGGCGGATGAACCCCGCGAAGCAGTACCGCAGACCGAGTTCGCCCGCGACTTTCGCACTCGACGGACTCGACCCGAGCACCCACGGCATCGGGGTGTCGCCGCCGGCGCGCGGAATCGTCACGTCGCTGTAGGCGTGGTCGTCCGGGAACGCGTCGTCGAGGTGCGTGACCACGGCCTCGATTTTCTCGCGGTGGTCCTCATCGGGGTTCTGGACGTGTCGCTCGGTGCCGAGCGCGCGGTCGACGGCGGGCGACCCGTTCGCGCGCCCGAGCCCGGCGTCGATGCGACCGGGCGCGAGTCCGTCGAGCGCGCCGAACTGCTCGGCGACCTTGAACGGCTGGTAGTGGTTGAGGAGGACGGCGCCCGACCCGAGGCGAATCGAGTCGGTTTCGGCGGCGAGGTGGCCGAGCAACACTTCCGGCGTCGTGCCGGCGACGCGGTCGGCCATCCCGTGGTGCTCGGCGACCCAGAAGCGCTCGAAGCCGAGTGCTTCGGCCTGCTTCGCGGCTTCGACCGTCTGCTCGTACGCGTCGGCGGCGGTGCCGCCGTCGGGGACGGGGGAGAGGTCGACGACAGAGAGGTCCATATCCGGCTTCGGGGTCTGCGAGAGAAAACCGTTCGGCTACCAGCAGGTGACGGGCCGTGTCGGCTCACTCGCCGTGTGTGGCCTCCCAGCCGCCGGCGTCGACGATGCCGAACAGTTTCCCCCAGTTCTCGTCGTCCTCGCTCTCGGGGAGTTGGTCGCGGAGTTGGCGCACGTCGGCTTCGGGGACGACCGAACAGACGAGGTCGACGACGACTTGCGCGTGGTAGGCGGCCTCGGGCCGGTCGACGCCCTCGATTTCGGTGACTCTGTCGACGAACGCCGACCAGTCGAATCGCTGGCCGTGTTCGTGGACGGCGCCGGTGAGATACCAGTCGACTTCCATCGGGAGCGAACTCGCGATGTTGCGGGCGTCGCCCTCGGGGATGCGTTCGCCGAGGGTGGAAAGCGTCGCGCGAATCGCGCGCACGGCCTGACCGGTGCCGGGGAGTTCGAGTCGGTGCTGGACGGTACCGGTGAACTCGTCGAAGTTCATGCCCGAATCATCGCCGTAGCGGACGTTGGTTATTGGGTGCGTTCGCGGCCGGCGCCGCGTTCACGGCTCCTTACTCGACGCACGCCGTCGAAGGCTACGGACAACAATAGGGGTACGGTGCGACCGTCGAGACACTATGCCAGTCGCAGACGTGGCGAGAACGGCGGTCATGACCGCGCACGGCGACCAGACCGCGGGCAACCTCGCGACCGTGATGGTCGAGGAGAACGTCGGGAGCGTCATCATCGTGAACGACAACGAACCCATCGGCATCGTGACCGACCGCGACCTCGTGGTCGAGGTGTTGGAGCCGAGACGCGACCCGACGGAGACGACCGCCGAAGACATCATGGCGGAGGCGCTGACGACGGTCGCGATGAGCGACGGCATCTTCGAGGCGACGCGCACGATGCGCGACCACGCCGTCCGCCGGCTTCCCGTGGTAGACGAGGACGACAACGTCGCGGGCATCGTCACGATGGACGACTTCGTGGTGTTGCTGTCGGACGAACTCGCGAACCTCTCGAAGGTCGTGGAGGCGGAGTCGCCGCCGTACTGACTCACGCGAGGTGGGTGACGAACCAGTCGCCGGCGACGCCCGCGACCTCGTCGAGTTCGCCGGCCCCCTCGAAGAGGTGTTCGGCGCCCTCGACGACGTGGAGCGCGCGCTCGCCGGGGAGGCGCTCGTAGGCCTCGCGGTTCAGTTCCAGCACTTGCGTGTCGGCGCCGCCGACGACGAACAGCGTCGGCGCTCGCACACCCTCGACGTCGTCGCCGGCGAGGTCGACGCGCCCGCCGCGGGAGACGACGGCACCGACGCGACCGGGGCGTCGCGCGGCGGCCCGCAACGCGGCGGCCGCGCCCGTACTCGACCCGAAGTAGCCGACCGCGAGGTCGGCGGTCTCGGACTGTTCTGCGAGCCAGTCGGTCGCGCCGAGGAGGCGGTCGGTCAACAGCGAGACGTCGAAGCGGGTCTCGCGGCGCTGGTCCTCGGTTTCGGTGAGCAGGTCGAACAGGAGCGTGCCGAGCGCGCGCTCGCGCAGTTCCTCGGCGACGAACGCGTTCCGTGGGCTGTGGCGGCTCGACCCGCTCCCGTGCGCGAACACCACGAGGCCGGTCGCGCCCTCGGGCACGGCGAGCGCGCCGTCGAGTTCGACGCCGTCGATGGGAATGGAGACGGTTCGTTCGGCTGGCACGCGTGTTCCTGTCGGTCGGCGAGACCTTCCGTCTCCCGACGCCCTGCGAGCAGCGACGCTGCGCCTCCCTCCCCGACTGCGTGCGCGTCGCCGACCGGATAGTGGCCGTTCGTCGGCAGCGACGCCGCGAACGGACCGAGCGCGCGTGGCCGGGTTCGCCGACCGCGTCGCCGGAGCGCAGTAGCCGCCGACTAACGATGCGCGCTCGCCGCGTACCCCGGTGCATGAACGACGAACCAGCGGAGAACCTCTCGACGGTCGGTTCGGGGCGCGTGGACGCGCTGTTCGACGAAATCGAGTTGACGGTGGAACTGCTCGACCGGTTCGGCGACGAACTCGAATCCGTCCGGCGGCGCGTCGAGGCGAACGACGGCGAGACGTCCGGCCACGTCAAGAACCGCGTCGAGCAGGACGCCGACCAACTCGGCGAGGAGGCCGAGGAAGCCGTCGAGAAACTGCAGGAGCGCCTCGACGCGCTGAAGCGGACGGTCTGAGCGCCGGGGATGACGCGACTCGGGTTCGTCGGCGACGTGATGCTCGGGCGGCAGGTCGACGACAAACAGCGGTCGCGTTCGGTCGAGGCGGTGTGGGGCGACTGCCTGGATTTCCTCCGCGAGTTCGACGGCCTGTTCGCGAACCTCGAGTGTTGCCTGTCCGACCGGGGGCAGCCGTGGCGCCGCACCGACCACACCTTCCACTTCCGGGCCGACCCCGAGTGGGCGGTGCCGGCACTGGAGCGGGCGGGCGTGGACTGCTGTGCGCTCGCGAACAACCACGTCCTCGACTTCGAGACCGAGGCCCTACTGGACACGCTGGACGCGCTCGACGACGGCGGCATCGCGCACTCGGGGGCGGGACGCACGCGCGACGACGCGCTCGACCCCGCGGTCGTGACCGCCGACGGCCTCGACGTGGCGTTCGTGTCGCTGACCGACAACACGCCCGAGTACGCGGCCACCGACTCCGCGTCCGGTACCGCGCACGTCGAAATCGACGTTGAGAATCCCGAGACGCGCGCGACCGTCGAGGAGGCGCTGGCCCGCGCCGACGCGACCGACCCCGACCTCGTGGTGGCGTCCCTGCACTGGGGGCCGAACATGGTGGTCTCGCCGCCCGCGCGCTTCCGGGCGTTCGCGAAGTGGTTCGTGGACTCGGGCGTCGACGTGGTTCACGGCCACAGCGCCCACGTCTTCCAGGGCGTCGAGGTGTACGACGGCGCGCCGATACTCTACGACACCGGCGACTTCGTAGACGACTACGCGGTGGACGCGACGCTCCGGAACGACCGCGGGTTCTGCTTCGAGGTAGTGGTCAAGGGCGGCGCGCCGGCGACGCTGCGCCTCCATCCGACGGAAATCGAGGACTGCGCGGTCCGCGAGGCGACCGACGAGGCCGCGGTGTGGAGCCGCGAGCGGATGCGCGAGCGCTCCGAGCCCTTCGGCACCTCCTTCGACCGGGACGGCGACGCCCTCGTCCTCTCGCTGTGACCGCCCACGCTCTTGTTCGCCCGCGTCGTAGCCCGAGGTATGTCCATCGAGGTGTCCACGAGCGAGCGCGTCGAGGTCCGCGACGTGACCGACGCCGTGCGCGACGCGATTCCCGAGGACTGCGAGCGCGGCGTCTGCACCGTCTACGTCCCGCACACGACCGCCGGCGTCGCGGTGAACGAACCCGAGTCGGGACTGCTTCGAGACCTGGAGCGAGCGCTCGACGCCCTCGTGCCCGCCAACGGCGACTACGACCACGACCGCGTGGACGACAACGCCGACGCCCACCTGCGCGCGATGCTGCTCGGCGAGAGCGCGACGATACCGGTTCGGGACGGCGACCTCGCGCTCGGCACGTGGCAGGCCGTCCTGTTCGTGGAGTGCGACGGCCCCCGGACGCGGTCGCTGTCGGTCACCGTGACGTAGCCCACAGCCATCCTGTCGAAACGACAATCTGTCTGGTCGCCGTCCGAGAAGTCATGGCCGACACGACGTGGCCGGAACTCGGCGGCAAACAGATTCGCACCGGCGACGGAACGTGGGAGTTCTCGGGCGAAGTCGACGTCCGAGACAGCGGGAACGTCCTCGCCGTCGAAGCGACCCGCGTCGACGAGGCGAAGCGACCGACTGCCCGCCTCTACTTCGACGTCGAGAACCCCCCGGACTCCCTCAATCCGGGCGCGCTCGGCGAACACTTCGACCGCGTCGAGTGGGAGGGCAACGACCCGCGTCTCGTCGTGAAGACGACGGGGCGCACCTATCGCTACGAGTTCAACCGCCTCGCGTACGATTAGGACACGTCGACGCTCCGCCCGCCCGCCTTCCGCAAGTGCACGCGGAGCACGCCGTCCTGAAACGACGCGGACACGCGCTTCTCGTCGACGCGCTGCGGGAGGCGGAGCACGCGAACGCGCTCGCCGGACGCGCGCTCGCGGCCTCGCCGGAGGTAGCGTCCGTCCTCGTCGTTCTCGAAGTCGGCGGCGATGCGCACGCGGTCTTTCTTCACCGTCACGTCGATGTCCTGCGTCCGCAGTCCGGGGAGGTCAGCGCTCACAACGAACTCGCGCCCGCGGTCCTCGACGTCCACGGCGAACGCGTCCGCCGGCATCACGGGTCGCTCGGTCCGCCTCGCTCGGTCGGCCGCGCGGCGATTCGGGGTCATTACGCACAGGGAGTCGCCGCGTTGCCGTAGTTATACGGTCGCTGTTCGCGTCAGTCGTCGGTCTCGGCGGCGTCGTGGAACGTCGCGGCCTGCTCGGCGGTCATCGTGCGCCACTCGCCGTCCCCGACTCGCACCTGCACCATCCCGTCGGGGACGTCCGCGTCGACCGATTCCGTGTGCGCGTCGACGACGTTTTCGGCGTACTGCTCGCGCGCCGCGTCGTCCGACGGCGCGATTGCCTGCCACCCGCAGTCGGGCTCTGGACAGCGAATCATTAGGTGAGTCTTACGCGCCGTAAGTCGAGCGTTCGGTTAAGCCTTCTCCCGCGACAGCCCTCATAACCGTCGAAATCACTGCGCTCTGGCGTTCAGTTGGTTACCAGATGACGGCGAGTAGCCGGGAAGTCGAGTCGAGTCGAGTCGCGGTCACCGCGTCGCGAGCACGAACAGCGCGCCCGTCGCGGCCGCCCAGACGCCGGCGCCGCCCGCACCGACGAGGAGCAGCGACCCGGGCCCGAGCACGCTTCCGAGGAGCCAAATCCCCACCGCGACGCCCGCGATGACGTGGATGAAACGCCCCTTCACGGGCGGCCGTCGGCCGTTCAGCACTTCGTTCGTGGCGTACCCGCCGACGGCGAGCGCGACGACATAGACGAGCAACCCGAGCAGCCCCCACACGGAGAACAGGCCGCCGAGCAGTCCCGGTCCGCCGCCACCGCTCTGGGCCGGCGCCTGCGTCGTCGGTGCCGTGGTGGTCGTGGTGGTCGTGGCGTTCCCGTCACCGTCGTCCGGCGTGGTCGTCTCGTCGCCGGTGTCGGACTCGGTCCGGTTCGGGTCGACAGTCACCTCGACGCGCGCTGCTCGCGCGCTCTCGACGCCCTGTGCGTCCTCCACGACGACGCGCACCTCGTGGGTGCCGTTCGTCTCGAAGGCCTCCACGAGCGTCGGCGTCTCGCGCGCCGGGAGTTGCGTGCCGTCCACGACGAAGTGGTACGACTCGACGCCGGCGTCGTCGCTCGACTCGGCCGCCGAGAACGCCACCGCGTTGCCCGGCGCGACGGTCGTCCGGTTCGCGGCGAGCGCCACCGTCGGGCGTTCGAGCAGGTCGCGGTGCGGGCTCTCGTCGAACGGTACGACGGCGGCCTTCCCGCGCGCCGGTTCCACGGCGTTCCCGTCGCCGTCGGGGTTCAGCGTCGCGTGGAACGGCCCGCTCTCAGCGCCCCAGTAGTTGTCCTCGGCGACCACGGAGCCGTCGGACTCGCTCCGGAGCCCGACGACGTGCCCGTACACGTCGTTGTCGCGGAACGTCACGTTCGCGGAGACGTCCTCGAAGACGACGCCCGTCGACGGCCCCACGTCCGCGACGGAGCCGTCCCGACCGGAGCGCGTGTTGAACGCGACGGTGTTGTTCGACGCCGACACCGCGGTCGGGCCCGCGTACCGGACGCCGTAGCGGTTTCCGGCTATCGTGTTGTTGTCGACAGTCACCGCTCGCGCGCCGGTCGCGTGGTGGTCGAGCGAGACGCCGACGTGCGCGTTGTCGAACGCGTCGTTGCCGGTGACGCGCACACCGCTCATCTCCCCGGACGCCCACACGTCGAGGCCGTCTCCGTCGTTGGCGACGAACCGGTTGTCGGCCGCCGTCACGTCGCGCACGCGACTCCCGGTGAGGACGACGCCGGACGCGCCGTTCTCGCGCACGACGTTGTCCGCGACGACCGTCTCGTCGAACACCGGCGTCGCGACGTACGCGCCGTGCCGGCCGTTGTCGGCAAGTTCGTTCCCGGTGACGGCGAACTCGTCGGCGAGCACGTACGCCGTCGTCACGCGCAGGCCGTCGCGGTCGTTCCCGCGGAGTTCGTTGTCCGCCACCGTCAGCGAGAAGTCCTGGAGCGCGCCGGAGGGCTTCGACACCGCGACGCTGACGCCCGTTCGCGCGTTCTCCACGACGTTACCGGCGATGCGCGAGTCGTCCACGTCGAGCGCCCGCGAGACGTTGACGCCCGCGCCATCGACGTCCCGAATCTGGTTGCCGGACACCGCGACGTCGTCGAGTTCGCCGCCCGTGACGTGGACGCCGTCGCCGCCGACACCGGTGACCGAGACGCCGCGAACCGCGACGTTCGAGAGCCCGCGGTCGGTCGCCGCGCTCGGCTGGGTGGCCGCCCGACTCGTGTCGAGGACGACGCCGGACTCGGCGACGCCCGTGACGGACCCGCCCGCGACAGCGACGCCGCGAATCTGGCGCGCCCACACCGCGACGCCGTGGCGGCCCGTACGCTCGAAGGCCGTGTCGCGAACCGCGACGCCGCGCGCCGACTCCACGTACGGGTTCGTGCCGGCCGCGCGGACCAACACGCCCGCGTACCCGATGTCGGCGAAGCGGCTGTCGGTCACGCGAATCGACGGCACGGCGTCGACGCCCACGGTCTCGACGCCGGTGCGGACGTGCGCTCGAATTGTCGCGTCGTCGACGACGACGCGCCCCTGACTCGACGCTACCTCGACGCCGGTCACGCCGTACTCGACGGTGGTGTTGGCGAGGCGGAGCGTCGAGTCGGCGCCGCCCTCGTAGCGAATCGCGTCCCACGTCCCCGGACCGGGGTTCGGCTTCGCGGTGGTGAACGCGACGGGGCTGGCCGCCGTTCCGGCCGCATGCAGACTCCCGCGGACGGTGAGCGTCACTTCGCCGCCGACGTTCACCGTCGTGCCGGGTTCGACGGTGAGCGTCGCACCGCGGGCGACGGTCACGTCGTCGGTGACGAAGTACGGGCCGTCGTCGGCGCTCCACGTCGTGTCCTCGTTCACGTCGCCCGTGACGTAGGTGGGCGCCGACGCGTCGGTCGCTGTCGCCGCGGGCGCGGGCACGCCGGCGAGGACGACGACAGCGACGAGGACGAGCGCGAGACGGTTCACGCGAACACCCCCAGGAGGTCGGTCAGGAGGCGCGCGGCGCCGCCCAGCAGGTCGGCGCCGAACAGCGACGTCGCAGTGCGCGTGTCGGCCGCCTCGTCGGTCGAATCGGTCGACGTCTCGGCGTCGGTGGTGGCGGCCGCGTCGTCGCTCGCGTCCGCCGTCGGGTCGTCGGTCGGCTCCGTCGGGTCCGTGCCGAGTAACACCTCGCGGCCGTCCGGGATGCCGTCGCCGTCCGTGTCGGGCTTGGCCGGGTTCGTGCCGAAGCGGGACACCTCCTCGGCGTCGTCGAGGCCGTCGCCGTCCGTGTCGGCGACGAGCGGACTGCTCGCGAGTTCGAAGTACTCCGTGCCGTCGGCCAGCCCGTCGCCGTCCGTGTCCCGGTCGGTCGGGTCGGTGCCGACGCGCTCCTCGACGGGGTCCGAGAGCCCGTCCATGTCGGTGTCCTTCGCGGTGGGCGACGACGCGTTCTGAATCTCGGTCGGGTCGTCCAGGTCGTCGCCGTCCGTGTCGTTCGCCGCCGGGTTCGTTCCCGCGCGCACCTCCTCGGGGTCGGTGACGCCGTCGCCGTCGGTGTCCTTCACGAGCGGGTTCGTGCCGAACGTCTTCACCTCGTGGCCGTCGGTGAGTCCGTCGTCGTCCGTGTCGATGTTGTCGTCGAGTAGGTTGTCGGGGTCCTTGCCGGTGCGTTCGCCCGGCCGGTCGTCCGTCGGGTCGACCACGAACTCGGTCCCCCACTCGACCTCCTCCGCGTTCAGCAGGCCGTCGCCGTCCCGGTCGCCGCCCTTGTAGACCGACACGAGGTCGACGGTGGTCTGGTTGACGCGGGACGCCGACCGGACGCCCGGCCGGTACATGCTGACGTAGAGGGTCTGTCGCCCCTCGGGAATCTCGTTCGGTGCGACCGAGAGCGTGACGTCACGCGTCTCAAGTTCGCCGAGTTCGACGCGTTCGACGGCCAGCGACTCCTCGGTGTGGGGGTCGTAGGACGCGTCCGGGTCGGTCGTCAGTCGGACGTAGTACGTCTCGTAGTAGGAGTCCGACTCGGAGACGTAGTCCCCGACGTGCGCGACGAAGTCGGTGCGTTCGCCGCGCCAGACGACCTGCACGCCGTTCTCGACGGTGGCGTTGCCGGGGCCGGTCACGTCGACGTCGAGCACGCCGGAGTTCACCTCGTCGCTGTGGGTGGCGGCCGCGGGAGCCACGACTACCGACAGCACTACGACGGCGACCACCACCAGTCCAGTCGAGCGACGAGACATGAGTACGAACAAACCTTAGCCCTGCCCTACTTGAAAATATTGGTCGGATTGACAGCCAGCGAACGTGTTTAGCCCCGTTCGTCGCGCGACCGACCCGACCGGCGGTAGGACGTGCCTACCGAGTCAGTCGTAGACCGCCCACGACGCCGACCCGACGGTCACCTCGACCAGCGCGTACCCCGACTCCTCGGCGCCCGCCGCGTCCTCGTCTCGAACCGCGCCGCCGTCGACCGCGGTGTCGCCGCCCGCCCCCGTCTCCTCGCTCGGTTCGTCGCCCTCGCCGTCGTACTTGTCGTAAATCCAGTCCGACGCCGCCTCGATTCGGTCAGCGTCGTCCACGACCGATGCGCGACCGAGCAGCGTCACGTTCCAGGCCACGTCGCCGTCTCGCGCTCGCTCGATGGACAGCGCGACTCGCGGGTTCTCGCGGGCGTTCGCGAGTTTCCGCCCGCCAGTGATGAAGGAGACGACGCCGTCCCGGTAGCCGTACCACACGGGCGCGGCGTGCGGGCGGTCGTCGACCGACGTGGCGACGTGCGCGCTCACCGGCGCGCCGGCAATCAGGTCCTCGGCTTCCTCGGGGACGCTCATCGAGTCACACCGGCAACACCGGGACGTTGGACGTGCGCATGAGGCGCTCGGTCGTGCTGCCGATGTGCGGCCTGCTCGCGCCGCCCCGTCCGTGCATCCCCATCACGATGAGGTCGATGTCGTGCTCCTCGGCGTACCGCCGAATCTCGTCGTGCGGGACGCCCCGGCAGGACCGCGCGACCGCCTCCAAGCCGAGTTGCTCGGCCTCCGTCACCACCGCCTCGAGCACGTCCTCTGCCTCCGTCTCCAGTTTCTCGATGAGGAGTTCCTCGCTCCCGAGCGCGGGCGTCTGGGCTTCCGTGCGCTCGTCGACGACGTGCAGCGCGTGAATCGTCGCGCCGTACTGGTTCCCGATGTCGAGGGCGTGTCGCGTCCCGCGGCGAGCGCCATCGCTCCCGTCGGTCGGCACGAGGATGTTCCGGTAGAGGCGCTCGCGGGACGCGCTCTCGCCGGCGTCAGCCATGCATCCCACCGTTCACGTTGACGATTTCGCCGGTGACGTACGACGACTCCTCGCTCGCGAGAAAGCGCACGACGGGAACGATTTCGTCCACCGACGCGAACCGGTTCAGGGGGATGCGCTCGCAGATGCGGTCGTGGACGTGTTCCGGGATGGAGTCGGCCATGTCCGTCGCCGTGAACCCCGGCGCGACGCAGTTCGCGGTGGTGCCGTGGGGCGCGAGTTCGAGCGCGAGTGACTTCGTGAACCCGAACAGGCCGCTCTTCGAGGCGGCGTAGTTCACCTGTCCGAAGTTCCCCTGCTGGCCGACCACGCTGGAGATGTTCACGACGCGCCCGTGCTCGGCCTCCTTCAGGTCGTCGTAGAACGCCTTCGTGCAGTTGAACGCGCCGCCGAGGTTCACGTCGACGACGCGCTGCCAGTCCTCGGGCGTCAGGCGCTCGAAGCGCTTGTCGACGTTCACGCCGGCGTTGTTCACGAGCACGTCCACGGCCCCGAACTCGTCGCGGACGCGGTCGGCGAACGCCGCCGTCGCCTCGAAGTCAGCGACGTCCGCCTGCACCGCCGTCGCCGTGCCGCCCGCCGTCTCGATGGCGTCGGCGACCGACTCGGCGGCGTCCGGCGACGAGTGGTAGTTCACGACGACGTCCGCGCCGTGTCCCGCGAACTCGGTGGCGATGCGACGCCCGATGCCGCGGGACGCGCCCGTGACGACGCACGTCTGGTCCGCCAGCAGTTCGGAGCGCTCGGCGTCGGTCTGTCCGGCGCGGGACTCGCGGAGGTCGCTACTCATCGGGCTGCACCTCCCGGAACGGGCGTTCGAGGCGGCCGTCGGGCGTCACGGGCCGGTCCTCGGACGCGACCCGAGCCGCCAGCCGGCGAGCGCTCGCGGCGGCGCCGTCGGCGACGTTCGCCAGTCCGTCCTCGACGGTCTCCACGCCGTCCTCGTGGTTGCAGGGGTAGACGCCGACGAGGTCGTCGCCGTCCCAGACGGTGAGACAGAGCGCGGGCGTCACGAGCACCTCGTCGCGCTCACGCGTAATCGAGGAGTCGACCTGCCGCACGACGAACGGCGGTCGAATCGACACGTCGTGGTCGTCCGCCCACGCCTCGAAGCGCTGGTACGTGTCGAGAACGTCGGTGCGCGCGGTGCCCGCCGACCGCAGGCTCACCTTCTCGGGCCACGTGTGGACGTTCACCGCGTCGATGACGCCGTCGTCGGCGAGCGCTTCGAGTGCTTCGAGGACCGCCGATTCGCGGTCGTGGGCGACCGAGGACCCGCGCACGTACAGTCGCACGTGCGGCGTGGTGGCAGTCGCGTCGTCGCGGCGGTCGGTGCCTTCCGCGGCCTCGCTCGGCGAGACCGATTCGTCGCGGCCGCCGCCGTCGCCGGACGTGCTGGGGCGCTCGCTCGCCGTCTCGTCGCTCGCCGACGCCTCGCTTTCCGGCGCGTCGCCCCGGTCCGCCCGGTGACGCCGGGCAGTCGCTTCTGTCGCTAACTCTTGCATCAGTCGCGCGGAGAGACGCGCCAGCCGCTCATTGCTATACACAGCCTACACCCGACAACGACGGCATACTCCGGCTATTACGTCGGTTTAACGCGAGTAACACCGGGCGGACGGGGCGGTCGGAGCGGTACGGCGTGCTTACTCGCGGCTCGGCACGGACGGTCAGGCCGGGAGTTCGTCCACGAGAACGATTGCTTCGCCGTCCACGACCGCGTCGCCGTCGCCGTCGGTGACGACGGTGGTGAGTCGGTAGCGGTCGCCGCCGAGGTTCTCGACCACCTCGCAGGTCGCGGTCGCTCGCTCCCCGATGGGGACGGGCGCGAGGTACTCCACGTCCTGTTCGAGGTAGATGGTGAGTCCGGGGAGGCGGGCGAGCGCGGCGCTGACGAGGCCGCTGACGAGCGTGCCGTGGGCGATGCGTTCGCCGAACCGGGTGCGCGCGGCGAACTCGTCGTCGAGGTGGAGGCGGTTCGTGTCGCCACTCGCCTTCGCGAACGCGCGCACGTCGTCGTCCGTGAGTTCCTTCGAGAAGGAGACGTGTTCGCCGACGCCGATGTCCTCGCGCGAGTCGACGGTACACTCGAACGTCCAGTCGTCGCGCCGATACGCCATCGACGGGAGCGTCGAGTCGCGGCGTTCGGCGTCGGCCTGAGCGAATCCGAACGCGGCGGCGGCCGCGCGGTTCGCTTCCGCGGCGCGCTGCACGACGTCGGTGGAAAAGCGGAGCCACTGGTCTGTCGCGCGCGCCCACGTCGTGACCGGGTCGCCCGTGAACTGGTCCATGCGTAGACACGACGGGACGGGAGTGAACAGCCGTTTTGGGGGGATGCGAGCCAGAATTAGGCCGCGTCGTCGCGTCGTCGCATCGTGGCGCCGTCGATTTACTGTCGCGATGGTGGCCAGTCTACCGAGGGGTTCGCGTCGACGGCATCGAGCACCACGCTCCGGTTCTCAGCCCCGTCTGTCGCCATCTGAACCCATCTGGTAACTACGCTTAACGTCGAATCCGGCGTACCTCCTGACGACAGATGCCCGACAACTACGACTCGACGTGGCCGCCGGCGGCGTTCGCACGCGACGTGCAGACGGCCGGCGAGCGCGCGTTCGAACAGCAGACGGAGTTCATGCGCCGGATGCTCGCGCCGTCGATGGACGCCGGACTCGGCGGCCTCGACGCGATGAGCCGGACGACGGCGACGTTCAAGACGCGCGTCCAGAGCGGCGGGCGCATCAGCATCCCGGACGCCGAACGCGAGGCCCTCGGCATCGAGGAGGGCGACATCGTCCAGACCGTCGTCATCCCCCTCGAAACGCGGGGTGACGGCGATGAGTGACGCGGGGATGGCGTCGCCGTTCGCGATGCAGCGCCGGCTGCTCGAACAGAGCCACCGCGCCACCCGGCAGGCGTTCGACGTCCACCGGCGGTTCACGCGCGCGTTCGCGAACTCGATGGACGCCCAGCGGAGCGCCCAGCGCGAGACGACGACGATGGCGAACACCGCACTCGAACTGCCGGTCGTGGCGATGCGCGCGACGTTCCCGAACGAGGAGAGCCTCGGCGACGTGGAGGCCGCCTACGAGGAGAGCCTGACGTCGATGGCGGACCTCACCGACGAGTGGTGGGCGCGCACCGCGCAGTCGACGGCGGACGCGCTGGAGACGTACGACGGGATGGTCGGCGTCTACGCAGACCTCGTGGCCGCCGGCTTCGACACCGCGCTCGCTGCGACCGACGACCTCGCTGCGGCCGGCGACTGGACGGACGCGGACTGGATGGGGGGCGGCGAGTGGCTGGACGCGAGTGGCTGGCCGGGCGAGGCGACCGAACCCGTGGAAATCGAGGTCGAAGGAGGTGGTGACGGTGAGTAGCGATACGCCCGGCATGGAGTGGTTCGAGCGCGTCGCCGAGGTGAACCGCCAGTACGCGGACGCCGCCGAGCAGACGATGAACGCGCAGTCGCGGTTCGTGGACGCGTGGCTGGACTCCGTCGACCAACTCACCCGGCAGAACCGCGCGGACGAGACGGCGGCGTCGGTGGCGAACGCCTACGAGGTGTGGATGCAGGCCGCCGACGACGCCCTCGAACAGGTGACAGACGTGGTCGAGGGCGAGGACGTCGACGTCGAGCGCTTCCGGGACACGTGGCTGAACGCCGCGAACCGCGCGTTCAAGGAGACGATGGAGACGTCGGCGTTCGCGTACGCGACCGGGCAGGGCCTCGACGACGCGCTCGAACTCCGCCAGCAGTTCGACGACATCACCGAGGACGCCGTCCACGAGATGGGGCTGCCGACGGAGGGCGACGTGACCGAAATCGGGGAGCGCCTCGTGGAACTGGAGCGCCGCCAGCACGCCGTCGAACAGCGCCTCGACCGAATCCTCGACGCGGTAGAGACCGAGGGGGAGTGAGCCGATGCGGGGTGCTCTCTCCGGGCCGGCGGCGTTCTGGGACGCCGCGGCGACGCTCGTCGAACGGACCGCGGACGCGCCCGACGCCGCCGAGACGATGCAGGACGTCGAGGTCGGGCAGACGCCCTCGGAGGTCGTCTACAGCGAGAACAAACTCGACCTCCTGCACTACGAGCCACTAACCGAGCAGCGCCACGACACCCCGATTCTCGTGGTGTACGCGCTCATCAACCGCCCGTACATCCTCGATTTGCAGCCGGACCGGAGCGTCGTGCGGCGCCTCCTCGAGGACGGCTTCGACGTCTACCTCGTCGACTGGGGCGAGCCGTCGAAGTTAGACGCGGCGCTGTCGCTTGACGACTACGTGAACCGGTACATCGACAACTGCGTGGACGTGGTGCGGGAGCGCTCGGGCGTCGACTCGATAAATCTGCTCGGCTACTGCATGGGCGGCACGATGAGCGCGATGTACACCGCGCTCCACCCCGAGAAGGTGCGGAATCTGGCGCTGATGGCGGCGAGCCTCTACTTCGACGAGACGGGCGGCGTCTTAGAGGAGTGGGGCGCCGAGGAGAATTTCGACCCGGCGACGCTCGCGGAGACGTTCGGGACGATTCCGGCGACGTTCTTCGACGCGGGGTTCGCGTCGATGGACCCCGTCGAGAACGGCGTGTCGAAGTACATCCGCCTCGCGGACAACCTCGAGGACGAGGAGTTCGTGGAGAACTTCGCGCGCATGGAGCGCTGGCTCGACGACGGCATCGGGATGGCCGGCGAGGTGTACCGCGAGTACCTCGAAGACGTCTACCAGGACAACAAGTTCGCCGAGGGCGACCTCACAATCGACGGCGAACGCGTCCCGCTGGAGAATCTGACGATGCCGATGCTCCAGATCGTCGCGGAGTACGACCACCTCGTCCCGCCGACCGCGAGCCGGCCGTTCAACGACCGCGTGCCGAGCGACGACACCGAAATCATGGAGGTGTCGGCGGGCCACATCGGGCTGTCGGTCGGCCGCACCGCCCACCGGGAACTGTGGCCGGCGGTCTGCGAGTGGTTCGGGGCACGCGACGGCGCCGCGAACCCCGGCGACCTCGAACGCGTCGACGGCATCGGCCCGCGGTACGCCGAGCGCCTGCGCGACGCCGGTATCGAGAATCTCGCTGCGCTCGCGGGCGCGGACGCCGGCGCGCTCGCCGAACAGATCGACGTGGCCGCGGGGCGCATCGAAGACTGGATGGCGCAGGCGCGCGACTTCGCCGGCGAGTAGTCGCCGTTCTCAGCCGTCGAGCGCCGCGGCGAGCATCTCTATCGGGGTCGGCGGACCGTCGCGGTCGGTGGGCGACGCGGCGAACGACGCGTCGAGCAGGTCGCCGAGTTGGGTGCGACAGGACGCCCCCGGCGCGACCACGAGGTCGGCGTCGCTCTCGCCGACCTGCCCGACGAGAATATCGCCGATGGCGGTGCTCATCGCGTGGTGTTCGGCCTCGTAGCCGAAACTCCCGGCCATCCCGCAACAGGTGGAGTCGAGCGCGTCGACGCCGTAGCCGGCGCGCCGCAGGACGCCGACCGCGTGGTGGTCTTTCTTCGTGGCCTTCTGGTGGCAGTGGCCGTGGTACGCGAGGCCGAGGCTCCCGGCGTCCCAGTTCACGGCCTCGTCGAGGCGGAAGGCGTCGAGGTACTCGCAGACGCCGTACGCGTTGCCGGCGACCGTCTCGGCCGCGTTCGACCCGAGCAGGTCGCGGTAGTCTGATTGGAACATCACGGCGTCGGAGGGTTCGACGACAACCACGTCCCAGCCGTCGCGGACGCGGGGCGCGAGCGCGGCGACGTTCCGGCGGGCCGTCTGCCGCGACTTGTCGAGGAAGCCCTTGGAGTGGGCGGGCCGCCCGCTGTCGGTGCGGTCCGCGAGGTCGACGCGGACGCCCGCCGCCTCCAGTACGCGCACCGCCGCCTTCCCGACCTCAGGGTGGCTGTAGTTCGTGTACGTGTCCGGGAACAGCACCGCGCGCCGGACGGCCTCTGACTCGGACACTCGCGCTCCGCCGCGAGCGTCGAACCAGTCTCGGAGCGTCTCCCGTTCGAACGTCGGGAGCGAGCGCTCGCGGGCGATGCCGACGGTCTCCTCCAGCAGCGCGCGAGCGCCCGGCAGGTCGGCGAGGCGATTCGAGAGCGGGGCGAGCGCGCTCCCGACGCGGGCGAGCGTGTCGACGTTTGCGAACAGGCGCTCGCGGAGACCGGCGCCGTGCTCCTCGTGGCGCGCGTGCTCGACTTCCGCCTTGAGTTTCGCCATGTCCACCTCGCTCGGGCAGTCTTTCGCACAGCCCTTGCAGCCGACACAGAGGTCAAGCACCTCGGTCGCGAACTCGTCGCCGGTCGGGTCGTCGGGCAGGTCGCCGCTCATCGCCTGCCGGAGCGCGTTCGCCCGCCCCCGCGTGCTCGTAATCTCCTCGTCAGCGGCGCGGTACGTCGGACACATCACGCCGCCGCCGTTCTCTTGGCTGGTGCGACAGCCGCCACAGCCGTGACAGAGTTCGACCATCCCCTGCATCCCGTTCTCGTTCTCCCAGCGCAGCGCCGAATCGAAGCCGGCGTCGAACTCGTAGTCGGGGTCGAAGCGCAGGTTCTCCGTCATCGACACGTCCCCGCAGACCTGCCCCGGATTCAGCCGCCAGTCCGGGTCGAACGCGGTCTTGAGGTCGCGGAACGCCGCCCAGAGTTCGTCGCCGTACAGTTTGCGGTTCCACTGGGTGCGGGCGCGGCCGTCGCCGTGCTCGCCGGAGACGGAGCCGCCGAACTCCACGACCATGTCCGTGACCGCGTCGGCGATGTTCGCCATCGCCTCGATGCCCGCCTCGGACTTGGTGTTCACGAGCGGGCGAACGTGGAGGACGCCGGGGCCGGCGTGCGCGTAGAACGACGCGAACGTGTCGTTGGCTTCCAAGACCTGCTGGAAGCGTTCCACGAACTCCGGGAGGTGCTCGGGCGGGACGGCGGCGTCCTCGATGAACGAGATGTGTTTCTCGTCGCTCGTCCGAGAGAGGAGAATCGGGAGACCGGACTTCCGGAGCTTCCAGAAGCGCTTGCGTTCGGTGTCGTCGTGGGCCTCCAGCGCGTCGAAGGCCACGTCGCCCACCCGGTCGGCGAGCAGGTCCGCGACCTTCGATTCGCCGTCGGCGTCGCTCTCGGCGTAGAACTCCACGAGGAGCGCGGCCCGCGTGCCCTCCGGGAGCAGTGCGACCACGTCCTCGAACTCGGCGGTGTCGGCGGCCAAGTCGATGAGGGTGTCGTCGACGAGTTCGACGGCGGCGGGGTCGTGGTCGAGGACGTGCTGGACGTCGGTGACGGCGTCGAGCACGCTGTCGTACGTGAGGAACGCGACCGACTTCGTCTCCGGCACGGGTTCGAGGGAGACGGTGGCCTCCGTGATGACGGCGAGTGTCCCCTCGCTCCCGGCGAGCAGGCGCGCGAGGTTCACGGTGCCCGACTCGGCCTCCTCGACGAGGCGGTCGAGGTTGTACCCCGAGACGTTGCGCTTCAGGTCCGGAAACTGTGCTTCCACCTCGTCGGCGTGCTCGTCCAGAATTTCGCGGACGCCCGCGTAGATTCGGGACAAGAGGTCGTCGCTCTCCGGGTCCGCGCGCTCGCGGAGTTCCGCCACCTCGATTTCGCCGAACGTCTCGACGGAGCCGTCGGCGAGGACGACCTCGCACTCCTCGACGTAGGCGTCGGTCTTCCCGTACTTCAGGGAGTGGGCGCCAGTCGAGTTGTTGCCGATGGCGCCCCCGAGCGCGCTCCGGTCGCCCGCCGCCGGGTCGGGCGCGAACTTCAAATCGTGGGGCGCGAGCCGGCCGTTCAAGTCGGCGAGCACGGTGCCGGCCTCGGCGCGCGCCTCCCGCGCGTCCGGGTCGACGCCCACCACGCTGTCCATGTGACGCGTGAAATCGAGAACGACGGCCTCGTTGACCGCCTGCCCGGCGAGACTCGTGCCGCCGCCCCGCGGGAGCACCGCGAGGTCGCGGTCCGCGCAGTACGACACCACGCTCGCCACGTCCTCGGTGTCCGCCGGGAAGACGACGCCGACCGGCGTCACCTCGTAGGCCGACGCGTCGGTCGCGTACAGTTCCCGCGAGTACGAATCGAAGCGCACCTCGCCGTCGACGCGCCCGCGGAGCGCCGCGACGAGCGCGGGCCGCTCCACGTCCTCGCCCGCGTAGTCGTATTCCGACCGCTCGTCGACCGCCGCGCGCGCCGGTCGCTCGCTGTTCGAAGCCATTCGACCCTACGTTCGGCGGACGGCCACGAGTGGTTTTGGGTTAGAGGTTCGAGCGCCCGCTCCCGCCGTCGACGGTCACCGCCTCGCCGTTCACGAAACTCGCGCGCTCCGAGAGCAGGAACGCCACCAGGTTCCCGAACTCCTCGGGGTCGCCGAGGTCACCGACCGGGATGTCGTCGGTCCACGACGCCAGACTCGCCTCGTAGGTGTCGTACTCGCCCCTGTCGACCGCGTTCTGCACGAGATACTCCAGGCGCTCCGTGCGGTGGGCGCCCGGCAGCACCGCGTTCACGCGCACCTCGGGGGCGAGTTCCCGGGAGAGCGTCTTCTCCAGGCCGACGACGCTCATCCGGACGGAGTTCGAGAGCACGAGGTCGTCGAGCGCCTCCTTCACGCTCCGGGACGTGGACGTGACGACGCTCCCGCCGCCATCCGCCTGCAAGTGCTCGGTCGCCTCGCGCACGAGGCGCACGACGCTCATCACGAGCAGGTCGTAGGCTTCGTACCACTCGCGCTCGGTGGTCTCCGCGAACGACTTGCTCGGCGGGCCGCCCGCGTTCGTCACGAGGTGGTCGAGGCCGCCGAACTCCTCGACGGTGCGCTCGACGAGCGTCTCCGCCGCGTCCGGGTCGGTGAGGTCGGCGGACACGCCGACCACGTCGCCGCCACCGACTTCGCGAATCTCCGCCACGGCGTCGTCCAGTCGCTGTTCGTCCCGGCCGTTGACCACGACGTTCGCGCCCTCGCGGGCGAGCGCCGTCGCGGCGGCCTTCCCGAGTCCACTGCTCGATGCGGCGACGAGCGCCGCGTTCCCTTCGAGTCCGAGGTCCATTGTTCGCGTCAACCGACTAGTGGTGCGGTCGCGACGTAACTGTTTCCGGGGTCGAGCCAGCGCCACGCCGCCACGAGATTGTTCGAATCACCGGAGATAGATAGAATAGGTAAGGCAGGTAGAATAGGTAGAATAAGCAACTCTCCCAGAAATCCCACACATCTTGAGACAGGTCACTACTCTGGGTTGTGAGCGCGCAAAACGACAGATTCGGGCCCGAGCAGTCAGTCGTCCCGGCGGGCGTCGCGGACCGCGTCGGCAATCTCCGCGGGGTGACGCGCCGCGACGCGGAGGACGGCGTCGTGGAGTTCGCGTTTCGCCTCGTTCCGGATGCCCGTCTCGCGGAGTTCGCGGACGACTTCGAGGTCGAGGGCGTCCTCGAGTTCGGCCCACGCCTCGGGGCGCGCGTACATCGGCGACTGCTTCACGTCGTCGAACTCGAATCCGGGCTGCTCGGCGGACGCCTCGTCGCTCGCACCAGATTCGGCGTCAGTCGGCGTCTCAGTCGCGGCCTCCGCTGAGGACTGCTCGGTCGCCTCCCCCGACTCGTCGTCGGCGTTGTGCTCTCGCTCGGCGGCTTCGAGGTCGTCGAACCCCATTACCGCACCACCTCCCCGCGCTCGACGACGCGAGCGAGTTCGTCGTACGCGTCGAGTTGGTCGCACTCGTCGTCGAAGTCCCGGAGCGGCACGCCCTCCTGGTGGGCTTCGTCGATGGCGGCGCGATACCGGATGCCCGGCAGGTCGCCGTCGTAGTCGCCGTCGTCGATGGCGTCCCAGTCGTCCGCGGAGAGGTACGCGAAGTTCGGGACGAGGTGGTCGATGGCGTCCCGGGTCGTAATCTCTCGGAGGAGTTCGCGGTCCCGCGTCTGCTGGTCGATGCGCTTCCGGAGGTCCGAGGGGACGATGGCGAGGATGTCCAACTCGAAGTACTCGCGAGCCTCCTTCACGAGTCGGTTCAGGGTGTTCGTCAACCCCGTTTCGTAGCCGTTCTCCGGCCGCAGCGGAATGACGAGATTCCCCGTGGCGTACATCGCGTTGTCGTTGAGTTTCCCGCGGTTCGCCGGGCAGTCGACGACGACGTAGTCGTACTCCTCGCCGAGGAGGGGGTCGACGAGATCCTCTTTCAGGCGCGTCGTCCCCATCGTCGCCTCCTTGAGCGCGGACTGGACGCTCTCGAGGTTCTCGTGTGCGGGGAACAAATCGAGCCCTTCGGTGACGTTCACGATGTACTCTCGCGGGTCCTCGCGGTCGATGAGCACGGCTTCGGCGTGGTTGTCGCCGTCCTCGCCGGCGTTGTACTCGTCCTCGAACCCGAGATTGAGCGTCATGTGGCCGTTGTCGTCGAGGTCGACGACGAGCGCGCGGCCGTTCCGGTGGGCGAGTTCGCGCCCGAGGTTGAGTGCGGTGGTCGTCTTCGCGAAACCTCCCTTCAGGATGCCGACGCTGACAGCGCGTGGTTCCGTTTGCATTGTGTCCCTCGTCAGAGATAGGTGCCTATCTCACAATCGGTGGGCGGGCACCTTCGCTGAGTCAGGCGGCAGTTCCGCGTCGTCGTAGATAAAACACCGGGAATAGGTACGAGAGGTGGCTAAAGTAGGTGGCTTACGTGAAACAAGCGAGCAAGTTGCGATAGGTACCTTAACTACCTATTCTATTTTGGGAGGCGTGTGTCGCCGGCCACAGAATCACTCGCGAATCAGCGAGCCGATTGCCTACCCGAACGCGAGAGCGCGCAGTGAGCGGCGACTTCCCCCCGGACAGACCCGCGTTCGAGAGTCGTTCGACACCGGCAGCCCCACTGACGCTGTGTTCGCCTACACCGACGCGTTCGCACCGCTACGGGCAGTAGCATCACCGTTCGGAAATCACCGGCTTGTGTATCTCGACATGGAGTTTATGAACTGCGTTTCGAGCGAAACGTCGGGTTGCCCGCGAGGGTTGAGCGGGCCGAGCCGAGAGAATTCGAGGGTGTGAGCCGTAAGCGTTGCTGGAGTCTCCCGACCGACGCCGCAGCGACGGCGAACGAGTGTCGTCGGCTCCAGACGCCGCCAACAGTAGTAGCGACAGTTCGTCGTGTGGGTGCTCGCGCGGCCGCGCGAACAGCCACGTCCCTACTGACGAACGTTCCTGCTGACGAATCAGCGTTCGCGTCGCGCCGACTGTCGAGTCGCGTTGTGCGCGTTCGCGCTGATACGAGCGTCAAGAATTGACGCCCCCGAAGGCGGTAGGTTATAAATTCTATTCTACGATATAGAATCTTCCTCCGGCGGGGAACGTCCGCGGCGCGATTCGATGACTCGTCGCGTCCGGTCGTCGAGTTCGACGAGGTGACAGAGCGGGTTTCCGGGGTAGACGACGGGGTTCTCGAGCGAACCGACGAGCAGGCCGGTGAACGGCGCGGTCACGGTCGCCACGTCGTCCCGGAATGGGTTAGTGATAGCACAGACGGCGTCGCCCTCGTAGACGAGGTCGCCGCGCTCGCATTGCATCTCGGCGATGCCGCCGACGTCGGCGCGCAGCCACGTCTTCTCGTCGGCCGACCGGATGACCGTCCGCCAGCCCGGCCAGCGGACGGTCTCCTGGGGGAAGACGCCGTACTCCGCGAACACGCTGCGAACGCCGTCGAGCGCGCGGTCGATGAGCGCACGTTCGAATCGGTGCGCTTCGCCGAGTTCGACAGTGACGGTGGGAACGCCGCGTTCGGTGGCTTCGCGGCGGAGCATTCCGGGTTCGCCGGCGCCGGCGACGACGACGCTCGCACCGAACGCTTGCGCGAGGCGCGCTGTCGGGTCGTCGTCCATGTCGGCGCGGACGTGGAGCATGTTGGTGCGGCCGCGCGTCGACGTGTGGAAGTCGAGGCCGAGGTCACAGGGCCGGACGAAGTTCTCGAAGATGGCGGCGGCGACGCGTCGCGCGCTCGTGCCGCGGCGATTCCCCGGAAACGAGCGGTTGAGGTCGCGGTCGTAGACGGGGAGGTAGCGTTGCTGGGTGAGGAATCCCTGCACGTTCAGGACGGGCAGGCAGACGAGCGTGCCGCGGACGTCGCCGTGGTCCCACTCGCGGGCGACTTCGCGGACGACGGCGATGCCGTTCAGTTCGTCGCCGTGGGCGGCGGCCGAGAGGAACACGGTCGGTCCGGGGTCGTCGCCGTTGACGACGGTGACGGGGATGCGAATCGGGTCGCCGAGGTACGTCTCGCTGACGGTGTACCGGATGCGTTGGGTTTCGCCGGATTCCACGCGCCCGCCGTCGTAGGTGAATGCGTCGACGCTCATGTCGGAACGTTCGGTGTGCAGGCAGATATTTCGAACAGCCCAACTGAACCAACTACCCCCACTATTTTACCTATTCTAACTATTCTACCTATTTTACACGGTCCGGTTTGTGGCGACGAGTGGCGATATCGGCTGACTGCACGCCGTGATTAGCCGTGGGCGACGACCCCCTCGCGACGAGGGGCAGGCGAGATAGCGCGACCGGCCGAGGTGATGAATTAGCCGGGCGAGGACTGGAGGAGGACGACAGCGCCGAGAACGAGCGCGCCGCCGGCGACGGTGACGGCGGTGACGGGTTCTGCGAACAGGAGCGCGCCGAGCGCGACCGTAATCGGCGGTTCGACGGTGCTGACGATGCCGGCCCGGCTCGCGCCGAGGCGTTCGAGACCGGCGAAGAAGGCGAACACGGGGACAGCGGTGGCGAGCGCCGCGACGCCGACGAGGATGGCCCAGTCGGTCGGCGCGCGGGGGACAGCGAGGTCGCCGGTCGCGGCGCCGACGACGAGGAAAGTGACGGCGGCCGCCGGGAGCACGTGCGCGGTCAACACGAGCGAGTCGGTGTCGTCGAGGGCGGCCCGGGAGACGGTGATGTAGGCGGCGTACGCGACGGCGGCCGCGAGCACGACGAGCACGCCGGTCGGCGAGGCGCCAGCGGGGTTCGCACCCACGGCGAGGGCGACCCCCGAGAGCGCGAGACAGAGCGCGAGCACCGTCGTGCGACCGACGGATTCGCCGACGGCGACCGCGGCGAGGAGGACGACGAACGCGGGGTACGTGTAGAGCACGATGGCGACCATCCCCGCGGTCATGAACTCCAAGCCGACGAAGTAGAGGCCGCTCATCGTGGCGTAGCCGAGCGCGCCGAGCGCGACCGCGACGCCGAGCGTGCGACCGCGCAGCAGGCGCGCGCGACCGCGGGCCGCGAGCGCCGTCCAGACGAACGCGGACCCGAGGACGAACCGGAAGACGAGCACCGTCGGAATGGAGAGGCCGGCGCGCTGGGCGTACACGCCGAAGATACCGAGCGTCCCGAAGCCGGCGGCGGAGACGAACACGAGCGCGAACCCCAGCGCGTCCGCGTCGAACCGCGAGCCGAGTCCGGTGTCCATGCGCGCCACGTACCGGGCGGCGCGGTATAACTCTCCGCCCGCCCGCGAGAATCACCGGTCGGAGTTAAGAGACGGGCTGCCGACACGTGCAGTATGGCGACCGCCGATTCACCCGACGCGCCCGCGGACGAACCGCCAATTCTCCTCCGGAAGCCGGTCGACTGGCTCGTCGGCGTCGTGCTCGTGTTGTTCGGTCTCGGCACCGCACTCGCCGGGCTGGCGCTCCGGGCTGGTGCGGACCGCGACCGCATCGCCGAGATGGTCGCCGAGGGAACCCTCCGGTCTGACGTCCTCACCGAAGCCGAACTCGTGGACGCGACACACGAACTCGCGCGCTGGGGCGGCTTCGGCGCGGCCGCGACGGGTGCGGTGCTCGTGCTCGCTGGCGTCGGCTACGTCGCACACCGGTCTCGCGTCCGTGGTCGACCGGGCGGGACACCGGACACCGTCAGCGTCGCCGTGCTCGGCGCCGTCGTCACCGGCGTCACCTCCTTCGTCCCGGTCTCGCCCGTCGTCGGCGGCGGCGTCGCGGGCTACCTCCACGACGGCGACGGGACGGCGGGCGTGCGTGTCGGCGGCGCCGCCGGTCTCGTGGCTGCCGTCCCGCTCGCGGTGTTGTTCGGATTCCTCGCCGCCGGACTCGCCGCGAGCGGGAACGCGTTCGTCGCCGGCGTGCTCGCCGTCGCGCTCGGCGTCTCCGCGCTCTTCGTCGTGGCGCTGAGCGCGCTCGGCGGCTACCTCGGCGTCTACCTCAGAAACGAGTTCGCCGACTGACCGGGGGAACGCTTACCCCGGCGGAACGCCACCGCAGTCCCGTGCAGGCGTTCCCCGCGCTCCCCGACGTCGAGTCCGCGCCCGTCGGCCTGTTCAACGCCGGTCACCTCTGGGTGCAGGAGTGGGTTGCCGGCGGCCCGCTCCGGTTCCAGTTGGGCGGCGACGGCCTCCTCCGGTTCGGCGACGGCGAGCGAGTGTTCCCGCCGGGCGAAATCCCGGTCGGCTACCGGGCTGCGGCCCGCGAGGTTCGCGAGCGATTGGACCGCGGCGCGCTCCGGGACGCGCTCGACGACACCGAGACGGCCACGTTCTTCGGCGTCGCGCCCCGATTCGAGGGCGTCGACTACGACTGGGCGAGGACGCCGGCATTCCTCGGTTTCGACGCCCGCGTCGAAGGCGATTTCCTCCCGCCGGACGCCGTCGAACGGACCTTCGAGCGTCTCGGGCTGACGCCCCTGAACGCCGTCGCGAAGGAGGTGCGCGCGACGGACTTCGACCCCGGAAGTTACGACGCCCCGGTGTCGGCGTGGCGCGACGGCCCGGCGGCTGGCGTCCTCGTCCGGAACAAGACCGGCGACCGCGCAGTCCGGCGATTCGACACTGCCGTCGAGGTGGCGCCGTTCGAGGGCGACGCCGAGGCGGCGGCCGCAGAGTTCGCGACTCGCGAGCGCATCGAGGCGGCAGCAGACGAGGTCGGAAGCGACGTGGACGCCGTCGCGGAGCGCGTCGTCGAGACGCTCGCTCGCGAGCGGTACGCCGTGCTGTTCGGCGACGATGCGGGCGTCGACCCGGCGGCGTTCCAGTCGGCGGTGGCGAAGCGGGCCAGCCGAGTCGTTGGCGGCGGGTGACGCGCCCGAATCCGTGGCCTGAAACCGCCCCGCTCCCTACGAGTCGCCTATGAGTCGGCGGTTCCGCTGGACGCGCCCGCTCCCCCGCGGCGAGGCGACGGTGACGCGCGTCGTCGGCGACCACGAGGACGGCGACGACCCACAGCGACGCTACACGCTCGACGGCGCGAGCGACGCGACCGTCGAACCGACCGAGGGCGTCTCGGTGGAACGGGACGGCGGGAAGCAATGGCTGACGGTCGCAGACGGCGCGGGACTCGCGGTAGTCCGGGTTCGCGTCCGCGGCGAGCGGACGACGCTGCGCGTGCCGGGGCCGACGGTCGACGAGCGCGTGACCGAGACGGCTCGCGGCGACGAGAACGCGGCCCGCGACCTGCTCGCCGCGAGCGAGGGCGCGGTCGCGCTCGCCGTCGCGTGCGGCGGATTTCTGGCGGCGGAGCAATTCGCGTCCCTCGTCGCGACCCTCGCGCGCGCCGACGACCGGGCGTCCGACGCGCTCCACGCGGTGCGCTACGACCTGCTGCGAATCAGCGCGACGACGCCCGCCGGCCCGGATATCGACTCGCGCGAGAGGTTCGAGGCGCTGGCGTCGGGGCTGGACGACGCGAGCGAAATCGGCGACGTGGACGCCGTGGACGCGCTCGCGGCGACGGTGGCCGTCGCCTGTGACTCCCCCCGGGAGTGCCACGACCTGCTCTACCGTCTCGGCTACGACCTCGGTGACGTCATCGAGCGCGACGACCGCTTTCTGGCGTACTACCTCGCGTTCGTCGCGTCGACGGCGGGCGTCGGCGAGGCGAACCGCCGAGCGAGTCGCCACCCGACGGAACTCACGTACGACGAGGCGACGGACCGCGCCGAGGGCGCGGACTACTGGGAGCGCGGCGAGGCGTGGCGCGCCGCCGTCGCGCCCGCCGCCCGGAAGTCTCGGGAGGCGTTCGCGTACGTCCTCGCGAACGCGCTCTACTGGACCGGCGAGGTGTCGCGGCGGGACTCGCGCGCGCCGGAACTGTGTTTCTCGGGCGCCGTCGCGGCGGGCCGGGAAATCGGACTGGACTGGGTGGTCGGACACGCGCGCTACGAGCGAGCGCGCGCTGTCGGTCACCGCCACCGGAGCAAGCGCAACCACGCCGTCGCCGTCGCGGCGTTCGACGACGCGCGCGAAATCGCCGGCGAGTACGCGTTCCTCGACCCGTGGGAGCCGACGTACACGCGAGCGGTGGTGGCGTCGAACTACCACTCGACGCGCGGCGACCACGAGCGCGCAATCGACGCCCTCGACGACGGCGAGGCGGCGCTCGCCGAACAGGACGTGCCGGCCGAGCGCCGAGAAGAGATGCTCGCGCACCTCGACGCCCAGCGCCACGAGCGCCGCGCCATCCTCGCCGACGAGTCGGGCGCGCGGCTCACGCACCTCGAAGCGGCGCGCGACGGCTACGAGGCAATCGGCTTCGAGCGCTCCGTGGAGCGAATCGAGGCGAAACTCGGCGGCGGCGCGGACTCGGCGGGAGCGGAGTCCACGGAGTCGAACGAGGCGCGCGTCGCGACGCCGCGGCGCCGACTCCGCGGGAGCAGAGACCGCGGGCCGAGCCTGTCGGACATCCCGACGCTCCACGACTTCCTCACCGAACCCGACCCGGACGCCGTCGGGAGCGCCGACCCCGGGGTGTTGCCGGACGAACAGGGCGACGACGGACTCGGCGGCGGCGAGTTCGGCGACGACGAGTTCGGGAGCGACCCGCGGTACTGACGAACTGCGGCGGGGCTGTTCTGCGGACGGGGCGGACGAAAGAGAAACTACGACTCGTGCTGGACGGAGAGCACGACGGCTTCGCCGGAGACGACCGTTTCGTCGGTCTCGGCGGTTGTCTCGACGCGGATGCGGTCGCCGCCGAGGTCCTCGACGACTTCGACGGTGGCGGTGACGGTGTCGCCGGGGAAGACGGGGTTCTCGAACTGGAGGTCCTGGGAGAGGTAGATGATGTCGCCCGGGAGGTCGGCGAGCGCGGCGCTTACCGGGCCCGCGGAGAGCATCCCGTGAGCGATGCGGCCGCCGAACATCGTCTCGCTGGCGTACTCCTCGTCGCGGTGGATGGGGTTGTCGTCGCCGGAGAGGGCGGCGTAGGATTCGATAGTCTCCTCGGTGACGGTAATCGAGGCGTCGGCGGTGTCGCCGACAGACGCGACTGGCATGGGTGAGACTCGGGGGGCGGCGGCGGAAAACCCCACGGTTAACATGTGAAGCACGGGGTTGAAGGCGAGGGTCGTGCATCGTTGGCGCATGCAGACGGTATCCCGTGACGGCGTGACGCTGGCCTACGAGCGCGAGGGGCCGGCGGACGCCGAGACGGTCGTCCTCGTCGAAGGGCTGGGTTACGGTCGATGGATGTGGAACTGGCAGCGCGAGGCGCTCGCCGACGACTACGACGTCGTCGTCCCCGACAATCGGGGGTCCGGGGACTCGGACGCGCCGGAGGGGCCGTACACGATTGCGGAGATGGCGGCCGACTTGGACGCCGTCCTCGAAGACGCGGGCGTCGAGGCGGCCCACGTCGTCGGCGCGAGCATGGGCGGGATGATAGCCCAGCAGTACGCGCTCGACTTCGAGAAGGCCGAGACGCTGACGCTACTGTGTACGTCGCCGGGCGGCGAGGTCGCGGAGCCGACACCGCCCGAAACGCAACAGCGCATGTTCGAGGTGCCCGAGGGCCTCGACCAGCGCGAGGAGATTCGGTACAAGATGGCGCCGGCGATGACCGACGCGCTCGCCGAGGACGACGACCTGCTCGAACGGATTATCGACTGGCGGCTGGACTCGGACGCGCCGCAGCACGCGCGAGAGGCACAGGGCGCCGCCGTCGCGACGTTCGATGCGAGCGACCGCCTCGGCGACGTCGAGGTGCCGGTGTTGGTGATGCACGGCACCGCCGACCGCGTGCTCCCGGTCGGGAACAGCGAGGTGCTCCACGAGCGCCTGCCGGACAGCCGCCTCGAACTCGTCGAGGGCGGCCCGCACCTGTTCTTCGTGGAGGACGCCGAGCGCGTGAACGACGCGGTACGGGAGTTCCTCGATGAGTGATGCGGGCGACTGGGTGGGCGACTGGAGCGCCCGCCGCGCGGCGCTGTCCCCGGACCGCCCCGCGCTGACCGACGCGACCACGGGCGAGTCGTGGACGTACGCGGAGATGGACGCGCGAGCGAACCGGACAGCGCGCCTGCTCCGCGAGTTCGGCGTCGCGGACGGCGAGCGGGTCGCCGTCGTCTCGCGGAACCGCCCGGAACTCGTGGACCTCGTGTTCGCGTGCGGGAAGACGGGCGGCGTGTTCGCGCCGCTGTCTCATCGCCTCGCACCGCCCGAACTCGCGGAACTGTTCGAGAACGTCGACCCCGAACTCGTCGTCGTGGAGGAGCCGTTCGACGGCGACGTGGCCGACGCGGTGCCCGAGGACGCGGACGTGTTGTCGCTGACGACCGACGGCGACCACCGGTGGGACGACTTCGGCGCGCACGTTCCGGACGACGACTCGCCCGTGGAGACGCCCGACCTGTCCACGGACGACCCGTTCATGTTCCTGCACACCGGCGGCTCGACGGGCACGCCGAAGGAGACGGTGCTGACCCACGGGTCGGTGACGTGGAACGCCACGAACACGGTGACCGCGTGGGGACTCCGGCCGGGCGACGCGACGCCGATGGTGTTCCCGATGTTCCACACGGGCGGTTGGAACGTGCTCACGATGCCGTTGTTTCACGTCGGCGGCCACGTCGTCGTCGCGCGGGACTTCGACCCCGGCGAGGTGCTCAATCTGGTCGAGGAGTACGACGCGTCGGTGCTCGTCGCGGTGCCGGCCGTCCTGCGGATGATGACCGAGCACGACGACTGGCCGGACACCGACCTCTCGACGCTGCGGTTCGCGAAGAGCGGCGGCGGCCCGTGCCGGCGCGCCGTGATGGAGACGTACTGGGACCGCGGCGTCGACCTCTCGCAGGGCTACGGGCTGACCGAGTGCGGACCGAACAACTTCGCGATGCCGGACGGCTGGGACCGCGAGAAGGCCGACAGCGTCGGCGTCCCCGCGATGCACGTGGACGCCCGGATCGTGGACGGCGACGGCGAGCGCGTCGACCAGGGCGAGGTCGGCGAACTCGAACTCCGGGGGCCACACGCCGCCGCGGGCTACTGGCGCGCGCCCGAGGAGACCGCCGACGCGTTCGGCGTGCCAGCCGTCGACGACCCGACGACCGTCGACGCCGACGACTACTGGGTGTCCACGGGCGACCTCTGTCGGGTGGACGCGGACGGCTACCACTACATCGAGGGCCGGAAGAAGAACATGTTCGTGAGCGGCGGCGAGAACGTCTACCCGCCCGAAGTCGAGGACGCACTCGCCGACCACCCCGGCGTGAGCGAGGTGGTCGTCATCGGCGTGCCCGACGACACGTGGGGCACTGTCGGAAAGGCAATCGTGCAGGGCGACGACTCGCTGACGGTCGAGGACTTCGATTCGTTCCTCGACGGTCGCCTCGCGCGCTTCAAGCACCCCCACCACGTCGCGTTCGTCGACGACATGCCGACCAGCGGCCCCTCGAAAATCGACCGGGACGCGCTCAGAGAGCGGTTCGGTGGGGGCACAGAGTAAACGTTTTACCTGTCGTTTCCCTGGTACAGACGAGTAGAAACGATGATTAACGTTAGCATGGAGGTGGAGCAGTACGACTGCCCGTTCGTCCATGCGAGCGACAGCCACGAGGTCGCCTTCTCCTCGGTCCACTGCGACACGAACCCGGACCGGACGGAAGTCCGGATGGTCGCGGAGGCCGCCGACCGCGACGCGCTCGAAAACGGCCTGTCGTCGGTGCGGGGCCACGGCCACGTCGCCGACTACGAGCTGTTCTCGAAGGTGGACAACGTCGCGAAGTTCCGGACCGTCGTCGGGCCGACCGACGCGATGACGGTCGTCCACGCCCACGACGGCTACGTCACCGGCCCGTTCTTCGCCGAGGCCGGCACCGAGACGTGGCACCTCGGGTTCGACGAGACGGAGCGCGCCGACGACGCGCTCGCCGCGCTCGAACGCTCCCACGAGTTCGACGTGGTGGGCCGCGACGACACGGACGAGACCGAACTCCACCAACTCGTCCAGAACGCGGGCGCCGCGATGACGCTCATCGAGGGCGCGAAAGACCTCTCGGACGTGGAACGACAGACCCTGGAGGCCGCGGTCTCGGACGGCTACTACGAGAGCCCGCGGGACGCCACGCTCGGCACGCTCGCCGACCGCTTCGACGTGTCGAAACCCGCGGTGTCGAAGAACCTCCGCCGGGGCGAACAGAAGATGATTCAGCGCGTCATCGAAGCCATCGAGGACATCGAGTGACCGCCGCTCGCTTTGCGTCCGGTGGCGCCTGTTCACATGTTAACCCGGCAGTATTTGCAGGAACAGTCGGAGAGTGAACTATCATGACGGACTTTGGCACGTCACGTCGAACCGTACTCAAGTCGCTCGGCGCAGCGGGCGCCGCCGGAATCACGGGCCTCGCCGGGTGTGCCGGCCTCGGCGGGTCCAGCAGCCCCGACAACATGAAAATTGGCGTAATGCAGCCGCTATCCACGAGCATCGCGTACTACGGACAACAGGCGCTGTGGGGATTCCTCTCCGGGCTCGCGTACAAGGGTGACACCGACCCCATCGCCGACCCCGGCACGGGCACCCACGAGGTCGAAATCGAGGGGACGACGTACGAACTCGTCGTCCGCGACACCCAGTTCGACGCCGACGAAGCCCAGTCCATCGCGAGCAACCTCGTCACCGACGAGGAAGTCGACATGCTGTTCGGCTGTGCGTCCTCCAGCGCCGCACAGCGCGTCGTCGACAACGTCCTCAGCGCGACGGACATCCCGTACATGGCGGGCCCGGCGGCGTCCGCGAGCCTGACCTCGGGCGGCGAGTCGTGTAGCAACCAACTGTTCCGCGCGAGCGAGAACACCGCGATGGACGCCCGGAGCGGCGGGAAGTACGTCGCCGAGGAGTCCGACGTGAACAGCGTCTACCTGTTCGGCGCGGACTACTCCTTCGGGAAGGCCGTCGTCAACAACTACGAGCGCGTGCTCTCGGACGCCGGCGTCGAAATCGTCGGCAAGCGCTTCGTGGAGAGCGGGCACTCCGAGTGGGAGGGCCTCCTCCAGCAGGCCGAGGAAGCCGGCGCCGAGGGCGTCGTCGGCGGGTTCACCGTGTCGACGCTCCCCGCGATGTTCTCCCAGTTCCTGCAGGGCGACTACTCCTACCGCCTGTTCGGCGGGTTCGCGACGCGCGTCGCGACGAACGTCCTCGGGCAGACCCTCAAGGGCCAACTCGGCGAACCGCTCACGGAGGAGAAACTCGACGGCGTGAAGGCCGGACCGTTCACCACCCGGTATCACTGGAACCAGTACGACAACGACATCAACAGCACGTTCGTCGACCAGTACTCGTCTGCCTACGGCACCGTGCCGGACCTGTTCAGTTCCGGGACGTTCACCGCGGCGTCGGCCATCGTGCAAGCCATCAACGAGTCCGGGTCGACGGACGCGGCGGACATCCAGGACGCGCTCACCGGCATGACCGTCACGGACACGCCGAAGGGCGAGGGCGGCTACACGTTCCAGGAGTACAACAATCAGGCTCGCTCCGAGATGACCGTCGCGAACGTCGCGCCGACCAGCGACGAGTGGTCGGAGACGTGGCAGGCACCCATCATGCCGAGCGAGCCGCTCTCGCGTGTCTCCGCCGAGGAGACGACGATTCCGAAAGACAGCGACCAGATGAACTGCTCGCTGTAGATGTTGCGGACGCGGGGATTGACCCGCCGGTTCGGGGGACTGGTCGCCGTCGACCACGTCGACTTCGAACTCGGCGACGACGAACTGTGTTCGCTCATCGGCCCGAACGGAGCGGGGAAGACGACGTTCTTCAACCTCCTGACGGGCACGCTGGCGCCCAGCGACGGCGCCGTCGAACTCCGGACCGACGACGGGTGGCGGGACGTGACCGACGCCGACCCGGCGGAGACGGCGCGCATGGGCGTCCACCGGTCGTACCAGATTACGAATATCTTTCCGACGAACACCGTCCTCGAGAACGTGCGCGTCGCCGCGCAGGCCGACGCCGACACGGGCCGACAGTTCCACCGGAACGTCAACGCCTTCGAGGAACACTACGAGGAGGCCTACGGCATCCTCGAACGCGTCGGCCTCGCCGACGAGGCCGACACCACCGCGGAGAATCTCAGCCACGGCGCCGCGCGCCAACTCGAAGTCGGCGTCGCGCTCGCGGGCGACCCGGACGTACTCCTGTTGGACGAGCCGAACGCCGGCGTGTCCAGCGAGAGCGTCGACCGCATCGTCGACCTCATCGAGGACGTGGCGAGCGACCACGCCGTGCTCCTGGTCGAACACAACATGGACATCGTGATGAACGTCAGCGACCGCGTCGTCGTCCTCGACCGCGGGTCCGTCATCGCCGACGGTCCCCCCGAGGACGTGCGCAACGACGAGGACGTCCGGCAGGCGTACCTCGGCGGCTACGAGCGCGAGGACGCCGCCGACTCCAGTGGAGGTGGGGTGGCGTGAGCCTGCTCGAAGTCGAGGACATCCACACGTACTACGGCGAGAGCCACGTCCTCGAGGGCGTCTCGCTGGAAGTGGAGCGTGGCGAAGTCGTCGCGCTCGTCGGGCGGAACGGCGTCGGGAAGACGACGACGCTCCGGTCGATTCTCCAGTTGACGCCGCCCCGCGAGGGCGACGTGCGCTACGACGGCGAGAGCGTCGTCGGCCTCGACACCCACGAGATTGCCGACCGCGGCGTCGGGTGGATTCCCGAGGACCGCCGCGTGTTCGCACACCTCACCGTCGAGGAGAACATCCGGCTCTCCGTGCCGAAAGGGGAGAGCGAACGCGAGGGACTCGAGACGGCCTACGAGGCGTTCCCGGACCTCGAAGAGTTCTCGGGCCGCGACGCCGGCACGCTGTCCGGCGGCCAACAGCAGATGCTGTCCATCGCCCGCGGCCTCGTCGGCGAGAACGACCTCCTGCTCGTGGACGAACCGAGCGAGGGGCTGGCGCCGCTCATCGTCGAGAACGTCGCGAACTCGCTGCGCGAAGTCGCCGAGGACACCACGCTGTTGCTGGTCGAACAGAACCTCCCGCTCGCCCTCGACATCGCCGACCGGTTCTACGTCGTCGACCACGGCACGGTCGTCGACGAGGGCTCCACGGAGGGCGTGACGACCGACGACGAGCGCTTCCGGAGGTTGTCAGCGTGACCGCGACAGTCGCCGCGCTCGATGCGACCGCGGTCTTCGAGGTGTTCGTCAACGGCCTCGCGAAGGCGTCGCTGTACGCGATGATGGCGCTCGGCCTGACGCTCATCTTCGGGCTGCTCGGCGTGCTGAACTTCGCCCACGGCTCCCTGACGATGCTCGGCGCGTACGTCGCCGGCCTCGTGATGGTGACGTTCTCGGGCGGCGGCACGGCCGCGTTCGCGTGGTTCTTCCTCGCCGCGGTCGTCGCGGCCGTCCTCGTCGGCGGCGTCGGCGCCGCGATGGAGGTCGGCCTCATCCGGAAACTGTACGACCGGCCGCCGGTCTACCAGATTCTGCTGACGTTCGGCGTGACGCTGGTCATCGACGAACTCGCGCGCATCGTCGTGTTGTTCTACGGCGTCCAGCCGCGGGCCGACTGGCGCGCCGCGCTCTCCACGAAACCGCCCGTGATGGGGCAGTCCGTGGACGTGCTCGGCGCGTCCGTCGGCAACCTCCAGTTGTTCCAGATCGCGTGGGGCGTCCTCACCGTCGCCGCGGTGTGGGCGTTCCTGAACCGAACGCGGTACGGCCTCGTCGTGCGCGCCGGCAGCGAGGACGACGAGATGGCGGCCGCGCTCGGCGTCGACGTGCGCCGCGTGTTCACGGTCGTGTTCGCGCTCGGCGCCGCGCTCGCCGGGTTCGCGGGCGCGCTCCTGATGTGGGACTCCGTCTGGGGAGCGAGCGTCCCGCTCGCGTCCGAGACGCTGCTCCCGGCGTTCGTCGTCGTCATCGTCGGCGGCCTCGGGTCGTTCCGCGGCACCGTCGTCGCCGCACTCCTCGTCGGTATGGTGGATGCAGTCATGACGTACGTGTTCAACCAAGGCATCGTGACGTTCTCCGGGCTCCCGGAACTGACCGTCTTCCTCATCCTCGTGGGCGTGCTCGTCGTTCGCCCGCAGGGCATCTCCGGCCTAGCGGAGGTGGGCGGCCATTAGCACCGAGTCGGTCGGTCGCGAGGACGCGACCGACGCCGAAACGAGTTGGGTCCGGCAGTACGCCCGCGACCACGTCGCGCACCTGCTCGTGGTGGCGTTCTTCGGGGTCTACCCGCTGATTTACTCGTTCCTCGGCGGCGTCGCCGAGTTCGAGGCGTTCC
The DNA here is from genome assembly GCF_021233415.1 of Halobacterium litoreum. NCBI lineage: Archaea > Methanobacteriati > Methanobacteriota > Halobacteria > Halobacteriales > Halobacteriaceae > Halobacterium > Halobacterium litoreum. The sequence continues at coordinate 1,059,439 of NZ_CP089466.1, read as the reverse complement.
TCCCGCAGACGGAGACGATGATTGCGGTGTTCTACTTCGGGCTGTTCGCGATGAGTTTCGACTTCATCAGCGGCTACACGGGCTACCTGTCGTTCGGCCACGCCGCGTTCTACGGCGCGGGCGGCTACTTCGTCGTGCTCGTCGCCAGCGGGAAGATTCCGCTGCTCCCGGCGGGCACGCCGTTCATGGTGAGTCTGCTGCTCGCGGGCGTGCTCGCGGCGCTGCTCGCCGTCGTCATCGGGTCGGTGTCGTTCCGGCTCTCCGGCGTCTACTTCGCGATGATAACCCTCGGGTTCGCGCAGGTGCTGTACGTGCTGATGCGGGACTGGGACTACCTCGGGTCGAACCCCCGTGACGGCGTCTCCGTCAGCAACAGCCTCCACCCCGAGGGCTTCGAAATCGGCGTGCCGTTCGTGGACGCGCTGAACTTCGCAATCGGCCCGCTCCGCGGGGACGAACTCGACTTGTTGTTCCTCGACCTCGGCGCGACCGAAGTGTCGTACTACATGGTCGGCCTCGTGGTGCTGGTCTGCTACCTCGCGATGCAGCGCATGGTACACTCGCCGTTCGGTCGCGTGCTCGTCGCCATCCGCGAGAACGAGGAGCGCGCCCGCGCGGTCGGCTACGACACGTTCCGGTACAAACTCGCGGCGTTCGCCGCGAGCGGCTTCTTCGCCGGCATCGCGGGCGGCCTGTTCGCGGGCTACCGGCGGTCGGTCACGCCGGACAACTCGCTTTACTTCCTCGTCAGCGGGGACGCCCTGCTGGCCTCCATCATCGGCGGGTTCGGCACGCTCGCCGGGCCGCTGTACGGTCGGCTGTTCGACCGGAGCATCCGCGAGTTCCTCTCGAAGACCGGGGGCGGCGGCGGCCTGCTCCCGCTGCTCCGTGACTACGTGCCCGCCGGCGTGCTCGAAACGCCGATTCTGAACGGGATGACCGTCGGGCAGGGCATCGAGACGTTCCTGAACGGGCACGCCGCGCTCTACCTCGGCGTCGTGTTCGTGATGTTCGTGCTGTACGTGCCCGGCGGCCTGCTCGGCGCGCTGCGCGACCGCCTCGGCGGCACCGTCGCGAAGCAACTCCCGGCGTACCTCGCGAGGTTCAAGCGATGACCGTCTGTCTCACCGGCTACGGCGTCTACACGCCCGACGAGACGGTGACCGGCGAGGAAATCGCCGCGGAGAGCGGGATTCCCGAGGCGGTCGTCGTGGAGAAGATGGGCATCGAACGGAAACACGTCTGTCCGCCGGACGCCGACCACGCGACCGACATGTGCGTCGAGGCGGCCGAAGACGCGCTCGCGGACGCCGACGTGGCCCCCGAAGAACTCGATTTGGTGCTCTACCACGGGAGCGAGTTCAAGGACTACGTGGTGTGGTCGGCGGCCGCGAACGTCGCCGAGCGCCTCGGCGCCGATGCGGCGTACGCGACCGAGAGTTACACGCTGTGTGCGGGCGCGCCCCTCGCGATTCGGCAGACGCGCGCCCAACTCCAGACCGGCGACGTGGACACCGCCCTGTTGGTGTCCGCGAGCCGCGAGGAGGACCTCGTGGACTACGGCGACGAGGACGCCTCCTTCATGTTCAACTTCGGGAGCGGCGCGTCCGCGTTCGTGCTGGAGCGGGACGCCGGCGACCGCACGCGAGCGGTCGTCCACGAGTCCGCCGCGCTCACGGACGGCAGTTTCTCGGAGGACGTAATCATGCCCGCTGGCGGGTCGGAGCGCCCGCCGTCGCGGGAGACGGTGGACGCCGGGCTGCACGCGCTCACCGTCGCCTCGGACGACATGAAGGAGCGAATCGCGCCCGTCAGCGGCCCGAACTTCCTCGACGTCGCGGACGACGCGCTGGAGCGCTCGGGGCTGACGCGCGAGGACCTCGATTTCGTGGCGCTGACGCACATGAAGCGGTCGTTCCACGACTGGCTGACCGACGAACTGGGCGTGGGCGAGGACGCCCACCACTACCTCGACGAGTACGGGCACGTCCAGAGCGTGGACCAGGCGCTCGCACTCGACGAGGGCGTACGGGCCGGGAACGTCGAGTCCGGGGACACGGTGTTGTTCCTCGCGGCCGGCACCGGCTACACGTGGGCGGCGACCGCGCTGGAGTGGCGCGGGTAGCGGCTCTCGGTCGATTCTTCTGCGGTTCGGTTCGCTGTCCCGGCTAACCCACCTCTTGGACGGGTTCGCCGGGCGGGACGACGGCGCGGTCGAGTTGCAGGTCGTCGACGCTGTCGACGCCGAAGCCGTCGATGAGGGCTTCTCGCGTGGCGGCTTCGGTGTCCGGCGCGTCGTCCACGTCGAGGGTCGCCTCGATGGTTGCGTCGACCTGCAGGTCGTTGAGCCGGGGGCGGAGGTCAGTCACGTCGACGCGTTCGACGCTGCCGACGGCGTCGATTCGGGTGACGACGCTCTCCGCGCCGGCTTCGAGGTCGCCGGCGGCGTTGCGCGATACGTGCATCGTGAGGTCCGCGACGACGCGGACCGTCTGGCTGGCTGCTGCCATAGGCTCCCGCCGAGAGTCGAACTCGGTGGGACCACGGGGCCGGCCCGTCGGGAGCGGGCAGCCCGCGCTCACGCGTAGGGTTCCGGAGAAGAACACGCAGTGCCGTCGGTAGGTGTCGACGGCGTCCGCGTCCTCCCCGGGGTGAATCGCCGCTTCACGCGGCGAGGGTGGACGCGGACTGCGCGTTCGGGTGATATCCGGCCGCGACGAATCCCACGCGAGCACACGCGGACTCCCCACTAATCGAGGGAGAGTCGGTGGCGCGGGATGTCGTTGCGGTCATTATCGGTCACCCGGTGGACTCGGTCGCTCCGAGTCGCAGTGTGACTCGTAAATTCTGCCCCCGTACAATAAGTTTTGTCTCGGTGTGCGAGAGAGTCTCAGTCGCGTTCGCGCCAGCCTCTCGTGAGCGCCCACAGCAGGAGGACGGCACCCTCGACGCGGGCGACGGTGTACACCCACGGTTTCAGGTCGCCGTCGTCGTCGGTCGCGACTCCCATCCACCAGTCCACGAACTGCCGGGGGACGAGGAGTTCGAAGAGACCGGTCACCGCGGCGAGGATGCGCAGGAGCATACCCGAGACGACGACTCGAACCGAGAAAAGTAGCCGTCGCCTACGACGCGAGCGCGTCGAGCAGGCGGCGGGCTTCCGCGACCGACGCGCCGGCGCCGCGGGCGACGGCGACGAGCGCACCGCCGACGCGGAACTCGGCGGGCGCGACGCCCAGTCGCCGAGACACCGGACCGGCGCGCGCGTCCGCTCCGAGAATCGCGACCGGCGACTCCCGGACGCGGACCTCGACGGTGACGTCGGCGGCCCGGAGCGCCGCGGAGAAGCCGGTGAGGCGCTCCCGGGGGACGCTCCGGAGCACGTCGACGGCGGCGCCGAGCGCCGGCACGTCCACGAGCACCCGGTCGCCCGTCGACTCGACGCCCACGTCGGTGCCGTCGACGGACACCGAGAGGTCGGTGGTCACGGAGAGCGGTTCGCCGCGCCAGGTCGGCGTGGGCGACTCACTCGCGTTCACGGGTCGTGACGCGGACCGTGCCGTCCACGTGCCAGTGCGCGTGTTCGGCGTCGTCGCCGGTGCCACTCGGGACGTCCACGTCGAGGTCGTCGAACTCGTAGACGATTTCGGCGCCGCGTCCGGTGAGTCGGTCGTAGAGTCCGATTGCGAGGTCGGGCCACGTCGTCGTCTCCTCGATTCGCTCGGTCGTTGGGTCTGATTCGCTCATCACGCCAACCCACGGCGCGAGCGGCGTTTGTTATGGAGTGTGGCGGCCGACGTAACTCCGCGTTACCGCCGTCACTCGAACGTTATCAGGGGCTTGATGACGCCGTCCTCCTTGGACTCCATCAACTCGAAGGCCTCGTCCGTGTTCTCGAACGCGAACTCGTGTGTGGTCATCGGCGTCGGGTCGACGCGTCCGGAGTCGATGAGCGCGAGCAGGCGTTCGAGGCGCAGGCGGCCGCCCGGACAGAGCCCCGTCACGATGTCCTTCTCGGCCATGCCGACGCCCCAGTCCTCGCGCGGGAGGTTCACGTACTCGCCCTCGCCGTGGTAGCCGACGTTCGAGACGGTGCCGCCGGGCTTCACGGCGGCGACGCACTGTTCGAGCGTCTCGCTCGACCCGAGGGCCTCGATGGCGGCGTCGACGCCCTCGCCGTCGGTGCGTTCGCGTATCTGTTCGACCGGGTCGCCCTCGGCGAAGTCGACGATTTCGTCGGCGCCGTACTGCTTCGCGAGGTCCTGCCGGGACTGCACCGTCTCCACGGCGAAGATGCGGCCCGCGCCCTGCAGGTCCGCGCCCTTCGTCGCCATCAGGCCGACCGGCCCCTGCGCGAACACGGCGACCGTGCCACCCACGGGAATGTCGGCGTGCTCGGCGCCCATGAAGCCGGTACTCATCATGTCGGTGACGTAGGCGGCCTCCTCGTCGGTAACCGACTCCGGGATGGGCGCGAGGTTCGCGTCCGCCTCGTTGACGTGGACGTACTCGGCGAACACGCCGTCTTTCTCGTTCGCGAACTTCCACCCGCCGAGGGCCGCGCCGGACTGCGAGGGGTGGCCGTCTTGGGCGGCCGCCGACCCCCAGTCGGGCGTGATGGCGCCGACGACGACCCTGTCGCCGGGCGCGAAGTCGGTGACAGAGTCGCCCACCTCGTCGACGGTCCCCACCACCTCGTGGCCGAGCGTGAGGTTCTCGCGCTCCCCGATTGCGCCGTGGACGGTGTGGACGTCCGACGTGCAGACCAACGCCTTCGTCGGGCGGAGAATCGCGTCCGTCGGCCCCGGTTCGGGGCGGTCTTTCTCTGCGAACCCGGTCTCGCCGATGCCGTTCATCACGAATGCTCGCATGGCAGAACGTGACAACGGCGCGAACCGTCTTGAATCGGGTTTCAGGCTCGCAGCGACGTGGTGGCCGGACGCAGGCGCAGTCGCGGCCGGCTACCCGCGTCGTCCCGTCAGTACGGGATGACGCGGAATCCCTCGGGCAACACGAACCCGAACAGGAGGAACAGCGCCGCGGTGATGGCGGCGGTGATGACGGCGTACGGAATCTGGGAGCGCACGTGGACCATGTGGTCGCTGCCGGACGTCGAGGACGCCAGCACCGTGGTGTCGCTGATCGGCGACGAGTGGTCGCCGAAGATGCCGCCGCTGAACACCGCCCCGAGCACGAGCGGGAGGTTCGCGCCCGTCGCGAACGCGAGCGGAATCGCGATGGGGAACATGATGCCGTACGTCGACCACGACGACCCGTCGGAGAAACTCACGAACGCCGTGGTGAGGAAGACGACGACGGGCACGACGAACGCCGGGATGTTCCCGAACGTCGCGGTGATGAACGACGCGACGCCGAGGACGGTGACGGCGTTCTGAATCGAGGACGCGAACATCAGGATGACGGCGGCGAGCAGGATGCCCTTGAAGCCGACCATCGCGGCGTCCGTGGCGTCCTTGTTCGAGGGGATGTTCCCCTGCAGGCGGTACATCAGGAACGCCACGGCGAACGCGGCGACGGACGCGATGCCGAGGCTGACGCCGCCGATGTTGAACGACCACGGGCCGGCGGGCGGCGCGACCAACTGCCACTCCGCGACCCGGAGGAGCGTCGACCCGGTCGCGCCGTCGACGTAGATGACGGGGCTCGCGCGCCAGAACATCGCGCCGAGACCGACCACGATCATCGTCAGGATGGGCACGGCGAAGTTGCGCCAGTGGGGGGTCGCGCCCTCGTACACCTCGTAGCGGTCGAGTTCCTCGGAAATCATCGGGTCGTCGTCCTCGCCGACGACGCCGTTCCCGGCGCGGGCGCGGGACTCCTCTCGCCCCATCTCGAAGATGTTCGGGAACACCTGCCACGCGACGAGCGCCGCGATTGCGAGTGCAATCCACGAGTAGAAGCCCGTGAACAGGGTGTTGAAGAACAGCGGCCAGATGGCGCCCGTGACCGCGTTCCCCTCGGCGCCGACGAACCCGCTCATCCCCGACGGGAGATTCCCCTGACTCGCGGCCTGCTCGATGCCGCCGCCGATGAACCCGACCATCGCCGCGCCCCACGTCGAGTAGAAGGCGAGGCGGGCGGCCGGCGACCCGGCGGAGTCGACGTAGTACGCGAGTTTCGCCCGCGAGACGTTGAACCGGTCGGTCAGCGGGCGCATCATCGACCCGACCACCAAGCAGTTGAAGTAGTCGTCGATGTGGACGGCGATGCCCGCGAGGAACGCCGCCTTCTCGGCGTCCGCCGAGTCGTCCACGCGGTCGGCGAGCGCCTCGAGGACGCCACGAATCGCGCCCGACCGAATCATCAGCCCGATCATCCCGCCGATGGCGAAGATGGCGAGCAGGACGTTCTCGACGTACCACGGCCCGAACAGCGGCGCCGTCGCGATTATCTCGGGGACGACTTTGAGACCGAACACCGACCCGAGCAGGACGCCGCCGAGGCCGACGCTCCACGAACTCGCGTCGTCGGCCTGCGGCGAGACCTCGGCGACGTGCGGCCCCGCCCGAATCAGGTCGTCGGGCACGCCGACGGCCGCGGGATTCAGCGCGCCGTAGACCACGCCGGCGGCGACGACGCCGACGAACAGCCCGATTTGCGCGTCGCGCGTCCGCCACGCCAGCCCGATGGCGAGCAACGCCGGGACGATGGACAACGCGCCCGCCTCTACACCACTTACCATGGTGGGACAAACCGGCCGAGGAGTACTTACATCTTTGGCGGCCTGCGTCGGCGGTACAGCGGCCGTAAAGCGTGTTCGGCGCACGATACGACGGCGTCTGGACAGTACTGAAGCCGAAGGCGACGCGCGTCCCTCCCCCCAACGTACACGCTTCGCTGCGCGATTTTCTCGCTTCGTTCGAAAAGTGCTCGGTCAGGGATTTGAACCCTGGTCGTCGGCTCGAAAGGCCAACATGATTGGCCGGACTACACCAACCGAGCGACAACAAACCGTTCCCGCGAGAGTAGTTTAAACGTGTCGTTCTCCGGGTGCCGTGTCAGTGACCCTCGAATTCGGGGTCGCGGTCCGCGGAGAACGCGCTGATGCCTTCCATCAGGTCCTGGGTGTTCATCAGTTGGCCGAACGCCTGCGCTTCGATTTCGAGGCCGGCGTCAGTGTCGTCGCGGCCGGCGAGCATCGCGCGCTTCGTGTAGCGCTGGGCGATGGGCGGGCCGGCGGCGAGGTCGCGGGCGAGTTCCCACGCGCGGTCCTCGAACTCGTCGTTCGCGACGACCTCGTTCACGAAGCCGTAGTCGGCCATCGTCTCGGGGTCGAAGCGGTCACCGGTGAAGATAATCTCCTTCGCGCGACCCTCGCCGACGATGTGCTTCAGACGCTGGGTGCCGCCCCACCCCGGCAGGAGACCGAGGTTGTGTTCGGGCTGTCCGAGTTCGCTGCGGGTGGACGCGACGCGCATGTCCGCGCAGGTCGCGAGTTCCATCCCGCCGCCGAGACAGTAGCCGTCGATGCCGGCGACGACGGGCACGTCACAGGCCTCGAGTTTGCCGAACGTCTGCTGGCCCTTCCGGGAGAGTTCGACGGCGTCGATGGGGTCCGCGCTCCCCGCCATCGACTGGACGTCGGCGCCCGCGGAGAACGCCTTCTCGCCGGCGCCCGTCAGGAGGATGGCGCGCACGTCGTCGTCCGCGGCGAGCACGTCGACGGCCTCCGAGAGCTCGTCGAGGAGTTCGCCGCTGATGGTGTTCATGCGGTGCGGGCGGTCGATTTCGAGGTGGCCGACCTTCCCGTCGACGGAGACGGCGACGCTACTGAACGACGGCGTGTCGCCCTCGCTGTCCTCGGCGGACGCGTGGAACTGGTCGCCGCTCTCGGCGAGCGTCCCGAGGTACTCGGCGGGCTCGTAGCGCGCCGCGCCGGTCTCCTCGTAGAGGTTGTCGAGCGTCTCGTAGAGGTAGTCGATACCGGCGTCGTCGGCCATCTTCGCGGGGCCCTCGGGGTAGCCCGCGCCGAGCATCACGGCCTCGTCGATTTCCGCGGGGTCGGCGACGTCGTTCCCGACGAGCTTCGCGACCTCGTTGGCCATCACGGCGACGAGGCGGTCGGCGACGTCCTCGCGAATCTGGTCGGTCGGCACGTCCGCGCCGCCGTCGTCGTAGTCGTAGAAGCCCTCGCCCGTCTTCTTCCCGAGTTTCTCGGCTTCGACCTTCTCGACGAGCAGCGGGCACGGCTCGTAGGCGTCGCCGAGCACGCCCTGCATGTAGTCGAGCACGTCGTAGGAGACGTCGACGCCGACCTGGTCGGCGAGTTCGAACGCGCCCATCGGCAGGCCGATGTCGTACTTCGTCGTGGAGTCGACCTCGGCGATGGTCGCCACGTCGTCCTCGACGAGCCACGCGGCCTCGTTCAGGAGCGGGACGAGCACGCGGTTGACGATGAACCCCGGCGAGTCCTTCCGGACGCGCACCGGCGTCTTCCCCATCGCCTCCGCGAGGTCCTCGGTCAGGTCGAGCACCTCGGGGTCGGTGTGCGCGCCGGAGATGACCTCGACGAGCTGCATCCGCACCGGCGGATTGAAGAAGTGCATCCCGCAGAACCGCTCCGGGCGGTCCGTGACCTCGGAGAGTTCCGTGACGGACAGCGAGGACGTGTTCGTCGCGAACACGGCCTCGTCCGGGGCGTGCTGTTCGAGTTCCCGGTAGACGTTCTTCTTGATGTCCATCTTCTCCGGCACCGCCTCCACCACGAAGTCGGCGTCCTCGACGGCCTCTTCGAGGTCGACGATGGGCGTCACGCGGTCCAGCGCCGCCTCCGCCTCGGCCTCGCCGATCTGCTCTTTCTCGGCGAGTTTGTTCAGCGACCACTCGAGTTGGTCGTAGCCCTTCTGGACGAACTCCTCTTTGATGTCTCGGAGGTGTACGTCGAAGCCGGCGAGCGCGGCGACTTCCGCGATGCCGTGGCCCATGTTTCCTGCGCCGAGAACGGCGATGGTCTCGATGTCGTCTACGTCCATGCCCGAACGGTCGCTTGCACACCCGTTGAACCTTTCCCTCTCGCCGGCTGACAACGTTGCACGCGTTTACACGCGTGGAAACGAGTCGCCGACGGACGGTGTCGTTCGCGGCGTTCGACACGCAAGGTACTTTTCGGACGCCAGACAAGTCCGGTCGTATGGACGACACCCCGCTCGCGGCCCTCCTCGGTCTCGGCGTCGGACTCACGCAGACGGTCGTACAACTGTTCGTGGTGGACGGCGCGAACGCCACCCCGTTCGACAACGTCGTCGAAGTCGCCCTCCAGTCGCTCGTACTCACGACGCTCCTGCTCGCCATCGTCCCCGGCGCCGCCGTCTACGGAGCGATGCGATTCGACGCCCCGGTCGACCGCCCGATTCGTCTCGCGACCGCGGTAGCCGCCGGGACCGGCGCCGCCGTCGCACTCAGTTATCCCGTTCTGTCGCCGATTAGTCAGGGCGTTCCCTTCCTCGAAGTCGCGGACCCGGAACTGTTCGTCGCGCTCTCGGTGAACGCCATCTCGCCCGCGGTCCACGGCGGCGTCGGCGCGCTCGCCGGCTTCCTGCTCGGGGCGCGCCGCGAGCGCAACACGTAGGCCGTCCGAGTCCCTGCCCCCGGTATGGCCGACCCACACGACGCGCTCCGCGACGACCCGGACCTCGCGCCGCTCGTCGCCGAGCACGGCGAACTCGAACTCGACCCCGCAGACGACCCGTTCGAGCGCCTCGTCGTCTCCATCGTCCGCCAGCAGGTGTCGATGGACGCCGCGGCCGCCATCCGCGAGCGCCTGTTCGACGCCGTCGAGGTGACGCCCGCGGGCGTCGCGAGCGCCGACCCCGAGACGCTCCGGGACGCGGGACTCTCCACTCAGAAGACCGACTACGTGCGGAACGTCGCCGAGGCGTTCCACGACCACGGCTACGACCACTCGCACTTCGCCGGCCTCGCGAACGACGAGGTCCGCGACGAACTCACCGCCATCACGGGCGTCGGCGACTGGACGGCCGAGATGTTCCTCATGTAATTAATTGGGTTTCAATAGATTTCAATTCTTCCTCAATCAGGGAAAAGTCTAACACACTACTTGATAGCCATCACGTCATGGTGTCCGTCGACGTGGTGGTTCCACTGATTCAGCTTATTGCGCTCTTCCTGCCAGCATGGGCTGTTGTAATGCAAGTTTTCTCGAAACTGGTGAAGAGTGTCGAGCTACAGAAACAGCCGACACTAATGCCTTTCTTCGGGATCGGTTTCGCCATGGCAGGAGCTTCTCTCTACCTCTTTGGCCGAGCAGGGATGGAAATTATGATTTTTCTCACCAAGGAGAATAATATTCTGTCGGAGGACTCCTTGAGACAGGCACTCATAGGAGTGGGTCAAGGGGGATTGGCTTTCACTGGGTTAGGTGTGATCGTCCTCATGACTATTGCCTTCCAACAAATCTCGGACCCTGAGATAAATTACGTCGTGGCATTTACTGCTATTTTCATTGCCATTCCTTGGTTAGGATGGGAACTCAATCGGCCTGTAGCAACGCTAATCATGATGTTAATCGCATTTGCTTTGTCGGAATTGTTGATAATCTCTCAGTACCCCAGAGCCGAAGGCCAACACAGCGATTAACGAGAAGAGGCATAACTACATCAACGTCTGTTCCTTCCCTTGGTGTGAATGAGCGAGCAAGCCGTCGAATATCTCCGCGACGACAGAGTCCTCAGCACGGTCGTCAACGAACATGGGCCAGTTACTCTCGAACCTGTTGACAATCTCTTTCAACGGTTCGTCATCTCAATTATTCGCCAGCAGGTATCTATGCAATCAGCTGCCGCAATACGCGAACGCCTTTTCGACACTATTGACGTCACCCCCAGATCCATCGAGCGTACCAATACCGAAGCCCTGCTCAATGTAGGTCTCTCACAAGCGAAAGCCGACTACATCCAAAACATCGCTACTGCATTCATGGAAAACGAATACTCCCATGCCTACTTTGAAGAAATGAGCAACGACGACGTCGTCACGGAACTCACCAATATCAAAGGCGTCGGCCCTTGGACGGCTCGTATGCAACTGATGTTTGGGTTGGGTCGGCCTGACGTCTTCCCCGTCGAGGACCTCGGCATTCGAAAGGGAATGGAGACTCTCTTTGAAGAAGAGATGACGAGGGGAGAAATGCGAGACGCGGCAACCCGCTGGAAGCCGTTTCGATCCTATGCATCTCTCTATCTTTGGAAGGCCTACGAGGACTAACCCACCGCCTGAACCACATTATGCTGATTGAGTTTTCAGCACTCTCAGATACAGACTTTGCAACGAAATCGATAATCTACCTATGAATCAGTTAGTCTGACTCCTCCTCTAATTTTGTAAATTTGGGTAATTGCTCTTCTATATCATCAAGGTCCATTCCTCGATACTGCTCTCTGAACTCTTCATGCCACGGAACAACGGTATCTATCGTGTCGATCTTTCTCACCGCCAAATCAGACCGTGTCAATACCTCAGCCAACTTTGAGGGATCTCTAATCTCGGGAAACTGGCCCACCTTAGCCTCCCCTAAATCCACAGCATAACTAACGGACCACCAGACTTTCTCCGTGGGGTTGGTATCCGCAACCTCAATCAAGACCTCTTCTAATCGCCCTGAGTTGAGGTTAAAGTACCCCTCAACATGACGCACTCCCAACTCTTTGATGGGCCTGTCTGTATTAAATGAGTCCTCATTCATACGTTCTATTTGTAATGCGTTCTGCCTAATCCTTGTGGTGCCACAACGGGCATAATGACCTGAAGTATTCCAGTAAACTGGGGTGTCAAAGATAGCAACGGAACGACGAACGACAACCGCATGGGAGGGCATCGGGGGAGACAGATTTCCCACCAAATTACCACGGCATAACAGGGGGCAGTAAGCATCCCCGCACCGAATCGGTGCCGTATCGTCTCCGCCCCCTCCGCAGTTGGACCACGGGGTGGGAACCAACACACCACACCGAATCCTTAATGGTTCTTAATAACTAGTCCAGATGACGTGCGTACACGCGTGCCTCGGCGCTCGCGCTAAATTACGACGAGGGATGGTATACACAGCAATAGCACAACGACGGTGTAGTGTACCACAGCAACGTACCCACGGTGTAGTGAACGAATTTATGGAACCCCGGCCCGCGCTGGCGCACGTCCGCCGCCGTCGCTTGGCTGGCTGGCTACGTCGAGGTTCGCAGTCTGCTCGCCTCCTCGTGGACGTCCTCGGCGGCGGAACAGTCACGGCGGGCCGTGGCCGTCACGACGTCGAAGGTCTGAGGGGTGTCTCTGGAACCGCATCCTCCTGTGTGTCCGTCAGAGCGATTTCTTGCGTCGATAGGATGATTTCCTCTCGGAAGAATCTGAAGCCGCTCAAAGACCACTCACACCGATTCTGAGAAAGGGCAGTATGCGCGCCAGTTATACTACTCGGAACCAAACGTATTGACGACCATTTCCTCCGTACCCTCCGCGTAGAACTTCTCCGTGGTATCAACCGACGAGTGGCCGAGATGAGCCTTCAATTCATCGAAGGAAACACCGCGCTCGTTGTGCTGGTACATCGCGTGGCTATGCCTAAGCAAGTGGGGGGTGACGCGGTGGTACTTACGCCCGTCTTTCGACACATGATCAACCTCTTGTATTCCCGCGTTCTCCGCCGCCTTCTTCACGACTCTCGCAACACCACTCTCCGTCAGGGGCTTCTTCCGTCCGAGGAACAGCCTGCGCGACTCGTTGGCGTACTTGTAGCGGAGCCGTCCGTTCCGAACCCAGTCACGGAGAAGTGGGTTAATCTCCCCCCGTGGATAGGAAACAGACCGTGATTCGTCCGTCTTCGGCGCGTACACCTTGATACAGGGTTTCTGGACGTCAATGTCGCTTCCCTCGCCGTCAACAGAACCATCCCGCCCTATGTCAATTCGGACGACTTCACTCACTCGCGCCCCCGTCCAGAATAGCAGTTTCACGAGCAGTTCGTTCCTATCGGTCGGTTCAGGAACACTCTCGGCCAACTCGTAGACCTCAGCCTTCGTGAGGTAGTCCTTCGCATCGTCCTCCGCTTTCTTCTCCGCCTCCGTCTTCGCCTTCTGTGCCTTCTTCCGAATCGCCTTCCGCTTCATCCGCTTAATCGGATTGTTGTCAACCAAGTCCTCCACAAACAGATGATTGTATGCCGCCGAGACGGAGCCATACCGCGATTCAATGGTGTTCGGTGCATATCCCTCGTCAACCAACCAATCGACGTAACGGGAAATGTCGCGGCGACTCACGTCCTCGACGTCGTCAACGTCCACGAACTCCGAGAACTCCGAAAGATGGCGCTCGCGGATACTCACGGTATTCTCCGAGGCCTCCTGATTCAGTTCCAGGTCAACAACGAACTCCTCGAACTCCTCGAACATCTCACTCGTCACCTCGTTCCCGATTCCGCACGTTTGCTGGCTGTCCCCTCACGCGGAAATACTCACTCGGCCCCCGTGGCTTCGTCCGAACATAGGACAGGTTCTCCTCCAAATACTCCAGCGCGTCCTTCACTTCCCCAACACTCACGTTCCCCGACTGTTCCTGCGCGACGTCCCACAGCTCGCTCTGCGTCTCACTCTCCCACTCCGCGAATCGGTCGGCGTGAACTTCCTCAAGTTCGCCCGCAATGTCGTGGCCAAGTTCCACGATCTCCGACGGGTACTGAGTCGCCGTCGCCGCCTCGACGTCCTCGAAGCCTTCCAGTAGGTCGGCCATCTGTTCGCGGAGTGTGGCCTGTGTCTCTGCAACCTCAGTTAACTCCGCTTCAACTTCGCGGGGAACCCCGTCGCCGTCACTCTCCCTTGCAATCTCCTTCCGTACTGATGATCGAACTAACTCGCTGATGCTTCCATAATCAGTTTCCTCGACGTACTCCTCCCAGTCCTCCTTCGTCGCCTCGTTCACGCTGACGCCAACGTGTGGCATACCTCTGTCTTCGCAACCCACTTTGAAAATAGTTTTCACAAATTCGGGACACGTTCCTCATGTTCGCGCTCGGGCGCGAGGACGTGTTCCCGGTCGGCGACCTCGGCATCCGGCGCGGGATGGAGCAACTGTTCGGCGACGACACGACACGCGGCGAGATGCGCGAGATTGCGGGACGGTGGGCGCCCTACCGGTCGTACGCGTCGCTGTACGTGTGGCGGGCGTACGAGGGGTGACGGCGCGGACCGGGCGCGGGTTCCGCGCGGTCAGTCACCGTCGAGCCGTTCGACCTGCACGACGGCCGCGGGTTCGCGCCAGTCGTACACCTCCGGCGGGAGGTTCCCGACGCCCTGAATCCCCGGGTGTGGACGAATCACGCCGTCCTCCGCGATGTCCTCGTCGCTCTCGCCGGTCCCCTCGGGTTCGCCGCCGAGAATCAGCGTCTTCGCGGGCGGCACGAGGTCAGCGAACAGTTCCGTGTTCTGCTCGGTTCCCACGTCGTAGCCGTTCGCGTAGTGCGTCTCGGACTCGTTGACGGCCTCCGGGAGCGCCACGGTGTCGAGGCCGACGATGCCGTCGTTCGTCGCGACGAGCATGCTCGCGAACGTGAGGTGGGTCGCGCTCGCGTCCGCGGACAGTTCGAGTTCCGCGTAGTACGGGTTCCCGGTGTCGCCCGGGTCGCTTTCGGGGACGAGCGCCGCGTCCCCGACGCCCGCCGCGCGAATGCTGTTCGTGTCCTCGATGAGCGAAACGAGCGGGTCGAGGTTGCCGTTCTCCGCGAGTTCCCTCGTGGGTTCGTTCGCGGGGTCGCCGACCGAGAACACCTCCACGTCCGGCCGGTGGAGCGCGACGGCCGGCGGCGTGAACGGCTGGCCACGCGTCAGGTTCGTCACGGTCACGCGGTAAGTTCGCGCCGCCTTCCCGTCTGCCGACTGCGCGGTGACGAACGGCGCGCCGCCGAGCGCGAGCGCGCCGACGCCGGCGCCGCCGAGTGCGAGCGCTCGCCGTCGCGTCATCACGGGGCCGCCCGCTGTCGTCTCCGAGCCGCCCGCCGTCGTCTGTCGGTTCGCCGTCGTCTCTCCGAGGTCGTCCGCAGTCATAGTTTCAGCCCGCCTCGCGGCGGTGTGCGGAGTTGGCACTGCGGCGTTTTTGTTATGAACTGGCGGCGCGAGAACGCAGAGCGGACGGCTGATGGAGGCTTTCTGCTTACTCGGAGTAAGGCGAGTGTGCGACCCGACTCCGGGCGGGCGTTCGGCGAGCCTACCGACTACTCCTCGTCGCTGCTGGACTCCTCGCCCGTGCGCCGGCGCACGTCGACCTGGTAGTGCTGGAGGATGTCGCGGCCGAGCAACAGCGGGTAGTCCATGTGACCGCGGTCCTCCAGCGAGGCGGCGACGGTGTGGCGGTCGCCCGCGACGCCGACGACGATGTCCACGACCGGGCGGGCCTTCCCAGACTTCACGCTCCCCGATTTCACCTTCGTCATCGACTTGATGGGGCCGGCGCCGATTTTCGCCGCGAGCCGGGTGTCGATGCTCGTGCGGGACGCTCCCGTGTCGGACTTCGCGACGATGCGCTCGGTGCCGCTCGTCCCGGAGACGAGCACGTCCTCGGTGTACCCGATGACGTTCGCCTCCTCTCGGTCCGGCGTCGGGTTCGCCTCGACGTCCGCGGGCCGCGAGTCGTCCAGCGTCTGCGCGAGGCGTTCGACCTCGTCGTCGTCGACCTCGCCGCCAGCCGTCTCCACGGCGAGTTTCGCGATGTACGGCGCGGGACTCACGCCCGTCGCCTCGAACAGGCCCTTGAACCCCGCGGTGGGGTTGACTTCGAGGAGGTGCCAGCCGTCGTGGCCCTCCACGAGGTCGACGCCCGCGTAGTCGAGGCCGATGCGGTCGGCGGCCGCGAGCGCCATGTCCGCGGCGTCCTCGGGCAGGTCGTCGACGCCCTCCACGTCGCCGCCGAGCGCGACGTTCGTCCGCCAGTCGTTCTCGGGCGCGTACCGCCGCATCGTCCCGACGATGTCGCCGTCCACGATGTAGACGCGCAGGTCGCGGTGCCGGTCGCCGTCGCGCTCGACGAGTTCCTGCAGGAACGCGTACCGGTCGCCGACCCGGGGGTTGACCTGCTCGTCGGCGGCAATCTTCCACGTCCCGCCGCCGTGCGTGCCGATGGCGGTCTTGTAGACGACCTCGTCGCCGTACTTCGCCTTCTCGTCGTTCAGGCGGTCGGAGTCCAGCGCGAGCGTCGCGTCCGGTAGACTCACTTCGCTCTCGGCGAGCGACGTCGCGGTCGCGAACTTGTGGAACGCCGTCAGCACGTTCTCCGGGCGGTTCAGCGTCGGGCGCAGCCGGCTCAGCGAGAGCGCGAGACCGAGCAGTTCGCAGGGCTGTTCCGTGTTCGAGAGCAGGAGGCGATTCGCCACCACGTCGACGTCGGGCTCCATGCGCGCGACGCCGTCCTCGATGTCGACACAGAGGTTGTTCTCGCGGAGCCACACGCCGCGGTGGCCGAGCGCCTCGACCGCGTTCACGATCGCCTTCGTCTCCTTGCTGTTGTGTAGGCTGAGTACGCCCACCGAGACCGAGTCGTCCATTGTCGGGATTGACACGCGGAACGAGCAAAACGGTGCCGGTGCGTCCCAGTACGAGGGGACTCGCGCCTTTTTACGTGTTCGCCGCGAAGCCGGTGGCATGACCGACGGGGCGTTCACGTACAACGGCGGCCGGGTGGACCCCGGAGAGCGAGCGGACATCCGGTACAGCATCAGCGAGACGTACCTCGGCGACCCGGTGCGCGTCCCGGTGTCCATCGTCAACGGCGAACACCCCGGGCCCACGGTGTTCCTCACGGCGGCGATTCACGGCGACGAACTGAACGGCATCGCCGTCGTCCGCGAGGTCGCCCACGAGTGGGCGCACACCAACCTCCACGGGACGCTCGTCTGCATGCCCGTCGTGAACGTCCCCGGGTTCATGGCCCAACAGCGCTACCTCCCCGTCTACGACCGCGACCTCAACCGCTCGTTCCCCGGAAAGGAGGGGTCGACGAGCGCGAAGCGGATGGCCGACCAGATATTCCGGAACTTCGTCGAACCCTGCGACTACGGCGTCGACTTCCACACGTCGACGCGCGGCCGCACCAACATGCTTCACGCGCGAGCGGACATGAGCGACGACGCGGCGGCGCGCCTCGCGCGGTCGTTCGGCACGAACGTCATCATCGACAGCGACGGCTCCAGCGGGACGCTCCGCCGGGAAGCCACCGAAGCGGGCGTCCCCACCGTCACCGTCGAGATGGGGGAAGCCCACCGGTTCCAGCGGCCGCTCATCGACCGCGCGCTCGACGGCGTCGCGAGCGTGCTCGCGGAGTACGAACTCTACCCGAGCGAGCCCGTGAACTGGCCGGGGTGGCGCACTATCGTCACGTCCGACCAGAAGACGTGGCTGCGCGCGGACGCCGGCGGCCTCGTGGACATGCACTACGAGCGCGGCGAACTCGTCCGCGAGGGCGACACCATCTGTACCATCTCGAACCCGTTCAAGACCGACGTGGTTCGTGTCACCGCGCCCTTTACCGGCCTGCTCGTCGGCGCGCTCGAGAATCCGGTCGTCTACCCCGGGAACCCGCTCTGTCACCTCGTCGAGTTGGACGAACGCACCCAGCGAGCGTACGAACGCGACCGCACGGACACGATGCCCGAGCGACCGACGTGACGCCGCCGCGACCCCGCGGCGCGCTGCCCGAACACGTTCCCGAATCGACAGTCGAGAACGCCGATTGTGTCGCCCGACGACGCCACCAGCAGGGGGCCCGCGTGTAGTAACTTCTATGTGCAGAGGGGCCTCACCTTCCGAATGGTATGAGTGAGTCGTACGACCGAGGCCTCGTCGAGGACTTCGGCCGGTGGCGGGAGTTCTCGGCCGGCATGTGGGCCTGGGTGTTTCACAAGTTCACGGGGTGGGTTCTCATCGGCTACCTGTTCACCCACATCTCCGTCCTGAGCACGTCGCTCCAAGGGCCGGAGACGTACAACCAGACGCTGAGCGGGTTGGAGAGCCTCGCGCTCGTCCGCCTGCTCGAGGTCGGACTGCTCGCGGTCGCCGTCTTCCACATCCTCAACGGCATCCGCTTGCTGTTCGTCGACCTCGGCGTCGGCCTGGAATCGCAGGACAAGAGTTTCTACGCGTCGCTCGTGTTGACCGGCGTCATCGTCGTCGCGAGCGTGCCGACGTTCCTCACGGGGGCATTCTAAGATGGCAGAACGCTACTCCTCGTTCAGTTCGGGTTCGACCACGTGGCTGCTCCAGCGCGTCACGGCGGCGTTCCTCGTCGTCGTGCTGGCGTTCCACTTCTTCCTGTTGCACTTCGTTCACCACGCCTACGAGATCGAGTTCCTCGGTAGCCAGGCCCGCATGCAGGACCTCGGCTACTACGTCACGATGATTCTGTTCCTCGTGACGGCGACGTTCCACGGCGTCAACGGCGTCTACAACGCGCTCGTGAACCAGGGCATCGACGGCAAAGCCAAGCGCGCCGCACAGATAGTGCTCGGCGTCGCCAGCATCCTGCTCGTCGTGCAGGGCGTCCGCGTCGCCAACGCGCTCGCGGGGTTCTAACATGAGTACGCAGACACCCGAAACCGAGACCGAGACGGAGTCCGAGACCGAACAGCCCGCGTCCAGCCCCCACCAGGAGCGGCGGCTGGCGGAGAAACGAGAGCGCGCCGAGCGCGAGGCCGCCGAGGAGGCAGCCGACGCGACGAAGTTCGACGGCGAGACGCTCGAACTCAAGGTCTTCCGCTACGACCCCGAAATCGAGGGGAAAGAGGAGCCGCGCTTCGACTCCTTTACCGTCCCCAAGGAACAGGGGATGACCGTCCTCGACGCGCTCATCTTCGCGCGCGACGAGTACGACTCCAGTCTGACGTTCCGGCACTCCTGCCGGCAGGCGGTGTGTGGCTCCGACGCGTTCTTCGTGAACGGCCAGCAGCGCCTCGGCTGTCAGACCCAGATTTCGGAGTTGGACACGCCGGTGCGCGTCGAACCGCTCCCCCACCAGGACGTCGTCAAAGACCTCGTGGTGGAGATGGACCACTTCTACGACCAGATGGAGACGGCCCAGCCCTTCTTCGACCCGGACGACCTGCCGGAGGGGGAACTCGAAGAGCAGCGCCAGAGCCGCGAGAACCGCGAGAAGATCAAGCTCTCGACGCGCTGTATCTGGTGTGGCGCCTGCATGTCCTCGTGTAACATCGCCGCGGGCGACAACAAGTACCTCGGCCCGGCGGCCATCAACAAGGCCTACCGGTTCTACATGGACGAACGCGAGGGCGAGCAAAAGCGCCAGGAGCGCCTCGAAATCATCGAGCAGGAACACGGCGTCTGGCGCTGTCAGACGCAGTTCTCGTGTACGAACGTCTGTCCGAAGGACATCCCGCTGACCGAGCACATCCAAGAACTCAAGCGAGAGGCAGTCAAGCAGAACCTCAAATTCTGGTAACATGTACGAGCACGACGTCATCGTAGTCGGCGGCGGCGGCGCGGGGCTCCGCGCGGCCATCGCCGCCCACGAGGAAGGCGCAGACGTAGCAATCGTCACGAAACTCCATCCGGTGCGCTCGCACACGGGCGCGGCGGAGGGCGGTATCAACGCCGCGCTCCGCGACGGAGACTCGTGGGAGGACCACGCGTACGACACGATGAAGGGCGCGGACTACCTGAGCGACGCGCCCGCCGTCGACACGTTCGCACAGACGGCTCCCGAGGAAGTCATCCAACTCGAACACTGGGGGATGCCGTTCTCCCGCGAGGACGACGGGCGCGTGAGCCAGCGGCCGTTCGGCGGCCTGAGTTTCCCGCGGACGACGTACGCGGGCGCCGAGACCGGCCACCACATGCTCCACACGCTGTACGAGCAGGTGGTGAAACGAGGCATCGAGGTGTACGACGAGTGGTACGTGAGCCAGGTCGCCGTCACCGACGAGGACGACCCGAACGAGCGCGACTGCCACGGAGTCGTCGCGTGGGACGTCCAGACCGGCGAAATCGCGGGCTTCCGCGCTCGCGAGGGCGTGGTGCTCGCGACCGGCGGGCTCGGCCAGGCGTTCGACCACACGACCAACGCCGTCGCGAACACCGGGGACGGCGTCGCCATCGCGTACCGCGCGGGCGTGCCGATGGAGGACATGGAGATGATTCAGTTCCACCCGACGACGCTCCCCTCGACCGGCGTCCTCATCAGCGAGGGCGTGCGCGGCGAGGGCGGCATCCTCTACAACTCCGAGGGCGAGCGCTTCATGTTCGAGTACGGGTACGCGACGAACGACGGCGAACTCGCGTCCCGCGACGTGGTGGCGCGCGCCGAACTCACGGAGGTCAACGAGGGCCGCGGCGTCGAGGACGAGTACGTCTACCTCGACATGCGTCACCTGGGCGAGGAACGCATCACCGACCGACTCGAGAACATCCTCCACCTCGCGGAGGACTTCGAGGGCGTCAACGGCCTCGAGGAGCCGATGCCGGTCAAGCCCGGCCAGCACTACGCGATGGGCGGCATCGAGGTCAACGAGCACGGCGAGACGTGCATCGACGGCCTGTACGCGGCCGGCGAGTGCGCGTGTGTGAGCCTCCACGGCGCGAACCGCCTCGGCGGGAACGCGCTGCCGGAGCTCATCGTGTTCGGCGCTCGCGCCGGCCGTCACGCGGCGGGCGCGGACATGCCGGAGCCGAAAATCGAGACGGGGCCGTACGACGACGCCGAGCGCGAGGAACTCGGCGTGCCGGTCGGCGCGCCCGACGGCGACGCGGACGCGGTCGAGCCGGCGGCTGACGGCGGCGAAGCCGTCGACGCCGACGACCGCTCGCCGGACGCCGTCGTCGAAGCCACCGCGGAGGCCGAGCGCGAACGCATCGACACCCTACTGGAGCGCGAGGACGGCGTGAACCACGCCGACGTGCGCTCTGACCTCCAGGAGTCGATGACCGCGAACGTCAACGTGTTCCGCGAAGAAGAGGGCCTGAAGCAGGCGCTCCGCGACATCCAGCGCGCTCGCGAGCGCTACCAGGACGTGTACGTCGCGGACAAGTCCCGGACGTTCAACACCGACCTCCAGCACACCATCGAGACGCGGAACCTCCTCGACGTGGCGGAAGCCATCACGATGGGCGCGCTCGCCCGCGACGAGTTCCGCGGCGCGCACTGGCGGAAGGAACACCAGGAGCGCAAGGACGACGAGTGGCTCAAGCACACGATGGTCTCGTGGAACGACGGCGAGCCGGAACTCTGGTACCGGCCGGCCATCCTCGAGGGCGACGAGCAGACCTACGAGCCCAAAGAGCGCTCGTACTGACGGCCGAACCTTCTTCTGCGAGCACGCGACCATCTCGTCGCGTGACCTGACTGCGAGCGCGGGCGAGGAGCGCGAAACCGGCGGAATACTCGCTCGCGGCGGAACGATTCCGTCTGTTCGCTACGCTACAGCCCGAGCGCTTCGACCACGTCGAAGCCGGCGTCGAAGTGGTGGACGAGTCGGTAACCGAGCCAGACGCCGACGATGCCCATCACGCCGGCGAGCGACGGCGGCGCGGGCACGGGGATTCTGAGGAACGCGAAGAACGCGCCGACCGTGAGGCCGGCGAGCGTCGCCAGAACGACGAACACGGGATTCATGGCTGTCCCGTGGGCGGCCGCGGTGAAAAACCGACGGAATCAGTCCGCGCGGTACTCCTTCCGGAAGCCGCGGAACTCGGTGCGGTGGGCTTCCTCGTCGGCGAGGATGGTTACGGCGAGGTCCTCCGTGACGGGGTCGTCGGCTTCCTCCGCGGCGTCGATGAGGTCGCGGTACGTCTGGATGGCGTCCTCCTCGGCGTCGAGGACGCCCTCGATGACCGACAGCACGTCCGTCGTGTCCTCGGGCGGCTGGAGGGAGTGCTGGCGGGCCTCGAACTCGGCGCTCGCGGGCGGCGCCTCGTCCAGTTGCTTGAGGCGGCCGCCGAGTTGCTCGGCGTGCCCGAGTTCCTCCTGGATGTCCTGCTGGAGGGACTCCTTGATCTCCTCGGCGCGCACGCCGTCGAGGACGATGGAGTTCGTCATGTAGTTCATCACCGTCTCTATCTCGTCGCTGTACGCCTTCCTGAGCAGTCGCGTGACCTCGTCGCTGGTCATGTCGACGGCTACGGCGACCAGCCATATAGAACGGGTGGCCGACTCCTACTCGCTGCGAACGTCAGCGACGTGGTCGACGCGGGACTGGAGGAGTTCGTCGCTCCCGATGTCGCGGCGGACGCGCACGCCCTCGGGGAGGTCGGCGAGTGCGGCGTCCGCCTCGTCGTTCGCGTCGGCGAGCGTGTCGCCCGACCCGACGACGGCGAACGACCGCGACGTGGTGGTGTAGACGCCGTCCTCGCGGGCGTCGACGCTCGCGTAGAACAGGCTGGCGTCGCCCACCGAGTCCTCGTCCACGGAGATGCGCGTCCCGCCCTCCGGGTTCGTCGGGTAGCCCTCGGGGACGGCGTACTTGCAGACGGTCGCGACCTCGGCGAAGTCGAGGTCGGGAAGGGGTTCGCCGTCCCGAGCGGCGGTGAGAACGTCGACGAGCGGCGTCTCCATCGCGGGGAGCGTGTTCATCGCTTCCGGGTCGCCGAAGCGCGCGTTGAACTCCACGACCTTCGGACCGTCGGCGGTGAGCATGAACTGACCGTAGAGGACGCCGCGGTACTCCGGGAGGCCCTCGACGACCGCTTCGATGGTGTCGACGGCAGCCTCGTAGTCGGCCTCGGTGGCGAACGGCAGGAGTTTGCCGGGGCCGGCGATGCTCCCCATGCCGCCCGTGTTCGGGCCTTCGTCGCCTTCGTAGGCGCGCCCGTGGTCGTGGGCGACCGGCGTCGCGCGCACCTCGCCGTTCGCGACGAACGCCTGCACGGTGATTTCCTCGCCGACGAGGCGCTCCTCTATCACCCACTCGTCGTGGTCCGCGCTCCGCACGTAGTCGGCGGCCTCCGCCTTCGTCACCTGGTCGCCGGTGACGCGAACGCCCTTCCCGCCGGTGAGGCCCGCGGGCTTGACTGCCACGTCGCCGTCGACGCTCTCGACGTAGTCGGCGGCGGCGTCGGCGTCCGCGAACGTCTCGAAGTCGGCCTGTCCGGGGACGTCGTGTTCGGCCATGAACTCTCGCTGGAACGTCTTGTCCGTCTCGATGCGGGCGTCGGCTTGCTTCGGACCGAACGCGTAGATACCGGCGTCTTCGAGCGCGTCCACGACGCCCTCGGCGAGTGGCGTCTCGGGACCGACGACGACGAGCGTGGCGTCCACGCGCTCGGCGTAATCGACGACGGCGGCGGGGTCGCTCTCATCCAGAGTTTCGAACGCCTCGGCGAGGCGGTCGATACCGGGGTTTCGGTTGCCGGCGGCGGCGTACAACTCGCAGTCGGGGGCCAGCGCGTCGGCGATGGCGTGTTCGCGGCCGCCGCCGCCGACGAGCAGGACGCGCTCTGTCATACGAGAACCGAGTGAGCAAGCAAGTGTAAACCTTCCCCTTCGACGCACCGATTGTGTACGAGTTCGTGCCCAAGTACGTCGCCGTGGGCGGTCGCCGAGACCGGTGTCGGGACGCGTGGATTTACCCGCGTGGCCGACCGACAATCGGACATGACCGACCCCACCGACCGGAACCGCCTCGACGAGGCGGGCAGCCCCTACCTCCGCCAGCACGCCGACAACCCCGTGCACTGGCAGCCGTGGGACGAGACGGCCTTCGAGGCCGCACGCGAACGCGACGTGCCAATCTTCCTCTCCATCGGCTACTCGGCGTGTCACTGGTGTCACGTCATGGAGGAGGAGTCGTTCTCGGACCCCGAAGTCGCCGAGGTGCTGAACGAGCACTTCGTCCCCGTCAAGGTCGACCGGGAGGAGCGCCCGGACGTGGACGCGCTGTACATGAAGGTGTGTCAGGTCGTCCGGGGCGGCGGCGGGTGGCCGCTGTCGGCGTTCCTCACGCCCGACCGCGAACCGTTCTTCGTCGGGACGTACTTCCCGAAAGAGGCCAAGCGCAACCAACCCGGGTTCCTGCAACTGCTCGCCGACGTCCGGGAGTCGTGGCAGACCGACCGCGGGGACCTCGAAGACCGGGCCGACCAGTGGCTGAGCGCGGCACGCGGCGAACTCGAATCGCTCCCGGACGCCGTGGAGTTGGGCGACGACAGCCCGCTCGCCGACGCCGCGCAGAACGTCGCGCGCGGCGCGGACCGCGACAACGGCGGATTCGGGCGCTCCCCGAAGTTCCCACAGACCGGCCGCGTCGACCTCCTCCTACGTGCGAACGCCATCGACGACCGGTACGGCAACGTCGCGCGCGAGGCGCTCGACGCGATGGCCGACGGCGGCCTCTACGACCACCTCGGCGGCGGCTTCCACCGGTACTGCACGGACGCCGACTGGACGGTGCCGCACTTCGAGAAGATGCTGTACGACCAGGCCAGTCTCGCGCGCACGTACGTCGACGGCTATCGCGCGTTCGGCGACGACCGCTACGCCGACGTCGTCCGGGAGACGCTGGACTTCGTGGACCGCGAACTCGGCCACCCCGAGGGCGGCTTCCACGCCACGCTCGACGCCCGGAGCCCGCCGGTCGACGACCCGGAGGGAGAACACGAGGAGGGCGCGTTCTACGTCTGGACGCCCGAGCAGGTCGACAAAGCGGTCACCGAATACGCCGACGCCGCACCGAGCGACGTCGACGACGACGTGCTCGCGGACCTGTTCTGCGAGCGCTACGGCGTCACCGAAGCGGGGAACTTCGAGCACGGCCAGACCGTGCTCACGCGCTCCGCGTCGATAGCCGACCTCGCCGACGATTTCGACCGTAGCGAGGACGAAATCGAGGAGATGCTCGACGCCGTCGAGTCGCGGCTGCGCGCGGCGCGCGCCGACCGCCCGCGTCCCGCCCGCGACGACAAGGTGCTCGCGGGCTGGAACGGCCTGATGGCGCGCGCCTACGCCGAAGCCGGTCTCGCACTCGATGCCGAGTACGGCGAGCGCGCGGCGGACGCGATACGGTTCGTCCGCGAGGAACTGTGGGACGGCGACCGGCTCTCGCGGCGAATCATCGACGAGGACGTGGCGGGCGTCGGCTACGCCGAGGACTACGCGTACCTCGCGGCGGGCGCGCTCGCGACCTACGAGGCGACCGGCGACCACGCCCACCTCGGGTTCGCGCTCGACCTCGCGGACGCGCTGCTCGACGCCTGCTACGACCCCGAGACCGGCGCGCTGTACGAAGCCCCGGAGAGCGTCGCGGACGTGGACGTGCGCTCGCAGGCGGTCGGCGAGGGCCCGACGCCGTCGCCGGTCGGCGTCGCCAGCGAGACACTGCTCGGGTTGGACGCGTTCGACCCGGACGCGTGCTACGCCGACGCCGCGGACGCGATGCTGGAGCGGTACGGCGGCCGCGTCCAGAACAGTCCGGCCGCCCTCCCCGAACTCGCGCTCGCTGCCGACACCCGTGCGGTCGGGCACCGCGAGGTCACAGTCGCGGCCGACTCGCTGCCGGACGGCTGGCGAGACGCGGTCGGTGGGGCCTACCTCCCCGACCGCTTGCTGTCGGTTCGCCCGCCGACCACGGAGGGACTGGACGCGTGGCTCGCAGACCTCGAACTCCCGGAGGCACCGCCGATTTGGGCGGGCCGCGAGAGCGACGGCGAACCCACCGCGTACGTCTGCCGGCGCGCGTGCTCGCCGCCCCTGACGACCGCCGGAGAAATCGAGTCGTGGCTCGCGGAGTTCAGTCGCTGAGTTCGTCCGCGAGGTAGACCGCCGCCTCACGGGTCTCGCGCTCCTCGAAGCGCGCGAGTTCCTCGCCGTCGCGCTCCACGACGACCGTCGGAATCAGCGTCACGTCGTACTCCGCTACCTTCTCGCCGACCTTCTCGCCGTCCTCTCGGTCCACGGGATACTGTTCGACGTTCTCCACGCCCGCCGCGTCCATCGCCGCCGCGAAGTCCGGCAGTTGGGAGCGGCAGTCGCCACACCAATCGCCGCCCCACACGCGCACGACGGCGTCGTCGCCGAGATTTCCGAACGTCTCCACGACCTCCGGGTAGGAGTCCGCGTCCCACGCCGGGTTCGGTTCCATCGTCTTCAGACTCATTGCCGGTGTTTGGCGCGTCCCCGGCAAAAGGCTCGCGCTCGCCGCGGCGGTTGCCACGGGAGAGACCCGGCAGTGCCTGCCACCGCCCGGCATATGTTTACTCCCCCAGTGCGTACACCCGCGCAATGAAGGACAGCATCCTGGACGCCATCGGGACGCCGCTCGTGCGAGTACCGGCGCCCGAGGGCGCCACCGTCGCGGCCAAACTCGAGGGGTTCAACCCCGGCGGGTCCGCGAAGGACCGGCCCGCCCGCGAGATGGTGCTGGCCGCCGAGCGCGACGGCGAAATCGCGCCGGGCGACCGCCTCGTCGAGGCGACCAGCGGCAACACCGGTATCGGGCTCGCGGTCGTCGCGGCGGCCCGCGACTACGACCTCACCATCGTGATGCCCGCGGCCATGTCCGAGGAACGCAAGCAACTGCTCCGGGCGTACGGCGCCGACCTCGAACTCGTGGACGGCGGCATGGAGACCGCCAACGAGCGCGCCGACCGCATCGCCGACGAGGACGGCGGCTTCCGGGTCTCCCAGTTCGAGAACCCCGCGAACCCGCGGGCGCACTACCGGACGACCGCCGAGGAGATTCTCGAACAAGTCGAGGGCCGCGAAATCGACGCGTTCGTCGCGGGCGTCGGCACCGGCGGCACCATCACCGGAACCGCCACGCGACTCAAGGAGGAGTTCCCGGAGATGGATGTCGTCGCGGTCGAACCCGAGGACAACGCCGTCCTCTCGACCGGCGAACCCGGCGACGACGACTTCCAGGGGATGGGCCCGGGCTTCGTCAGCGACCTGCTCGACCGAGACCTCGTCGACAGCGTCGAGACGGTCGCAGTCGGCGACGCGGAGCGTACGGTCAGAGAACTCGCGCGCGAAGAGGGCATCCTCGTCGGGCAGTCCAGCGGCGCCGCGTACCTCGCCGCTCGGCGCGTCGCCGAACGCATCGCCGAACCGGAGTTGAACTGCCCGGAGGTCTCCTTCGACGCCGACGACCTCGCGGACGCAGGGCTCGACGAGGACGCGCTCGCGGACGGCGGCGACACCTACGACGACTGCCCGCTCGTCGTCACCGTCTTCCCCGACTCCGGGGAGCGGTATCTCTCCGCGGGCGTCTTCGACTAGTTCTGGAACTCCGACTCGGTGACGCGCACGACGAACGTGTCGTCGACGTCCCGGAGGTCGTACTCGGGGCGCTCGCCCTGCACGCGCGTGACGTACATCGGCTCGACCAGTTCGCCGCCCTCGACGCCGTACACCTTCAGGCGGGCGTCCGTCTCGTTCGCGCGCTCGTCGCCGTCCCTGACCTCGGCGGCGAGGTCGCGAGACAGCCACTCGGTCTCGGAGACCGACGGTTCGCGCACGAACGCGGCGTCCGCGAGGCGGACGAGATACCAGTTCAGGTCGTTCAACAGGGAGACGGCGGCGCCGAGGCTCACCGTGTCGACGGCGACCGTGTTCTCGTAGGGCGACTCCACGTCGTAGGTCGCGAGCGCACGGCGGGCCGTCTCGTACCCGAATAGGTCGATGCGGAGGTCAACGTCGTCGCTCCCGAGGATGCAGACGCGCGTCACGCGACCACCTCCGGGCTCTCGACGTCCTCGGCGACCTCGCGGGCCCACTCGTAGAGCGCGTCGGGTTCGTCCTTCCGCACGCTCTCGATGGGCGCCGCGGTCAGCGGCTGGCTCGGCGCGAGGCGGTTGCAGCCGACCTCGATGGTCGAATCGCGGTAGGTGTCGATGTCGCGGGCGCGCCGGATTATCTCCTGTTTGTCGAGCGCGAACAGCGGCCGGTGAATCGGGAGGTCGGTCGCGCGGTCGACGACGGCGAAGTTCGCGGCGGTCTGACTCGACTTCTGGCCGAGCGCCTCTCCGGAGACGATGCCCGCGGCGCCGACCGACTCGGCGACGTGCTCGGCGACGCGGTACATGAACCGCCGGTAGGACAGCATGCGCGTCCGGCCGGTGTTCGCGGCGAGTCGTTCGACTGCGTCGCCCGCCGGCGCGACCAAAAGCGAGAGGTCTTCACCGGGCGCGTATCTGGCGAGTGCCCGGACCGTCTCCTCCGCTCGCGCGACGTGGTCGGGGCCGCCGTACTCGCCGAGGTCGAGGTACAGCGGCACTATCGGTGACCCGCGTTTCATCGCCTCCCACGCCGCCACGGGCGAGTCGATGCCGCCGGAGACGAGCGCAATCAAGGGGTCTTGGGTTCCGAGTGGCATCCCGCCGGGGCCGTCGCGGTGTTCGAGGAAGACGAACGCCTCCTCCTGTCGGACCTCGACGGAGAACGTCAGGTCGGGGTAGTCGAGGTCCACTTCGGGGTCGAAGTCGTCTTCGACGGCGTCCCAGACGGCGTCGCCGCCCGCGCGGTTCACGTCGTGGCTGTCGAAGTCGTGGTCGCCGGCGCGCCGGGCGTCCACCGCGAACGCGCCGCCGTCGTACTGTTCGCGCGCCGCGTCGGCGAGCGCGTCGCAGATGGCGTCTAGGTCCGGCGGGACGGAGACGGCGGGGCTGGCGGACACGACGCCGAAGGTGTCGGCGGCGGCGTCGGCCGCCCGGTCGGGGTCGGTGGTGCGAACGAGCAGTCGACCCCACTCGCGGTCGACCGTCCCCGGAACGTCGCGGTCGGCGAGCATCGCGTCGAGGTTCTCGCGGAGCGTTCGCTCCATGTTCGCCTGCACCGAACTCGACTTCACGCCCACGTCGCCGTGCCGGACGACCACGGAGTCCGCACCGGGCGGTAGCATACCCGATGCGAGAGGACGCGACAGTAAACACCTATCGCTCGCGCTCGGAACACTCGAAGAGCGGGGTGTGCGGACTGGTGGCAGTCGCCGTCGCGAGTCGGGTGCCACGCTGGCGCCTCGCCCGAACTCGCGCGAACCGTCAGGTCACGCGCAGGGTTGGTCCCGGTCTGGTACTTGAGATCGAGCATCCGCGAGCGCCGCGAGGCGGCGAAGCCGCCTCGGAATGCGCGAGCGGTTCACTGCGCGAGCGTAGCGAGCGCAGGCGGCGAACCCCACCGGAGGTGGGGTGACGCCGCTTTTTCCCCAAGTTTTTGCCGAGTCGGGGTGCGCTCTGCGCACCCCGACGCAGAGCAAAAAGTGGGTTCTAGAACGTCGTGAGTTCGCCGTCGATGACGCGCTGGGTGATGGCGGTGACGTCGGCGAGTTCCTCGTCGACGATGGCCTGAATCTCGGGTTCGACGTCGGGGATGGTGACACCGTCGTCGGTGACGACGTGGACGTCTGCGACGTGCGGTTCGTCGATGGGGCGACCGATTTGGGAGAGCAGGCGGACGCGGAGGTCGCGGATGCCCTCGACTTCGGCGACGACGCTCTCGGCGATTTGGGTGGAGAGGAGGTTGTAGATTTTCCCGATGTGGTTGACCGGGTTCTTCCCGGAGGTGGCTTCCATGCTCATCGAGCGGTTCGGCGTGATGAGGCCGTTCGCGCGGTTGCCGCGGCCGACGGAGCCGTCGTCGCCCTGTTCGGCGCTGGTGCCGGTGGTGGTGAGGTAGATGGAGCCGTCCTCGTAGTCGTCGGCGGTGTTGACGTGGACGGTGACGTCGCGGTCGGTGTACTCGTCGGCGAGGTCGTGGACGTGCTCGCGGATGGACTCGATTTCGGCCTCGTAGGCGTCCATGTTCGGGACGTAGGTGTCGACGAGCGCGGCGGCGACGGTGACGTCGATGTGGTCGCCCTCGCGTTTGCCCATGACTTTGACGTCCTCGCCGACGGCGGGGTTGTCCTCGCCGTAGGGGCCGTTGAGGGAGCGTTCGGTCTCCCGAACGAGGCGTTCGGTCTCCGTGAGGGGGGCGTGGCCGACGCCGAAGGAGGTGTCGTTGGCCATCGGGACGGCGGGGCCGTCGTCGCTGAAGACCTCCTGGAGGTCGCCGGAGCCTTCGCCGAGTTTCACGTCGACGATGACGTCGGTTTCGAGGTCGAGGTTCGGGAGCGTCTCGCGGAGGTAGTCGCGGGCGGCTTCGAGCGCGATGGCGTCGACGGGGATGTCGTACTCGGTGCCGTCGTCGTCGACGTAGTGGCTGGTGGCGCGGCCGACGACGAGAATGTAGATGGGTTCGATGACTTCGCCGCCGCCGAACGCGGGCGCGGCGGTGCCGGCGACGAGTTGGGTCTCGTCGGTGTTGAAGTGGAGGACTTTGCCGACGCGGTCGAGGTACTCGCGGGCGAGGGCTTCACAGACGTGCTCGGCGATGCCGTCGCAGATGGAGTCGGGGTGGCCGAGGCCTTTTCGTTCGACGATTTCGACGGTTTCGTCCTCGACCGCGCCCCGGTCGAGAGACTGCACCTGAATGTTCCGCTCGGTCATTGGCCGAATCTACCGCGTCTCGCTTTCTATAACTTGCGAAAAAGGATACCGACCGAAGTATGCGCGCTACGCATCTTCGAGGCGGAGGCCGAGGTACGAGGTCCGAATCTGGTCCGCGGGGTCGAGACCGAGGTCGCGGAGAACCGCGTACGCCGCCTCGCGCGCCGCCTCGACGTCGCCTTCCGTCTCGACCTCGGTCTCGATTTCGACGTACTCGCCGACGCCCTCGACGGCGTCCAGCAGAACCGTGAAGCCGTCGAGCCGGTAGCGTTCGCGGACCTTCCGGACGACGGCGGCCGGTTCGAACCCGAGGCGTTCCAGAATCTCGCGCATCTCGTCGCCGCCCTCGACGCCCGTCTCGAACTCCTCGCGGGTCTTCGACGCGGCCTCCACGAGCGGCCCCTTGTACGTCACTCGGGACTCGGCGTCGTGTCCGACGTCACCGTCCAGAATCGCGTCCACGAGGGCGGAGACGTCACCCGCGTCCCGGTCGAGGGCGTCAGTCGCCGTCGCCACGCGACGCACGCGCAACGCCTCGTCGGTCTCCGCGAACGTCCGATGTGGCGCGTCGAAGTACGTGTCCGATTGGGCCACCGTCCCGTCCGGCGTCGCACCCGCGTCCGCGAGCGCTTCGCGCACCGCGTCGTGGCTCGCCGGCACCTTGACCTCCACTTCGTACATGGGCGAGGCGACGAGACGCCCCGAGAAAAGGCCGGCGCTTCCCCGCGCTCTATAGTCCTACGTTCGCCTCTTAGCAGCCGTTAAACACCCGAGTACCCTCTACCCAGGTAGGATGTCAGCCGACTCCCGCCGCAGTTCCGGAGACGCCGACGACCCCGCTGACCAGCCCGCGCTGTCCGCGACCGTCGTCCCGTACACCGACGCCCCAGACCGCTGTACGGTCAGTCCGGCGGACGCAGACGACAGGCGGCGGCTGACAGAGTGGCTGTCCGTCGACGCGGACGCGGTCGTCCCGCTTTCCGACGCGCGCTGACGGCGGCGCCGACGGGCGAGAAACGTGATTCTTAAGGGTGAAACGAGAGTCCATAGGGGTATGAGCGACGAATCCGAGGCCGACACGGCCGATGAATCCGACGCACAACAGGGACTTCAGGAGGGCGACTTCGTCGAAATCGCCTACACCGCGTACACCGTCGACAGCGGCGAACTCGTCGACACCACCGACAAGGAAGTCGCCGAGGAGGAAGGCGTCGAGACCGAGGACCGTGACTTCTCCCCGCGCACCATCGTGCTCGGTGAGGGCCACCTCTTCGAGGCCGTCGAGGACGACATCGTCGGCAAGGAGGTCGGCGACTCCGGCACCGTCGTCGTCGAGCAGGCGTTCGGCGAGTACGACGACGACGAGGTCCGCACGGTGAGCGCGCAGAAGCTCCCCGAGGACGACCGGTACCCCGGCGCCCATGTCGACATCGACGGCGAGCACGGCCACGTCGAAGCCGTCATCGGCGGCCGCGCACGCGTCGACTTCAACCACCCGCTCGCCGGCGAGGACGTCGAGTACGAGTACGAGATCGTCGGTGAGGTCGAGGACCGCGTCGAGCAGGCGAAGGGCCTCCTCCAGATGTACTTCGACGTCGAACTCGACATGGACATCGAGACCGACGAGGTCGAGGAGGAAGTCGAGAACGACGAGGGCGAGACCGAGACGGAGACCGTCGAGAAGGAGACGCTGTACATCGAGCAGTCGCCCCAGCTCCAGTTCAACCAGCAGTGGATGATGGGCAAACAGCAGATTCTCAATCAGGTCATCGACATGCTCGACCTCGACCGCGTCATCGTCCAGGAGGTCATCGACGGCCAGCCGGCCGGCATGGGCGGCATGGGCGGCATGATGGGCGGCATGGGCGGCGGCGAGGACCTCGGCGACGTCGAGGAAGCCCTCGAAGACGCCGACGTGGACGCCGACGAAATCGTCGACGAACTCGACGAAGAGCTCGACGAAGAGTAACGACCCACCAGTCTTCTCCGTTTTTCCCGTCGAGAAGTGGCGACGCTACCGCGGTGGCGAGAGGGGTAGGTGATGCCTCGACTGGAACGGTCAGGCGATGTCGCGGCTGGTGTCGACCTGCACGCGCTCGCGGAGATTGAGTTTGATGGGGGAGTCGAGAGAGGCGCCGCCGCGGAACTTCGGCACCGAGAGTTTGGACTCGATTTCGCCGCCGGCCTCCTCGACTTCGAGGCGGAACACCACGTCGACCATGTGCTGGGTGGTGCCCCGGAGGTCGGTGGTGTGGTCGGTGTCGAGACAGTGGAGGACGGCGACGCCGCCGACGTTGCGCATGTGGTTGCCGAGTTCGTTGAGGAAGTTCTCGTAGCGGCTGCGGTCGGCGCGCTCCAGGGAGTCCACGGGGTCGATGACGACGGTGGACTCCTCGGGGACGCTCCGGAACGCGCGCCGGGCGTTCTCCAGGGAGTCCGCGCCGGGGATGTAACCGACCTGCGGGTCGCCGGTAGGGGCGGTGGTCTCCTCGAAGGCGTCGCGGACCGCCTGCTCGGTGCGGTCCGTGGTGAGATAGAGCGTGGGGCGGGGGCGCGTGAGTTCGTAGAGCAGTAGCTCTCCTTGGCTCGCCGGTGGCGCCTCGTAGGCCACCACCGTCCCGGCGGGTACCCCGCCGCCGAGCTCTCGGTCGAGCACGTCGATGCCCGTGGAGAGCCGCCCTGCCATGACTTACCGGTAGTGGCCCGCGGCACGTTAACTGTTTGGCCGCGCGGCGTCGGCGAGCGCGCGGTAGGCCGACCGGGCGGTCGCCGCTCTGAGCGGCGCGTCGGCGGCCGGGACGGGGACGACGCGAGGGGCGTCGAGGGCGTCGCCGAGGCCGCGGGGGACGGCTGGTTCGCGGGAGACGGCGACAGCGCGGACGGGCGTACCGACGGCGCGCGCCATCGCGGCGGTCTTCACGGCGTCCTCGACGCTCTCGCGACCGCGCGTGGCGACGACGAGACAGCCGTCGGCGGCACGCAGGGGGCGGGCGGCGGCCTCGCTCGCGCCGGCGGGACAGTCCAAGACGACAGGCCGGTCGTCAGAGAGCGAAGCGATGGCAGCCGCGAGCGCGTCGCCGTCCGCGTCGCCCGCGGGGAGAACGTCCACGCCGGGAACGGCGGGCGACTCGTGAGCGAGCGCCGCGGGGTCGCCAGCGGCGTCGATACCAGCGTCGCTGACGGTACCCACGCCGGGGTCGCGGGGCACGTCGGCGCGCAGGTGGAGGTTCGGCGCGTCCAAGTCACAATCCACGACGAGTGGCCGGCGCCGCCGCTCGGCGAGGGCGCTGGCGACGCCGAGTGCCGTGGTCGTCTTCCCGCTCCCGCCCTTGCCGCCGGCGACTGCGAGCACGCCGCGAGGTGGTGGCGGTCTGGTACTTGAACCTCGGGGTGGGTCGTCGGCGCTCCGGGAGATTTACACCGACCGAGCGCGCCGAGTCGAACGATGCGTCACGACCACCTCCTGACCGCCAAACAACTCTCGCGAGAGGACGTAGAGACCGTCCTCGATCGGGCCGCGGAGTTCGATCGGGACCCCTCGGCGGCGCGCGAGCGACACGCGGGCGAACTGCTCGGGTTGTGTTTCTTCGAGCCGAGCACGCGCACGAAGATGAGTTTCGAGACTGCCGCCAAGCGCCTCGGCGCGGACGTCGTGGACATGGGGTCCGTGGAGTCCTCGTCCGTGAAAAAGGGCGAGTCCCTCGCGGACACGGTGCGGGTCGTCGAGGGGTACGCGGACGCGCTCGTGCTCCGACACCCGAAGCAGGGCGCCGCGAAGATGGCCAGCGAGTACGTCGACGTGCCCGTGGTGAACGCGGGCGACGGCGCCGGCCACCACCCGAGTCAGACCCTCCTCGACCTCTACACGATTCGGGAGCACGCGGGCCTGGACGACATCTCGGTCGGCATCATGGGGGACCTGAAGTACGGGCGGACGGTCCACTCGCTGGCCCACGCGCTCACGAACTTCGACGTGCGCCAGCACTTCGTCAGCCCCGAGAGCCTGCGTCTGCCTCGGTCGGTTCGCTACGACCTCCACGAGTCGGGCGCGCAGGTCCGCGAGCACGAGGACCTCGAAGACGTGCTGCCGAACCTCGACGTGCTGTACGTCACGCGCATTCAGCGCGAGCGCTTCCCGGACGAGGACGAGTACGAGGCCGTGGCGGGCGAGTACTCGATTACGCCCGACGTCCTGGAGCGCGCGAAAGACGACCTGTCGGTGATGCATCCGCTGCCGCGCGTGGACGAGATCGCGCCCGAGGTGGACGACACCGACTACGCGACGTACTTCGAACAGGCACACAACGGCGTCCCGGTACGGATGGCTCTGCTGGACCTCCTGCTATGACAGACACCGAACTCCGCGTCTCGAAGATTCAGAGCGGCACCGTCATCGACCACGTCACCGCGGGCGAAGCGCTGCACGTCCTCACGCTGCTGGGCATCGACGGCTCCGGCGGCGAGACGGTGAGCCTCGGCATGAACGTCCCCTCCGAGCGCCTCGGAAAGA
Organism: Halobacterium litoreum; assembly: GCF_021233415.1. Taxonomy (NCBI): domain Archaea; kingdom Methanobacteriati; phylum Methanobacteriota; class Halobacteria; order Halobacteriales; family Halobacteriaceae; genus Halobacterium; species Halobacterium litoreum. The sequence goes on along the minus strand of NZ_CP089466.1, from coordinate 1,024,492 downwards.
AAGACGTGGTGAAAGTCGAGGGCCGCGAGCTGAGCGAGTCCGAGTTGGAGGTGCTGTCACTCATCGCGCCGGAGGCCACCATCAACATCGTGCGGGAGTACGACGTGGTGGACAAGCGCCGCGTCGAACCGCCCGAGGAAGTCTCTGGCGTGTTGACGTGTCCGAACCGCGACTGCATCACGAACGCGGGCGAACCCGTGGCGACGCGGTTCGCGGTGCTGGACGACGGCCTGCGCTGTGAGTACTGCGGCGACATCGTGCGAGACGACATCACGGCCCACCTCGCGGACTGACCCCGCAAAGCGTTTACCCCCGGCGCGAGTAGTGTCAGGCATGGCACGGAAACTGGTGAAGGTCGCCGTCGCGTTGCTCCTGATTGCGCTCGTCTGGAAGGTCGTCCTCGGCGGCGACGAGGCCGACCACGAGGAAATCGACCGCATCGACTGACGTCCCCCAGTGCGGTACCGAGAGCGAACGACTTAGGCCGCCCCGCGGTCAACCCCTTCTCATGTACGGCGTCGTCACGCGTAACGCCGAGGAACTCGACTGGCCGGAGTTCGACCGCGCGTTCTACGAGGTCAAGGACGTCACCGGCCGCCACACCGACCCCGTGGAGAACGCCGTCAACATGGTGTCGTGTTTCGGGGACAACGCCACCGCCGGCACCGACCCCGAACTCGTCCCCGTCGACGACGAGGGCAACAAGGCGACGCGGGACCGCCCGTACTTCGACTGGGCGTACGTCTGTCCGAACGCCGAGGACTACCGGAACGGCGTGCTGACGGTCGTGGAGACCTGCGCCGAACTGAACGAGGACGTGCGCCTCGACGACGTGGGGTTCCCGCGCGCCGAGTACTGCCACTGCGAGCGCTGCGAGACGGCGTTCGCCGAATCGGAGTACGACGACTGGCAGGACTGGCGCGCGAGCGTCGTCACGGAGTTCGTCGCCGACGCCGTCGACCGCATCCCGGGGAAGACGTACCTCACGCTCTACCCCGACCCCTACCCGGGCCACCTCTACGAGCGCGCCGGCCTCGACTTGGACGCGCTCTCGGAGTTGGTCGACGAGTTCGTCGTCCCCCTCTACGACACCGCGTACGGGACGACGTACTGGCTGGAGACCATCGCGTCGGGCTTCGAGGACGCGCTCGACGCGCCGTTCAGCGTCGAACTGTACGCCGTCGACGTGGACGTGGAGAACCTCGTCCACGCCGCGGAGGTCGCCGACGAGTACGCCGAGGACGTGTTCTTCGGCTACCAGGCGAGCAACGCGCGCGCCGCGCTCCGCCGGATGGACGCCGAGGAGCGCGACGGAAAGTCCTTCGGCCCTGAGTAGTCGTCGCGCGCCACGGAACGGCGCCGGGCGGGCGTGCTCCGCGTTCCGGTGCGTGTCCCGCGCGCTGCGGACGCGGAATCGGGGTGTTTTTGGGCGGGCCGGCGGTACGCCGTGGTATGAGCTTCGAGGAAGACGACGAAGTCGTCCTGCACGACAAGCACAGCGAGTTCGACGGCGAGACCGGGACGGTCACGCAGGTCGTCGAGACGATGTTCGGCGAACCGAACTACACCGTGAGTTTCGAGGACGGACAGGAGGCCGGCGTCCCCGCCGACAACCTCGAAGCCGCCGAGGGCGACGCGGACGACGAAGCCGACGAGGAGTAACGACCGACAGTAGCGGTCCTTTTACGCGCCGAGCGACTACGCAGTCCCAATGAGCGAGGTTCCGTTCCACTACGTCGACCTCCGGACGTTCTGTTACGACACGGAGGACGAGAACCGCGTCGCGGACGCGCTCCGGCACTTCCTCCCCGAGGACGTCGAACTGGAGCGCGCAGAGTCCACGGGGCATCTCGGCGACCGCATCGTCGTGTTGTCCGCGCGCGTCGAGCGCGCCGACGAGATGCGTCACGTCCTCTCCGTGCTCCGGGACGGCGCGGACATCGAGAAGATTCGCACCGAACTCGGCGAGCGCGTCGACGACAACTGCTCGTTTTTCGTCCACCTCGACAAGCAGGCCGCGTTCCAGGGCGACGCCGAACTCGGCGGCGGCATCTCCTTGCGCGCGAAGGTCGAAGCGTACCCCGCGAAGAAGGACGCCGCGGTGGAGAACGCACGCGACGCGCTATCCTAACCACTCCGGCCCGACGTCGCCCGCGACGTTCTCCCGCCACTCCTCGAAGCGGCGGCGACACGCGGGGTTCTCCTCGACGTGTTCGATGAACCCGGCGCCGCCGTCGCGGAGCGACGCGCCACAAAAGGGGCAGGCGTCCGGGTCGTCCCAGTCCACGTCCTCCGGGTCGCGCTCGTAGTCGCCCATACGTAGAGTATCGCCGGCCATCGACCTAAATCGGTCGTCGGGAACGCACGCGTTTTTACCGACGGCCGAGTTACGTGGGGTCGTGTACGAGGCCGTTTTCGCCCACCCGGACGGCGACAGCACCGTCGCGCGGTTCGCCGCGACGGCCGCGAGCGACGGCTACGACGGCGTCGTGGTGCGGAGCCGGCACGGCTCGCGGCCGGACGTCGACTACGCCGCGGTCGCCGAGGAGTACGACATCGACGTCGTGGAGGGCGTCGAGGTGGTCGCCGAGGACCGGTCGCAGGCCAGCGGTACCGTCGGGAGCATTCGCGAATCGGTGCCCCTGCTCGCGGTGCGCGGCGGCACCCCGGACATGAACCGGTTCGTCGCCGAGTCGCCGAAAGTGGACGTGCTCGCCGCCCCGATGCAGGGCCGGGGTGACGTGAACCACGTAATCGTGAAGGCCGCAAAGCGCAACGGCGTGCGACTGGAGTTCGACCTCTCGGGCGTCCTGCGGAAGGACGGCGGCGCGCGAGTCCAAGCCCTGCGCGGCCTCCGGAAACTCCGCGAGCTCGTGGCGTACTACGACGCGCCGTTCGTCGTGAGCGCGCGCGCCGCGTCCCACCTCGAACTTCGCGCGCCCCGCGAACTGCTAGCGGTCGGCGAGACAATCGGGTTCGACCGCGGCCAGATTCGCTCGGGCCTCGAAGAGTGGGGCGCGTTGGCAGCCCGCAACCGCGAGTTGTTGTCCGGGGAGTTCATTGCGCCGGGCGTCGAAACCGGCGAGCATGAAGAAGACGCTTGACGAGCACGCCGCTCGCTTCGACGACGTGGCCGCGGAGTACGACGACGACCAGACGCCGGAGTACAACGAGTGCGTCGCGCTCGTGCTCGAACACGCCAGCCCTGACGGCGGGGACACCGTCCTCGACTTGGGGTGTGGCACGGGCGCCATCGCGCTCGCGCTCGCCGAGGACGCCGGCCGCGTCGTCGGCCGCGACATCAGTGACGGGATGATGGAACAGGCCCGCGAGAAGGCCGACGAGCGCGGCCTCGACAACGTCGAATTCGGCGAGGGGCGGTTCCGCGAGCCCAACTTCGACGGCGACGTGGATGTCGTGACCTCGAACTTCGCGATGCACCACCTCAGCGACGCCGAGAAGCGCGACGCGATTGCGACCATCGCGGACCTCGCGCCCGACAGAATCGTGCTCGGGGACGTGATGTTCTTCGGCGAGCCGAACCCCGAGGAGCCGTTCTACAGCCCCGAGGTCGACGACCCCGCGACAGTCGGCGTGCTCGCGGACGCGTTCACTGACGCCGGGTACGCGCTGACCGCCGTCGAGATGGTCCACGAACAGGTCGGCGTGCTGGTGGCCGAGCGAGCGTGAAACACCTCCCGAAGCACCTCCGGCCGCGGTGGCGCTACCTCGCCGTGGAACTGGAGGCGTGGCCCGACGCGGACGTGAGCAGGGACGACTTCCAGCGGAGTCTCTGGTTCGCCGCGCAGAACCTCCTCGGGGACGTGGGGAGCGCGGACGCCGACCTGCGCGTCGTCGACTTCTCGTTCGCGGACGGCGCCGGCGAGGTCATCGTGCGCGTCCGCCGCGGCGAAGTCGAGCGCGGTCGGGCGGCGCTCGCGTGCGTGAGCGCGGTGCGCGACGACCCGGTTCGCGTGTCGGTCCGCGGCGTCTCGGGGACGATGCGGGCGGCCGAAGAAAAGTATTTAGGACGGACGGCTGAAGTTTCAGCGGACGAACGAGTCGCGTTCGGCGGCGACTCCCGACCGGCGTTCGCGCGCGGCGACCGCGTCGACGTGGACGTCGAGGGGTCGTTCGTCGGAGCAACCCGACTCGACTGCGAGTAACCATGCAGGGCCAGAACCAACAGCAGGCGTACGACCGGGGTATCACCATCTTCTCCCCGGACGGTCGCCTCTATCAGGTCGAGTACGCGCGAGAAGCGGTCAAGCGAGGCACGCCGAGCATCGGCGTTCGCACCGAGGGCGGCGTCGTCCTCCTCGTCGACAAGCGCATCAACTCGCCGCTGATGGAGGAGTCCTCCGTCGAGAAGATTCACAAGGCAGACGACCACGTCGGCATCGCGAGCGCGGGCCACGTCGCGGACGCCCGCCAACTCATCGACTACGCGCGACGGGACGCCCAAATCAACCGCGTGCGCTACGACGAACCCATCGCGGTGGAGACGCTGACGAAGGACATCACCGACCACATCCAGCAGTACACGCAGGTCGGCGGCGCGCGCCCGTTCGGCGTTGCGCTCCTCATCGGCGGCGTCGACGACGGCGAACCCCGCCTCTTCGAGACCGACCCCTCGGGGACGCCCTACGAGTGGAAGGCCATCGCCATCGGCGAGAAGCGCGCGGACGTCCAGGACTACCTCGAAGAGCACTACCGCGAGGACCTCACGCTCGACGAGGGCGTGGAGCTGGCGCTGCGCGCGCTCGGCGAGATTCGGGACGAACTCACGCCGGCGGGCGTCGGCGTCGGCACCATCGACGCGGAGACGGGGACGTTCCTCGAACTGTCCGACGACGAGATTCGCGAGTACCTCGGCGAGCACGAACTCCTCCCCGAGGCGGACGAAGGCGAGGAAAGCGACGAGACGAGTGCGGAGGACGAGGAGACCGAGGAGTAGCCGACGGCCCGACAGCGGCGGCGCGCGGGAAAAGGGCTTTTTAGCGGACCACCCAATGGTGGGGTATGATTTCACTCGACGAGGCCGTGACGGCGCGCCTCGAGACACACGGCGAGCGCTTCGAGGTGCTCGTGGACCCGGACGCGGCACTCGAAATCAAACGCGGCGAGTTCGAGGGCGAACTGGAGGACGTCATCGCCGCCCGCGACGTGTTCGAGAACGCGTCGCGGGGCGACCGACCCGCCGAGGAGGACCTAGAGGAGGTGTTCGGGACGACCGACCCGATGGAGATCATTCCGGAGGTCATCGAGCGCGGGGAGATTCAGATTACGGCCGAGCAACGCGAGGAGATGCAAGAGCGCAAGAAGCGCAAACTCATCAACACCATCTCGCGGAACGCCATCAACCCCCAGATGGACGACGCGCCCCACCCGCCCGAGCGCATCGAGAGCGCGCTCGAGGAGGCCGGCTTCACGGTCGACCCGATGGAGCCCGCCGAACAGCAGGTCGACGACGCGCTCGACGCGCTCCGGCCCGTGATTCCGATTCGCTTCGAGGAGGTCACCGTCGCCGTCTCGCTGCCGGCGGACTACGCGGGCAGCGGACAGGCGAAACTCCGCGAGTTCGGCGAGTTAGAGCGCGAGGAGTGGCAGGCCGACGGCTCGTGGGTGGGCGTGTTGACGTTCCCCGCGGGGATGCAAAACGACTTCTACGAGCGCGTGAACGAGGTGTCCTCCGGCGAGGGCGAGACGCAGATAATCAAGGACAAGGACGACCTGAAGACGCGCTAACTATCCGCGCCGGAAGCCGAGCAGGAACCCGCCCGTGAAGCCGGCGCTCACGGAGAGCGTCGAGAGGAGCGTGTTCACCCACGACGGCGGTGCGCCGTTCGCGCCCATCTGAGTGGCGTCGACCATCCCGGCGGTGAGTCGCTCCCAGTCGACGGTGATGATGCCCCGGGATTCGAGGAACTTGAACAGCGCGAGCTCGAGGCCGACCAGCACCGCGATGAGTTTCGCGACCTTCTTCGCCGCGAACCCGATGATGGCTCCGATGCCGGCGCCACCACCGAACTCGAGGCCGAGAGAGGTCAGATTGACGTCTACCATAGCTACCACTCCGCAACCAACTGGTAAGTCTCTTTTGCCCGTCGACGGGTGACTGCGCGGCGGTCGCGGGCCGCCGTGGGATTAAGTAGCGCCGGACCGTATCACCGGACAAGTGACGGGAACAGCCACGGAGACGGCGGTCGTCGCGAAGCGCGTGGACGACGGCACACCGGAGACCGAGGAGATTCGCGACCTCGTGCGAGCGGCGGGCTACGAGGTCGCCGCGGAGGTGACCCAATCGCGGACGGCGGACCCCGCGCTCCAACTCGGCGAGGGAAAGGTCGAGGAACTCGCGGTCGTCGTCGACGAGACGGACGCGGACCGCGTGGTGTTCGACAACCGACTCGGGCCGTACCAGACGTACAACCTCGGCCAGAACCTCCCCGAGGACACGGAGGTCGTCGACCGGTTCCGGCTGATTCTGGACATCTTCGGGCAGCGAGCGCACACGCGGAAGGCACAACTGCAGGTCGAACTCGCCGAACTCCGGTACGAACTGCCGCGCGCGGAGGCGAAGACGAGCCTCGCGCAGCGCGACGAGCGCCCCGGGTTCATGGGACTCGGGGAGTACGACGAGAGCCGGGAGCAGGACATCAAGGCCCGCATCTCCCGGATTCGGGACGAACTGGAGAACATCGAGAAGACCGAACAGCAGCGCCGCGAGACGCGCCGCGAGTCCGGCTTCGACCTGGTGGCGCTGGCGGGCTACACGAACGCCGGGAAGTCGACGCTCCTGCGCCGCCTCGCCGAGGACGTGGACGTCGACGAGAACGAAGACCTCCACCCGGACCTCGACACGACGGCGGAGTCCCAGGACAAACTGTTCACGACACTCGGGACGACGACGCGCCGACTGGAGATGGAGCGCCGGAACGTCCTGCTGACGGACACGGTGGGATTCATCAGCGACCTCCCGCACTGGCTCGTGGAGTCGTTCAAGTCCACGCTGGAGTCCGTCTATCAGGCCGACCTCGTGCTCCTCGTGGTGGACGCCAGCGAGTCCATCGACGAGATCCGGGAGAAACTGACGACGTGTCACGACACCCTCTACGAGCGCAACGAGGCGCCCATCGTCACCGTGTTCAACAAGCGCGATGCGGTCGACGACGACGAACTCGACGAGAAGATGGCGGCGCTGTCCGCCCTCGCGCCGAACCCCGTCGCGGTGAGCGGACTGGAGGCCATCAACCTCGACGAACTCGTCGAGCGCATCGACGCCCGCCTCCCGGAGCGCGAGCGCGAGCGCCTCGTCCTCCCGATGACCGACGACACGATGAGCGTCGTGTCGTGGGTCCACGACCACGCCTACGTGCGGGACGTGAACTACGGCGACGAGGAGGTCGTCATCGACTTCGAGGCGCGCCCGACGATTGTCGAGCGCTCCCACGCGAAAGCGAGTGAACTGGTCGCGGAAGCGTAGCCGCGAACGCAGCCCCGGTCGCGTGTCCGAGTCCTCTCGAAGTTACGGCAGTTCGACGGTCACGGACGCGTCCTCGGTCAGGATGACCTCGAACGGCGTGTCTGCGGGCGCATCGTCGGGCGACGCGTATCCGACCGCCCACGCGGTGTAGGCTTCTTCGTCGTCTAGCGAGACGTCCACGGTCGCGACCACGGGCCCGTCGGCGTTCGGGGTGTCCGCGCGGATCTCGACCTCGTAGTCGCCGGCGGGCACCGTCACGTACGCCGAGGCGTTCCCGAAGCTGACGTTCTCGGCGAGCACCACGTCGCCGTCCTCGGCGGTCACGTCGACCGTGGGGGCGTCGGGCGAGAGGTGGGCGACGCGGACGGCCGCGTAGTCGTTGTCTGGCGTCAGCGCGTCGTTCGGGAAGACACGCGGCGCGAACGCGGTCGTGCCGTTCTCGCTCACCTCGCCGGCGGCCGCGACGGTGGTGGCGGTGCCGCGTTCGAGCGTCAGGTTCCCCTCGAAGACGACTGCGCTGCGGTCGTCGGCGACGGTGATGGCGACGGTGTGCGCACCGGCGTCCAGTTCGAGGTAGTCGCTGACGTCGCCGAACGCGAAGTCCTCGAGTGCGGTCTCGTTGTCGACGTACACGTCGACGGCCGGTGCGTCGGGCGACGCGTGCGCGACGTTGAGGTAGGCTACGTTCTGTGGGTTTTCGGCGGTTTCGGCGGCGCTCGCGGCGAGCGCTCCCGTCGTGGCGACTGCTCCCGCGACGAGTGCGGCGAGTAGCACCGCCGTTAGTGTCCGTGACAGTTCGAGTTGCATACGAATCGACAGACGACGCCTGTGCTCTTCGTTATTTGTTGTAGAATAGACTGGTCGGTTGGCTTACCACGGGGCGCGAATCAGTAAGGGCGGGCACGCTTCCCGGAACGGTGAGCGTACCGGACTCCCGTCGTGGGGCGCGTCGCGCCACGGCCGGGAAAGACGACCCTTCGAGCAGCAGTCTGGCGATTCGCGACGCGGGCCCGACCGAGCGCGGCTCAGTCCAGTCGGCGCTTCTCCTTCGCCACGACCTCGACGCCCTCGATTCGCGTCCCCGGGTACTGCCCCTCGTCGTCTTTCTCCGCCGCCTTCACCATGTCCCAGACGACGTTCAGCCCAGTAGTGACGCCCTCTAAGGCCTCCATCTCGCAGCCGGTCTTCCCGGTCGTCTCGACGGCGACCTCCAGCACCACGCGGTCCTCGCGCACGTCGAAGTCAGTCGCGACGTTCGTGATTGGAATCTGGTGGCACATCGGAATCGTCTCCCACGTGTGCTTGACGGCCTGCACCGCGCCGACGCGCGCCGTCGCGAGCACGTCGCCCTTCCCGATTTCGTCGCCGCGAATCGCGTCCACGGTCGGCTCGGCGAGGTGAATCTCGCCCCGTGCGACCGCCCGGCGGGCCGTGTCGGGCTTGTCGCCCACGTCCACCATCTGCACGTCGCCGTCGTCGGTCGTGTGCGTGAGGTCGTCGGCCGCACCCGACTCGCCGTCAGTCACTTTCCTCACCCCACAGCGCCCGCGGGAGCGCGTCCAGCAGGTCCGTCGCGAGCAGGCCGTACCTCTGTTCGTCGACCACGCGGTCGCCCGCCGCGCCGTTCGCGTAGGCGCCGACGCCCGCCGCGTCCACCGCGTCGAGCGTCGAGAACAGCGCGCCCGTCGCGCCGGCGAGCACGTCGCCGGTGCCGCCGACCGTCATTCCGGGGTTCCCCGTTCGGTTCGCGCGCGTCGTCTCGCCGTCCGAAACCACGTCGTACGCGCCCTTCACGAGCAAGGTGTGGCCGAGTTCGGCGGCGAACGATTCGACGGCGTCGGCGCGCTCCTCCCAATCGTCGGCCTTCGGGCCGCCCATGTCCGCGAGTTCGCCCTGGTGGGGCGTGCAGACGAGGTCGGCGTCCGTCTCCACGCCGGGGACGACCTGCAGGGCGTCGGCGTCCACGACCGCCTTCCCGTCGTAGTCGGCGAGGAACTCGCGGACCGCGGTGAGCGTGCCGTCGGCGTCGCCGAGACCCGGGCCGAGCACGACAACGTCAACGTCCTCGGCGCGCGCGAGCAGTTCCGGGACGTGCTCGGGGACGAGTCTAGTGCCGACCAGCGAGTCCACGATGAGGTTCTCGCTGTACCCGCGAATCGGGTCGGCGACCTCGTCGGGCACCGCGAGGTACGCGAGGTCGGCGCCCGCCCGGAGCGCGGCCTGCGCAGAGAGCGCTGGGGCGCCGGTGTAGGGGCCGCCGCCGACCACGAGCACGCGCCCGAAGTCGCCCTTGTGGGCGTGCGGGTCGCGCTCCAACTGGAGCAGGTCGCCGGGGCCGACGAACAGTTCGGCGGCCTCGGGGATGCCGATGTCCGCGACGGTCACGTCGTCGCGGTCGGCGAGCGCGGGCTTGGTGTCGTGGAACGTCACGACGCGGTCGGCGTCCACCGCGACGCCCGGCGTCTCGCCGGTGTCGGCGTCCATCCCGGAGGGCACGTCGACGGCGACGACCGCCGCGTCCGCGTCGTTGACGGCCTCGATTGCCGTCGCCTCGGGTTCCCGGGGCGCGCCCGAGACGCCCGTGCCGAGCACGGCGTCCACGATGACGTCCGGGTCGCCGAGGTCGAGGCTCTGTGAATCCGTTACAGCGCGCGCGTCGTACTCGCCGGCTTCGAGCGCGTCCCAGTTCTCGCGGCTGATGTCGGTCGCGATGGACTCGGGGCGCCCGAGCAGGTGGACGGTCGCGTCGTAGTCGTCGAGGAAGCGCGCGGCGACGAACGCGTCCCCGCCGTTGTTCCCGCGCCCGGCGACGATTGCGACGCTCGCGCCAGCGTCCGCCACCTCGCGCACCTCGCGGGCGACGGCGTTCCCGCTGGACTCCATCAACTGCTTCCGGGGGACGCCGACCGCCTCGGCGTTCCGGTCGACGGCGGCCATCCGGTCGCTCGTAATCATGCCCGGACGTTCGACGCCGCCCACCCTAAATCCGTGGGCGACTCACCGCCGAACCTCGAAGCCCTCGACGCCCTCCGGGTCGCCGTACTCCACGTCGACGCCCTCGACGCGCGCCGCAGGACTGCCCTCGTGGCACCACTCCACCATCGACTCGACGGCGTCCTCGGCCCCCTCGAAGACGGCCTCGACGCGGCCGTCCCGGAGATTCCGAACCCACCCCTCGACGCCGTGCTCTTCGGCGGCGTCGCGGGTGTTCGCGCGGTAATAGACGCCCTGGACCTTCCCGGAAACGAAGACGTGAGCGCGCGTGTCGTCGGCCATGCGAGGCGCTACGGCGGACACCGCGAAAAAACTACGGCGCGCTCGCTACTCGCCGCCCGACCGGAGGTAGTGGAAGAGGTAGGTTTGTGTATAGCCGGCGTACGGCCCCAGTCGCTCGCGGAACGCCCGCGAGGTGTCGGCGTAGTTCCCGCGGTCGCAGTCCGGGTAGTGGTCCTCGATGGCGGTCTGCATCCACGTGTCGAGGGGGACGGCTTCGAGGTAGCCCAGCGAGAACAGGAGCACGCAGTCCGCGACTTTGTCGCCGACGCCGACGAACCCCGTGAGTTTCTCGCGCGCGAGTTCGTACGCTCGACCCCGGACGTCCTCCTCGGTGAGTTCGCCCGACGCGACCATCTCGGCGGTGCGCTGGACGTAGGGCGCGCGGTAGCCGAGTTTCAGGTCGCGGAGGTCGTCCTCGGTGGCCTCGGCGAGCGTCTCCGGTCGCGGGAAGCCGTAGACCGTCTCGCCGTCGAAGTCGATGGGGTCGCCGTACTCGGCGCGCAGGGACTCCTGCATCGCGAAGATGCGTTCGACGCGCATCTGGGCCGAGCAGATGAACGAAATCAGGCAACCGAAGAAGGGGTCGCGGACGATTCGGAGGCCGTCGTAGGCGTCCCACGCGGCCTGCGCGAGGTCGTCCTCGGTGGCGGCGCGCCGAATCTCGCGGAGGTCGTCGCGGAGGCCGAGCAGGTCGCGAACGAGGTCGGCGGCGTCCGTCGTGGCACGCCACTCGATTGCGTCCTCGGTCTGTCGGGCTTCGACCACGTCGTCGCCGACGACGGTGCGGTACCAGGCGTCGCCGCCGTACGCGCCGTCGGTCTCGTAGGTGGCGCCGTCGGGCCGCCACCAGAGGTACGTCTGGCCGCTCTCCAGCGTGGACTGGAGGTCGACCGCGCCCGGCACGTCGTCGACGGGAATCGCGCCGCGTTCCATCGAGACGAGGTTCGTCGCCGGCGGGGAAGTCGGCGTCGGTTCCGGGCCAAATTTCTTCTACGTTGCCTGCGAACACGTCACGTAGTCATGGATTGTCGGGTGGTCGTCGAGGCTGCAGTCCCCGTGTACGACGTGCAGTCCGCAGACGAGGCCGTTCGCATCGCCATCTCGAAGACCGGGGAGATGTTGAACCCGGACCTGAACTACGTCGAGATAGACATGGGCGAGCGGTCCTGCCCGCACTGCGGCGACGACCTCCAGCCGGCGTTCGTCGCGGCCGACGAGAGTCTGGTCGCGCTCGAACTGGAGATGACGGTGTTCAACGTCGAGCGCGAGGAACACGCCTCGCGCATCGCGCGAAAGGAGATCGGGAAGCGACTGGAGAACATCCCACTGGAGGTGCTGTCGGTCGAGGTCGTCGAGGAGGAGTCGGGAGGAGACGAGGACGGCGAGGCGGTCGGGGACGGCGGTTTCGACGACGGCGCGTCCGCGTGACGGCGCCGCCGCTGGGCGGTGTTGTGTCGTGAGGGGTCGTCGCGTCGGACTGCTTAGTCGGCGGAGGCGGGGACGGCGTCTTCCGTCTCTTCGCCGTGCATCGTAGAGGTGATGCCGCCTGCCAGTGCGAACACTGCTGCTTTGTGGTCGGTCTTGGATTTGTGGATGGATGTCGGGCGTACGCCGAGTTCCTCGTACTCGTCGAGCGGGATGTCCTCGTTCTCTCGCTGTTCGTAGTAGTTCCCGACCTCCGCGAGAAGGCCGTGAAGATGGATGAGCTCCTGCTTCTTCATGACACCCGATTCTAACGGGCACGGGGTTATAGTATTATCCTGAGAACCGTTGACACGGCCGTTCGTAAACCCTAGGGAGGTTGTAACGCGTATCCGACGCTGGCGATGAAAGGCTTTTGTGCGGGCCGCTACTCCGCTCGGGTATGGACTACGAAGAGCAACTCGACCGCGCGATGGACCAGAAGCCGGACATCGCGGGCAGCGAGAGCCGATTCGAGGTACCGGAGCCGAACGTCCGCAAGGAGGGGAACGTCACGGTGTACGAGAACTTCCAGTCGACGCTCGACCGCCTCGGGCGCGAACAGGACCACGTCCTGAAGTTCATCCAGAACGAACTCGGGACGAGCGCGCAGATCGACGAGAGCGGGCGCGCCCGCCTCACCGGCGAGTTCGACGGGGACCGCGTCGAGGCGGTGCTCGACGAGTACGTCGAAACGTACGTCACGTGTCCCGAGTGCGGGCTCCCGGACACGAACCTCGTCACCGAGGACGACACCGAACGCCTCCACTGCGAGGCGTGTGGCGCGCGGTCGGCGGTCTGATTACTGGAGGTTCTTGAGGTTCTCGAGGTCGCGGTCCGTCCGCATGAACTCCGCCGTGCGGCGGGTCGCGTGACAGTTCGGACAGGAGAAGTTCTGGTCGTGTTTCGGGAGGTCGCTGGGCGTACTCTCCCAGTGTTTCTGGCATTCCGGACAGGTGAGTTGCACGTACGCCTCGTGAGCCATACGTAGCGCGTCGTCGGGCGGTCAGAAAAACTTTGTCGCCCCTCGAACCCGCGGCGGTCACTCGCCGTCGTCGAGGTACGCCATCGCGTCGGCGTCCGAGACCTGTGAGAAGTCCCGGTAGGCCTGCCCGACGGCGCCGAACCACCCCGGCGTCTCGACGCAGACCACGCTGTCGGCGACGCCGGCGAGTTCGTCGAGCGTGTCCTGGGGACCGACGGGTACACCGAGCACGACGCGGGCGGCGCCCATCGCGCGCACCGACTCGATGCAGGCCCGGGTCGTCGCGCCGGTCGCCACGCCGTCGTCCACGACGGCGACCGTCAGGCCGACGAGGTCGAGCGGCGGACGGTCGGCGCGGTACGCGTCGACCTTCTCGCGGGCGGTTTCGGCGGCTCGCTCGCGTTCGGCCGCGAGGTAGTCGCTGTCGACGCCGAGGCGCGCGACGAGGTCGTCGTTCACCCAGACGGTGCCGTCGCTGGCGGCGGCGCCGATGGCGAGTTCGGGGTTGCCGGGCGCGCCGAGTTTCTTCGCCGCGACCACGTCGAGCGGGACGTCGAAGCGGTCGGCGACCATCCGCCCGACCGGCAGGCCGCCCCGGGGCACGGCGAGCACGACGTCTGGGGCGACGCCGCGCTCGGCGAGCAGGGCGGCGAGTTCGCGGCCGGCGGCTTCGCGGTCGTCGAACACGCGTCGGTGTACGGGGCCGGCGGAAAAGAAGGGGTGCGATAGTTCGCGGGTCGAAACGCGGGTAGTCGGTGCTTACTCGCGGAGCGCGAGCAGCGCCGCGCCGAGGACTGCGACGAGCGCGACGGCGACGCCGAAGCCGGGCGTGTCGCCGCCGGATTCGTCGTCGTCAGCCGTCGTCTCGTCCATCATCTCGGTGGTCTCCGTCATCTCGGTGGTGTCCATCGAGCCGACCGAGACGGTGCCGGCGTCGACGACGGCGCTCCCGTCCATCGTGTACGGACCGTCGGCGTCCGGGAACTCGTAGGTCCGGTCGCCGTCGGAGTCGACGTGCGCCATCGCGATGAGTTCGGTCTCGCCGGAAATCTCGCTCATCAGTTGGATGTCGAGGTCCTCGTGCGTGCCCGCTTCGAGGTAGGCGGTGTGCCCGAGGACTTCGCCGGGCGCGCCGTCGTCGCTGGCGTGGATGACGACGAAGCCGCCCTCGCTGAGCGTGGCTTCCTGCACGGTGACGCGGTCACTCATCGACGACTGGTCGTCGAAGGTCACGGACGCGGTGGCGGGCAGGTCGAGCATCGCGGTGGTGACGACCGGGCTGCCGGCGGCCGTGTACGGGCCGTCGTCGGCGCCGTCACTGCTCACGAAGTCGTAGGTCTGGTCGCCGTCGGTGTCCATGTGGGCCATCGGGACGACCGTCGCGTCGCCGCTCAGCGCGCTGTCGAGTTCGATGGTGACGTTCTCGTGCGTGCCGGGCGCGAGGTAGTCGCTCGTGCCGCGCACGCTCTCGAAGACTTCGCCCTCCGTCACGCTCGCGTCGTGAATCGTGACGAAGCCGCCGTCCGCGAGCGTCACCGAGTCGACGGTGACCGTCGTGCCGTCGCTGTCCTGATTCGACGCGACGACGTTCGCGGTGACGATGGTGTTGCCGGCGTCGACGACGGCGCCGCCGTTCGCGGTGAACGGCCCGTCGGCGCCGCCCTCGCTCTCGACGAACGTGTAGTTGCCGTCGCCGTCAGTGTCCATGTGCGGCATCGCGACGAGCGTCTGGGACTCGTTCGCTGCCTCGTCGAGCGTCACGGTCACGTCGGTGTGGACGCCCGCTTCGAGGTACGCGCTGTGCCCGAGCACGCTGTCGAACACCTCGCCGGCGCCGACGCTCGGGTCGTGAATCGCGACGAAGCCGGGTTCGGAGAGGTCGACGCGGTCGATGGTGACGGTGTTGCCGTCGGACTCCTGCGTGTCGTAGGCGACCGACGCGGAGACGGTCACCTCGCCGCTGTCGACGACCGCGCCGCCGTCAGCCGTGTACGGGCCGTCGTCGCCGCCTTCGCTACTCACGAAGTCGTAGGTCTGGTCGCCGTCAGTGTCCATGTGGGGCATCGCGACGAGCGCGCCGGTCTCGTTGAGAGGGCTGTCGAGGCGCACCACGACGTTCCGGTGGAGGCCGGGTTCGAGGTAGTCGCTCGTGCCGCGGACGCTGTCGAAGACGGCGCCCTCGGTGACGGTGGCGTCGTGCATCGTGACGAACCCGCCTTCCGGCACGAACACGGAGTCCACGACGACCGCGTTCCCGCCGCTGGTCTGGGCGTCGAACGTCGCGGACGCCTCCTGTGCGGCGGTCACGGACGCGGTGGTGACGACGGCGTCACCGGCCATGTTCGTGAACGGTCCGTCGTTCGCGCCGTCGCTCTCCACGAACGAGTACGACTGGTCGTCGTTCGTGTCCATGTGCGACATCGGAATCAGCGTCTCGTTGCCGACTTCCTCGTCGAGCGTGACGCGGACGTTCTCGTGGACGCCCGCTTCGAGGTACTCGCTGTGGCCGACGACGCTGTCGAAGACGGCGCCGTCGAGCACCGTCGAGTCGTGGACGGCGACGAACCCGGATTCGGAGAGTTCGACGCGGTCGAGGACGATGGTGTTGCCGTCAGTCGGCTGGTCGCTCATCGAGACGGACGCCGAGACGGTGACGTCCGCCGTGTCCACGACGGCGCTCCCGTCGGCGGTGTACGGGCCGTCCGCGCCGCCGCTGGTGGAGACGAACTCGTAGACGCGGTCGCCGTCGGTGTCCTTGTGAGGCATCGCGACGAGCGTCGCGTCCTCGCTCACGGGCTGGTCGAGGCGCACGGTGACGTTCTCGTGCGTGCCCGCTTCGAGGTAGTCGGAGGACCCGACGACGCTCGCGAGTACGTCGCCCTCAGTGACGGAGGCGTCGTGTATCGTGACGAAACCGCCGTCTTCGAGTGTCACCGAGTCGACGGTGACGGTGTAGCCGCCGCTCGTCTGCGCGTCGAACGTCACCGACGCGTGATTCGATGTCGCGGCCCCGTCGGCCGCCGCGGTCGTCGGCCCCACCGCGAACGCGGAGGCCACGACCACGAGTGCTAACGCCAGTGCCTGGATGCGTTGCCGCATACTCCCCACGACGGAGACCCATTTAAAGACGATTTTCCGAACTGACACCCAATTTCCCCCGGAAACTGTTCGGAATGCGCCCCACACGACTTCTATCGGCAATATCCGCTACTAGATACGTCGGCGAGCCACGGCCGTCGACAGGCAGTGTCGACGGGTGCGGGAGAAGGCGGCGGCGAAGAGTCGGCGGGCTCAGTCCCAGGTGACCCAGACGAGGAACGCGATGGCGACGGTTTCGAGGAGGCGCAGCGCCAGCAGTGCCGTCGCCGCGAGCTGCGGGAGGCCGCCGAACCAGCCCGCGAGCGTGTCGTGCATCATGAAGTAGTAGAGGCCGAGGGCGTTCTCCCCGAGTAACAGCAGGCCGAACAGGAACAGTCCGAGCGTGTGCTTGGAGCCGAACTGCCGGTAGTTCCGGAACCAGATGGTACACAGTACCGCGAGCAAGACGACGTTCACCCCCATCGCGACCCGCGACACGTCAGCCCAGACTGTCATCTACACCACCGTTGGCAACTCCGACAGTTATACGCTTTCCCAAATTCGGCCGTGTTTCGCCCAGAGTGCGTCATTAGTCGACCTCCTCGATGATGTCTTCGACCGTCTCCCAGTGCGTGCGCGCCCTGTCGGTCGGCAGGTAGACCGCCCCGTAGTCGTCGCCACTCGACTCCACGATGTCGTTGTCCACGAGCACCTCTAGGTGGTGACGAACCGTCTTGTAGTCGAGGTCTAAGTCCTCTGCGAGCTGGTTCGCGTTTCGCGGCCGCTCGTTCACGGCACGCAGGAGACGCACCCGGTTGGGTCCGCCTCGCGTCCCGGTCAACACGTACCAGAGCGCGGCCTCCATTGCCCGCCACGTCGCGGCGGAGTAACGTAAAACCACCCTACTCGCGTCCTGCGCTCGGCGCCGACGCGCGCCTCAGACGGTGAACAGGTGGCCGGACTCGGGCACGTCGAACAGGCCGATGCGCGCGCCGGCGTCCAGCCACGCGTGCCCGTAGGAGAACGCGGCGAGCGCGTTCACGGGGTCGTCGTGTTCCTTGAAGTGCCGCCCGTCGTCGAGGTAGGAGCGCGCCATCTCCTCGTACTCGGCTGCGGCGTCGTCCAGCGGCGTCCCCTCGGGGGCGACCGGTTCGGCCTCGGCGAGCGCCTCGGCGAGCAGTCCCTCGTAGCGGTCCATCTTCTCGTGGAGGTCGGCGGGCATAGTCTGCGTTCGGGCGACGACGGCGGTAAGTGCTTGGGTTCGAGCGGTCGTGCGCGCTCCGCGCACAACTACCGGCGGCGTCGTCGGTCAGCGGAATCTACAAACGGCCCGACCGTCGAAGTAGAGACATGAGCGAGACGCCGCGCGTAGAGATTTACACGAAGACGAACTGCACGTACTGCGAGAAGGCCAAAGACCTCTTCGACGCGAAGGGCGTCGACTACGAGACGTACAACGTCACCGGTGACGAGGAACTGTTCGCGGAGATGAAAGAGCGCGCGAACGGCCGCGAGACCGCGCCCGAGGTGTTCATCGACGACGAATTCATCGGCGGGTGGGACGACACCCACGAACTCGACCAGACCGGCGAACTCGACGAGAAACTCGGCCTCGTCACGGACGGCGGCGAACCCGACGACGTGGTCGAACACCGCGAACTCGTCGTCGTCGGGACTGGTATCGCGGCGCTCACGGCGGGCATCTACGCGGCGCGCTCGAACAACGACCCGCTGCTGTTCGAGGGCGACGAACCCGGCGGCCAACTCACGCTCACGACGGAAGTCGAGAACTACCCCGGTTTCCCCGAGGGACTCTCCGGCCCCGAACTCATCAACAACATGAAAGAGCAGGCCAAGCGCTTCGGCGCCGAGGTCGAACACGGCGTCGTCGAGCACGTCGACGAGTCCCAGCGACCGTTCCGCGTCGAACTCGCGAACGGCGACGTGTACACCGCGGACGCCGTCATCGCGGCGTCGGGCGCGAGCGCTCGCACGCTCGGCATCCCCGGCGAGGACGAACTGATGGGGTACGGCGTGTCGACGTGTGCGACCTGCGACGGCGCGTTCTTCCGCGGCGAGGACATGGTCGTCGTCGGCGGCGGCGACGCGGCCGCCGAGGAGGCCGACTTCCTCACGAAGTTCGCGGACACCGTCTACCTCGTCCACCGCCGCGACGAACTCCGCGCGGAGGACTACTGGGCCGACCGCATCCAGCAGAAGGTCGAGGACGGCGACATCGAGGTGCTGTGGAACACGGAAGCCACCGAGGTCCACGGCACCGCCGAGGACGGCGTCGACCACGTCTCGCTGGTCCGCCACCCCGAAGGCCACCCGACCGCGAAACTGGACGACGAGGACACCGAGGAGTTCACGCTCGACGTCGGCGCGTTCTTCGTCGCCATCGGCCACACCCCGAACACGGGCTACCTCGAAGACACGGGCGTCGAACTCGACGACGACGGCTACATCATCACTCACGGCGGGCGTGGCGGCGACCAGACCGCGACCGACGTGGAGGGCATCTTCGGCGCGGGCGACGTGGTGGACTATCACTACCAGCAGGCCGTCACCGCCGCCGGCATGGGCTCGAAGGCCGCCATCGACGCCGACGAGTACCTCGGCAGCGAGGCCGCGACGGCCGCCGACGAGGGCGGCGAGACGGCCGCCGCGGACGACTGACCGCCCCAAGGTTCTTTCGCGCAACTCTGATACACCGGTTCGTGAACAGACAGGTCCTCGCCGCGGCGGTCGCCCTCCTCGCGGTCGGGTCGGGGTGTCTCGGCGTCGCCGCCCCGAACCCCGTCGACGACCCGACCGTCGTCACGAACGTCGAGCGCGGCGACTGGGACGCGGTCTACGATGCACACCGGCGCGCGCTCTCGGACGGCCAATCGGTTCGCGTGTACCACGAGAGTCGCGTGAACGGGTCGGTCGTTCGAACCACTGAGTTCGTCGCGAACCGCACACAGCGCCGGGCGCGCTCCCACGAGTGGAACACGCGCGCCGGCAACGACGACGAACTGACGCGGTTCGTCGGCCCGAACGCCACCTACGTCAGGCAGACCGATATCGGTGGCGGCGACGCGTCCCTCCGAGTCGGGCGTGGCG
Organism: Halobacterium litoreum; assembly: GCF_021233415.1. Lineage (NCBI taxonomy): Archaea > Methanobacteriati > Methanobacteriota > Halobacteria > Halobacteriales > Halobacteriaceae > Halobacterium > Halobacterium litoreum. Next base: position 1,005,098 of record NZ_CP089466.1, on the reverse strand, counting down.
AGGCGTTCCAGCGGGAGCGCTCGTGGATACAACACGTCGAACTCCCGACCCGCCGATTCCTCTCGGCCTACGACTTCGAGTTCGCGGGGCGCACCGACGACGGGTACGCGTTCCGAGCGAGCGAACTCAGCGAGTCGGCGCCCTACAACTTCGCGTCGGTCGGCGGGCGGTTGGTCGTCGACGACAGCGGATACATTCGGTCGCTCCGCTTGGAGCACGCGACCCGTGACGACGGGCGAGTGACGGCGGCGACGTACACCTACCGCGTCACCGGCGTGAACCACGCGACGGTGGCGGTGCCCGCGTGGGCGAACCGCACCCCGTGAAGCGGCGGCTTCGACTTCGGCGTGCGACGCGAGTCTCGCGCGCCGAATCACTACGCCTTTGCACGTGCCGTCGAACAGTATCGCGTGAACAGACGATTTCTCGCTGTGGCGGTCGCCTTCCTCACCGTCCTCGCCGGCTGTAGCGGTGCGTTGTCCGGCAGTCCCGGCGACGGCGGCGCCGACAGTCCCGAGTTGGCCGAGCAGTCCTGGAGCGACGGCGAGTCCGTCGACTTCGACGCGCTGATAACGGAACACCGCGCCGTCGTGTCGAACGCGACGTCGGTGGAGCGACACGCGGTCGTCTCCTCGGGCGGGCAGGGCGAGACGACGGTGTCGTTCGCGGCGAACCGCGACACCGAGCGCGCGTTCCTGAGCATCTCCTCGTCGGTCCGGAACCGAACCCAGATCCAGGAGACGTTCGTCGCCGACGGCCAGTTGTACGCGAAGTCGGGCACCGCCGAGAACCCCCAGTACGCGAACCAGTCCTTCGACCAGAACTTCTCGCGGTTCGTCGACCAGCAGACCGTGCTGACGGTCAACGGCACCATCATCGAACAGTGGGACTTCGCGTACCAGGGCTACGAGGACGGCGCGTTCGTCTTCGAGGCCGACAGCGTGACGCCCGACCCCGACGCCCCCGAGGGAGGTCTCGACGTGGCGAACGTCACCGAGACGAGCGCGACGCTCCGCGTGACCGAACGCGGCGTCGTCCGCGAACTGTCCGTGAGCGCGACGCTCGAGCGGAACGGCGAGACGACGGAGATTCTGTCGGTCGCCGAGTACGGCGGCCTGAACGAGACGACCGTGGAGACGCCGGACTGGGTCGACGAGGCGTAGGCGCGGTCGAACCACCAAGCACTTTCCGGTGACGGTCGGAGTCGACTCGCATGAACAGACGAGTCCTCGCGATAGCGGTCGCCGTCCTCGTCGCGCTCGCCGGCTGTTCGGCCGGTCCGCTCGGCGGCGGGTCGAGCGCGCCCGACGTGAGCGAGCAGTCGTGGACGGACGGCGAGGAAGTGAACGTGACGGCGGTGTTCGAGGCGCACGCCGACGCCGCCGCGGACCTCTCGTCGTTCGAGTACGAGTCCGCGACGACCGTCGCGAGCGGCGGCGAGCGAGCCGTCACCCTCGCGTTGAACAACGAGAGCGAGCGAGCGCTGAAGACGACTGAACCCGCCGGCGAGAACGCCGACGTGCGCCGGTCGTTCTTCGCGAACGACACCGTGTACGTGAACGCCGGTGACGGCGAATCGCGGGCCTACACCGAGGACACGAACTTCACGCGGTTCGTCGACCGCGGCGCGGCACTGCCGGCGGCGCCCGAAATCCTCGCGCAGTGGGACTTCGAGTACGAGGGCTTCGAGGACGGCGCGTTCGTCTTCGAGGCCGACAGCGCCACCGCGGACGAGGACGCCCCCGGCATCGACGTGACGAACGTCGTGTCGACGAACGCGACGCTCGTCGTCGAGGAGAGCGGTCTCGTCCGGTCGATGCAGGTCTCGGCAACCGTCGAGCGGGACGGCGAACGGGAGACGCTGACGACGAGCGCCGAGTACGACAGCCTGAACGAGACGACCGTCGAGACGCCGGACTGGGTCGACGAGGCGTAGGCTCGTACCCACACCCCTTTTAGGCGCCACCGTCTCGGTGGTGGTATGGACGAAACGACGTTCACCATCGAGGACGCGGACGGTAACACCGACGAACTCACGCTCCCCAGCGGGCTCGTGGACCTGTTCTCCGAGGAGGACGACGAGTCGGAGGCGCAGGTCGTCGCCGACATCGCGCTGATGGCGTTCTCGCAACGCGCGCACATGCTCGTCGCGCACGGCGAGGGCGAGCCGAGCGAGGAACTCAAGGAGATCGAGGAGGCGACCCTCGACCAGTTCGAGGAGCGCTTCGGGCAGACGTTCGGCGAAGCCACCGGCCACCAGCACTGAGCCGGTAGCCGGCTCTTACTCGCAGTCGTATTCGAGGAGGACGCCGTCGTCGATTCGCTCGACGCCGGCGAGTTCGAGGTCCGGGAAGTCACCGACGAAGCCGTCGCCGTCGGCGAGCGTCGGGGCGTCCCGGCCGCCGATGATTTTGGGCGCGACGAACACCGACAGTTCGTCCACGAGGCCGGCGTCGAACAGCGAGAAGATGAGTTCGCCGCCGCCCTCGACCATCAGGCGCTCGACGCCGTGGGACGCGAGTTCGTCGAGGGCCTCGGGGAGCGCGACGCGGTTCTCGCCCGCGACGACGACGGTGGCGCCCGCCTCTTCGAGGGTCTCGCGGTGTTCGATGGGTTCCTCCTCCGCGACGAGGACGAACGTCTCGGCGGTGCCGTCGAGGAGTTTCGCGTCCGGCGGCGTGCGGGCGTGGGAGTCAGCGACGACGCGGGCGGGGTGCGGTGACTCGCCGGCGTCCTCGCGTTCGCGGACCAGCGCCGGGTCGTCCAGCGTGAGCGAGGGGTTGTCCGCGAGGACGGTGCCGACGCCGACCATCACGGCGTCCACGTCCGCGCGCAGAGCGTCGACGCGGTCGAAGTCCTCGGGACCGCTGATGGCGACCTGCTCGCGGCGGCGCGTGGAGAGTTTGCCGTCCGCGCTCATCGCGGCGTTCACGACGACGTGCATACCGGGGGTAGGCGGCCCGCCGCGGAAACCGGTTTCGTTGCGTGCGCCGTCGCGCGCCCGCTCGCGGGAACGCTTTTACGCCCCGGTCACGCACTTTCACGTGCATGAACATCGACGATCACGCCGAGGAGCTCGCCTCCGACCTCGGTGTAGACAAAGCGGAGGTCAAAGAGAACTTGCAGAACCTCGTGGAGTACAGCGTGCCCGTGGAGGAGGCAAAGCGGAGCCTCCGGCGGAAGTACGGCGACGAGGGCGGGAGTTCCTCGGGCGGCCCGACCGCCGTCGACATCGCGGACATCGGCCCCGACTCGGGGAACGTCACCGTCACCGCGAAGGTCCTGACGGCGGGCCAGCGCTCGATTCGCTATCAGGGCGACGACCACGTCATCCGAGAGGGCGAACTCGCCGACGAGACCGGGACTATCTCCTACACGGCGTGGGAGGACTTCGGCCTCGAAGCCGGCGACACCGCCACCATCGGGAACGCGAGCGTCCGCGAGTGGGAGGGGAACCCCGAACTGAACTTCGGGGAGTCCTCGACCGTGAGCAAGGCCGAGGACTTCGACGTGCCCTACGAGGTGGGCGGCGACCGCGCGCTCGCCGACCTGTCGCCGGGCGACCGCGGGCGGAACGTCGAGGCGAAAGTCACGGAAGTCGAGGAGCGCACCATCGACGGCCGGGACGGCGAGACCGAGATTCTCTCGGGCGTGCTCGGCGACGAGTCCGCGCGCCTGCCGTTCACGGACTGGGACCCGCACGCGGAAATCACCGAGGGCGCGTCGATTCGCGCCGAGGACGTCTACGTCCGGGAGTTCCGGGGCGTGCCGTCGGTGAACGTCTCGGAGTTCTCGACCGTCACCGAACTCGACCGCGAGGTCGAGGTCGGCGGTCCCACCCGGCTCTCGATTCGGGAGGCCGTCGAGCGCGGCGGCGCGTACGACGTCGAACTCGTCGGGAACGTCATCGAGGTGCGGGACGGCTCCGGGCTCATCCAGCGCTGCCCCGAGTGCGGGCGCGTCGTCCAGAAGGGTCAGTGCCGCCAGCACGGCGACGTGGACGGCGAGGACGACCTGCGCGTGAAGGCGATTCTGGACGACGGCACCGACACCGTCACCGCCGTCCTCGACCGCGACCTCACGGAAGAAGTGTACGGCGGCGGCATCGAGGACGCGCGCCAGCAGGCCCGCGACGCGATGGACCAAGAGGTCGTCGCCGACACCATCAGCGAGAAACTGGTGGGTAGCGAGTACCGCGTGCGCGGCCACCTGTCCGTCGACGAGTACGGCGCGAACCTCGAGACCATCGAGTTCGCGGCGAGCGACGACGACCCCGCCGAGCGTGCGCGGGCCTTCCTCCAGGAGGTGGAAGCATGAGTGAATCCGAGGAGGTCAACCGACGCGAGGTCGCTTACCGACTGTTCGCGGCGGAGTTCGACGACGCCGACTTCTCGTACGCCGAGTCTGACGAGGAGCGCGCGCCGAACTACGTGGTGACGCCGACCGGCGCGCGCGTCAACCGCGTGTTCGTGGTGGGCGTCCTGACCGAAGTCGAGCAGGTCAACGAGGACGTGGTGCGCGCCCGCATCGTCGACCCGACGGGCGCGTTCGTCGTCTACGCGGGCCAGTACCAGCCGGAAGCGCTCGCGGCGCTCGAATCCGCGGACACGCCGTCGTTCGTCGCGGTGACCGGGAAGGCCCGAACCTTCGAACCGGACGACGCCGACGTGGTCTACACGTCGATTCGCCCGGAGTCCGTCAGCGAAGTCGACGCCGAGACCCGCGACCGCTGGGTGGTCTCGACGGCCGAGCAGACGGTCGACCGCGTCGCGACGATGGCGGTCGCCCACGAGCGCGTGGAGCGCGGCGACAGCCTCCGCGACGTGCTCGATTCGGCGGGCGTCGAACACGGCCTCGCGGCGGGCATCCCGCTCGCGCTCGACCACTACGGCACGACGCCGGCGTACCTCGCCGCGGTCCGTGACCTCGCGCTCGACGCCGCGCGCGTCGTCGCGGGCGACGTGGACGCTGCAGGCGAACTCGACCTCGCACCCGGCGAGGGCGGCGACGAACCCCTGTCGTTCGCAGCCGACCTCGACGCCGACGCGGACGCTGTCGGGACCGAGTCGGACGCGGAAGCGGACGCCGAAGCGGGCGAAGCCACCGAGACGACGGCGGACGCAGATTCGGACGAGTCCGGGTCGGCGTCCGAGGCCGAGGTCGCCGACGAGGCGGGCGAATCGGACGAGACTGAATCCGAAGCCGAACCGGAATCCGAGGAGAGCGAACCGGCAGACGTCTCGCCAGAGCCGTCGGCGGAGACGCCGTCGCCGGACGAAGTGGCGGCGGAAGCGGCGCCCGACGCGGACGGCGAGTCCGACGACGACGGCGAAGCGGACAGCGAACCGGACGAGACCGAGGACGACGCGGCGCCCGCGGAGCAGGCCGACGCCGCGGACGACGGCGAGATGTACGAACTCTCCGAGGAGGAACGCCAGGAGGTCGAGGAGAACTTCGACGTCGGGTTCTCGTCGGGCGACGAGATTCCGGACGCCGGCGAGGCCGACATCGACGCGCCCGACCCCGAGGACGGCGCCGAGGCCGAGGCAGAGGCGTCGGACGGCGACGCCGAACCCGCGGAGGAGGAGGTGGCCGCGGACGGCGACGACCTCGGTGACTTCGACGACGGCGACGACGAGGACGACCTCGACGACTTCACCGAGTCCGAATACGACGAACCCGACTCCGAGGCCGAGGACGACGAGTCACCGCCACCGGACCTCGACCTCGAGGACTACGTCGTCGACCTGATGGAGCAACTGGACGACGGCGACGGCGCGCCCCGCGACGAGGTCGTGACGACGGCAGCCGACGACCTTGACGCCGACGAGGGCGAAATCGAGGACGCGATTCAGGCGGCGCTGATGGGCGGACGCTGTTACGAGTCCGGCGACGACCACCTGAAAGCCATCTGATGGCGCTCGTCGAACCGGTCCCCGGCGCGCCCGCGGCAGTCGCGCACGTCGGGAGCAGTACGGACGACCGGGCGCTGGTGGTCGCGGACTACCACGCGGGCATCGAGCGCTCGCTCCGCCGCGAGGGCGTCGAGGTGCGGAGTCGCGCGACCCAGCGCCGCGAGCGCCTCTGTCGCCTCGCCGAGGAGAACCGCGTCGACCGCGTGGTGTTCCTCGGCGACCTCGGGCACGCCATCGGGACGCCCGAAGGCCGAGAGCGCGAGGAGATTGCGGACCTCTTGGACGCACTCGACGTGCCGGTGACGCTCGTCGTCGGGAACCACGACGGCGGCATCGCCGGCGAGTTCGACGTGGACGTGACGCCGCCCGAGGGAACGCGAATCGGCGACGTGGGGTTCGCGCACGGCCACACGTGGCCGAGCAGGGACGTCCTCGAAGCCGAGACGGTCTGCGTCGGGCACGAGCATCCCGCAGTGCGACTGGAGGACGACGTGGGCGGCACGCGCGTCGAGCGCGCGTGGCTCCGCGGCCCCCTGAACCCGACTCCCTTCGAGGAACACTACGGCGAACCCGTGGACGCGCGCGGCGACCTCGCTGTCTTCCCGGCGTTCAACGACCTCTCCGGCGGGACGTGGGTGAACGTCGACGGGCAGGAATTCCTCGCGCCGTTCCTCCCCGACGGGTGGTCGCGCGCCGACCTGTTCCTGCTGGACGGCACGCGACTCGGGCGGTACGACCGCGTCTGAAGCGGTCGGTTCCGCGACGGGCAACGTCCTTATTCTGGTCGCGCCCCAAATCGAGCGAGTATGAGCGAGTCGCGGGGGATGGACGCGTTCTCGCATCTCGGAAGCGACGTGCGCGCGGCGCTCTCGGAGCGCGGCTTCTCGACGCCGACGGAGCCACAGCGGCGCGCGATTCCGGCGCTCGCTGACGGGCAAAACGGCCTCGTCGTCGCGCCGACGGGCACCGGGAAGACCGAGACGGCGATGCTCCCCGTGTTGAACAGTATCGTCGAGGAGGGAGCGCCGGAGGGGTTCGCGGCGCTGTACGTGACGCCGCTCCGGGCGCTGAACCGCGACATGCGCGAGCGACTCGACTGGTGGGGGGAGACGCTGGGCGTGGACGTGGACGTGCGCCACGGCGACACGACGGACTATCAGCGCCAGAAGCAGGCCAACGACCCGCCCGACGTGCTGGTGACGACGCCGGAGACCCTGCAGGCGATGCTCTCCGGGGAGAAACTCCGGGAGGGGCTCGAAGACGTGCGCCACGTCGTCGTGGACGAGGTACACGAACTCGCGGGCGCGAAACGCGGCGCGCAGTTGTCGATAGGACTGGAGCGACTCGTGGAGTTGGCGGGAAACTTCCAGCGCATCGGGCTGTCGGCGACGGTCGGCGACCCCGAGGAAGTCGGGAAGTTCCTCACCGGCGACCGCGGGTGTGAAATCGTGGAAGTGGACGTGGCGTCGAAAGTCGAGTTCTCGGTGCGCCAGCCCGAGGTGACACGACAGGACGAGCGCGTCGGCAACGAACTGATGACGAGCCCGGAGATGGCGAGTCACGTGCGCGCCATCCGGGAAATCGTGGACGACCACGACTCGGTGCTGATTTTCGTGAACACCCGGCAGACGGCCGAAGCGCTCGGGTCGCGGTTCAAGGAACTGGGCGCGAACATCGGCGTCCACCACGGCAGTCTCTCGAAAGACGCGCGAATCGAGGTCGAAGACCAGTTCAAGGCCGGCGAACTGGACGGGCTGCTCTGTACGTCCTCGATGGAACTCGGCATCGACGTGGGGCGCATCGACCACGTCGTGCAGTACTCGTCGCCCCGCGAAGTCGCGCGCCTCCTCCAGCGCGTCGGGCGCGCCGGCCACCGCAGAGACGAGGTGAGCGAGGGCACGGTCATCACGGGAAATCCCGACGACGCGTTCGAGGCGCTCGCCATCGCGCGCCGGGCGAAGGCCGGCGAGGTGGAGACCACCCAGATTCACCACGGGAGCCTCGACACGGTGGCGAACCAAATCGTGGGGCTGGCGATGGACTTCGGCGACGTGTCGGCGCGGCGCGCGTACGACATCGTCACCCGAGCCTATCCGTTCGCGGACCTCGACGAGACGGCGTTCCGGGAGGTGGCGATGGAACTCCACGGGAACCGCGTCGTCTACGTCGACGAGGACGCCGACACCATCTCCAAATCGGGCGGGACGTGGCAGTACTACTACGCGAACCTCTCGATGATTCCCGACGAGGAGACCTACGACGTGTACGACATGGCGGCGGGCCGGCAGGTCGGCACGCTCGACGAGCGCTTCGTCGTGAACTTCGTGGAACCGGGCGCGACGTTCGTCCAGCGCGGCGAGATGTGGCGCATCACGAACATCGACGAGGAGGAACAGGAGGTCAACGTCTCGCCAATCGAGGACCCGGCGGGCGAGGTGCCGTCGTGGACCGGCCAGGAGATTCCCGTCCCCTACGACGTGGCCCAAGAGGTCGGCGAGATGCGCGACGTCGCGAGCGACCAGTTCGCCGACGGCGGGACGAGGGAGGGGGTCGCTCGGGAGTTCACGACGCGGTATCCGACCGACGACTACACCGCGGGCGAGGCCCTCGAACAGGTCGACCGGCACGTCGACGCCGGCGCGCCCGTGCCGAGCGACGACCGCATCGTCGTCGAGCAGGCCGCCCAGACCATCGTCGTGAACGCGTGTCTCGGCCACGAGGCCAACGAGACGCTCGGGCGCCTGCTGTCCGCGCTCCTCGGCCAGCGTACCGGCTCCTCGGTGGGGCTGGACGTGGGCCCGTACCGCATCGAGTTGGAGGTGCCGGCGCGCGTCAGCGCGAACGACGTGGTCGACCTGCTCCGGGAGACGGACCCAGACCACGTCGAACCCCTGCTCGAACTCAGCCTCAAGCAGTCCGAGACGCTGAAGTTCACGCTCGCGCAGGTCGCCGCGAAGTTCGGCGCGCTCAAGCGCTGGAAGGGCCGAGACGGCGTCGGCCTCTCCCGCCTGCTCGGCGCGCTCGAAGACACGCCTGTCTACGACGAAGCGATTCGCGAGGTGTTCCACACCGACCTGGACGTAGCGCGCGCGAGCGCCGTCCTCGAAGCCATCCAATCGGGCGACCTCGAAGTCGAAATCGTCGGCGAGCGCACCGCCGTTGGCTCGGGCGGCCGGTCGTCGGGGCAGGAACTCCTGACGCCCGAGAACGCCGACGCGAGCGTCGTGCAGGCCGTCGGCGACCGCATTCGCGAGGACCGCGTGAACCTGTTCTGCGTCCACTGCCGGGACTGGGAACACGAGACGAAAGTCCGGCGCGTCTCAGACCAGCCGGAGTGCCCGCGCTGCGGGTCGACCCGAATCGCCGCCCTGTCGCCGTGGGCCGACGACGTGGTGAAAGCGGTGCGCGCCGACGACAAGGACGAGGAACAGGAGAAGCAGACCGAGCGCGCGTTCCGGAACGCGAGCATCGTCCAGAGCCACGGGAAGCGCGCCGTCGTCGCGCTGTCGGCGCGCGGCGTCGGACCCCAGAACGCCGCTCGCGTCATCAACCGCCACCGCGAGGACGAGGCGGACTTCTACCGGGACATCCTCGAACGCGAACGCGAGTACGCCCGCACCAAGGCGTTCTGGTAGTCGACCGCAACCGCTTCGACCCCGCGCCGCCAATCCGGCGTATGGACGATTCGCTCGTCGCGATGTGGCCCCGCGGCCTGCGCCCGCCGACGGTGGCGATGCCCGAGGGCTACGCGCTGCGCACGACCGATATCGCGGGGGACGACGAGGACGCCGTCGCGTCGCTCGTCGGCGAGGGGACGGTCGCCGACTACCGGAACCGCGCGCTCCCGAACGGGTGGTTCGTCGCCGTCGAACGCGCGACGAACCGCATCGTCGGCACCTGCGCCGCGCTCCACGACCCGGACGGCGAGGACCCCCGCTTTCCGTTCGGCGGTCGGGTCGCCGCGCTCGCCGTCGATTCGGCGCACCGAGAGCGGGGCGTCGGACGCGCGCTCGCGGCGGCCGCGACGCGACGCCTGCTCGACGCCGGCTACGACAGCGTTCGGGTACGCGCACCGGCGTCGGCGACGCCAGCGCTCCACGTCGCGGTCACGGCAGGCTACGCGCCCTGCGTCGTCGCGGACGGCGACGTCGGCCGGTGGCGGGCGGCGTTCGACGCCATCGGACTGCCGTTCGACCCCTCGCAGTGTGTGAGACACGACGGGGATTCGGGTGCGTGAGACTCACACGCGAAGAAACAGGTCCAAAACTATTCAAACCCAAGTTACAAATAGGGGTTCATGGCACACAGTCCTCGCTTGCGAAGTAGACGAGCCCTGCTCGCGGTCGCGGTCGTCGCGATGGTGGCGACTGCCGGCTGCACCGGCGGCGTCCTGAACGCCGGCGGTGGCGGGTCGGGCAGCGGGAGCGCCCAACTCGACAGCGTCCCCGCGAGCGCGGAGTTCGTCGGGTACGCGGACGTCGACGGCATGGTGTCCGACGACAACCTCCGCGCGCTGATGAACACCGCACTGGAGACGCAGGCCGAACAGTCCGAGTACTACGACGGCCCGACCAGCGTCGAGGAGATGCTGAACGAGGCCGAGTCCACCTCCGACCTCTCCCCGAGCAAGTTCGAGGACGTGACGTTCTTCGGCGCGCCCGGCGAGCAGACCGCCACGAACGCCGAGCAGGCCGGCATGATAGTGACGACCGACTTCACCGAGGACGAACTCGTCGCCACGCTGGAAGAGAACGGCGAAGACCTCTCCGAGAGCACGTACGCCGATACCACCCTCTACACGTACGGCTTCCAGGGACAGAACGCGATGGCGCCCCTCGGTGACGGCACGTTCGCCCTCGGCGACGAGGCCGCCGTCAAGAGCGTCCTCGACGTCGAAGCCGGCAACGAGGAAGCGCTCGGCGGCGACCTCCGGACTGCCTACTCGAACACCGACGACGGCTACGTCAAGTTCGCGATGGCCGTCCCGCAGGACCAGGTTCCCGCCGACCAACTGGACTCCCAGTCGCCGATGAACGTCTCCGCGTTCAACTCCGTCGAGTTCGTCTCCGGGTCGTTCTCCACGTCCGGGAGTGACGTGTCGATGGACATGAACATGGTGACGGACTCGCAGGCGAACGGTGACCGCATGTACGACCTCGTCGACGGCGCCCTCCAGTTGTACTCCGGCGTGGGCGGCGAGGAAGTGCAGGAAGCGCTCGACAAACTCTCCGTCGAGCAGAGCGGCGCGACGGTGTCGGTGACGTTCACCGACAGCGTCTCGAACCTCGAGGAGTACATCGAGGAGATGTACAGCACGTCGGCGTCCGGGAGCGCGTCCAGTAGCACGGGCTCGGCCGGTTCGATGACGGCGACGGCATAGATGGACCTCTCGTCCCTGCTCGGCAAGGAGCTGACGTGGGGACGACACAAACTGCTCGCGCTCGGAACCATTCTCGTGGTGTTGCCCGCGGCGTTCGCGTACGCGACGTTCGGCTTCCAGAGCGTGCTGCCGACGGACGCCCCGGTCGCCATCGCGCCGCAGACGGCCGCGGTGGCGACCGGCGACCTCTCGATCGCGCGCGCCGCCATCACCATCTTCAGCGACCCGCAGACGTTCGACTCGCAGGCGGCGGCGATGCGCGCGCTCAACCGCGAACAGGTGTACGCCGTCGTGTCGGTGCCGCCGAACCTCACGGACGAGTCACTCGGCGCGGCGGAGTTCACGGTGTACGTCGAGGGGAGCGTCGTCCCCTACCACAAGCCCTCGCAGGCATTGACGAGCATCGTCTCGTACAGCCTCGACAGCACGCTCCCGCGGGGCGCGGTCGCGAACCGGGCGGTCGTCGGGGAACAGTACCGGCTGTCGACGTACCTCGTGCCGACGTTCGTCGTGACGCTCGTGTCGCTGGTGGCGCTCGCGTACCTGCCGTACACGTTCGACAACGAGGCCGCGGTCCTCGACCGACTCCGCGTCGAGTCGTCGCTGTACGCCGTGGTCGCGAGCAAACTGACGTTCTTCTCCGCGCTGATGGTCGTCCCGCTGCTGACCTTCGACGCGATGAGCGTGATTTCGGGCGCGAACGTCCGCGTGCTCGGCCCCGGAACCCTACTCGTGACGGTGTTGCTGTTCGTGTTGCTCGGTCTCGTCGGCGCGACCGTGATGTTCCTGCTCGGGTTCGGCGCGTGGGCGCGCATCGCCAACCTCGTCGTGATGCTGTTCGTGCTCGGGTTCTCGGGGGTGGCGTACCCGGTGGGCTTTTTCTCGCCGGCGCGCCGGTGGCTCGTCCGCCACGTCCCGACGCACTACGCGGCCATCGCGACCCGCGGGTTCGTCCTGCGCGACGACCCGATAGCGCTGTACGCCGACTGGCTCCTCGGTCTCGTCGGCGCCATCGCCGTCGCCGCGCTGGCGTTCGTCGGGTCCGTGAAACTGTACGAGAGGCGAACCTGATGCTGGAAGCCAACGGCGTCACGAAGACGTACGACGGCACGACCGCCCTCGACGACGTGAGCGTCTCGTTCGGCGAGGGATTGCACTGCGTGGCCGGCCCGAACGGCTCCGGGAAGACGACGCTGATGCGCGTGTTCGCGGGGCTCACGCGGCCCGACACGGGAACCGTTTCGACGCCCGAATCGTTCGGGTACGCGTTCCAGGTGCCGAACGTCTACCCCGACCTCACGGTCGACGAGAACCTGGACGTGTTCGCCTCGCTCGTCGGCGCCGACGACGCGTGGCGCGAACGCCTCGTCGAGCGCCTGCGCCTCGGCCCGGAGCGCGACCGGACCGCCACCGACCTCTCCGGGGGCTACCGGAAGAAACTCGACCTCGCGCTCGCGCTCCTCAAGCGCCCGGACGCGCTCGTGTTGGACGAACCGCTCGCGGACTTAGACCCCGCGACGAGTCGCCGTCTCGTCGCCGTCGCCACCGCGTACGCCGAGGACCACTGCGTGCTCGCGTGTACGCACAATCTCGACGCGTTCGCCGACGCCTACGAGACGCTGACCGTGCTCGTGGACGGCGCGGTGCGCGGCGAGTGGGCGCGCGAAGAACTCTCTGACGGCCCGGCGTCGGCCTACGACGGGCTGCTCGCGGACGTGCAACCGAACTGGGGTAACGGTTTTTAGTTCAGCCGACGGACCACTCTGTATGGTCGAGGAGACAGAGCGGGACGGCATGGTTTGGTACCGCTGCGAGGAGTGCGGGCTGATGTTCGACGACGAGGGCGACGCTCGCCAACACGAGTCGAACTGCGACGCGGAAGAGCCCTCGTACCTGCAGTAGGCCGTCGTCTGCCGTTCTCCCCGTCGCGACTCGTCGTCGACCGCCGGCCGCCGTCGGGCGCTACTCGTCGTCGGCGAACAGTTCGTAAGCGTACTCGCCGAGTTCGTCCTCCTCGAAGACGAAGACGCGGCCCCGCGCCTCCTCGGGGTCGGCCTCGACTTCCACGGCGTAGCCGTCGGCACGCACCTCGACGCCGGGGAACAACTCCTCTTCCTCGCCGGGGTCGAGCAGCACGCGCCCGACGCCGGTCGATTCGAGGATGTCGTCGTGGGTCTTCAGGTCGTTCACGTAGACGAGCACGCCCTCCGTCTCCGTCGGGTCGGTGACGAGGACGTGGACGTCCTTCCCGGGGTTCGTGCGGACGGTGCCGGTGACCTTCTCGGGGACGCCGTTGTAGAACGCGCGGCGCCCGTCGGTGTACTCGACGTAGACTCCCTCCTCAGCGAGTTCGACGCCGAGCGTGCTCGGTGCGATGTCGTTCCGGGCGCTCATGGGACCGACTTCCCCTCGCTCCCGCAAAAGCCCGCCGTTTGCGTTCCGCGGCGCGCCAGGGGGTCGTTTGCCCGAAGCGCCAACCCCAAGTACGGGCCGTGGCAGGTTTCCACATGGACGGTCGCGCAGTCGCGCCAGCCGCCGGCACCGTGTTGAACGCGCTGGCGAACGGCCTCGGCTCGGCGTTCGCGCTCGACTTCGACGTGGAGGCGTCGGTCACCCTCGGCGCCAGCGGCGGCGACGTGACCGGCGACGTCGCCGGCCACCCGGACGCCGACACCGCGCTCGTCGAGCGCTGTGTCGCGCTGACGACCGACCGGTACGGCGATGGCGAGGGCGGGCGCGTCGAGACGGACAGCGAGATTCCGCTCGCCTCCGGCCTGAAGAGTTCGAGCGCGGCGGCCAACGCCACCGTGCTCGCGACCCTCGACGCGCTCGGCCGCGCCGACGACGTGGCTCGCGTGGACGCGGCGCGACTCGGCGTGCAGGCCGCCCGCGACGTCGGCGTCACCGTCACCGGCGCGTTCGACGACGCGACGGCGAGCATGCTCGGCGGCCTCACGCTCACCGACAACCGCGAGGACGAACTCGTCTTCCGGGACGAAGTCGACTGGGACGCCGTCGTGTGGACGCCGCCCGAGCAGTCGTTCTCGGCGGACGCCGACGTCGCGCGCTGCGAGCGCGTCGCCCCCATCGCGGACCACGTCGCCGCCCTCGCCGAGCGCGGCGACTACGGCACCGCGATGACGCTAAACGGCTTCGCCTTCTGCGCGGCGCTCGACCATCCCGCCGACCCCATCGTGGACGCGCTCCCGAACGCCGACGGCGCGTCCCTCTCGGGCACCGGCCCGAGTTACGTCGCGGTCGGCGGCGCGGACGCACTCACGGAGGTACACGAACAATGGAAGACACACCCCGGGACGGTCCGACTGACGACGACGCAGACGACCGGCGCCCGGACGACATGAGCCTCGAGGAACTGCGCGACGAAATCAGAGAGATAGACCGCGAAATCGTCGACCTCATCGCGCGACGCACGTACGTCGCCGAGACCATCGCCGACGTGAAAGCCGACCGCGGGATGGCGACCACCGACGAATCCCAGGAGGAAGCCGTGATGGAGCGCGCCGGCGAGAACGCCGAAGCGTTCGACGTCGAACCGAACCTCGTGAAAGCCATCTTCCGACTGCTCATCGAACTGAACAAAGTGGAGCAGCGCGAGAGTCGGTAGGCGAAAACGCCGTCGTCGGAGCCGGTTCTATCGAGACGTGCTCTACAGTCGGCTCTCAGCAGAGATACCATCGTTCGCCGAAACGATTATCGGTAAGACAAGCGTATTACGTTAGTATGTCTGGAGCAGCCACGGGAAACAACGGCGACGACGAGATAGTCACGGTGAACTTCAAAGTCACCCAGTCGTTCCTCGACGAGATAGACGACACGTGGCAGGGGCGCGGCTTCAACAGTCGGAGCGAGTTCATCCGGTACACGCTGCGCGACGCGACCGAATTCCCGACGTTCGACCGCGACGAGCTCGTCGCGCTCCTCCAAGCAGAAGAGGACATCCGTGAGGAGCGAACGATGAGTGCGGAGGAGGCCCGCGAGCAGTTCGGAACCGACGGCGATGAGTAACGACGGGTGGTCGTGGGAACTGACACCGACAGCGCAAGACGACCTTGCCGCGCTCGACCCTCACGAACAAGACCGCATTCTCGACAAACTCGACGAAATCGTCGACTCGCCGTGGCGTGACCCACCCGACTATGGCGAACCTCTGCAGAACAGTCCACGCAAGAAAGTGCGTGTCGGGGAGTTCCGTCTCGCCGTGACGTTCCGCCAGAACGAACAACGCATCGTCGTTGCCCGAATCAAGCGTCGTGGTGGTGCGTACACCGCCGACGATGACTGATTACACTTCGAGAAAGGCGACGATTTCGACGAACGGTGTGACAACAGTTTGAGACCTAAACAAAGTTGAGCAGCGGGAGTCGCGCTGACCGCGTCGCGACTCGTCAGTACGTCCAGAGGCGGTGGACGCGCTCGGCGATGTCCGAGTGCTCGTCGCGGAGCGTCTCGGGGTCACGTTCGCCGTTCGCGTTGATTACGTGGACTTCGCCGCGTTTGCCGCCGTAGACGTCCTGGAAGTCGTAGACGACGCCGAAGACGTCGACGTCCGCGGGGACGTCGTCGCTGTCGCGGAGGAACTCGACCTGCCGGTCGACGTTGTACTCGACGAGGCGGTTGATGGCGCCGTCGCGGTCCGCGTCTTCGGGGAGCGCTTCGACGCCGGGTTCGAGGTGGGGCGCGAGCAGGTCGATGCAGTGGGTGATGCCCGGCGGTTCCTCGCCCGCGTCGCCGGTGAGGGCGTCGTAGGTCGCGGTGACGGCGCCACAGCCGGTGTGCCCGACGACGACGGCGGTCTCGGTGCCGGTGTGCGCGATGGGGTAGAGCACGTCTCCGGAGACCACTTCGTCGCCGTCCGCGCGCTGGAGGACGCGGTTCCCGATGTTGCTCGCGGTGAACACGTGGCCGGGGTCGTCGTTCCCCCACATCTCGTCCTGGAGGACGCGGGAGTCCGAACAGCAGACCGTGACGGCGTCCGGATGCTGGGCGTCCTGTACGTCGTCGAAGCGGTCGTCGAAGGCGTCGGCGTGCGCGGCGTTACCGTCGAGGAGGTCGGCGAGTACGGTCATCTCGGTCGGTCGTGACTCCGTCCGACGCCTTCGGTTTATCGGGTTCGGGTCGCGAGTCGGCGCGCTCGCTCGCCTCGCCGCCGCGCCACAGCAGGGCGGCGCCGACCGCGCCAGCGAGCAGTCTCGCTGGCGCCCGCGCGTATCCGGGGAGGAAGGACAGCGAGCCGGTGTCGCGGCGCTCGGTGGCGACGGTCCTGAGCCGGTAGTAGTCGCCGTCGTGTTGGAAGTAGCGCCGGTACTCGGGAACCTCCTCCGTGGACGTGAACGTCCCGCCTTCGATTGCGCGGTGGAGGTCCTCGTTCGGTTCGGTGATGTTGACCGCGGCCGCCGCCATCGCGCGCTCGGTAGGGACGCGTTCGAGTCCGAGGACGAGCGTGCCGTTCCGGTACGTCGTCGTCGGCCGGTAGAAGCCGTCGCGGAGGTCGACGTAGTCGTACCGCCACTCGTTTGCGAGCACGGTCTCCGAGATTGCGGTCTCGTTGTCGAGGCGAATCTCGTTGCCGTTTCCGAGGTAGCGCGCGACCGCACAGTCGCGGGACTGGAGCGGACGCCAGTCGCAGTCGGCGACGTTCACTTGGAGGTGGCCGCTCGGTTCGCCGGCTTCGACGGCGCCGTACTCGTAGACCGTCTCGTGACCGGACCCGGAGACCGTGGCGCCCCCGACGAGCAGGAGGACGCCGAGGACGCCGAGGAGGAGGGCGCGGCGGCGGGACACGACATCGGATTCAGCCAGCGACGGCAAGTGCTTGTCGGTAGTGTGTCAGAACCGGGCGGCGAGCGCGTCGAGTTCGTCGTGGTGTTCGGTGGTGTGGGGCGCGGTGAGCGGGGAGACAGAGACGTGGCCGTCGACGACGGCCCTGCGGTCGGTGCCCTCGGGGTCGGGAATCTCGCCGGCGTCCATCAGGTCCCACATGCGGTCGTGGAGGGTCACCGTCTCGCCGTTGCGCTCGGCGCCCATGTCGTAGCCGTGAGAGGGGCGCGTGACGACCATCTCGCCGGACGCGTCGGCGCCGGGGTGGGGCGCGTTCACGTTCAGGTAGTCGGCGTGCTCGAAGACGCCGGCGTCGAGGGCGTGCTCGACGAGGTAGCAGGTCGCGTCGACTGCTGTCTCGTAGTCTTCTGGGTGGGTCGGTTCGCCGAAGTCCTCGCTGGTGAGGAACAGCGAGGACGCGATTGCGGGCACGCCGAAGAACGCGGCTTCGACGGCGGCGCTGACGGTGCCCGAGCGCCCGAGCACGTACATCCCGAGGTTCGCGCCCTCGTTGACGCCGGCGACGACCACGTCGGGGTAGGGGCCGAGCGCTTCGAGGCCGGCGACCACGCAGTCCGAGGGCGTCCCCTCGATTGCGTACCCGAGTTCGTGGTCCTCGACGCGCACCTCGCGGGACATCGCGCGGCCGGTCGCGCTCTTGTCGTCGGCGGGCGCGACGACGGTGACGTTCCCGACGTCCGCGAGGCCGTCCGCGAGCGCGCGGATGCCGGGCGCGTCGATACCGTCGTCGTTGGTGACGAGAATCTCGGGCGCGTCTGTCATCGAGTGGGACTCACCGCGACGGCGAAAAAGCGTGTCGCTCCCGGCGGGCGAGCGCAACGAATCCCCCGTCGCCCGAGGGCGGAGCGGGCGCGGGAGCCAGTCAGAACACGAGGCGTTCGGCGACGCGACGCACCAGCCCGGGCCGCCGGCTCTCCCTCGGATAGACCGTCACCTCGGTGCAGTCGACGGCGGTCGGGGTGTAGGCGTCGCGGCCGCCGCGGACGCGACTCAGCGTACCGGTGCGGACGACGAGGTCGGGGTCGACCGCGTCGGGGTCGCCACCGTCGGCGCGCGGGACGTGCGTTCGGACCGGCGCGGACAGCACGCCCGCGAGTTCGTCCTGGTAGGCGCGGATGGTCTCGCGGCGCTTCTCGGGCTGGTCGCCCGAGAGCGGGAACTGAAGGGTGACGTGGCCGTCCGACTCGCCGGCGATGGTGTCGGCGAGCGCGACCGTCGACGGGTCGTAGGGGCCGCCGTCGCTCTCGAGGACGACGTGTTGCGGTTCGTCGTAGCCGCGGTTCTCCACGAGCAGGACGTCACAGCCGGCGTGGCGCACCACCCAGTCGATGGGGTCGCCGAGCAGCCGCGACCGGAGGCGCAGGCGCTCGTGTTCGGCGACGACGGCATCGACGCCGCGGTGTTCGGCGTAGTTCACGATGGCGTGTTTGGTGTCGTGGCTGACGATTTCGCCGTACTCGACTGGGACGTCGAACTCGGCGGCGAGTTCCGCGGTCTGGTCCTCGAACCGGACGTCGGCGGGGGACTGAACCTCCGCTGCGTGGTCGAGTGGGGTCTGGTCGGGGACTTCGTCGAACCGCACGACGACGACGTGGCCGTCGGCCGGTCGGACGGTGTCCGCGGCGAGCGCGAGCAGGTCGCGTTCCTCGTCCTCGTCGGCGTCCCGCGTGAGCGCGACGAGGACCGCGGTTTCTTCGTCGGGTCGCGAGCGCGCGTCGGCGGCGGCGACGGCGTCCTCGGTCTCGGAGAGCACGTCGCGCCCGAGGCGGCGGCGGAGCACGTCCGTCGCGGCGCCCTCCCGGCGGATTCGCGGTCGGGCGTACAGGAAGTACCACGCGATGCTCCCGAGCGTGATGAGCGCGGCGCCGGCGACAGCCACGACGCCCATCTGCGTGAGGAGCGCGACGCCGGAGAGCGCGCCGAACGCCTGCACCCACGGGTAGAGCGGCGACTCGAACTCGGGGTCGTAGTCGGCGGCGCCGTTCCGGAACGCGACGACCGCGAGGTTCACGAGCACGAACACGAGAATCTGGAACGCGCTCGCGAGTTTCGCGATTTCGAGGATGGGGAGGAAGGCGATGAGCACGAGGACGACGGCGCCGGTGAGCGTGATGGCCGTCGTCGGGGTGCCAAAGCGGTCGTGGACGTCGGCGAACGTCGGCGGCGCGAGTTTGTCCCGACTCATCGCGAACGGGTACCGCGACGAGGAGAGGATGCCGGCGTTCGCGGTGGAGACGAGCGCGAGGAGCGCCGCGGCGACGACGGCGTACCGCCCCCAGTCGCCGAGTGTCGCTTCGGCGGCGACGGCGACGGGCGTGGCGGACCCGGCGATGGCGCCGGCTTCCGTCACGCCGACCATGACCGCGACGATGCCGACGTAGAGGAGCGTGGTGAACGCGAGCGACCCGAGGATGCCCAGCGGGATGTTCGTCCCCGGTTCTTCGACCTCCTCGGCGACGCTGGCGACCTTCGTGACGCCCGCGTAGGAGACGAACACGACGCCGGTCGCGGCGAGCAGTCCCTCCCAGCCGCCGGCGAAGAACTGCTGGTAGTTCGCGGGCTGGACTTGGGGCGCGCTGCCGGCGACGAACCACCCGAGGGCGGCGAGCATCGCGACGACGATGACGGTCTGGAGTCGCCCGGTCTGTTTCGCGCCGACGAGATTGACGAGGACGAGGAACGCCGCGAGCGCGAGCGCGACGGGTTTGACCGGGAGGTCGAACAGCAACACGAGGTAGGGGACGCCGCCGACGAGCGCGAGCGCGCTCTTGAACGACAGCGAGAACCACGTGCCGATGCCGGCGATGGTGCCGAGGACGGGCCCCATGCCGCGTTCGATGTAGATGTAAGTGCCGCCGGCTTCCGGCATCGCGGTCGCCATCTCGGACTTCGAGAGCGCGGCGGGGACGACGAGCAGGCCGGCGAGCAGGTACGCGAAGATGACTGACGGTCCCGCCATCTTCAGGGCGAGCGCGGGGAGGATGAAGATGCCGCTCCCGATCATCGCGCCGACGCTGATGGCGAACACCGCGCCGAGACCGAGGTCGCGTTCGAGTTCCTTCACGGCGGGACGCCTCCGTTCTCGGAGCCTGCGCTGTCGCTGGTGGGTGCGTCGGTCACGGCTACGTCACCACCGGTCTGCGACGGCGCGACCGAGTGCGGACGCGGCGTCGACTGTTTCGACGTCGAGGGCGTCGAACGCGCAGCGCCGCTCGGGGTCGGTGACGAGCGCGAGGACGCGGTCGACGCCGGCGATGCGGGCGTGCTGGGCGACGAGGAGTGTGCTGGCGTCGTCGGCGCCGAGCGCGACCACGGCGTTCGCGTCGCCGAGGCGGAGACCGCGGACGTCGGCCGCGTCGAGGGAGTCGACGGTGCGGACGTCGTAGCCGGGTGGCGGGTCGGTCGGCGGCGCGCGGTCGACGTGCGTGACGGTTTCGCCGGCGGTCGCGAGGCGCGCGGCGGCGTCTCGGCCGGCGGGGCCGCCGCCGACGACGAGCGTCGGGGCGTCCGTGGGCGTCGCGGTGCTGTCGGTCTGGTTCGCGTTGGTCGGCGTCATGGTGGTTCGGTGAGGTCGTCGAGGCGCCCCACCAGATACCCGAACGTACTGGACGGAACCGCATAAAGTGACTGTATTTTCTGCGCCTTCGCTAGAATAAGGAGAATATAATCAACTTTCGTCCGGTCGGTCGACGTCGAAGCCGTGGAACGGGCCGCTGTGGACGCTCCGAATGAGGTCCTCGTCGACGACCTCCAGACCGAGTTCGTCGAGGTCCCGCCCGATGCGACTGAGGTCGTCGCTGTCCCGCCCGACGACGAACACGTGGACGTTCTCCGCGCCGGTCATCACCTCCTCGACGCGCACGACGCCGGGCACCTCCAGGGCCGCCGCCGCCAACTCCTCGCGCCGCGGCACCGGCGCCGTACAGACGACGAGCGTGTACAACTGGTAGCCCGCCCGCTCGTAGTCGACGTCCGCGTGATACCCGCGAACGACGCCGCTCTCTTCGAGTCGCTGAATCCGGTTCCGGACCGTGCTCGCGGACACGCCCGCCGCGTCCGCGATGGTCTGCGAGGACGCGCCCCTGGCGTCCTGCTGGAGCGCGTGGATGATTCGCCGGTCCAACTCGTCGAGGCCTTCCAGCGTCATGGTTCTCACTGACCGACGAACCCGCAAAAGTACTCGCCTTGCCGGCGCGCGCCCGGACCGGCTACACGCGGTCGACGACCGTCTCCTCGTCGACGACCAGATTGTAGGCTCCCTCGTCGTCGTTCCAGAGCACGAGCGCCGACTCCACGGAGAGCAGGTCGCCGTAGTCGGCGGTTTCGAGGTCGCGGTTCAGACTCGTCGGCCGGACGAGCACGGCGTAACAGTCCTCGGTCTCGCTGCCGTCGCTGACCTTGAACAGGGGGTTGGCGTCGCCGTCCGCGAGGTTCCGGGAGAGTTTCGCGAACACGGCGTCGGCGCGCTTGCCCACCCAGTCGTCGGCGTCGGCGAGGCGGAGCAGGCGGTCGCCGGAGAGTTCCACGTCGTGGCTTCGCTCGCCGTCGGTGCGGAGCATCGCGTACGAGAACCGCACCTCGGTGTGCAGGAACTCCGAGGGCCGCTCGCTGACTTCGGCGAGGCGGCGCTGGAACGCGGGCGCCTCGATTTCCGGGCGCTCGTCGAACGACCACCCGGCGTCTGTCGGGCGGTCGCCCGGCCAGAGACGCGGCGTCGGCCCGTAGACGGTCGCGCCCCGAGACTCGACCTCGCGTTCGACCTCGCGGAGCGCCGTGCTCGTGTTCTTGTCGGCCGGCGCGAGCGCGAGGAAGGTGCCACTATCGGCGAGCGAGTCGAGGTAGCGGTCCACGACCGACACCGGGTCGTCGAGTTCGCTCAGCACCGAACACGCCATCACGAGGTCGTACTCGCCGTCTGGTTCGAAGTCCTCGGCGGTCTCGCGGTGAATCTCGGCGTGGACGTTCGCGGGCGCCTCCTCCAGCAGGCGGTCGAAGACGTCCGCCGCCTCGCTCGGTTCGACGGCGTGGTACTCCACGAGCGCGTCCTCGGGCAGGAAGTCGAAGAGCCCGAGGGCCGGCCCGCCGACGCCAGCGCCGAGGTCGAGCACGCGCAGATTGCCCGAGATGCGGCCGTCGCGAGCGAGGTCCGCGAGCGCGTACTGAATCGCGGCGTAGTAGCCCGCGAGGTGGTAGACCGCGTACCCGAGCGCCACGTCCCGGTCGTACGCCACGGGGTTGCGCCGGTAGTAGTCGTCCTTGAACCGCCGAATCGTCTCGCGGAGGTGGTCGCCGGAGTCGCCGCGATGCCAGTTCGCGCCCCACTCCCGCACCAGCAGGTCCTCCACGGCGTGCTCGTAGCGCTCCGGGAGCGCGTCCACGCCGTCGAAACTCGGGTAGACCGGGTCGTCGCTCGCGGGCACGAACGTGCCGTCGTCGCGCTCCACGATGCCGAGTTCGGCGGCGTGCTCGCGGAGCACCTGGCGGACGACCGCCGCCCGCGGCTGGCTGGCGACGTACTCCCGGAGTTCCGCGGGGTCCAGCGGGCGCACGCCCCGGAGGTACTTCGCGCTGTCCAGAATCGCGTCCCTATCGACCGGCATCCTCGTACACCTCCGCGAACGCCTCGTTCTCGTCGGCGAGTCGCTTCGCCGCTCGGGCCACGTCGTCCGCGCCGTCGAACGCGTCCTGGATGTCGGCGTAGACGCGCGAGTTCCCGCCGGTCACGCGGTCGGCGAGCGCGCGCAAGTCCTCGTACACCGGCGTCGCGAGTTCGTCGGGCACGTCGTCGGCGGCGAGCGCGAACGCCAGCACGGCGGCGTGCGCGCGCCCCTGAATCGTCGCCATCGCGTCGTCGTGTTCGCCCGGCTCGACGTCCACGAGTTCGTTGCCGGCCGCCTCCAGCCACTCGCGGACGTGGTCGGTGCCGGGGCCGGGCGCGCCCGAACTCACCGCGACCCGTCCGGGCGCGTGCTCCGGCGCGAACAGCGGGTGGAAACTCACGCGCTCGCGTGCCGGCGCCGCTTTCGCCATCGCCGCCAGCGGCCCCCGCATCTCCCCCGTGAAGTCCACGACGGCGCGCTGGGCCTTCGACGCGTGGCGCTCGATGGCGTCGCCCGCGACCCCCATCGGCACCGCCACCGCGACCAGTCCGAAGGACTCGTCGCTGTCCACGTCCACCGCGCGAGCGCGCCCGTCGTAGTCCTCGGCGGCGCGCTGTGCCCGGTCGGCGTCCACGTCCGCGAACGCCACGGGCGCGTCCGCCACGTCGGCGAACCAGCGACCGACGGCGCCCGCGCCCACCACGAGTACGTCCATCGACAGACGGTAGCGCCCCGGCCGGCAAAAGGCGTTCGCTACCCCGTGAACGGACGCGTGGATTTTTGTCCCCCCGTGGCGACACCGGAACTATGTCTCGGGCGGCAGACAGGCTCGCCGACGCCGGTGGCGCTCGCGCGTGGCTAGTGCCGGCGCTCGGCGTCCTCCTCCTCGGCGCGGCCGTCGCGCACTTCCTCGGGCACGCCGGCCCGCGGGCGGACGTCGCGGCGGCGACCCTGCTGCCGGCCGTCGCGTTGCTCGGGTACGGCGGCTGGTTCTGGGCGCGCCGGCCGCGGGGTGCCCGCGGCGACGCCGTGTTCGCGTGGGCCATCGGCGGCGCCGGCCTCGTGCTCGCGCTCGACCTGTGGGCGATACTCGTCGACGCGTACGGCGCGACGGCGGCGGTCGACCACATTTTCATCCAGCACACCACGGTCGGCGCGCTCGGCGGCGCCATCGCCGGAACGTACAGCCAGCGCGACCGGTGGCGGGCGCGCTCACACGTCCGCCTGCGGCGCGCGCTCGACGCCGCGATGGACGGCATCGCCGTGGTCGACGACGACGGTACCGTCTCGTACGCGAACGACGCGTTCGCCGACGCCCGCGGCGCCGACGGCCCCGGCGCGCTCGTCGGCGAGCAGTGGCAGGCGGCGTACCCCGACGAAACCCGGACCCGGTTCGCGGCCGTCCTCGCGGAGTTCGAGGCGGGCGACCGCGACCGATGGCATGGCACCGTGACAGCGCGCCGAATCGACGGCCACACCTACCCACAGGACATCTCCGTGACGGCGCTGGACGACGGCGGCTACGTGTGGGTGTGCCGGGACGTGACCGGGCGGGCGGAACGCGACCAGCGCCTGCGCGTGCTGAACCGCGTCCTCCGGCACAACGTCCGGAACTCGCTGAACGTCGTCCTCGGGCGCGCGCGGCGCCTCACCGACCGACTCGGGGACGACGAGGACGTCGAGAGCATCGAGGAGGCCGCCGAGGAACTGCTCTCGGTCAGCGAGAAAGCCCGGCAGTTGGAGCGCTCGCTCGACAGCGAGGACGCGCCGACGGACCCGCTCGCCGACGTCGTCGCACAGGAAGCCGAGCACGCGAGCGAGCAGTACCCGGACGTGGCCTTCGACGTCACCGTAGACTGCGAGACCGCCGTCGACCGCCGCCTCAGGCTCGCGGTCCGCGAACTACTCGAGAGCACCGCCGAACACGCCGACGGCGACGCCGCGAGCGTGTCAATCGTCGCTCGCGCCGAACCGCCGACGGTCCGCGTCGCGGCCGACGGGTCGGGCATCCCGGAGCACGAGCGGCGCGCGCTCGAAGGCGTCGAAGAGACGTCACTCGAACACGGCTCTGGCGTCGGCCTGTGGCTCGTCTACTGGGTGGTGTCGCACGCGGGCGGCGACCTCGACGTGCGCGACGACGGGACGGTCGTCCTCCGCGCGGACGCGGGAAAGAACTAAACCGACCGCCGGACTTGGTGGTCGTAGAATGACACGGACGGCGACGGTTCTCGTCGTCGAGGACGAGCGCGAACTCGCCGACCTGTTCGCGGACTGGCTCGACGCGACGTACGACGTGCGGACCGCGTACAGCGCGGCCGACGCGCTGGCGGAACTCGACGACGAAGTCGACGTGGTGTTGCTCGACCGACGGCTCCCGGAGAGCTCCGGGGACGACGTGCTCGAAACCGTCCGCGAGGAGGGGTACGACTGTCAGGTGGCGATGGTGACCGCGGTCGACCCGGACTTCGACCTGCTGGAACTCGGCATCGACGCGTACGTGGTGAAACCCGTCGACAGAGCGGAACTGACGGGACTGGTGAGTCGCCTGCTCGCGCGGTCGCTGTACAGCGACGAGGTCCAGGCGTACTTCTCGCTGGCGGCGAAACGCGCGACACTCGAGACCAGCAAGACCGCCGAGGAGTTGCGCGACGACGACCGCTACCAGGAACTCTGCGAGGACATCGAGGCGCGCCGGGAGAGCCTCGACCAACTCGTCGCGGACCTCGACGAGTCCGACTTCCTCGCGGTGTTCGAAGACCTCAGCGAGGACGAACCGGCCGAAAGCCACTAAACGTTGACGCCGACAAGGACGGACAACGCCGCCATGAGCGACAGCATGGCCGTCCTCTCGGTCGCCGCGAGCGCGCGGAGTCGAGCGTCGTTCGAGCGCTCGCTCCCGCAGTTCGCGTCCGTCGACGTGCGCTCGGCGGCCGACGGCGCGGGCGCGCTCGACGCGCTGTCCGCGGCGCCCGCCGACTGCGTTCTCGCGGAACACGGCGCGGGAAGCGACGCGCTCGCCGTCCTGCGGTTGGTTCGCGACGCGAACCCGGCGGTGCCGGTCGTGGTGTTCGAGCGCGCGGGCGCCGACTCGGTGGCCGCCGACGCCATCTCGCTGGACGTGACCGAGTACGTCCGCGAGCGCGACGCCGAGGACGCGCTCGCCGCGGTGGCGCGGACGTGTCACGACGCCGCGTCGAGTTACCGCGCCGAGCGCGACGTAGCGATGCTGAACGAGCTCGCGCGGAACGTCTACGAGCGCATGACGGACGCCTTCTTCGCGCTCGACCGGGACTGGCGGTTCACGTACCTGAACGCCGCCGCCGAGGAGTTACTGGAGGTCGACAGCGACGAGGTCGTCGGCGAGAACGTCTGGGAGGCGTTCCCGGAAGCCATCGAGCGCGACTTCTACACCGAGTACCACCGCGCGATGGCGACCCAGGAGCCGGTGACCGTCCACGAGTACTATCCGCCCCTGGACAAGACGTTCGCGGTGCGCGCGTTCCCCTCGGAGGACGGCCTGTCGGTCCACTTCCGGTCGGTCGTCTCGGACACCGACGCCACCCGCGAGGACCCCGTGATGGAGTTGACGAACGTGTTGTCCTCGGACCTCGCGGACTCCATCGACGCGGTCCGCGCGGACGTCGCGGCGCTCGACGAGGCGTGTGACTGCGAGGGCGCGCCGATAGACGACGTGGCCGCGTCGCTGGACCGCATGGAGGACCTCGTGAACCACGCGGTGCGGTTGGCGAGCGAGCGGCCGATGCCCGCCGACCGCGACCGGTAACTCAGACCAGCGAAATCTCGTAGTCGGTGAGGTTCTCGTAGCCGTCCTCGGTGACGACGATTATGTCCTCGATGCGGACGCCGCCGACGTCCGGGTCGTAGAGGCCGGGTTCGATGGTGATGACGTGGCCGGCGCGGAGTTCGTCGCCGCCGTGGGAGATGGAGGGCATCTCGTGGACGTCGAGGCCGACGCCGTGGCCCGTCGAGTGGATGAACCCCGTCTCCGTCTCGGGGTCGGTGAAGATGGTGGGGAAGCCGTGGTCGTCGTAGACGTCCACGACCGCCTGATTGACTTCCTCGCCGGTGACGCCCGCCTCCACAACGTCGAGGGCGGCGTGGAGGGCTTTCTCGGTCACGTCGTACCACTCGCGTTGGGTCTCGGAGGCCTCGCCGTTGAGGAAGGTGCGGGTCATGTCGGCGTGGTACTTCGACGCCTTGTCCCGCGGAAAGATGTCGACGATGACCATCTCGTCGGCCGCGAGCGGGCCGCTCCCGCGGTCGTGGGGGTCGGCGGCCTGCGCGCCGCCCGCGACGATGGTGTCGTCGAGCGCACAGCCGTGGCGGAGCAGTTCTATCTCTATCTCCTGTTGGACGAACTCGCTGGTGAGCGGTTCGCCGTCGTGGTGGAGGACGCCGTCGACCGGTTCGGCGCCCCGAATCAGTTCCTCGGCGCGCGCCATCGCCGCCTCGTTGGCGCGCTGGGCGGTGCGCACGTGTTCGATTTCCTCGTCGGTCTTCGTCGCGCGGATGTCCATCACGACGTTGTCCGCGTCGACGGTGACGGCGACGCCCTCGTCGCGCAGGCCGTCGGCGGTGCCGACCGGGAACGACGACCCGACGGCGACGGACTCGCAGCCGAGGTCCGCGAGGAACTCGGCGCGCACCAACTGCTGGGCGGCCTCCGGGCCGTGCTCGGCGCGCTTCGCCTGGAAGTCGTAGTCCGAGAGGCGTTTCACGGCGTCAGCGCGGCTCTCGCGTTTCGCGCGCCCGTACTCCAGCGAGGACGCGAGGATGCCCGTCGCCTCGGGCGTGTAGACGGCGAAGAAGGGGTCGGGTGCGCCGAACCCGGTGGTGTAGAGGAGGTCGGAGTTCGAGTCGTCGTCGTGGAACGCGTAGCCGTCGAGGCCGCGCTCGTCGAGGAATTCGTCCAGTCGCGAGAAGTCGGGGTCCATGCCACCGAGTCGTCGGGGCGGCGCCTAAACGCTACCGCCTCCGGAATCCTGATTGTCGCCGCCGCCGTCGGTCGACGTATGCAAGCGACTGTCACGAACTCGCGGGTGAGCGGGACGGCCCGCGCCCCGCCGTCGAAGAGTTACACGCACCGCGCGCTGCTCGCGGCGGGGTACGCCGACGGCGCGCTCGTCCGCGACCCGCTCGTGAGCGCGGACACGAAGGCGACGGCGCGAGCGGTGGACGCGTTCGGCGGCGACGAAGAGCGCGAGGACGGCGACTGGGAGGTGACGGGGTTCGGCGGACGCCCGGACGTACCGGCGGACGTCATCGACTGCGCGAACTCCGGGACGACGATGCGACTCGTGACGGGCGCCGCGGCGCTCGCGGACGGCACGACCGTCCTCACGGGCGACGAGTCCCTGCGGTCGCGACCCCACGGACCACTGCTGGCGGCGGTCGGCGACCTCGGCGGGCAGGCGCGCTCGACGCGCGGGAACGGGCAGGCGCCGCTCGTCGTCGACGGCCCCATCGAGGGCGGCACCACGTCGATTCCGGGCGACGTCTCCTCGCAGTTCGTCACCTCGCTGCTGATGGCGGGCGCGGTCACCGACCGCGGCGTCGAGGTCGAACTGACGACCGAACTGAAGTCCGCGCCGTACGTCGACATCACGCTGGACGTACTGGACGCGTTCGGCGTCGACGCCGAGGAGCGCCGGGACGGCTACCGCGTCCCCGGCGACCAGTTCTACGAACCGACCGACGGCGAGTACGCGGTGCCGGGTGACTTCTCGTCGGCCTCGTACCTGCTCGCGGCGGGCGCGCTCGCGGCCGACGGCGAAGTCGTCGTGGAGGGCGCCCGCCCGAGCGCGCAGGGCGACGCCGCCATCGTCGACATTCTGGCGGACATGGGCGCGACGATAGACTGGCGCGAGAGCGAGGGCCGCATCACCGTCGAGCGCTCGGCGCTCGCGGGCGTCGAGGTGTCCGTCGCGGACACCCCCGACCTCCTCCCGACCATCGCGGTGCTGGGGGCGGCGGCCGACGGCACGACCCGAATCACGGACGCCGAGCACGTCCGGTACAAGGAGACCGACCGCGTGAGCGCGATGGCCGAGGAGTTGGCGTCGATGGGCGCGAGCGTCGAGGAACACCCCGACGAACTGGTCGTGCGCGGCGGCGAGAGCGACCTCTCGGGTGCGCACGTCGACGGCCGCGGCGACCACCGCCTCGTGATGGCGCTCGCCGTCGCCGGCCTCGTTGCGGACGGCGAGACGACCATCGACGGCGCCGAGCACGTCGACGTGTCGTTCCCCGACTTCTTCGACGCGCTGTACGGTCTCGGCGCGGCCGTAAACGTGTAACCGCGCTTCGGTGTTTTTACGTCGGTCGCCCGGTTCCGTGCGGTAGTGCCCTCCAGACGACAGTTCCTCGCCGCGGCCGGAACGACGGGCGTCGCGGCCTGCGCCGGGTGTGCGAGTACGTTCGACGAGCAACACGCGGCCTTCGTCCACGCGAAGTCCGTCCGCGTTCGCTGGCAGGCGGCCAGCGGCGAACGCGCGACGCGGGTTCTCCGCGTGAACCACGACGCGGCCAACGGGCGCGTACACGGCTACTACGACCCGGCGCTCGTCGCGGCGGCCGTGGAACCCCCGACAGGTGTGGTCGTGGACGACGCGACACACGACCGACTGACCGGGGAGTTCGACGCCGTCGAGTACGAACTCGGCGTCTGCGACGGCAGTCCCGGCGACGTCGGCGAGTGCTTCGAGGAGACCGCCGGCCGCGAGGACTTCAACAGCGCACCGCTCACCGGGCGGTGTGCGGTCGTGGAGGCCGGCGACGAACTCGACGTGGTGGGGGCCGAATCGGGCGTCTACGACGTGAAACGGGTGGAACTGGACGAACGTGCGTGGGACGCGCACCGCGACAACTGACCTCGGGGCGGTGCCAAACGCCCGCACGCCACCCCGGACGTTTTTCCCGTCGCCCGCGTCGTGTCGGATATGCTCGATTCGGCCCGCGCCGACGCCCTCCGGCGCGACGAACTCGCAGACGGCTACGTTCGCCCCGACTACGGCGGCTACTGTTTCGCCGGCGTGCCGGCGGCGGCCGCGTCGGTGGTCGGCGCGGACCTCGGCGACGGCCTGCCCGCGGACGCCTTCGACGGCGTGGACGCGAGCGCCGACCACGTCCTCGTCCTGTTCCTCGACTCGCTGGGGTTCGCGCAGTTCGAACGCGTCGCGGGCGAGACGCCGCTCCTCGACTCGTTCGTCGAATCGGGACGGGTGACGCCGCTCACGTCGACGTACCCCTCGGAGACGGCGGCGTGCGTGACGACGATGCACACCGGCCGCGAGCCGGTCGAACACGGGATGCTCGGGTGGAACGGCTACGACCCGGACGCTGACACCGTCTACGAGACGCTGCCGTACGCCGCGAAGGACGGCGGCGACCTATCGCTCGCGCCGGGTGACCTCTTCGACGGTGCGCCCGTCTACGAGCGCCTCGCCGACGCGGGCGTCGACTCCCACGTCGTCGAACCCGACTACGGACCGGGGTACGGTGACGCGTCCACCGTCGGCGCGACCACCCATCACTACGCGGGAGCGTCGGGGTTCGCGCTCGGCGTGCGGGACGCGCTGCGCGCCGCCGACGCGCCGTCGTACACGTACGCCTACTATCCCGGTATCGACACGGCGAGCCACCACCACGGCCCCGAGAGCGCCGAGTACGACGCGACCGTCCGCGAGGTGTGTGCGGCGCTGGAGACGGCGTTTGGGGCGCTCGACGACGCCACCGCGGAGAACACCGTCGTCTGTCTGGTCGCCGACCACGGGCAGGTGCCCGTCGACGGCGGCACCGAACTGGAGGCGACCGGCGTCCTCGAACACGTCCCCACCGACCGGTCGGGAACACCCCTCGTGCTCGGCGGCCCGCGGAACGTCCACCTCCGGGTGACCGACGAAGCCGCCGCCCGCGACTGTCTCGCCGACCTCGACGCGCTCGTGTTCTCCCGAGCGGAAGCGCTCGCGGAGGGACTGTGGGGCCGCGGCGAGCCGGGTGGGGCGTTCGACCGGAACTGCGGGGACCTCCTCGTCGTCCCACGCGAGGGCGCGCTCTGGACGGGCGACGAAGCCGGAGAACTGGCGCTCGCCGGCATGCACGGCGGCCTCCACCCCGACGAGATGCTCGTGCCGTTCGGGGCGGCGCGCCTGACCGCGCTTCGGTAGTTCCCAGCGGTTGGGTGAAAGGAGAATAGTTATCTCCAGTATGTACCGTACAGTCGGACAATAGAGACCGCCAGGCGATGAACGGAGACACAGAGGCGACACGGCTCGCGGCCTTCTTCAACAGTTCGCCCGACGCGATTCTCGTCGTCGGGTCGGACGGCGAGATTCGGCGCGCGAACGACCGCGCGACCGAACTGTTCGGCTACGACCGAACCGAGTTGGAGGGCGCGCCCGTCGAACGCCTCGTGCCGCTCGCCGACCGCGACGACCACCCCGAGCACCGCGACGCGTACTTCGAGAACCCGTCGTCGCGCCCGATGGGGGCCGGCCTCGACCTGCGCGGCCGCCGGAAGGACGGGTCGACGTTCCCCGTGGACATCAGCCTGAGTCCGGTGGCGACCGGCGACGAACCGGAGGTCATCGCGGCGGTTCGGGACACGGCAGAACAGGAGCGGTTGCGCCGGAAGTACCGGACGCTGCTGGAGACGGCGCCGGACGCGGCGGTCGTCGCCGACGCTGACACGGGAGAGATTCTGGAAGTGAACCGCGCCGCGACCGACCTCGTGGACGCCACCGAGGACGAACTGGTGGGCCGGCCACAGACCGCGCTCCACCCGTCCGAGGACGCGGCCCGGTATCAGTCGCTGTTCGACAGTCACCGGCGCGGGGAGCAGACGACCGCGGCGCGGTTCGGCGACGACGACCCGCTGCTCGTCGAGACGGCGACCGGGCGCCGGATACCCGTCGAGGTGAGCGCGCAGCGAACCGAACTCCAGGACCAGACGGTCGTCGTGACGATGTACCGCGACGTCTCCGAGCGCCGCCGGTACGAGCGCGACCTCTACCACCAAATCGACCGACTGGAGCGCCTCTCGGAGGTGTTGTCCCACGACCTCCGCAACCCCCTGAACGTCGCGGAGGGGAACCTCGAACTCGCCCGCGAGAGCGAGGACTGGGAGCGACTGGAGAACGTCGAGCGCGCCCACGACCGGATGCGGGACATCGTCGAGGACGCGCTGACGATGGTGCGGGGCGGCGCCGAGGTGAACGCGGTCGAACCCCTCGAGCTGGCGGCGGTCGTCGACGAGTGCTGGGAGAACGTCGCGACGGCGGACGCGACGCTGACCGTGGCGACCGACGGCGTCCTGTACGCCGACGAGAACCGCGCCACGCACCTCTTCGAGAACCTCTTCCGGAATGCGATAGAGCACGGCGGCGACAGCGTGGCGGTGACCGTCGGCGTGTCCGACGACGGCTTTTTCGTCGCCGACGACGGCCCCGGCATCCCCGCCGAGGAACGCGAGTCCGTCTTCGAGTCGGGGTGGACGACGGCCTCGGACGGCTCCGGGCTCGGCTTGAGCATCGTCGCGGACATCGCCGCCGCCCACGACTGGACCGTCGACGCGACCGAAAGCGCGGACGGCGGCGCGCGCTTCGAGTTCCGTGGCGTTCGGACGGCGCCCTACGACGACGCGTTCGCGACCGACGACTGAGGCGGCCGCGACCGGCGCCTCGTGAGCGGGGGCGGTACAGGCGGTGTCGCGTCGCGGCCGGCGTCGCTTGCGCCGACTGCAAGCACTAAACCCCTCGCGCCGTATCCTCAGACAATGAACGGCAACCGCTTCGGCCGACTGTTCCAGGTGACGACGTACGGGGAGAGCCACGGCCCCGGGATGGGCGTGGTGGTGTCGGGGTGTCCGGCGGGCCTCGAACTCGACGAGGAGACGATTCAGCGCGAACTCGACCGCCGGAAGCCCGGCCAGTCGATGATAACCACGTCCCGGGGCGAGCCCGACGAGGTGACGATAAATTCGGGGATTCAGGACGGCTACACGACGGGGACGCCCATCGGGATGACCATCCAGAACAAGGACGCCGAGTCCGGGAAGTACGAGCCGTTCGTCACGGCCCCGCGTCCCTCGCACGGCGACTTCACGTACTCCGCGAAGTTCGGCACGCGGAACTGGGGCGGCGGCGGCCGGTCGTCGGCCCGCGAGACAGTGAACTGGGTGGCGGCGGGCGCCATCGCGAAGGAGATTCTGGAGCAGGAGGGCGTCCAGGTGAAAGCCCACGTCAACCAAATCGGGGACGTGGAGGCGCCCGAGGTGTCCTTCGAGCAGATGCTCGAACACACCGAGAACAACGACGTGCGCTGCGCGCACCCGGAGACGGCCGCGGAGATGCAGGAACGCATCGAGGAGTACCAGGCCGAGGGCGACTCCATCGGCGGGTCGATTTACTTCGAAATTCAGGGCGTCCCGCGCGGACTCGGCGCGCCGCGCTTCGACAGCGTGTCGTCCCGACTCGGACAGGCGATGCTGTCGGTGCCCGCGGCCACCGCCTTCGAGTTCGGCCTCGGGACGGACGCGCGGACGTACACCGGGAAGGAGCGCAACGACGATTGGGAGTTCGGCGAAGACGGAGACCCAGTTCCGAAGGAGAACGACCACGGCGGCCTGCAGGGCGGCATCACGACGGGCGAACCCATCTACGGCGAGGTCACGCTCCACGCGCCCACGTCGATTCCGAAGGAGCAGGAGACGGTAGACTGGGAGACCGGTGAGGAGAAGACCGAACAGGTAATCGGCCGCCACGACCCGGTGTTGCCGCCCCGCGGCGTTCCGGTCGTGGAGGCGATGTTGAATCTCACGATTCTCGACTTCATGCTGCTCGGCGGCCGCATCAACCCCGACCGCCTCGACGACCGGCCCGGCGAGTACGACACCGACTACCACCCGAGCAGTCCGCGAAACGAGTGACGCGGGCCTGGCCCGGCGCGCCAGTCTCCCGAGTTTCGCCTGCGATTCGACGAGTGTGCGAGCGAAGCGGCTTTCCGGAACGCGGCCCCACACTCGGGTAGATGGACGCCGAACAGGACGCCCAGCAAAACCCCTACGGGATGGACGAGGACTGCCGGAACTGTCCCGGCCTCTGCGACGAGCGCGAGCGCGTCGTCCACGGCTACGGCGACGTGGGCGCGGACTTCGTGTTCGTCGGCGAAGCGCCGAGCGCGGGCGCCGAGCGCACGGGCGTCCCGTTCACGGGCGGCGACGCCGACGAGCGCTTCCAGCACGTCCTCGGGAGTGTCGGCCTGAACTATTCGCTCCCCGACAGCGAGGAGCCCGAACTGGAGAATGCCTTCCTGACGTACCTGACGCGGTGTCGCCACCCCGACCGGGAGCCGACCGACGACGAGGTCGTGACCTGCGAACCGTACCTGAACGCCGACGTGCGCATGATAAACCCCGAGATTCTGGTGCCCGTCGGCCAGCGCGCGCTCACCGAACTCGGGAAGGAGTACACCACGACGCCCGCCGGCGACCTCAATGTGGCCGAGCGCCACGCGACGGCGATTCGCGGGAGGGGGTTCGAACTCGTGCCGATGGTCGCGCCCGAGAATCTGACCGACGAGCGCGCCGACGAGTGGGTCGAGTTCTTCCTCGACTTGCAGGACACCGACTACCGGCAAACGAAGGGACGACGGAAGCGGTAGGAGCGACTGTTCTTTCGGTGGGCGCCGCTGCCGTTCACCATTTTCGGTGGGCGCCGCCGTCGTTCACCAGTACGGCGTGCGGCCGCGGTCGCCGGCCTGCCCCGCGCCGCCGATACCGGCGAACACGACGCCGACGACGACCAGCGCGGCGAGCGCGGCGGTGGCGACGCCGGCGGTCGTCTCGACCGCGCCGGGGAGGGCGGTGGCGGCGCCGACGAGGAATCCGAGAATCGACGCGAGCGCGAGGCCGGCGAGGAGTTTCGTCGTGTGCATAGTGGGGGTTCCGGTGGCGGTGACTTAGATTCACGGGTGAGTCCCGGCGCCACGTGCCGGAGCCGGGGTCGTCGCCGGACCACGGCGTTCAAGCACCGCGGGCACCGACAGCCGAGTATGACCGTCGTCGCTGTCACGCTGGACCCGCCGCGGGACGGACTCGT
Source organism: Halobacterium litoreum (assembly GCF_021233415.1). NCBI lineage: Archaea > Methanobacteriati > Methanobacteriota > Halobacteria > Halobacteriales > Halobacteriaceae > Halobacterium > Halobacterium litoreum. Next base: position 970,228 of record NZ_CP089466.1, on the reverse strand, counting down.
GTTGCCCGCGCTCCCCGAAACGTCGCCGCTCTCGGCGTCGGAAGCCACGGAGTTGTACGAGGCCATGGCCGCCGACGCGTTCCTCGCGGCCGCGGAGAGCGGCGGAGACCTGCTCGTGAACTACCGGTCGGACGACCAACTGCCCGACGAGCACGTCCCCGAGGGCGCGGACGCCGAGGCGGCGGTTCGCGCGCTCGTCGACGACGTGCTCGACGACGAGCAAGCCGAAGACGCGCGCGTCGAGGTGCAGGTCGGCTCCTCGAAGTCGGCGCGCGTCGGGAACACGATTACGCACTTACTGGAGTCGGAGGGCGCGAACTCCGCGGCGGTGCTCGAACCCGACGCGCCGCTGTTCCTCCGGAAGGACGTCGACAGCGCCGCGATGAAACTCCGCCGAAGTCCGGTGGTGCTCGGCCCGGCGCGGGAGGGACAACTCTACTTCGCGGGGTTCCGGGAGCCGATAGACTTCGCGGACGCGTTCGAGGCGCCGGCGCTGGAGAACGTGAACGCGCGCGCCGTCGACGCCGGACGCGACGTCGACTTCCTGGCGTCGGTCGGCCGGGTTCGCACGGGCGAGGACTTGGTCTCGCTCGTGTCGGAACTCCGGGCGCGCCGCGCGGCGGGCCGCCTCGTCCCGGCGTACACCACCGCGTTCGTCGAGGACCGCGGCCTCCGCGTCGAAGCCGAGGACGGCGACCGGTTCCTCGTCCGGGAGTGAGACGCGAACGCGAAGCCGGCGGTATTCGAGGCTAGCCGGGGGACGCCGGTTTTCGAGTGTTCTGTCAGTAACTGGCCGGGACGTGGACAGTGACACGGGCGGGCACCCCGGTTTGCAAGTGATAGTGCGAACGGGAGCGGTGGTCGGTGTGCACACTGGAAGAGACTGAGCGAGACACGGGGAGGCCCCGGTTTTCGAGTGTTCGCCTCGGGAAGCGAGCCCGCAGTGTGAGTGGGTGTGCCGACACCTACTCGCCGGCTTCGTCCGCGTCCGCGATGGCCTCGTGGACCATCTCCGCGTCGACGTCGAGTTCGTACTCGAAGAACTGGCCGCCGCCCCGGCCGTAGTTGCGGTCGTGCTGTCGGAGGAATCCCAGCATCGAGAGGTCGTTGAGGTGGTCGTGGACGCTGCGCTGGCTGAGCGGTTCGGAGGCGTACTCCGCCGCGACCTGTTCGTAGACCTCGTACAGTTCCTTCGCGCGAGCCGGCGTCTCCTCCTCGACGGCCATCTGTGTCACCGCGAGCAGGACGTACTGGCCGTGGGTCGTGAGGTCCTTGATGGAGTCCTTGATGCGGCCGCGCTCGACGCGCTCGACGGCGGCGTCCACATCGCCCTCGCTGACCGTCTCGCGCTCGTCCTCGATGGCGACGTTCACGGACTCCCGCAAGAGGTCGATGGCCTGTCGCGCGCTCCCGCGGTCGCGGGCGGCGAGCGCCGCGCACTGCGGGATGACGCCCGCGTCGAGGACGTCCCCGCGCAGGCCGCGCTCGGCGCGGTCGTCCAGAATCGTGACGAGTTCGTTTGCGTCGTACGGCGGGAACTTGATTTCACGCTCGCAGAGCGTGTCCTGCACCTTCGGCGAGAGGTCGTTGCGGAACGTGTAGTCGTTCGAGATGCCGACCACCGCGACCTGCGAGTCCGAGATGTTGCCGTTCGTCTTCGCGCGCGGCAACTGGTAGAGGAGCATGTCGTCGTCCCCGAGGTTGTCGATTTCGTCGAGGACGATGAGGACGGTTCCCTCTCGCGCCTCGATTTCGTCGAACAGCGCGTTGAGAACGTCCGAGGTCGAGAGCCCCGTCGTCAGAGGGTCGCGGTCGGTGTCGTCGCGGAGTTCGTTGACGAGCGCGATTGCCGCCTGATACGACGAGGGGTGGTGGTGGCAGTTCACTTCCACGCTCACGACGCTGTCGACGCCGTCCCGTTCGGCGGCCTCGTACTCCAGCGCGTCCATCATGTACCGCGTCACGGCTGTCTTCCCGACACCCGTCTTCCCGTAGACGAAGACGTTGTCGGGCTCCCAGCCGTCGACCACGTCCTGGAGGGCGTTGGCGTACTGGTCGATTTCCTCGTCCCGTTCGAGAATCTCGTCGGGCTCGTAGTGGTCTTTCAGGACGTCCTTGTTGGTGAACAGCTCGACGCGGTCGCGGAACGGCGTCTTCATCGCTACTGCACCAGTTCGACCACCCGACACATAATACTACTGGTTCGAGAGTTTCTTGAGTTTCCCGTGTTGCTCGTGTAACGACGGCCGTTGCCGAACGGCCTTCGACCCCCTAACCACTCCCACTTCCGGGCATCTCTCACTTCCGAGCGTCTCCCGCCTCTGGGAACCTCCCATCTCCGAGCGTCTCCCCACCTCCGAACGACCCCGCTTCCGAATCCGAAAACACTTGCAAATCGGGGTGGGAGTGTGGTCTGCTCGTCGCCCCCTGTCGTTTCGCTGCCAGTTCCACCGCCCGGTTCGTCCACGATTCTCTGCACTCCCGAACAATCACTCCTTCTCTCTCGCCGAAACACTCGAAATCCGGGGTGGGGGAGCGAACGAACCCCACCGAGTCGCTCTCCACCCGCTCGCCGACCGGGGGACAACGACAGTTTCAACCGTCCCTCCCTGCTACGTCCGACCGCGCGGTGAGGTGGCAGAGCGGCCTAATGCGCCGGTCTTGAAAACCGGTGGCGTCAGCCTCATGGGTTCGAATCCCATCCTCACCGCTTCCGTCCTCTCGATTTCGGTCGCGCAGCGCTCGCTACGCCACCAGTCGGCGCCGCTCCAACTCAGAACACTCGCAAGACGACGTGTTCCTCGCCCGCCTCGCGCTCCTCGATAGTCTCGAACGCCGAGAGGTGCCGCCGCAGGTCGAGGTCGCGGTGGTGGACGGCCCACAGTTCGCCGTCCGCCGCCAGCACGTCTCGCGCACCCGCGAACAACTCCCGCAGGACGCCGTCACCGGCGTGGGTCGGCGGATTCGAGAGAATCGTGTCGAACGTCCGCCCGCGAACACCGTTCGCGCCGTCGGCAGTCACCACGGTGCCCTCGACGCCCGTCGCGTCGAGACTGCACTCGGCGCAGGCCGTCGCGACGCGGTCGTCGTCGGTCAGCCACACTTCGCAGTCCGCGCTCGCGGCGGCGTACGCGCCGAGCGCGCCGTACCCACAGCAGAGGTCGAGCACGCGGTCGCCGTCGGCGACGGCCACCGTCTCCGCGAGCAGGCGAGTGCCGTGGTCCAGTGCCGAGGCAGCGAACAGCCCCGGAACGGACACCAGTTCGAGGTCGACGCCGTCGACGGTCGGCGCGAGCGCTCGCGCTTCGACGTACGTCGGTGCTTCGGCACTCCCGGCACCCGGCGCTTCGGAGCGCGTCGCTCGGAGGACGCGACACCTGTCGTGGGCCAGAACCTCGCTCGCGTCGCCCAGAACCTCCCCAAGGTACGATTCGTACCGCGACGCGCCCGCGTCGTCCGCGGCGGCGACGTAGACCCGTCCACCGGGAGCGAGCAGTTCCGCGGCGTTCGCGATGCGCTGAGCGGCGACGTCGAGGGGCGTGTACGGTTTCGGCGCGTACGCCACGGCGTCGAACTCGCCGCCGACGGACGCGGGGTCGGCGACGAGCGAAACGTCCACGTCGGCGTCGTTCGACGCGGCGTTTCGCTCGCAGAGATTCGCAGCGCGGGCGCTCGACTCGGTGACGGCGACGCGCCCGGCGGCGCCCGCGAGCACCGTCGGAACGACGCCGTAGTTCCCCTCCAAGACGAGCAGTCGGTCCGACGCATCCTCCCAGAGCGCGTCGGCGAGCAGGAGTTCGGCGGGCCGGAAAGCGTCCTTCGAGCAGACGCCGTCCGCGGTCCGGAAGCGGTACTCCGGCGGCGCGTCGTCGACCCGCGCCTCCAGCGCCAACTCCTCGCCCGAGCGCGTCACGGCGACCACCTCGGGCGCGTCGGGCGCCGGCGGTTCGGCGGCGGGCCGGTGAGCGTCGCAGGTCGTGTTGGCGTCCGATTCGGCGGTCGTAGCGGCGTTCGATACGGCGGTCGTGGCGGCGTTCGATACAGCAGTTCTGTCTGTGTTCGATGCGGCGGTCGTGTCGGCGTGTCGCGTGGCAATGTGCGTGGTTCGGCGGCTCGCGTCGGTGGACGAACGGGTCAGCGAGCGCTCCGGGGCGCAAAAGACGGCGACTGCTCGAGGCGAGAGACAGTCGGAACTGCGGGCCCGCAGCGCTCGTGCCGAGTACCGGACAGCGCGACGCCCAGCCACCGGACCGCTCGTCGCGGTCGGTCGTCGGGGCGCCCACAGCCGGCGAGCCGGCCGAACCGCGTCACGCGACCGCCGGCATCGTCGAGAGCCGGAAACGACGAATCACCGAGCAGTCAGCGAGTCGCGGTCGACCTGAAGGCGGTGTGCAACTACGACTGAACGTCCAACGACCAGCCACTAAACGGTTTCTCCTGGCGCGCTGATTGAGAAACCGTTTTGGGGCCAGCGCGGAACGACTGACGTATGGCAGAGATGGAAGACCCCTCGGGGCGCGACTGGATTCACGACCCGGACGGGGAGAAGGGGAGCGAGGGCGGCCGAAACTACGGGATGGCGGTCCTCTCGAAGATGGTCGACGAGGACGACGACTTCCCGCTGGCGAAAGACGAGTTCGTCGAGGAGTTCGGCGACTGGCCGGTGCGCCTGAACCACAAGAAGGTCGTCTCCGTGTCGGACATCTTCGAGCACGTCGAGGACGCCGAGTTCGAGACGAAAATCGCCTTCCACCGCGCGACCGGGAAGGCGATGCGGCGCGCGAACATGTGGGAGTACCACCCCTCCGAGTAGCGCGTTTCCGCGCCGCCGCCGGCGTTCAGGTCTCGTAGCGGTCGTCGTCGCGCGCGGCCCACGCCGCCATCTCGGAGCTCTCGGCCTGCACTTTCTCCTCTAAGAGGTTCACCGCGACGGAGTTCGCGCCCTCCGGGATGATGATGTCGGCGTCTTTCTTCGTCGGTTCGATGAACTGCTCGTGCATCGGCTTCACCGTCGAGAGGTACTGCTCCATCACGCCTTCGAGGTCGCGGCCGCGTTCGACGACGTCGCGCTCGATGCGCCGGAGAATCCTGACGTCGGCGTCGGTCTCGACGTAGATGTGGAGGTCGAGCATGTCGTTGAGGGCGTCGTCGTACAGCGCGAGAATCCCCTCCAGTACGATGACGTCCGTCGGCTCCACCGTCACGCGTTCCTCTTTGCGGAGGTGTTCTTCGAAGTCGTACTGGGGCATCTCGACGGTCTGGCCGGAGAGCAGGGCGTCGAGGTGCTCGCGCAGCAACTCCCACTCGAAGGCCGACGGGTGGTCGTAGTTGGCGTTCGCGCGCTCCTCGAAGTCCATGTGACTGAGGTCCTCGTAGTAGTTGTCGAGGGGGACGAGGGTCACGGCTTCACCGACGTTGTCGGTGATTTCGCGGGCGACCGTCGTCTTGCCGGCGCCTGTCCCACCGGCGATGCCGATGGCGAACGACGGGATGGTCATTGCTTCACGGCACGCGCGCGAGCGGTGTTGAATCCAGCGTTTCGGCGCCGGTCGCGCCCGAACTCACGCAAACGAGCCGACACGACTGCGCGCCGACCGAGCCCCAGTGAAGTACGCGAGTGCGTGGCATACGCGTTTCGGGGATACCTTTTAGCCCACTTGACTGCTAGGTGTTCACATGACTCACTTGGCCCTCAGGGACGTGATGTCACACGAGTTCGTCGGGGTCAGCGAGGCCGACGCGCTCCGCGACGCAGTCGAACTGATGCGCTCGGAACACACCACCAGCGCCGTCGTCCTCCGCGGGAACGACCCCGTGGGCGTCGTCACCGCCGGCACCGTCTTCGACTTCCTGCTGGAGGACGGCGCCGCGGACACCGTCACCGTCTCTGACGTGATGGAGTCCACGCCCGCGTCGCTCCCGCTCGGCGCCTCCATCGCTGAGGCCGCCGACGTGATGGGGCGGACCGGCGACCCGCGCGTCCTCGTCGTCGACGAGGACGACGACGTCCGCGGCATCGTCGAAGCCCGCGACGTCGCGCCCGCAATCACCGAGCGCGCCGACCGGTCGCTGGAACGCACGGCACAGGCACAGGCCGTCGGCGGCGGCGCCCAGTCGAGCGAGCCGAGCGGCGAGTTCGCCGACGCGCCCGCAGACGAGTACGCCGACTCGCCGGCCAACGACTACGCCGAACAGGGCGTCTGCGAGAGTTGTGGCAGTCTCGCCACCGAACTCGTGGACGTCAACGGCCGCCTGCTCTGTACCGAGTGCCGGTCGGTCTGACCCGACGCGAACCGCCGCCCGCGGGCCACTTCTCGCGACGCGCCGACGGACTCGACGCCGCTCGGCTCGTCGCCACACCCGAAGAATCACCGCTCGGACAGTAACGAATCACGCCCCGGACAGTAACGCCTTTACAGGCTGGCGAAGTCGAAACGTCTGCATGGCGATACGGACCCTCGACGACCTCGACGCGATGGACACCGCGGTCGGGGTACGGGTCGACATCAACAGCCCGCTGGCCGACGACGGCACGCTGGCCGACGACGCTCGCCTGCGGGCGCACGTGGACACGCTGGCCGAACTGCTCGACGGCGGCGCTCGCGTCGCGATTCTCGCCCACCAGGGACGGCCGGGCGGCGACGAGTTCGCGCGCCTCGAACCGCACGCAGACCGCCTCGGAGAACTCCTCGACCGCGAGGTCGCGTACTGCGACGCCACCTTCTCCGCGGACGCCCGCGACGCCGTCGCGGACCTCGACGCGGGCGAGGCGGTCCTCTTAGAGAACACGCGCTTCTACAGCGAGGAGTACATGGAGTTCGAGCCGTCGCGGGCCGCCGAGACGTTCCTCGTCTCTCGGCTCGCGCCCGCGCTCGACGCGTACGTGAACGACGCGTTCGCCGCCGCGCACCGCTCTCAGCCGTCGCTCGTCGGCTTCCCCGAGGTCCTGCCGTCGTACGCGGGCCGCGTGATGGAGGCCGAACTCGACGTGCTCGGGAGCATCGAGGAGACGCCGACGCCCCGCACGTACGTCGTCGGCGGCGCGAAAGTGCCGGACTCCGTCACGGTCGCCGAGCACGCGCTCGAACACGGCCTCGCGGAGACGGTGCTCGTCACGGGCGTCGTCGCGAACGTCTTCCTCGCGGCGAGCGGCGTGGACGTCGGTCGGGAGAGCACCGAGTTCATCCACGACCGGGGCTACGAGAGCGAAATCGAGCGCGCGAACGCCCTCCTCGACGAGCACGGCGACCGCATCCGCCTCCCGGTCGACGTGGCCGTCGAGCGCGACGGCGAACGCGTCGAACTCGCAGTCTCGGAGCTCCCGCCGCGGGACGACGAGGCCGTCATGGACGTGGGCAGCGACACCATCGCCGCCTACGGCGACCTGCTCGCGGAGACCGGGACGGCGGTCCTGAACGGCCCTGCGGGGGTCTTCGAGGACGACCTGTTCGCGGACGGCACCCGCGGCGTGTTCGACGCCGCGACCGGCGCCGAGTACACCATCGTCGGCGGCGGCGACACGGCGGCCGCCATCCGGCGGTTCGGGCTCTCCGGGTTCGACCACGTGAGCACGGGCGGCGGCGCGGCGCTCCGCCTGCTCACCGGCGAATCCCTCGCCGCGGTGGAGGCCCTCGACCGATGACGGTGCGGGCCGCGACGGGCGACGACGTCGCGGCCGTCACCGAACTCTGGGTGGCGCTCGCCGACGAACAGCGCGACCACGGCTCCCACCTGCTCGCCGCGGAGAACCGCGAGCAGGCCCGCGACCTCGTGCGCCAGTACGTCCACGCGGACGGCTGTCTCGTCGCCGAGGACGCCGGCGTCCCGGTCGGCTTCGTGATGTTCCACGTCGAAACCGGGCTCTACGACACGGACGCCGACCGCGGCGTCGTCGACAACGTCTACGTCGCACCCGACGCCCGCGGCGACGGCGTCGGCTCCGCGCTCCTCGACCGCGCGGAAGCCCGCCTGTGCGAGCAGGGCGCGGACGTGCTCGCCGTCGAAGCGCTCTGGGACAACGCCGCCGCGCGCCGCCTCTACGAGCGCCGGGGCTACGCCCCGCATCGGGTCACACTGGAGAAACCGCTCGAAAGCGACACGCACACAAAGGACCCCGACTAACTCCCGACTGCGCCAAGGGAGCTTGGGCGGTTCAAGCACTCGATTTGTAATCGAGAATACGTGGGTTCGAATCCCACCCTTGGCTTACCCGTATTCTATACGCGCAGTTCGAATCCATACTGCTCGTCTTCGAGAGCGGGGGCCGGCGCGAGGTGATTTCGTTCCGGCGACTCGGTTGACTGGATTGTTGCCGTTCGGTAGTGCTTTCCTGACTGTGCGCTACCGGTGACGTTCTCTCGGAAACCCCCGGACTGAACCGTTGTGGACCGTTCGAACGGCCGAAATCGTCGAAATCCGGCGCAACGGCTGACCCGCTTTATTCGCCGTCGGGCCGACGAACCGAATGCCCTCACAGGGCGTGATTGCATGAATCGACGCTACGCACTCGGCGCGCTCGCGGTCAGCCTGCTCCTCGTGGTCGCGGGCTGTGCCGGGCCGGGCGGCGGCGGAGACGCACAGAACGGCACGGACAGCGACCTCACGACGGGCGGCGAGCCGGTGACGACGAGCGACGACACGGGCGTCGGGGGCACAGACACGACGGGTGACGACACGACCGGCGACGACACAGAAACAACGGATAGCACCAACGACACGAACAGCACCGACACCACCAACGGCACGGACACCACGAACTGACGGCGGCGCCGAACCGCCGGCTCGCGGTCGGTCAGGGGACTGTCATCCACCCCGGTGACGTTTTTCTGCGGCGTTCAGAGTTGGTCGACGGCGAGCGTGGCGACGAGTACGGAGACGGTGCCCGCGGCCCAGACGGCCCAGAGCGCCGACGCCGGGACGCCGGGACGCAGCGCGGCCGCGGCGGCGACGAGCGCGCCGCCGGCGCCCGCGGCCGCGACGACGTACGCGGGCCAGAACCGGCCCGAGGACTCGTCGTCGTCGGCGGTCGGCCAGTCGTCGGCGACCGTGCGGCGGGTGTCCACGACGCCCTCTTCGGGGTCGAAGACGAGCAACTCGGCGTCGTGGAGCGCCGGCAGGTCGACCTCGTGGAGGTGTTGGTGGATGTCCTCCCAGTCGCTGTCGAGGCCGCGGTCGGCCTCCCACTCGGCGACGGCGTCCGCGAGTTCGTCGACGGTGACGGTGCGGCCGCGGTCGTGGACCATCGCGACGATGCGCTGGCGTCTGTCGCCGACGAGCGCGCCGACTTCCGCGGAGGGGTTCGTGGCGTCTGTCATCTCACTGGGACGCGTCGCGCGGGCGGCGTCGCGTCGGTGTGTACCGCGGGCGCCGCGACCATAAAGGTGGCCGCGTCACCGGCCGCCGACCGCGCTCCCGACGCCTGTGACCACGCTCGCGGCGAGGCCCGGATACTGGCGGGGGCGCGGTCGGCGGGCGCGTCGGAGGTACCGGGCACCGGTCCGGAAGCGGCCCTCGGCGAGGTAGCACTTCGCGAGGAAGTAGGCGTGCGCGCCGCGGACGTCGCGGCCGCCGGCTTCGAGGCGCTCGACGGTGTCGCTGAACGTCCGGAGGTAGTGCTCGTCGGCGTCCCGGAGTTCGTCGGCGGACGGGTTCCCGGACGCGTACCGGGAGACGAGCGGGTCGTCGACGTACGCCAGTCGCCCCTCGCGGAGCACGCGAACGAGGAACTCGGGGTCCTGGAAGCGGTCGAAGGACTCGTCGAAGCCGTCGACGCGCTCGGCGACCGGTCGTTCCACGAGTAGCGTCGACCCGGCGCTCGTGTGGAGGTCGTCGGCGAGCACGTCCGCGACGAGTTCCTCGCCGCCCTCGGCGCCCTCCGTCTCGCTGAGGCGCCCGAACTGGCGGCGGAGCCACCCGAGGACGGGGTTCTCTCCGTTCTCGCGCACCATCTCGACGCCGCAGTACGCGGCCACCCAGTCGTCGGAGCGCGATTCGAGTTCGCGCACCTGTCGTTCGAGTTTCTCCGGGTGCCACTCGTCGTCGGAGTCGAGGAACGCGACGTAGTCGCCGTCGCTCTCCCAGATGCCGGTGTTCCGGGCGGCGCTCCCGCCGCGGTTGGTGGCGTGTGCGAGGTACGTGACGCGGTCGTCGTCGTAGCGCTCGACGACGGCTCGGGTGTCGTCCGTCGAGGCGTCGTCGACGACGACGAGTTCGAGGTCGTCGTGGGTCTGCGCGAGCACGCTGTCGATGGTTCGCGGGAGCGAGTCCGCGCGGTTGTAGGTCGGAACGATGACGCTGACCGTGGGCATTTCGGGCGTCCGTAGGCACACCAGTCAGTTCACTATCTGCGGCGTAAATCTCGGGAGAGTGGCTTATACGGTTGTTAAGTCCCGCTTCAGGCGTCCGGGTAACTGTTCCCCGAGAGGTCGAGGTTCCGGACGCCGCGGTCGACGATGCCCTCGTACAGTTCGGAGTCCGTGACGGTGACGTCCGCGTAGCCGTCGTACAGTTTGAGCGCCTGGTAGCCGTCGTAGGACCGCGCGGTCACGCCGTCGAGAGCGGTGCCGTCCGCGACGTTCACGATGGGGTGATGCGTGGACCGGTAGGTGCCGCCGTCTATCGTGGTGTCGTCGCCGTGGAGTTCGAGGGCGCGCCGGTAGTGCGTGCCGGGCTGTTCGACGACCACGTCGTCGAGCAGGCAGCCCTGTCGCATGACGCGGATGGCGTTCCGGCCGTGGTCGCCGCTCGCGTCGCCGGTGACGGTGACGCGGCGGAGCGTGACGGGGGAGTCGCTGTCGTCGTTGTGGCCGTTGATTTGGACGGCGTTCCCGGCGCCGTCGAACTCGATGTCCGTGTCGAAGATGTCGACGACACCGGCGTCGGGAGACATCGTGATGGCGTGGCTCGGGCGGTCACCGACAGATATCGAGGTCTCTTGGATGCGCGCCGAGGTGGCGTCGTCCTGAACGCGGATGACGGGGCCGTTCGGGACCGGCGCGTCGATGGTGGTGTTGTACACCCAGAGGTGTTCGCCGCGGTCGAGGCGAATCCCCGTCTGGGTGTGTCCGTCGAGGAGGTCGTCGACGACGATGGTGGCGTCGAGGACGTAACTGTAGTCTCCCATCAGGCGGATGTTGGAGACGTTGGAGTTCCGGAACGTGCCGCCCTGCACGACGACGCGGCCGTTGGGGCTGGACGCGTAGAGGCCGTTGTCGGGGAACGACCCGAGTTCGCAGTCGCGGAACCAGAGTTTCCCCTCGTGGCTCGGCGGGACGAGGATGCCCGTGGGGCCGACGGAGATGTCGCCGACGGTGTCCTCGGTGAACGCGGCGCCGTCGGGGGCACGGAACCCCTCGACGGTGGCGATGCCGTCGGGGTCGGTGACCGAGAACATGGCGGGGCCGAAGGTGCCGGTGTCGTGTTCGCCGACCACGTCGATGTCGCGAACGGTCATGTCGTCGGCGACGTAGGCCTCGATGGCGCGGAGGCCGGTCGAGGCCGCCGTGAAGTCGAAGTCGAACCCCTCGACGAGGAGGTCCTCGCCGGGCGCGTAGACGACGCCGAGGCGGAAGAGGCGCGCGGCGCCGTCGAACTCGCCGGCGGTGACGACGTTGCCGTCGACGGCGTCGATGCTGCCGGGGACGATGGTCGCGCCGTCGCCGACCATCCCGAAGTTCGTGAAGCCGGTGAACCGGAACTGCTCGTCCATGCGGTACTCGCCGGCGGGGAAGACGAGGAGCGTGTCGTCGCCGGCCTCGGCTTCGAGGACGTCCGTGATGGATTCGCCGCCGGTGTCGTCGGCGCCGGCCTCGGTGACGTCCACGACCGTCTCGTAGTCGTCGGCGTAGCCGGCGTACCAGTCGTCGGCGGCGCGCGCGCGGTCGCCGAGCGCGGCGAGACCGGCGACACCGGCGGCCGCGCCGACGGCGGTGCCGAGGTAGTCGCGTCGGCTCAGTTCGCGTCCCGTCACCGAGTCAGCCGGTGACGTACCAGATTCATTGAATTTCTCGGAATTATTTTCTCGTTTCATTTATTTAATTCAGCCGGTATGTTGTGGCTTAGATACTGGATAATGGCCGTTACACCTAAATATTGTGGTCGCACGGCGGAATGTCCGCCGAACGAACCCTCGAGAAGTATCCATTTTCCTACTATCGCTCTGGCGGGCGCGAACCGCGGCTTACCAGACTCATAATGAAGGCTCCGCCGCCGTTGGATTCCCGTAGGACAGCCACGATGGACACGACACACCACCCACCGACGGCGACGCCCGACCGTCGCCGCGCCGACACCCACTGAGATGTACCACGGCAAGACCATCGGCGCCGTCGTCCCGGCGTACAACGAAGCCGACCACATCGGCGGCGTCATCGACACGCTCCCCGAGTTCGTGGACCGCGCGTACGTCGTCGACGACGGCTCCACCGACGACACGCTCCGCGTCATCCGCGACCACGCCGCCGCCGCGAACGAACACCTCACCGACGCGCCGGAGACCGCCACCGGCGTCACGCTCGACCCGCGGGTCGTCCCCGTCGCCCACGAGGAGAACCGCGGCGTCGGCGGCGCCATCAAGACCGGCTACCAGCGAGCGCTCGCCGACGGCGTCGACGTGACGCTCGTCATCGCGGGCGACGGACAGACCGAACCCGACATCGTCGAGCGCATCGTCGCACCCGTCGCCGCCGGCGACGCCGACTACGCGAAGGGCAACCGACTCGGTGACCGCGACCGGGACGCGATGCCCCGACACCGACAGTTCGGGAACTTCGTGCTCTCCTTTCTCACGAAGGTCGCCAGCGGCTACTGGGACGTGATGGACCCCCAGAACGGCTCGACGGCCATCTCGCGGGACGCCCTCAACGCCGTCGACATCGAGGAGATGTACGAGGACTACGGCTACTGCAACGACCTGCTCGTCCGCCTGAACGCCGTCGACGCCACCATCGCGGACGTGCCGCGGCGCGCCGTCTACGAGGACGAGACCAGCCACATCTCGCTCCGGTCCTACGTCCCGAAGGTGTCCTCGCTGCTCGCTCGGGACTTCGCGTGGCGACTCAAGGCCAAGTACTTCGACCACGGCTCGTACCCCGTCCCCCTGCTGTACGTCCTCGGCATCCTCGGCACCGGCGTCGGCGTCGCCGCCGCCACCGGCACGCTCCTGTTCGCCGTCCAGGGCGCGGTCGACGCGTTCGCCGTGCTCGCGGCGAGCGCGCTGTTCGTCGTGCTCGCGATGATACTCGACCGCACCGCGAACCGCGACCTCGCCGTCACCGCCGACGAGGCCCGCTGACTCAGTAGCGGCGCTCGAACTCGCAGAACTCCGCCGCGTTGTACCGCTTGTCGACGAACTGGTCGTCCATGAACTGCCGCGTGCGCCCCAGCTCTTCGTCCTCGTGGGCCGCCAGCCGCGTCTCGTAGTCGGCGTCCTCGGTCCCCCACAGCCCCGGGTGCGTGAGCACTTGTACCGTCTCCGGCACGCCGCCGGCGAGCGGGTGGTCCTCGCGCCAGCGCTGGTTCGAGTCCGCGCGGTACGCCACCGACTCGAAGAACCGCGGCTCGTACGCCGAGGTGAACGCGTCGAACTCCCTGGCCAGCACCCACTCCGGCGGCCGGTGGAACGACACCGCGGGTTCGAGGTCGGCGACCACGGTGTCGAGCGCGCGCTGCTCGTCTCGGACGCGCTCGGCGAGCACGCCCTCCGGCGGTTCGCGGTCCCAGTGCTGGTAGGTGCTGAAGTGGACGCCGACGCGGTGGCCGAGCGCCGCAATCTCCTCGACGATGCGCCGGTTCCGGCGGTGGAAGACGTTGTACAGCGGCGACGACAGCAGGAAGAAGTACGTCGCGGTGACGCCGCGGTCGGCCTCGATGCGCGCCGTCGTGAGCGCGTTCCGCGGCGACCAGTCCACGTCGTGGCGCAACACCACGTCGCCCGCTTCGAGGTCGTCGTCGTACGACCTGAACCGCCGTCCGCGCCGGCAGAGCGCGTCGAGGAAGTCGGCGTACCAGTCGAACGTGAACGCCACGTCGCCGGTCTCCCGGCGCGGGTCTTCGGTCGCGCCGCGAGTCATCGCTCGGCCCCGTCGACGCGCCGTGCCGGCGACCCGACGACGCGCGCCCCGCTCGGCACGTCGTCGAGTACGTCCGCGCCCATCCCGAGTTCGGCGTCGTCGCCGACTGTCACGTCCGTCGCCACCGCGACGTGCGGGTGGACGGTCGTGCGCGCGCCGACGGTCGAACCGCCGGCGACGCCCGCGCCGAACGCCACGGTCGCGTCAGCGCCGATGCGAGCGCCGTGGGCGACGTGGACGCGCGCGCTGAGTTTCGCGCCGCGCTCGACGACCGTCTCGCCGAACGGCGCGCGGTCGACGGTGCAGTTCGCGCCGAGTTCGGCGTCGTCGCCCACCCGCACCGTCCCGACGTGAGGCTGGCGCAGGAGTTCGTCGTCTCGCGTTCGCACGAACCCGAATCCGGGGCCGCCGAGCGCACACCCGGCGCCGACGACGACGCGGTCACCGAGGACGACGCCCGGGCCGACGTGCGCGTTCGGGCCGACCACGCAGTCGGCGCCGAGTTCGGCGTCGTCGCTGACGACCGCCGTCGGGTGGACGCCCGGCGTCGCGCCGTCGCCGACGTACTCGCGGAGGACGCGCACGAAGTCCCGTTTCGGGTCGGGAGAGCGGAGCGCGGCGCGACCCGCGGGAATCGACACGTCGGTCGGCACGACGACGACGCCCGCGCCGGAGTCCGCGATTGGCTCGGGGTCGTCGTAGGTGGAGAACGCGAGGTCGGTCGCGGTGGCTGCGTCGAGCGGTGCGACGCCGGAGACGGCGACGTTCGGGCCGACGCGGTCGGCGTCGAGGACGGCCGCGAGGTCGGCGGCCGTCGCGTCGAAGTCGGGGTCGGTCGCGTGCGCGACCACGCCGACCGGCGAGTCGATGGCGTCCGATGCTGGCATTACCGCGTTCACGACGCCCTACGCGCTTACTTATACGTCTGGTAAGCCGCGTCAGCGCCGTCGAGCGCGCCGTTCGGCGTCTCGGAGCAGCCCGGTTCCGGGCGCCCCGTCGTAGAGCCAGAGCGCGCCGACCGCCGCGAACACGGAGGCGTACGCGGCGAGCGCGGCGAGCGCAGTGGGGTCAGCGAGTTCGGTCGCGTACGCCGCGAAGTAGTGGAGCGCGCGCTCCGCGAACCCCCTCTCGGTGCCGTAGGCCGGGAGGTCGGCGACCGGCCACAGCACGCGGGAGAGCGCCGCCGGGTTGTCGTCGAGGAGCGCGCTCAGCACGTCGCCCGCGGGGTGGGAGGCGTACGCCGCGACGAACGCGAGCGCCGCGACGGAGCGCTTCCGGACGGCGTACGCGAGCACGACGAGCAGGAGGGGGCCGGCGACGAGCACCGAGTGCGCGGCGCCGTAGCCGGTCGCGTAGAGGTCCAACCCCCAGCCGAGTGGCTTGTCCACGAGGTCGGGGAGTTGGGTGGCGAGAAGCACGAGCAGGGCTTCGCGGTCGGACGGCGGCCGACCCGCGAAGACGCGCGTGAGCGCGGAGACGCAGACGTACCCGAACGCGAGGTGGCCCCACGGCCACACGCTACCGGCCTCCGTCCACCGTGATGCCGTAGTGGACGACGCGGTGCGCGGAGTCGGCCGAGGGCGTCGCGGGCGCGTCGCCCTCGTAGAGGAAGTAGACGAGTCGGAGGTCGTCGCCGGTCAGGTCGGGCGCGGGTTCGTGTTCGACGCTCGCCGTCTCGCCGGCCGCGACCGTCGCGTCGGCGCGCGCGAGTTCGCGCTGTTCGAGGACTTCGACGCCGCCGTCTCCGGTGTCGACGCGCTGGACCGTCGCGACGACGGTGTACGTCGCGTCCCCGCCGCCGTGGTTGCCGATGCGCGCGACGACCGGTTCGCCGTCGTCAGCCGGGAACTCTCGGGGGTAGTCGTCGGCCGTGAACGACCCGTCGCCGTCGGGCGTGGCGAGGTAGAACTCGGTCACGTCGTCGTCGGCGGGCGCGGCGGTCGCCGCGAACGCCGTGGTGCCGAGGAGCGCGAGCACGCCGACGGCGAGCGCGAGGTTCGCGACGCGCCCGCGCCCGCCGCTCTCCCGCCCGAGCGAGTCGCTCCGTGCGCCGAACGGGAGGCCGGCGTCGAACTCCGCGACGGTGAACCGCGCTCGCTCGTCGAGGTTCGCGCGCCGAGCGAGCGCGAGCAGCGAGAGGCCGGCGGTGGCGGCGGTGGTCGCGGAGAACACGAGCGCGGAGTCGATGCCGACGGTGTACGCGGCGACGAGCGCGAACGACGCGACGAGTACGAGACTCGCGGCGACGGCGAGCGCGACGCGGCCGGCGACGGTCGGCGGGAGCGAACGCGTCGAGGGCTTCGAGACGGCGGCCGGCGAGCCCGCGGGCTTGTCGGTCGGACCGGGCTCGCGGCGCTCCGGGTAGAGCGTCGAGACGAGCGCGTACCCCGGTCCGAGCAGGACGACGGGCGCGAGGAGGGCGGTGCGGACGAGCGGGGACTGGACGCCGAGTTCGAGGACGGCGACGTGCGCGAGTGCGGTCGCCGCGAGGACGGCGACGAGGTCGGCCGTCCACGCGGCGGCGTTGCGTACCATCACTCGCGGATGGGGCGTCGCGGGCAAAAGGCGCTGCGACCGTTGCACGCGTGAAACAGTCGTCTTCCGGACATAGCAGCCGTCTAAACGCTGCCCGGTCGCGGGCGACGGCGGGCTTACCCGGCCTATAGCAATGCCCCGGACGCGCCACGCGTCCACCAGCACACGCTCGGGCGTCCCGAGTACACACCACCATGCACGGAGTTCTCCGCACAGCGACCGACCGTCGTCCCGTCAGCCGAGTGACCGCCAGCCGCGACCCGGCACCCGACCGCGGGCCGGGGGGCGAGCGATGACCGACCCCGCTATCGCGTCCCCCGAAATCGGAGACGCCGAGCGGCGGCGCGTCCGCGAGGTGCTGGACTCCGGCCACCTCGCGGACGGCGAGGAGGTGCGCGCGTTCGAGGACGAGTTCGCGGACTTCTGTGGCGCCGAGCGCGGCGTCGCCACGTCGAACGGGACGACCGCGCTCCACGCCGCCTTCGAGGCTCTCGATATCGGCCCCGGCGACACGGTGGTGACGACGCCGTTCTCGTTCGTCGCGAGCGCGAACGCGATTCGGCACGCCGGCGCCGAACCCGTCTTCGCCGACGTCGACCCCGCGACGTACAACCTCGACCCGGCGAGCGTCGAACGCGTCCTCGACGACCGGGACGACGTGGCCGCGATTCTCGCCGTCCACCTCTACGGCCTGCCCGCGGACGTGGACGCGCTCGCGGCGCTCGCCGACGACTACGGCATCGCGCTCGTGGAGGACGCCGCGCAGGCCCACGGCGCGGAGTACCGCGGTGAGCGCGTCGGTTCCCTCGGCGACGCGGCGTGTTTCTCCTTCTACCCGACGAAGAACATGACGACTGGCGAGGGCGGGATGGTCACCACGGACCGCGCGGACGTCGAGGCGGGACTCCGGCGGTTCGTCAACCACGGCCGCGACAGCGCCGGCTACGAGCACGTCTCGGTCGGCCACAACTTCCGGATGACGAACCTGGCGGCCGCCATCGGCCGCGCGCAGTTGGAGCGTCTCCCCGGGTTCGTCGCCGCGCGCCGCGAGAACGCCGCCGCGCTCACCGAGGCGCTCGCCGACGCCCCCGTCGAGACGCCGGTCGAACCGCCGGAGCGACGCCACTCGTACCACCAGTACACGGTCGCCTGCAGGGACCGCGAGGCGGTGGTCTCGCGCCTCGAAGACGCGGGCGTCGGGTACGGCGTCTACTACCCGACGCCGATTCACGAACAGCCGGCGTACGCCGGCGTGGACGCCGACGCGCCGCGCGCGAGCGCCGCCGCCGACAGCGTGCTCTCGCTGCCCGTCCACCCCGCGCTCGACCCGGGTGACGTGGAGCGAATCGCCGACGCCGTCCGCGGGGAGGTGGTCGTCGATGCCTGAGGCGCCGCTGTCCGTGGGCGTCGTCGGCGTCGGGAGCATGGGCCAACACCACGCCCGCACCTACCGGGAGGTCGAGGACGCGGAATTGGTCGGCGTCGCGGACGCCGACGAGGCGCGGGCGACGGAGGTGGCCGCCGACCTCGGCACGGACGCGCACGCCGTCCCCGACCTGCTGGAGCAGGTAGACGCCGTCTCGGTGGCGGTTCCGACGCACGCCCACGACGCCGTGGCGTCCGCGTGCATCGACGCCGGCGTGGACGCGCTCGTGGAGAAGCCGTTCGTCGCGGACCCCGAGCGCGGCCGGGAACTCGCGGCCGCCGCGAGCGACGCCGGCGTCACGCTCCAGGTCGGGCACGTCGAGCGATTCAACCCCGTCGTCGACGCGGTGTTCGACGCGGTCGAGGGCCGCGAGTTGGTGTCCGTGCGCGCGGACCGCCTCGGGCCGCCCGCCGGCCGCGTCATCCCGGATTCGGTGGTGTTCGACCTGATGATTCACGACGTGGACGTGGTGCTGGAGTTGGCGGGCGAGCGCCCCGCGAACGTGGACGCGACGGCGACGGCGGACGGCGAGTACGCGGTCGCGACCCTGGAGTTCGACTCCGGGCTGGTCGCCACGCTGTCGGCGAGTCGCGTCAGCCACGACAGCGTCCGCGAACTCGCGGTGAACGCCGAGGGCTGTGGCGTGACCGCTGACTACGCGGCGCAGTCCGTCTCGGTCACGCGCGACGACGGCGGCGCGCCCGACGACGTGACGGAGGCCGACCCCCTGACGCGGGAACTCCGGTCGTTCGTGGACGCCGCCGCGACCGGCGCGTCGCCCGTGGTTTCGGCCGACGACGCGCTCCGCGCCATCGACGTGGTGCGCGAGATAGAGGCGGCGGCCGACCTCGCGGACGCCACACCGCCGTCAGAGGAAACGGCCGTAGACGGCGCTTAGAGACGATATAATCCGTTTCTTACCCGACCTATAGTGAACGGGTGGTGGCGTCAAGAGGTGTCCACGAGCGGGCCACCGGCCCGCGGGACACCATGAACGCACGCAAGACGCTGCTCGCACTCGTTGGCATCGCGCTGGTACTGACCGCCGTCCGGCTCGCGGGGTGGCGGTCGTGACGAGCCGCCTCGGCTCGAACACGCGGGTCGAAGCCGACGCCGTCGTCGGACGCGAACACGACCCCGACGCGCCGCCAGCGGAGGTCGGCGACGACGCCGTCGTTCGCTCCGGAACCGTCGTCTACGCCGACGTGACGGTCGGAGACGGCTTCGTCACGGGCCACAACGCGCTCGTCCGCGAGGGAACCACTGTCGGCGACGACGTGGTGGTCGGCACGAACGTCGTCGTGGACGGCCACACGACCGTCGGCGACCGCGTGAGCATGCAGACCGGCGTCTACGTCCCGACGAACACCACCATCGGAGACGACGTGTTCCTCGGCCCCAACGCGACGCTGACGAACGACCCCTACCCCCTCCGGTCGGACGCCGACCTCGAAGGCCCGACGCTCGAACGCGGCGTGTCGGTCGGCGCGAACGCGACGATTCTGCCGGGCGTGACGGTGGGCGAACGCTCGTTCGTCGCCGCCGGCGCGCTCGTCACCGAAGACGTGCCGCCGGAGACGCTGGCCGTCGGCGCGCCCGCCGCCCACGAACCGCTCCCCGACCACCTCGACGCGCCCAACACGCAATGAGCGCGACGACCGAACTCCCCGGCCTCTACGGCGCTGACGCGACGACTGCCGACCAGCGCGACGCGCTCACTGGCGGCGACGTCCCGGTCGCCGTGTACGGCCTCGGAAAGATGGGCCTCCCGCTCGCAGCGGCGTTCGCGGACGTCACCGGGAACGTCGTCGGCGCGGACGTCGACCCCGACGTGGTGGACGCGGTGAACGCCGGCGACGCGCACGTCGTCGGCGAACCCGGGCTCGACGAACTCGTGACCGAGGTCGTCGACCGGGACGCGCTCCGCGCCGTCGCGGACCCGACGGTGGCCGCCGACTGGGCGCGCGTCCACGTCGTCATCGTGCCGACGCTCGTCACCGATGAGTCCGACCCCGACCTCTCGGTCGTGCGGTCGGTCGCCCGCGACCTGGCGAGCGGCCTCGACGCCGGCGACACCGTGCTGTTCGAGTCGACGCTCCCGCCCCGCACCTGCGAGGACGACCTGCTCCCGCTGCTCGAAGCCGAGAGCGGCCTGTCTCGGACGGAGTTCGGGCTCGCGTTCTGCCCGGAGCGCACGCTCTCCGGGCGCGCGCTCGCCGACATCCGGGACGGCCACCCGAAGGTCGTCGGCGGCGTCGACGACGAGAGCACCCGGGTCGCGGAACTCGTCTACGGCGAACTCACCGACCAGCCGGTCGTCGCCGTCTCCGACGCGACCACCGCGGAGGCCGTGAAAGTGTACGAGGGCGTCTACCGCGACGTGAACATCGCGCTCGCGAACGAGCTCGCGCGCCACGCCGACGACCTCGCTATCGACGTGACGGAGGCCATCGAGGCCGCGAACACGCAGCCGTACTGCGAACTCCACGAGCCGGGCGCGGGCGTCGGCGGGCACTGCATCCCGTACTACCCGCACTTTCTCACGAACCGCGTCGAGGGCGACTCGCCGGTCGTCTCGACGGCGCGGGACGTGAACGACGCGATGCCGGCGTTCACCGCGAACCTCGCGCTCGACGGCCTCGCGTCGGTCGGCACGCGCCCCGAGGACGCCGACGTGCTCGTGCTCGGCCTGACGTACCGGCCGGGCGTCGAGGAGATTCGCGCGACGCCGGCGCTCGGCGTCGTGGAGACGCTCGCCGACGCCGGCGCGACGGTCACGGCGACCGACCCGCTCACGCCCGACGCGGCGCCGTTCGAGGACGCGGGCGCGACCGTCGAGTCCGTCGACGCGGTCGCCGACGAGTCCTTCGACGCGGTCGTCCTGGTCACACAACAGGACGACTTCGACGACCTCGACGTGGCCGCGCTCGGTCCCGACGACCGACCGGTCGTGGTCGCCGACGGACGGCAAGAACTCACGGAACTGCGCGACGACGACGCCGTCGTCTACCGGGGTGTCGGCCTCCATGAGTGACGCCGCCACCGCGGTCGCGGAGAGCGAGACCGAACGCGTCTGCGTCGTCGGCCTCGGCTACGTCGGCCTGCCGCTGGCGCTCGCGTTCGCCGAGGAGGGCGTCTCCGTCCTCGGGTTCGACGTCGACGAGTCGAAAGTCGACGCCCTGCGCGCGGGTCGCGACCCGACCGGGCACGCCAGCGACGACGAACTCGCGGGGACCGACGCCGCGTTCACCGCCGACCCCGCGGGCATCGCGACCGCCGACTACGTGGTCGTCGCGGTGCCGACGCCCGTGGACGACGGGAAGAACCCGAACCTCGACTACGTCGAGGCCGCGGGCGAGACGGTCGGCGAACACATGACACCGGGGACGACGGTCGTCCTCGAATCCACGGTCTACCCGGGCGCGACCGAGGAGGTGCTCGTGCCCGCGCTCGAAGAAGCCTCGGGGCTCTCGGTCGGCGAGGAGTTCCACGTCGGGTACGCGCCGGAGCGCGCCGCGCCGGGCGAGACCGGACGCGGCGTGCGCGACGTGACCCGGGTCGTGAGCGCTGACACCGACGCCGTTCGCGACGACCTCGCGGCGCTGTACGAGCGCGTCGTGGACGCCGGCACCTACCGCGCGCCGAACGTCAAGACCGCGGAGGCCGCGAAAGTCATCGAGAACGTCCAGCGCGACGTGAACATCGCGCTCGCGAACGAGCTCGCGGTGGTCTGTGACCACCTCGGCCTCCGCACGCAGGACGTCCTCGACGCCGCCGCGTCGAAGTGGAACTTCCACGACGAGTACCGGCCCGGCCTCGTCGGCGGGCACTGCATCCCCGTCGACCCCCTCTACCTCGTCCACCGGTCGGAACACGAGGGGTTCTCGCCGAAACTCGTCCTGCAGGCCCGCGAGGTCAACGAGTACATGCCGAAACACACCGCGGAGGTGACGCTGAAGGGCCTGAACCGCTGCGGGAAGGTGCTCCGGGAGAGCCGCGTGCTCGTGCTCGGCCTCGCGTACAAGGCGAACGTCGGGGACATCCGGACCTCGGAGGTTCACGGCGTCCTGAACGAACTCCGCGAGTACGGCGTCGACGTGGTCGGGTACGACCCGCACGTCGACCCCGACGAGGCCCGCGACGCGTTCGACGTGCCGCTCGCCGACGACCCGACGCTGGACGGCTACGACGCCGTGGTTCTCGCGACCGGACACGACGCCTTCGCGGAGTTCGAGCCGTCGGACTTCGCTCGGGAACTCGGCGAGGACGCCCTGCTCGTGGACGTGCCGGGGTTGTTCGAGCGCGGCGCGGTCGAATCGACGGGGGTGCAGTACGCCGAACTATGAGCGACGCACGCGCCCCCGCGACGCCGGACGCGCCGCGCCCCGACGACCCGCAGACGGTCGTGCTGTCCGTCCAGCACCCGGCTCACGTCCACTTCTTCAAGCACGCGTACCGCGAACTCGACGCCCGCGGCCACGACGTCCACGTGTTCGTGCGCGACAAGTCCGTGGTCTGTGACCTGCTCGACGCGGCTGACGTCCCCCACTCGGTGCTGTTGGACGCCGACGGCGGGAGCGTCTACGCGAACCAACTGCGCTACGAGTGGCGGCTGCTGCGCGCGACCCGGGGCCTCGACCCGGACGTGTTCGCGGGCGTCGGCGGCGTCTCCACCTCGCACGTCGCCAGCGTGCTTGGCGCGCGGAGCGTCGCGTTCACCGACACCGAGCACGCCACGCTCTCGAACGCGCTCGCGTTCCCGTTCGCGGACACCGTCTGCACGCCCGCGTGCTTCCGCGGCGACGCCGGCGACAGCCACCGGCGGTACGACGGCTACCACGAACTCGCGTACCTCCACCCGGACCGCTTCGACCCCGACCCCGCCGTCCTCGACGAGGTGGGCGTCGACGCCGACGAGCAGTTCGTCGTCCTGCGGTCGGTCGCGTGGTCGGCCGCCCACGACGCCGGGAACGCCGGCTTCCTCGACGTCCGGGACGCCGTCGAGCGCCTCGAAGCCACGGGCGCGACGGTGCTCGTCACCGCGGAGGCCGACCTCCCGGACGCCGTCGCGGACCGCCGCGTCAGCGTCCCGCCCGAGCGGATGCACGACCTGCTCGCGTTCGCCGACTGCTTCGTCGGCGAGGGCGCGACGATGGCCGCCGAGAGCGCGGTGCTCGGCACGCCCGCCGTCTACGTGAACACGCTGGAGACCGGCCTCACGGACGAACTCGCGGAGCGGTACGGCCTCCTGTTCCGGTGTCACGGCTCCGACCGGCAGGTCCGCGCGCTCGCCCGCGCCACCGCCGTCCTCGACGGCGCGATGGACCGCGACTGGGACGCGCGCCGCGCCGACCTGCTCGCCGAGCGCACCGACACGACCGGCGTCGTCGTCGACCAGATTCTCGGAGGCGACGGATGAAGGTCCTCCAGTTGGCCACCACGGACTCGCCGTTCTTCGCCGAACAGGTGCGCGCGCTCGAAGCCGCGGGCGTCGACTGCACCGTCGTCACCGTTCCCTCGCCCCCGGACGGCCGGACGCTCGCGTCGTTCGCGACGTTCTACCGGCGCGTCCTCCGCGAGACGCTCACCGGGGACTACGACGTCGTCCACGCGAACTACGGCCTGCTCGGGCCGCTCGCGTTCGCCCAGCCGGTTCGTCCGGTCGTGCTCACCATCTGGGGGTCGGAAGTGATGGGGTACTCGGCGCGCCTCGACGCGGTGACGCGGGCCGGCATCGCGGCCGCCGACGCCGTCGTCGCTCCCTCGCGGAGCGTCGTCGAGCGCGTCGAGAGCGACACCGACCTCGTGCCGTTCGGCGTCGACACCGAGCGCTTCCGGCCGATGGCCCGAGACGAGGCGCGCGCCGAACTCGGCTGGGACGCCGACGAGCGCGTCGTGTTGTTCCCGTACGACCCCGACCGGGCCGTCAAGGACTTCCCGCGCGCCGAGCGCGTCGTCGCCGAGACGGACGCGACGCTCCGCTGGATTTCCGGCGTCCCCCACGACCGCGTCCCGGTCTACATGAACGCGAGCGACGCCGTGCTCGTCACCTCGGAGCGCGAGAGCGGGCCGATGGTCGTCAAGGAGGCGGCCGCCTGCAACGTCCCGGTCGTCTCGACGGACGTCGGGTTCGCGGGCGACGTCCTAGACGGCGTCGCGCACTCGACGGTCGCCGCCACCGACCGCCGACTCGTCGACGGCCTCCAGCGCGCGCTCGCCGCCGGCGAACGTGCCGACGGCCGCGAGCAAATCGACGCGCTCGGCCTCGAACGGATGGCCGACGGCCTGCGCGCCGTCTACCAGCGCGAACTCGGACACCGAGGGGTCGAAGCGTGACGCGCGCCGAACGCCGCGGAGGAGACGCGTGACCGTCCGCAGTCGCGTCGCGAACGCGCGCTTCGACGTGGTCGCGGCGGCGCTCGCGTTGCTCCTCGCCGTCGCGCTCGCGCCGCTCCGCCTGCTCTCCGACCAGATATACATCGTCACGCTCCCGGTCGTGCTCGGCGTGGCGGCTGCGCTCTACCTCGCGAGCGTGCGCTGGCGGAACGACGCCGGGTCCTTCCCGCGGCTCCCGACCGCGGTGACCCGGCTCGCGCCCGGCGCGACGTTCGCCGGGCTCGCCGCGATGGTGGCGCTCGCGGTGCTCGCCGGCCACCGGACGCTGGCGTTCTACGCGCTCGGCGCCGTCGTCGGCACCGGCCTCCTCGCGCAGTCCGTGTTCGCCGCGGACCGCGACCTGAAACCCGGCCTCGTGCTCGCGCAAATCGTCGCGTACGCCGCCGTCCTCCGGTACGCCGCGCTCGTCACCGCGCCCGGCGTCATCGGCGTCGACGGCTGGTCGCACCTGCGGTACGCGCGCATGATTCACGACGCCGGGTCGCTCGCGCCCATCGCCGAGAGCAAGTACTACGCGTCGCCGCTGTTCCACCTGCTCGCGGTCACCGCCACCGACCTGTTCGGCGTGAGCGTCCGGGACGGCATCTACCTCACCGTCGGCGCCGCGATGCCGCTGTCGGTCTGTTTCCTGTACGCCACCGGCCGCCTGCTCGTGCCCGTTCGCTGGGCGCTCGCCGCCGCCGCGCTGTACGCGGTCGCCGACCACAGCATCCGCTGGGGAATCCACGTCATCCCGACGAGCCTCGGGCTGCTGTTCTTCCTCGCCATCGCGTACACGCTCACCCGCCTGCTCCACACCGACCACGGCTTCCGGGACGTGCTGTTGCTCGTCGTGTTCGTGTTCGGCGTCGTGCTCACCCACCAGATTTCGTCGTTCATCGTGCTGGTGGTGCTCGGCGTCGGCCTGCTCGCCCAACTCCTCTTGCGCTTCGACGTGTTCCGGAACGACGCCGACCGCGACCCGCTGTCGTTCGGCGGCACCGAACCCGTGAACCTCGCGGGCCTGCTCGCGTTCGACCTCGGGCTCTCCACGTTCGCGTGGTCGATGACGCCGTACAAGGGCGACACCTTCCTCGAAACCGTCCTCAACTACCTGCGGTCGACGCTCGTCGAGTCCGCGGGCTTCCTGAACCTCGCGGGGCCGTCCGGGGAGTCGGCCGCGGCGGGGGGCGGGAGCGCCGCCGCGAGCGCGGGGTCGCCACGGCTCGCGGAACTCGCACTCTACCTCGATACGGTCGGGTTCCTGTTGTTGCTGTTCGCGGCGACGCTCGGGTCGCTCGTCGCCCTCCACCGGAAGTGGGCGACCCAGACGACGTACACCTACGTCGGCGTGGTCGCGGTGATGCTCGTGTTCGTGCTCGGCCTGCCGCTGTTCGGCATCCGGAACTTCGTGCCGGGACGCTGGATAGCCTACCTGTACGCGCCGCTCGCGCTGCTCGGCGTCGTCGGCCTCGGGCACGTCGCCCGAAACGTCCGGCCTGGCGTCGCGGCCGTCGTGCTCGTGGTGTTCGCCGTCGCGACGCCCGCTGCGATGGTGGCGTCGAGCGAAGCCACGCTGGACAACCCCGTGATTTCGAGCGAGCGAGTGCGGTACGCGTACACGGACGCCGAACTCGCGGCCGTCGACACGCTCGGAGACGTGGAGCCGACGGGCACCGAGTTCCACGCCGACCACCCCTACCAGACGGTGTTCGACCGGACGGACGCCCACTCGGTGACGCCCATCACGGTGGCGAACGGCTCCGTCACCGGCTCCGGGACGTTCGTCTACCGGGAGTACGCCGCGACGGACGGCGCGTACGTCGCGTTCGAGGCGGGCGGCGCGGACGTCCGGTATCTCTCGGAGCGCGCGGTCTGTCCGCCGACGGCCGACACCGTCTACGCGAACGGCGAGGTGACGGCGTGTCGGCGGCCCGGGTAGTGGTGACTTACCACGATTGACTTAAAGCGAAACGGTCTGCAACGGTCTCCCGGCCGGTCCGCCGGGGCTTAGCGGTCGACAAATCCACTCGAAACGATATGCAACGGTTACAACGGCTCACGACGGGTTTCCGGGTTTAATACGTGTCCCTGGAAATGCCGGCTCACGATGCTCACAGACGACCAGCCACAGACCGCGCCGACGGCTCCCGTGGAGTCCGGAGAAGAGACGGACGGCGCCTTGGACGCGGACGACGTGTTCCACCTGCTCCAGAACCAACGCCGCCGGTACGCGCTCCGTTACCTCCAGTTGGCGGATTCGGACACGGTGAAGATGCGCGACCTCGCCGAACAGGTCGCCGCGTGGGAACACGACACGACGGTCGAATTGCTGTCCTCGAAGCAGCGCCAGCGCGTGTACATCCCGCTGTACCAGAACCACCTGCCGAAGCTCGCCGACGAGGGCATCATCGACTACCAGCAGAGCCGCGGCGTCGTCACGCGACTCGACGGCGCGGACCAACTCGACGACTACCTGCCGGACGCGGTGGGCGAGGAGTTCGAGGAGGCGGAGACGGCGTGGCCGCGGTACTACCTCGGGACGGCGGGCCTCGGGTCGGTGCTGCTGGCCGGCTCGCTGACGAACGCGTCGGTGTTGGCGGCCGTGCCGGGTGCGGTGGCGGGCGGCGTCGTCCTGGCAGCCGTCGCACTTGTCGCGCTCCTCCAGGCGGCCGCAGACGGCGAGAGCGACTGAGGACCAGCAGTTCGGCCGGTTCCGCGAGGCGGCGCTCTGGCAGTCGTCCGACCTGTCCGAGGCAATTCATTTCTACTCGTAATTTACTGAAGCAAAAGGCCTATAGCGATAGCATGAGAGAAAACTACGAAGCGCACAAGGATGTCCTCGTGCGCACGCACGACGCAAAATGACCGCTAGAATCGTCGCCGTACTCCTCGTGTGTTCGCTGTGCGCGCCAGCGGCGTTCGCCGCGCCGGTCGTCGCCAGTTCCGGCGCCACCGGCGCGTCGGCCGACACCACCCTCGCCGCCCAGAACGCGAGCGTGAGCAACGTCACGCTCTCCGGCGCGGGGGTCTACGAGAACCCACACGACGACGGCACGTACGTCTGGCGAGGCGAAGCGACGGACGTCACCGCGACCGTCCAGACCGAGAACACGTCGACGCAGAACTACGAGGTCTGCGTCGACCTGCCGTCGGCGGCCGAGGGCGAACGCGAACTCGTCTGCACGAACCCGCGAATCGCCGGGAACACGACGCAGGACGTCACTCTCACGGTGTCATCGTGGCCGAACACGCCGACCAACGAGTCGGCGGCCGAACAGCCACTCGTCGTCCGCTTCGCGAAGAGCTTCAACGGCGGCGACATCGGCACCGCGTCGACGACCATCCACGTCGTCACGAAGGAGGGGAACCTCGACGGGGACGACCTGTCGAACGCCCGCGAAGCCGAACTCGGCACCGACATCACCCGGAAGGACACGGACGGTGACGGGCTCTGGGACGACGAAGAGGTGCGGAGTTACGACACCGACCCGCTGTCGAAGGACAGTGACGGCGACGGCCTCCCCGACGCACAGGAGGTCACGCGGAACACCGACCCGAACGACCCGGACACCGACGGCGACGGTCTCACGGACGGCGCCGAGGTCAACGACCACGACACGAACCCCAACGCGGCCGACAGCGACGACGACGGACTGCTGGACGGCGAGGAGGTCAACGAGTACGCCACCAGCCCGACCAATCCCGACAGCGACGACGACGGCCTCTGGGACGGCGCCGAAGTCGAGACGTACGAGACCGACCCTTCGAGCCCGGACACCGACGGCGACGGCCTGAACGACGGCCGAGAGGTCGAACTCGGCACGAACCCGCTGCGCGCGAACGCCGACGCCGACGGCGACCTGCTCAGCGACGGCACGGAAGTGGCCATCGGCAGCGACCCGAACGACCCGCTGTCGCCGGCGCTCCCGGCGCTCTTCCTCGTCGTCGCGGGTGCCGCGGGCACCTGGATGTACGTCACCGGCGCGCAGGTGTCTCTGGAGACGCGCACGTACTTCGACCGCGACGTGGCCGTGCCAGCGGTCACCGTTCCCGAGGGGACCGACGGCGATGACGCGACGACGGAGCCACGGGACGCGATGGCGTCTGCCGCGCCGGCGGGCGCGTCCACCGACGGCTTCGACGCGCAGAGCCCGGAGGCGTTCCTCACCGACGAGGACCGAATCCGGCGCCTGCTCGACGACGCGGGCGGCTACCTCCGCCAGCAGGCCATCGTCAACGAGACCGGGTGGTCGAAGTCGAAGGTGAGTCGGTTGCTCTCCAAGATGGAGGGCGACGAACAGGTGACGAAGATCAACGTCGGCCGGGAGAACATCATCTCGCTGCCCGGCGAGGAGCCGCCGGGCACGAAGTCGCCCCTCGAAGACGACTGAACGCGGCGCCGGCCGACACACCCGACTGTTGCAGGCGTGAAACAGCGAGCAACGCCGGAAGCCGGCGGCTTACTCGACGTATAGCAATGGGGGAACGGCGTCATCGACTGGTATCCGCGGCACTCCGCCGCGACACAACTATGACGTGTTCCAGTCCACCAATCGCTGCACGCATCGCTCGCTCTCACCGACTCGTCGACTCGGGGGTGTGTCGCTGATGTGTGGCATCATCGGCCGCGTCGGGTACGGCGACGCCGTGGACGCGCTCGTGACGGGGTTGGAGAACCTGGAGTACCGGGGCTACGACTCCGCGGGCGTCGCCGTCCAGAACGGCACCGGCCTCGCGGTGCGCAAGCAGTCCGGCGACGTCTCCGACCTCGAAGCGACGCTCCGCCACGACCAGCCGACCGGGAACGTCGGCGTCGGCCACACGCGCTGGAGCACTCACGGCCCGCCGACGGACCAGAACGCTCACCCGCACACGAGCGAGACCGACGAGGTCGCGGTCGTCCACAACGGCGTCATCGAGAACCACGCGGAACTCCGGGACCGCCTCGAAGCGACGGGGTGTGAGTTCACGAGCGACACCGACACCGAGGTCGTCCCCCATCTCCTCGAACAGCACCTCGACGGGCGCGACGCCGACTCGGTGAGCGAGGTGGCCGACGCGTTCCGCGCGACGCTCCGCGACCTCGAAGGCAGTTTCGCGCTCGCAGTCCTCGTCGACGGCGTCGACGCCGTGTTCGCGGCCCGCGAGGGGTCGCCGCTCGTCCTCGGCGTCGGCGAGGACGCCTACTTCCTCGGGAGCGACGTGCCCGCGTTCCTCGACTGGACCGACCGCGTGATGTACCTCGAAGACGGCGACGTGGCGGTCGTCGCGCCGGACGGCCTCGAACTCACCGACCAGCGAGGCGAGCCCGTCGAGCGCGACGTGGAGCGCGTCGAGTGGTCCTCGGAGGACGCCGGGAAGGGCGGCTACGATCACTACATGCTCAAGGAGATTCACTCTCAGCCGGACGCGCTGACCGACACGCTCAGCGGTCGCGTGAACCCCGGCGACGGCGGCGTGGCCTTCGAGTCGCTCCCGGACGGCGCGTTCGCGGACGTCGAGCAGGTGCGACTCGTCGCCTGCGGGACGTCGTACCACGCCTCGCTCGCCGGCGCTCGGTTGCTCCGACAGGCCGGTATTCCCGCGCACGCCGAACTCGCGAGCGAGTTCTCGCTCCCCGAGTCGGCCGACGACACGCTCGCCGTCGCGGTGACTCAGAGCGGCGAGACCGCGGACACGCTCGGCGCCGTCCGGGCGGCCGCCGATGCCGGCGCGCAGACGCTCGCGGTGACGAACGTCGTGGGTTCGACGGCGGCCCGGGAGTGCGACGACGCCTTGTTCATCCGCGCCGGCCCCGAAATCGGCGTCGCCGCCACCAAGACGTTCACCTCGCAGGTCGCCACGCTCAGCCTGCTCTCGCGGCGCATCGCGGCCGACGTCGGCGCCGACGCGCCCGGCGACGCGGGCATTCTCGACGGCCTCGACGCGCTCCCCGGGGACGTCCGGGACGTGACGACCGGCGACGCCGCGCGCGCAATCGCGAACCGCTACCGCGGCAGCGACGCGTACTTCTTCATCGGGCGCGGCGCCGCCCACTCGGTCGCCCTGGAGGGCGCGCTGAAGTTCAAGGAGATAACGTACGAGCACGCCGAGGGGTTCGCCGCCGGCGAACTCAAACACGGCCCGCTCGCGCTCGTCACGCCCGACACGCCCGTCTTCGCCATCTTCACCGGTGACGGCGACGAGCAGACGCTCACGAACGTCGAGGAAGTCCAGTCGCGGGGCGCGCCCGTCGTCGCCGTCGCGCCCGACGGCCACCCCGCGGTGGACGTGGCCGACGACCACCTCCCGATTCCCGACACCGTCCCGACGTGCGCGAGCCTCCTCGCCGCGGTGCAACTCCAGTTGCTCTCCTACCACGCCGCGGAACTGCTCGACCGCGCCATCGACAAGCCCCGCAACCTCGCGAAGAGCGTGACCGTCCAGTAGCATGCGCAAGGAACTGTTCGGCGTGTTCGGCGACCGGGACGCCTTCGACGACCTCCGCGCGAGCGAGTTCTTCGACCGCGTGGTCGACGGGACCGGCGTCACCGCGGGCGTCCGCGACAGCGCGCTCGGTTACCACGGACGCACCAGCGTCCACGCCGACGACGGGCCCGCGTGCGTCGTCTGGGGCGAGGCGTTCGCGCCCGACGACAGCGACGCCGCCGACGCCGCCGCGTGGCTGTCCCGCGCGTTCCGCGACCGCGGCCGCGCCGCGTTCGACGGCCTCAACGGCTCGTACGTCGCCGTCGTGGACGGCGACCCGCCGGTCGTCGCCACTGACCAGGCGCGCACATGGGAGTGTTTCTACGCCGACACCCCCGCCGGTCGCGTGTTCGGCACCGACCCCGCCGCCGTCGCGCGCGCCCTCCCCGAGGACGACCGCACCGTCCTCGACGACGCGCTCACCGAGTTCGTGTTGCTCGGCGTCGTCCTCGGCGACCGAACCGTCCTCGGCGGCGTCGACCGCGTGCCTTTCGACGGCTACCTCGAACCCGGCGGCGTCGGCGCGCTCGACCGGTTCGTCTACGACCACCGCGAGTTCGACTACGCCGCGGAGCTCGCCGACCGCCTGCGCGCCGCCTTCGACCGCCGCGGGAACCTCCCCGGCGAGTCGGGCCTCCTGTTGAGCGCGGGCTACGACTCGCGGACGGCGCTCACCGGCGTCCCCGACGTCGAGACGTGTTACACCGTCGGCGAACCGGACGCCGACGAGGTCCGGGTCGCCGAACGCATCGCGAGCCAGTACGGCGCTCGCCACGAGACGCTCGTCGCCGACGAGCGCTACGTCATCACCGACCCCGAGACGACGCAGTTCGGGCTCGGCGTCAAGGAGTCCCTGCACGTCCACCACGGCGGCCACACTGACGAGATGGGCGCCGACTCCATCTACCACGGCCTCCTCTTCGACACGTTCCTAAGGGGTTATTTCCTGCCGCTGGACGCCGTCGAGTTGTTCGGTCGCCGCCTCCCGCGACAGCGCCTCGAACCCGACCCCGACGTGGCCGCGACGGTCGCCTCGAAGTTCGGCTACCACCCCGAGTTCGTCGACGCCGTCCCCGAGTGTTCTCGCGTCCCGGACGACGCGATGGCGTTCGTGCGCAACGCGGTAGACCGAGAACTCGGGAAACTCGACGACCGCTACGACTCGATTCACGACGGCGCCGCGCTGTTCGGCATCCAGAACCAGCCGACGATGCCGTTCCGCCTCCACCTCGCGGACAACTTCGTGGAGTCGTTCGTCGCCGCCGACGCCGGCCTCGTGGACTGGCATCTCAGCACGCCGCCGGAACACCGGAACGACGAGACGTACTGCGAGGCGCTCAAGCAGTTCGACGCCGACGTCCTCCGGCACAATCCCCCCGACCGCCCGCACTCGACGTACCGTCGGAACCAGATTTCGAAGTTCCTCCACGAGACCGTGCCCGGCCTCGAACCCTACCAGAGCCCGCTCCCGAACCGCGACGAACTGTACGACCGCCACGACTACGACGACGTGCTCCTCCCCGGACACGGGTCGCTACACGGCCTGCCGGCGCGCCTGAAACTCCGCTTGAACGACGCGAGAAACTGGCTCGAACTGGCGACCGAGGACCGGTCGTGGACGCCGCACTCGGTTCTCTGCCCGTAACGCTACGACGCGCGACCGAGTTCGACCCGGTCGAAGAGTCCGCCGTCGCTCGTCGTGGTGTTCTCCGTCGACTCGGTCGTCGTGGTGGTGTCCTCGGTCGTTGTCGTGTCTTCAGTCGTCGTTGTCGTGGTGTTCTCAGTCGTCGTGGTCGTCGTGGTGGTGTTCTCAGTCGTCGTCGTGGTACTCTCCGTGGTTGTCGTGGTGTTCTCGGTCGTGGTCGTCGTGGTGGTGTTCTCGGTCGTGGTCGTGGTCTGCGTAGTGGTCGGTTCCGTCGTCGTGGTCTGTGTCGTCGTCGGCTCGGTCGTCTGCGTGGTTGTCTGTGTTTGGGTCGTCGTGTCGGTCGTGGTTGCCGTGGTCGTCGGTGTGGTCGTGTTCCGGGTCGTCGTGGTCGGCGTCGAGGTTTCGGTCGTGGTCGTCGTGGTCGGTGTGGTTGGCGGCGTCTGCGTCGTCGTGGTCGGCGTCTGCGTCGTAGTCGTCGGTGTGGTCGTGTTCCGTGTCGTGGTCGTGTTCTCGGTGGTCGTCGATGGCGGGCCGCCGGTCGTCGGCGGGGGTTGGTCAGTCGTGGTCGGCGTCTGCGTGGTCGACTGGGTGGTCTCGTTCGACGGCGCCTCCGTGGTCGGGGACTGCGTGGTCGGCGGCGCGGTGGTCCCGGGCGTCGTCGCGTCCTCGGGCGGGTCGTCGAGGTCGTCGACGCCGGCGCCGGACGCGGCGATGCCGACGCCCGCGACGAACAGCACGATACCGACCGCGAGCAGGGTCTTCTGGGCGACGGCGCCGGCGGACGCGAGCGACGAGCGCCCGCCGCCCGTGGAGCCCGCGAGAATCTGCGAGAGTCCGGGCATCGAACCGGCGAGCCCGCCGACCTCGTCGGTGTCGAGGGCGCCCGAGAGGAACGCCGCGGCCGCGAACAGCGAGAATCCGGCGACCGGCACGACGGCGAGCGCGGGCCACGGGCCGGGGACGAGGCGCGCGACCCACACCGTCGCCGCGCCGCCGAGGGCGACAGCGACGGCGAGGCGGAGCGGCCGGAGGTCGGCGAGCGGGTCGAAGCCGACGCGGCGCGCGGCGAGGACGTGCAGGACGGCCATCGACCCGTAGCCGACGCTCGTGGCGACGGCGGCGCCGTGCATCCCGTACCGGGGGACGAGCACGGCGTTCAAGACGAGGTTCACGACGGCGGCGACGCCGGTCGCCGCGATGAGGGGCTTGAGGTCGCCCTTGCCCTGTCCGACTGCGAGCATCGGGCGCGCGATTGCGAACCCGACGGCGCCCGGCAGCAAGAGGAGGAGCGGCGCGACGCTGGCGGCGTACTCGTCGGGGTAGAGAATCGGGATGGTGTCGGCGGCGAGCGTGCCGATGCCGACGGCGAGGAGCGCCGTCAACAGGACAGTGTACCGGGTGATGCGGGCGGCGATGCGGCTCGCGCGCTCGCCGTCGCCCGAGGACCAGAGACTCGACGTGGAGTGCAGGAGGACAGTCTGGAGCGAGGTGGGAACGAACCAGAGGAGTTCCGCGAACACGAGCGCGACCTTGTAGTACTTCGTCTGCTCGGCGCCCGCGATGGGGCGCAACATCAGCAAATCCACCTGGTAGAGCGACGTGAGGAGGAGCGCGAGCACGACGCTCATGCCGTTGAACGCGAGGAACTCGCGGCCGGACACGCCGGTCGGGAGGCGGCGGACGGCGGCGCCGGGGCTGACGCGGCGCGCGAGCACGAGGAGGCCGACCAGCGCGGAGAGGAGGCTGGCGACGACGTGGCCCGCGAGTACGCCGACGACGCCGTAGCCGAGCCACGCGAGACCGACGCCCGCCGCGACGAACACCGTCTTGTGGAGAACTTTCAGCGACTCCGAGTACGGTTCGAGGCCGAGGCCCATGAGCGTCCGGCGGGCGTACGCGCGGAGTTGCGCGGCGACGACGAGCGCCGCGAGCACGTAACAGTACGCGGTGAACTCGGGGCCGAGGAAGCGCGCCGCGAGGCCGGTGTACGCGACGGCGGCGAGGACGGCGGCGCCGGCGAGCGCGAGCGCGAGCGCGACGCGGAAATAGAAGCCCGCGACGGCGTCCTGCCAGCCGGGTCGCGCCCGGTCTTCCGCGATGTACTTGCGGACGCCCTCGGTGATGCCGGAACTCACGAACAGCATGAACAGCGAGAACGCCGACAGCAGGAACGCGTAGTCGCCGTAGCCGTCGCCGAGCAGGCGCGTGAGCAGCGGGGACGCCGCGAGCCCGAGGACGAGCACGACGACTTTCGTGCCCGCCACCGAGAGGACGCCCGAGGTTATCGTTCGCCCCACGGAATCACCCGCGTCTGTGACGGTTACCGGTCACGGGTCACCGTCTCGCCGGGGTTCGTTCGCGCGCCCGGCGAGAGCGTCACGCCCGGCGCGAGGCTGGTGTCGATACCGGTCTTGGCGCCGTCGCCGACGACGACGCCGAACTTCCGTCGGCCGGTCGACGTGCGCTCGCCTTTCACCGTGAGTTCGACGTCGGCGTCGTCGTGCCGGAGGTTCGCGACGACGGTGCCCGCGCCGAAGTTCACGTCCGTCCCGAGCACCGAATCGCCGACGTACGAGAGGTGGCCGACCGTCGCGCCGGCGCGCAGGACGCTGTTTTTCACCTCGACGGCGTGCCCGACGTGTGCGTCCGGCCCGAGGTAGGTCGCGCCGCGGACGTACGCGTTCGGGCCGACCGTCGCGCCGGCGGCGAGGTAAGCCGGCCCCTCGATAGTGACGCCGGACTCGACGGTCGCGCCGTCCTCGACGACCACGCTCCCGTCGATTGTCGCGTCCGCGTGGACGTCGCCGTCGACGTGTCGCCCGAGCGCGCCGAGTTTCCACTCGTTGGCGGCGAGCAGTTCCCACGGCCGCCCGACGTCCAGCCACCGGTCGACGGGGACGGGGGTCACGTCGGCGCGCTCGATTGCCTCGGCGAGCACGTCCGTCAGTTCGCGCTCGCCGCGCGCGCTCTCCGGGACGTCCAGCCACTCGCGGGCCTCGGCGGGGAACACGTACGCGCCGGCGTTCGCGAGGTCCGTCGGCGGCGTCGCGGGCTTCTCGACGATGCCCGTGGCGCGCCCGCCGTCGGTGGAGACGACGCCGTAGTTCGAGGGGTCGTCGACGTTGTGGACGGCCACCGAGGGCCCGGCGTCGAACAGCGCCGCGATGCTCTCGCGGTCGTAGAGGTTGTCGCCGTTCACCACGGCGAACGCGCCGTCGAGGTGCTCGCGGGCCGCGCGGACCGCGCCCGCGGTGCCGTCCCGGTCGGTCTGCACGGCGTACTCGACGGGAGTGCCGCGGTACGTCTCGCCGAAGTGGTCTCGGACCGCGTCGGCCTCGTAGCCGACGACGAACACGAGTTCGTCGGCGCCGGCGTCCACCGCGGCGTCCGCGGCGTGCGCGGCGAGCGGTCGGCCGGCGACCGGGAGGAGCGGTTTCGGCGTCGACGCGGAGAGCGGGCGGATTCGGGTTCCCTCGCCCGCGGCCAGAATGACGACTTGCATTGCACGGCGGTAGCCGCCCGCCGGGGTTTATTATACGTCCGTTAAGCCCGCTACCTGACGTTTCGTCACTCGCCGCGCGCCGCTTCGACGAACGTGCGGGCGGTGTCTCGGAGCGCGTCCGCGGCCCGTTCGTCGCGCGCTTCGGCGGTCACGCGGACGAGCGGTTGAGTGCCGCTCGCGCGCACGAGGAACCAGCCGTCGTCGGTCTCCACGCGCACGCCGTCGCGGTCGTCCACGTCGTCGTAGCGCGCCGCGACGCGCTCGCGGACGCCCGCCATCACGCCGGCCTTGTCCTCGACGGCGACGCTCTCGCGGCGGAGCGGGTACTGCGGCACGTCGGCCGCGAGGTCGGCGAGCGGGCCGCGGTCGGCGACCAGCGCGGCGAGTTTCGCGGCGGCGAGCGGGCCGTCCGGGCAGAGCGTCTCGGCGGGCCAAATCCACGCGCCGCTCGGTTCGCCGCCGAACGCGAGGTCGTCGCTGGCGAGGCGGTCGGCGACGTGGACGTCCCCGACTCGGGTGCGAGCGACGGACGCGTCCCGGTCGGCGAGCGCGTCGTCGACCGCGAGACTCGTGTTCACGGGCGCGGCGAGCGCGCCGCCCGCGGGCACCGCGTCGCGTCCGAACAGCGCGAGCAACACGTCGCCGGGGACGAACTCGCCGTCGCCCGTGACCGCGACCATGCGGTCGGCGTCGCCGTCGTGGGCGACCCCGAAGTCGGCGTCGGAGCGCGCGAGGAACCGCCCGAGTGCGGCGCAGTGCTGGGGCGTCGGTTCGCTCGGGCGACCGGGGAAGTGGCCGTCCTCCTGTGCGTTCAGCGTCGTCACGTCGCAACCGAGGGCGTCGAGCGCGCTCGCGGTGACGCCGCCCGCGCCGTTCCCCACGTCCACGACGACGGAGGGCGCCCCGTCGAGCGAGACGGCGTCGCGGAGCGCGGCCTCGTGGCGCGCTCGCGGGTCGAAGCCGGGCGCGTGCTCGCTCCCGAACGCATCCCACGCGGCGAACGCGAAGTCGTCGTGTTCGACGCGCTCCGCGATGGTCTCGCGTTCAGTCGGCCCGAACGCCTTCCCCGAGGGGAGCCAGAGTTTGACGCCGTTGTCGGTCGGGGGGTTGTGGCTCGCGGTGACCGTCACGCCGGCGTCGGCGTCCAACCACGCGACGCTGCGCGCGACGGTCGGCGTGCTCTGGACGCCGACGCGGTAGACGTCGCCGCCGCACTCGCGGACGCCCGCGGACAGCGCGTCGGCGAACGCCGCGCCGGTCGGTCGCGGGTCGCGCCCGAGGACGACGCGTTCGTAGCCGGCGGACGCCAGCGCGCGCCCGACGTCGGCCGCGAGGTCCGTCGTCACCGCGTCGCCGACCGGCCCACGGATACCGCTCGTTCCGAACATGCCACGGCAGTCCACGCGAGCCACCCTAACTATGCGGGGGGTAAGCCGGGATTCGGGCGCTCGCGGGGCGTTTACAACTGTGTTAAGTCCCACAACGGTCTCGGCGATTCATTGGTGGGGAGTGGCTCCGGGCCGGTATGGCGATGTACGAGCGTTCCGCGCTCCAGCGAGACCTCCTGTTCGTCGTCGCGGGCGTCGGGCCGGCGAGCGGGCAGACCATCAAGTCGGAACTCAAGCAGTCACAGGACACGGACCTGCTCCCCGGCGTCCTCTACTCGAATCTCGACGAGCTCGTCGAGGCCGGGCTCGTGGCGAAGGGCGAGCGGGACGGCCGCACGAACGAGTACGCGGTCACCGAGGACGGACGGCAAGCGCTACGGGACCTGCTGTGCTGGCAGCGCGGGTACGCGGACGCGCTGGAAGCGCACTGAGACGCCGACCGGTGTCGGTCGAGGGGGCGTCGGCGACTGTTGTGTGCGGTTTCGGGCGATTCGGCCGGCTTACCCAGCGTATAGTAAACGCCCGTGCGCTCCACGGACCGAGTGCATGACAGACAGAACGACTCGTCGTCACCTGCTCGCCGCGGTCGGCGCGGGGACGGTGACGGCGCTCGCCGGCTGTTCCTCGTCCGGCGGCGACGCCGAGAGTCCGGAGAACTCGACAGCGCAGTCGACCACGCAGTCGACGACCACGGAGTCGAACGCGACGACCACCCAGCAGACCCAGTCGGCGGCCGAGGGGCCGCGCAACGGCGACGACCTGCCCGCGGACCCGAAGCCGAAGGACGGCTACCCGCCGGAGTTCGACGCGACGTTCGAAGAGCGCAGCGTCGACCCGTCGTCGTTCGAGACGACGACGCGGAACGGCATCGAGGTGTCACTGGTCCCCATCGACGTGGCGTACTACTGGTTCGTGCGCGGCGAGGCGCGCTTCGCCGACACTCGCAGCGCCACCGAGTACGAGCAGTCCCACGTGCTCGGTGCGGTGAACAGCCCGGCGGGCGACGGCGAGGAGGACCCCGACGACCCGGTGTTGGAGTGGGCGAAAGACGAGCGCATCGTCACGTACTGCGCGTGCCCGCACCACCTCTCGACACTCCGCGCGGCGTCCCTCCAGGAGAAGGGATACGAGACGGTGTACGCCATCGACGAGGGGTACACCGAGTGGCAGAAGCGGTCGTACCCGATGGCGGGCGACCAGCCCGCGGAACAGCCCGAAGTGTGGACGATTTCGGGTAAAGCGAGTCAGAGCGCCGCCGGAGAGACGGCGTGGGCGTACCACACGAACTCGAATCAGAAGGAGGCGACCACCATCAGCGAGGACGGGTCGTACGAACTCCACCTGAAGTTCGTGGACGTCACCGGAGACAGCGAGATCCGCGTCGAGACGCCGGGGTACACCGTCACCGACACGCTCGACGCGCTCACCGGAGGGAGCGTGAGCGCCGAGGGGACGGTCGTGTCGGGCAACCAGAGTAGCGCGCTCGGAGCCCTCGGCTTCTGACGCGCGTCACCCGACTGGGTAATCGATAGCGCTCGCTGCTCGCCGCCTGCGGCCGCAGACTCCTTCTCGGTCGTTCGACCGAACTCCCCGCGAGCGGACACGTTCATGACGGTCGACTGCGTATCGGCCGCGGTAGAATGGGGACGCTCGCGCTGGACATCGAGACGGCGAGCCCGTTTCGGGAGCCGGGACCGAACGGCGATGGGACGGAGTGCTTCGAGTGGCTGGCGGTCGCGGTCGGCTACCGGGAGTCGCCGGACGCGGACGTCGACTCCGACGTCCTGTTCCGCGACGGCGACTGGGCGGACGAACACACCGCGGACCTGTTCGACCGCCTCTTCGCGTGGTGCGACGGGAGAAGCGTGGACAGAGTGCTGACGTACAACGGGAGCGCGTTCGACCTCGAACACATGGGAAACTGGGCGGCGGCGCTGGTCGATGACGGCGTCCGCGAGGAGACGCACGCGCGCCTCGACGCGCTCGCCGAGACGCACGTCGACCTCGCGGAGCCGGCGCTCGCCGACTACCGGGACGAACTCCGGGACGGCCAGCCGATACTCCCGCTGTGGAAGGTCTGTGAGTTGGCCGGCGTCGAAGAGGAGAAAATCTGGTACGAGGACTACAAGTTCCCCGACGGCCACGTCACCGAGGAGTTCGAGTACGGGTTCGTCCGCGGCGCCGACGTCGGGCGGGTGCTCGGGGAGCGCTACGTCGACGGCGTCGCGGCGGGCATCGAACACACGACGACCCACCGGCGACTCCGCGACCTCCTCTACGACTACGCCGTCGGCGACGTCGACGTCCTGTTCGAGTTGTACGACGGGTTCGGCGGCGAGCGCCTCGACGCGGAGTACGGGGCGCGCCCGACGGCCACCGGGCAGTAGTCTCGCCGACCACGACGCTTTTCTCTCGCGCACGCCAGTTCAGAGGCGATGACGAGCGCCGAGGACCGCGACGAGACGGACTGCAAGGTCGGGCGCCTGCTCGTCGAGTACGGACTGGAGGACGCGGGCGACGACCTCGAACGCCGCTGGACGGCCGACGGCGAGGCGCGCGCGAGCCTCCGGGAACTCGCCGACGACTTCAACCGCCGGCTCGTCCGCGCGGCGCTCGCGGACGCGGGCCGGAACCCGGTCGACGCGGACGTGGCGGCGACCTACGAGGTGCTGGCTGGCGACGACGCGAGCGAGGGCGTTCGCACGCAGAAGCGCCTCGAACTGTCGCGGGACGGCGTGGACGTGGACGCGCTCCTCGCGGACTTCGTCTCCCACCAGGCGGTCCACACGTACCTGCGGGAGTACCGCGGCGCCGAACAGGACGGCGACGCCGACCAGATTGCGACCGACGTCGAGCGCCTGCGCCGTCTCCAGTCGCGGGTGGCGTCGGTTGCCGAGGACGCCGTAGAGCGCTCGGCGAACGCCGACAGAATCGCGGTCGGGGACGCCGACGTGCTGGTGGACGTGCGCGTGCTGTGCCGGGACTGCGGCGCGGCGTACGACGCCACCGAGTTGCTCTCTCGCGGGGGCTGTGACTGCGACGGCTCGTAGGATGAAGAACTAAACGCGACCGCCGCGTAGCGCTCTCCATGGACGAGCGGGGAGCCGACCAGCCTGCGGCTCGCGTGCGAGCGCAACACGTCGGCGGCATCGACGAGACGACGGTCGACCTCGAATCGGGCGTGAACGTGCTGGCGGGTCGGAACGCGACCAACCGGACGTCGTTCCTGCAGGCCGTGATGGCGGCGCTCGGGAGCGACCGCGCGACGCTGAAAGGCGACGCCGACGCCGGCCGCGCGGAGGTGACGCTGGCCGGCGAAACCCACGAGCGCACGCTGGACCGCGTCGGCGGCGACGTGTCGTTCGGCGGCGACCCCCTGCTGGCGGACGCGGAACTCGCGGACCTGTTCGCGTTCCTCCTGGAGGACAACGACGCGCGGCGCGCCGTCGAGCGCGGCGACGACCTGCGCGAGGTGGTGGTGCGGCCCGTGGACACCGCGGCGCTCCGCCGGGACATCGAGCGCCGGGAGGCCGAGAAGCGGGAGATAGACGACGAACTGGCGGCGTTAGACGACGTGGCGGCGCGCCTGGAGAACCGCCGGGAGCGCGTCGCCGAACTGGAAGCCGAACGCGACGAGCGCCGCGAGGAACTGGCGGACGCCCGGGACGCGCTCGCCGACGCGGACGGCGAGGACTCCGAGGCGCTCGCGGAACTGAAAGCGCGCCGGTC
Organism: Halobacterium litoreum; assembly: GCF_021233415.1. Lineage (NCBI taxonomy): Archaea > Methanobacteriati > Methanobacteriota > Halobacteria > Halobacteriales > Halobacteriaceae > Halobacterium > Halobacterium litoreum. Next base: position 929,088 of record NZ_CP089466.1, on the reverse strand, counting down.
GGACCTCGAGGAACTGCGCTTCCAGTTGCGGACCGAGCGAGAGAGCCTCGAGTCGCTGCGCGACCAGCGCGCCGACCTGCGCGAGGAACGCGACGCGCTCCCCGACCCGGACGCCGACGTCGCGGCGCTCGACGACCGAATCGAGGAGTTGCGGGCGCGCCGCGAGGAGGTGGCGGCGTCCGTGTCGGACCTCCAGAACGTCGTGGAGTTCAACGAGCAGTTCCTCGACGACGCGGGCGACGTGACCGCGGCGCTCGCGGACGACCCGGCGCGCCGCTCCGACGGCGGCACCGTGACCGACGCGCTGGTCGGGGAAGACGACGGTGAACGCGTCTGCTGGACGTGCGGGTCGACCGTCGAACGCGAGCGCATCGAGGGGACGGTCGAGCGACTGCGGGACCTGCGGGACCGCGAGCAGTCCCGGAAGGCCGACCTCGACGCCGAACTTGACGAGGTGACCGACCGCCGGCAGGCGGTCGCGGAGACGAGAGAGCGCCGCGAGGAGGTCGCCGAGCGCCTGCGCGAGGTCGAGGCGGAAATCGAGCGCCGCGAGGAGCGCGTGGCCGACCTCGAAGCCGAACGCGAGGACGTCGCGGACGCCGTCTCGGAACTGGAGGCGGCCGTCGAGCGAGACGGCCACGACGCGGCGGTCGACCGCGCGAAGCGCGTGAACGAACTGGAGGTCGAACTCGACCGCGTCGAGTCGGACCTCGCGGACGCCCGCGAGACGGTCGAAGACCTCGAATCGCGGCTCGCGGAGCGCGACGACCTCGAAGCGCGCCGCCGCGAGGTCGTCGCGGAACTCGCGGACCTCCGTGAGCGCGTCGACCGCGTGGAAGCGGCGGCCGTCGACTCGTTCAACGAAGAGATGGCGGCCGTCCTCGAGCGCCTCGACTACGACAATCTCGAGCGCGTCTGGGTGGAACGCACCGCCACCGTCGAGCGCCGCGGCCGGGAGAACGTCGAGCGCAGCGAGTTCGACCTGCACGTCGTCCGCGAGACCGACGACGGGCGGGCGTACGAGGACACGGTCGACCACCTCTCGGAGAGCGAACGCGAGGTGACCGGCCTCGTGTTCGCGCTCGCGGGCTACCTCGCCCACGAAGTCTACGAAGACGTCCCCTTCCTCCTACTGGACTCGCTGGAGGCCATCGACGCCGAGCGCATCGCCGCGCTCGTGGACTACGTCGCGGAGTACACGGAGTTCCTCGTCGCGGCGCTCCTCGAAGAGGACGCACGAGCGGTGGACGCGGACAACCGCGTCACCGACATCTGAGCGGAGAAGCGACTGCCGGCGTTACTCCAGCATCTCGCGGGCGATGATGTTCTTCTGAATCTCCGTGGTGCCCTCGTAGATCTGGGTGATTTTGGCGTCGCGGTAGAGGCGCTCGACGTCGAAGTCGTTGACGTAGCCGGCGCCGCCGTGAATCTGGACGGCTTCGTCGGCGACCTCGACGGCGACGCGGGACGCGAACTCCTTGGCCATGGACGCGAGCGCGGTCAGCTGCTGGTCGCGGTTCTCGACGCTCCACGCGGACTTCTGGGTGATGGTGCGCGCGGCCTCGGTCTGCGTGCGCATCTCCGCGAGCTTGTGCTTGATGGCCTGGAAGTCCGAGATGGGGCGGTCGAACTGCTCGCGCTGCTGGGCGTACTCCAGGGCGCGGTCGGTCGCGCCGCGGGCGATGCCGACTCCCTGCGCGGCGACCATCGTCCGGGTCTCGTCGAAGAACTGCATCTGCTGGAGGAAGCCGCCGCCCTGCGTGCCGATTAGGTTCTCCTCGGGGACGCGCACGTCGTCGAAGATGAGTTCCGCGGTGTCGCTCGCGCGAATCCCGAGTTTGCCCGTGATTTTGTCGGCTTCGAAGCCGTCGCGGTCGGACTCCACGACGATCTGGCTGAAGCCGTTGTACCGGCCGCTGGCTTCGGGGTCGGTCTGGCAGAGGACGACGAAGAAGTCGCCGACTGAGCCGTTCGTGATCCACATCTTGTTGCCGTTGATGACCCACTCGTCGCCGTCCTTCTCGGCGGTGGTGGAGACGCTGGACACGTCGGAGCCGGTGTCGGGTTCGCTGATGGCCGACCCCATGATGGCGTCGCCGGACGTGATGGGTTCGAGGTAGCGTTCCTTCTGGTCTTCAGTGCCGAACGCCATGATGGCTTCCGCGCCGAAGCCCGCACTGGAGATACAGAGGCCGATGCCGGGGTCGGCGGCGAACAGCTCCTCGATGATGATGGCGGTCTCGACGGGCGAGTAGCCGGCGCCGCCGTACTCGAGGGGGACACTCGGGCCGAGCAGGCCGGCCTGCGCGGCGGCGTCCATGACCTCCCACGGGTACTTCTCGGCTTCGTCGTACTCGCCGGCGACCGGCTCGATTTCGTTCTCGGCGAAGCGCTGCACTTCGTCTCGAATGGCTTGCTGCTCGTCGGTCAGTCCGAAGTCCATGTCAGCCTCTATCGCACTCCGCGACTAAAGTACTCGTAAACGGCCGACAATCCCCACGCAGTTCTCGGCAGTCGGTATGCGGCCGAGCAGTTACGGTGTCACAGCCCGAACCGCCGGTGTGACCGTGGACCCGCCAGCCGCCGTCGCGTCGTTCCCGGCCGACGAGCGGGACGCGCTCGTGTCGACCGCACTCGACCTCGTGGGCTGTGACACACAGAATCCGCCCGGCGAGACGACGGCGGCCGCGGAGTACGTCGCCGAGACCGTCCGCGACTGGGGCCTCGAACCCGAACTGTTCGCCGTCGACCCGGCGAAGCCAAACGTGCTGTTCGAGGTGCCCGGCGAGCGGGACGCCACGCTCCTCTTCGAGGGGCACCTCGACACCGTGCCGTTCGACGCCGACGCGTGGACGCACGACCCGCTCGGGGAGCGCGACGGGGACCGCGTCTACGGCCGGGGCGCGACCGACATGAAGGGCGCCGTCGCGGCGATGTTGCTGGCGGCGCGCGCCCACGTCGAGACCGACACGACGCCGCCCGTCTCGCTGCAGTTCGCGTTCGTCAGCGACGAGGAGACCGCGGGCGACGCGGGGCTGTCGGCGCTCCTCGCGGACCGCGAGTTCGACGCTGACGCGTGTGTCATCGGCGAGACGACCTGCGAGCGCGGCCGGCACTCCGTCACCGTCGCCGACAAGGGGAGCATCTGGCTGACGCTGACGGCGCGCGGCGAGGCCGCCCACGGGTCGCGCCCGATGCTCGGCGCGAACGCCATCGACCGACTGTACGAAGCCGTCGAGACGCTCCGCGAGCGATTCGGCCGCCGACCCCTCGACGTGCCCGACGCCCTCGATTCCGTGGTCGCCGAATCCGTCGAGTACTACGCGCCGACGCTCGGCGAGGACGCCGCCCGCGACCTGTTCGGCTACCCGACCGTCAACCTCGGGACGCTGTCCGGCGGCGAGGCCGTGAACGCGGTGCCGGCGTCCGCGACCGCCGAACTCGACATCCGCCTCACGGCGGGCGTGGACACGAGGGCGGTCCTCGCCGACGTCCGGGAGTGCGTTCGGGGCTGTGAGGGCGTCTCGGTGGCGGACGCGTCGTGGAGCGTCGGCACGTACGAGCCGATCGACAGCCCGCTCGTCGAGGCCGTCACGGGCGTCGCGAGCGACGTGTCCGGGGAGCGCGTCTACCGGCGGAGCGCGACCGGCGGCGGGGACGCGAAGTCCCTCCGGAACGCCGGCGTGCCGACCGTCGAGTTCGGGTTCGGCACCGACACCGCCCACGCCGCCGACGAGTACACGACGGCGACGGCGCTCGCGTGGAACGCCGCGGTGTACACCCGCCTCCCGTACGCGCTCGCCCCCGACCTATAGCAATTCCAACTTTAATCGGATTCCGGAAACCCCCAAGAGGCGTCGGGTTCATGCACCAAGTGCAATGTCGGACTACGAACTGCCGCCGCTTCCCTACGACTACGACGCACTCGAACCGCACATCTCCGAACAGGTCCTCACGTGGCACCACGACACCCACCACCAGGGCTACGTCAACGGCTGGAACAGCGCCGAGGAGACCCTCGCCGACAACCGCGAGTCCGGCGACTACTCCTCGACCGCTGGCGCGCTCGGCGACGTCACGCACAACGGCTCCGGGCACATCCTGCACACGCTGTTCTGGCAGTCCATGAGCCCCGAGGGCGGCGACGAGCCCTCGGGCGCGCTCGCCGACCGCATCGAGGAGGACTTCGGCTCCTACGAGGGCTGGAAGGGCGAGTTCGAGGCTGCCGCCTCCGCCGCGGGCGGCTGGGCGCTCCTCGTCTACGACTCCCACAGCGAACAGCTCCGCAACGTCGCCGTCGACAAGCACGACCAGGGCGCGCTCTGGGGCAGCCACCCGATTCTCGCGCTCGACGTCTGGGAGCACTCCTACTACTACGACTACGGCCCCGACCGCGGCGACTTCGTCGATAACTTCTTCGAGGTCGTCGACTGGGAGGAGCCCTCGGCGCGCTTCGAGCAGGCCGTCGAGCGCTTCGAGTAAGTCCCTCCGCTCCGACCGAACCGTCGGCACCCCCCGCCCGTATCTGTCTCCGCTTTTGCCGTCCGACCGCCGGAAACGCTAACGTCCGCGAGCGACGACACTCTCCTGTGGCCGACTCACCGTTCGTCGACGCCGTCCGCCACCACCTCGTGAGCGAGGGCTGGATGACGGCGCGCACCCGCGTGAACGACGCGACGGCCGTGGTGCGCGCGCTCCGCGAGGACGGTCGCGGCCCGAGTCGCGTCCTCGTGATGGTCGTCGACGACCCGGACGCCGCCGTCGTCACCGACCACGTCGCCCGCCTCGTCGCGGGCGCCGAGCGCCGGGACGCCGCCGCGCTCCTCACGTCGCTCGCGACGGTCACCGACCGCGCGCACCGCACCGCCGACGCCCGCGGCGTGGCCGTCGTCGCCCCCGCTATTTTCCGCGATTCGAGCGTGGAGACGACGGTGCTGGAGATTCTCGAAGCCGACAGACGCGGGGACGACGGCGAGGTCGTCGAACCGGCGGACGAACCGTAGGCCGACGGCGCGCTCGCCCGAGAAAGCTTATCCCGAGTCGACACGACAGCCGTCGGTGTGCCCTCTCGACGACGCTTCCTCGCCGCGAGCGCGGCGGTCGGCGTCGCGCTGGCGAGCGGTTGTCTCTCGGACGGCGGCGTCCCCGAACCCCCCTGCGACGACCCCTCCGGTCGCCCCGGGGAAGACGCGACCGTCGACCCCCGGCGCGGCGAGGCCGACGCCGCGAGCGCGAGTACCGGGACGCCACGCCCCGGAGCGCGACGGCGACCGTGAAAATCGCGGACCGGTCGTTCACGGAGACGTTCCCGACGTTCGCCAGCGCGAGAGCCGTCAAACTGGACTGAACGGCTACTCGCCGGCGTAGGCGTCCCGGTACTCGCGCTCGCGCCGGATGAGTTCCTCGACGCCGTGTTCGAGAATCGCGTCGCCGAGCGACGTGGTGCGGTAGTACGCGAACAGGCCGTTCTCGTCGGCTGTCGTGCGCTTGCGCTTCTCCACGAGTCCCACGTCGACGAGTTTGTCGAGGTGGTAGTGAAGCGAGTTCCCCGCGACGTCCAGCAGTTCGCCGAGTTCGGTGGCGCTGTGGTCGCCGAAGTGCGAGAGCGTGTACACCACGCGGAACCGCGTCTCGTCCCCGATTGCGGCCTGCATGTCGAGGTACTCGTCGAGGGAGAGCACGCTCGTCGCGGGCAGGAGTTCGTCGGGGTTGTGGGGGGCGTCGCCCGGCCCCGGGGTGTCGTTGGTCGCCATCTCGTCTCGTACTACGGCCACGTCGGACTTAACAGTTCTCGACTCGATAACTCTCGAAACACCCCTCCTTTATATTTGGTGCGTCCGTGGGGACTGTCGTGACCACCGACGACATCACGCGGGACGCGATTCGGTCGTCGCTCGGGACGGTTCCCTACGATGATTTCCTCGTCTACCTGATGGGGCCGTACAAGTCGTTCAATCTGGAGTACGTACTCAGCGAACGGGAGCGCGCCGAAATCGACGTTGCCGACCTGCCCGGGCCGCTCCGGCGGCTGTTCAAGAACCGCGACGAGATAGACGCGGCCCAAGCGCTCCTGCGACGACTGCAGGGGCGCCTGCGGGCCGACCCGGGGCTGAACGCGTTCCTCGCCGTGGACGTGGGCGTGAGTACGGACGACGTGGACGCCGCGACCCAGAGCATCGCGTTCGCCGAAAACAGCAACGTCGTCGTGTTCGTCCTGCCGCGACTCGGCCACAACTTCGGCGTCGGCGAGGAGGTCGGGTCGGTGCTGGAGGGACTCGCGGACGCGCACGGCGACCGGATGGTGTTCGTCCACGAGGACGACGTGACCAGCGAGATGATTCGCGCCGCGAGCGCTCGCTGGGACCTGCGCGTCGAGACGTACGCGACCGAGGAAGAACTCGTGAAGCGAGTGCGCGTGTTCAGCGTGGACGTGATGAACCGCGAGCTGTACGGCGACCTCGACCGCCTCGACTAACCGAACAGTTCGACGAACGTGAACAGCACTTCCGGCACGAGCACGAGCAGGAGGCCCGCGACGATGAGGACCGCGGGCAGCCACAGCAGGCTCATTTCGGCGACCAGCCAGAGGCCGAGCCCGGCGAGCACGAGCAGGACGCCGACGATTCGGAACAGCCACGACACGGCGCCTTCGAGGCCCGCGTCGGCGGCGACTTCGGCCGCTTCGAGTGCTTCGTCCATGACAGTCGGGGCTGGCACGCGGAGCCACTTATGCGACGTGGCCGACCAGAAAACGAGAGACCGGCGAGTGGACGACAGACGCCGAGCGCGCTACTCCTCGGATTTCCCGAACGCCTTCGCGGCGAACGGCGAGAGGAGGCCCGCAATCAGCACGCCCGCGAACCCGAGGACGCCGAACTCCTCCATCGAGAGGCCGCCGGCGTCGCCGCCGCTACCACCGCCGCCGTCGCCGACGACGACGGCGCCTTTCATCCCCATCGCCTCGTGGGGCTGGCAGTAGTACTTCGAGACGCCCTCGCTGTCGAACGTCTGCGAGAACGTGTGGCCCTGCTCGCCGACCATCTCACTCTCGTAGGCGCCGTCGTTCGCGACGACGTTGTGGGTGCCGGATTTCCACTCCCAGACGACCGTCGTACCGGGGTCGACGCGGACCGCGGCGGGGCCGAACCCGTACGGGCCGCCGTTGCCCTCGGAGCCGACGGTCACAGTCACTTCGGACTTCCCGGTCTCGTCGACGACACCGTCGAAGTTCCCGACGTTGTCGAACCAGCCGCCGAAGTCGACCGACTCGGTGCTCTCGGCGTCGCCGCCGTCGCTACCGCCGCCACCGCTCCCGCCGCTGGCGCCCGTGTCTACCTCCACGTCGCCGACGACGACGGCACCTTTCATCCCCATCGCCTTGTGGGGGTTGCAGTAGTACTTCGAGACGCCCTCGCTGTCGAACGTCTGCGAGAACGTGAATCCCTGTTCGCCCTTCATCGCGCTCTCGTAGGACCCGTCGTCGGCGACGACGTTGTGGGTGCCGGACTTCCACTCCCAGACGACTTTCGTGCCGGGGTCGACTCGAATCGCGGCGGGGCCGAACCCGTACGGGCCGCCGTTCGCTTCCGAGCCGACGGTCACCGTGACCTCATCCTTGCCGGTCTCGTCGACGACGCCGTCGAAGTTCCCGACGTTGCTCAGCCACTCGCCGAGGCTGCCGTCCTGTGCGGCCGCGCCGCCGGCGAACGCGGTCGTGCCGACTGCGGCCGCCCCCGCGGCGGCCGAGGCCTTCAACACGGTGCGCCGACTCACGTGCGTGGGTTCGTCGGTGTTCATCGTCCCAGAGTCACCCCTCGTAGCCCGCGTACTCCATCAGTTTCGCGAAGATGTCGGTGTCCATCGCCTCCTTGTAGACGACGCCGGAGAGCATCCCGCCGGGGTAGTAACTCCCGTTCATCACGTGGTTGACCTTGTGGCAGTGCATCAGGTAGATGCCCGGCTCGGAGTCCGCCTCGAACTCGATGGTGTGGCGCTCGGCCGGCGCGATGTTCGTGATGTCCATGTCGTGGCGCGCGGCCTCCGGGATGGTGCCGCCGTCCTTCTCCACGCGCTGGAACCGGTGGTTGTGGAGGTGCAGCGGGTGGTTCATGTAGCCGCCGTTGACGTAGTGGATGCGCACGGTGTCGCCCTGCTCGACGATGATGGGCGAGCCGTCCTCGGGGTGAAGCGTGCGCGGCGCGGACTTTCCGTTGACCGTGAACACGTCGGGGCTCCGCGTGCGCGGACTGTAGGAGACGTCCTCGCCCGCCATCATGCGGTTGAGCCGGGAGTCCCAGTCCTTGACGGTCATGAAGTACTCCTTGTCCGCCGGCTCGTACCCCTCGGGGTCGACGCGGAAGATGCCGTACATCCCCATGTCGATGTGCCGGTGGGTCTGGTAGTGGCAGTGGTAGACGTGGGTCCCCGGCACGTTCGCAGGGATAGTGTACGTGTGTTTCTCGCCGGCGTCGACGCGAATGCCCGTGGTCGTCGGCACGCCGTCGTCCATCCACTTCTTCTGTGCGCCGTGGAAGTGCAGCGTGTGCGGGCGCTTCCCGTCCGTGTTGTCGAGCGTGACCTCGATGTCCTCGCCCTCCACCGTGCGGATGATGGGGCCGGGGACGCTCGGCTCGCCGTCATCGGCCTGGAACGCCCAGACGCGGGGCAGTTGGACGGGGCCGCCCATCGTCTCCTCGGGGTGGACGTCGTGGACGGCGGGCATGCTCTTCATCGTCACCTGGTTGCCCTGCTCGTGGGCGTTGACGATTTCGGGCGGACTCGTCTTCGGGAGGTCGCTGTCCTGATTGAGTTGGTTCTGAGACCCCTCGCTTCCCGTCCGCGTGGACTGGTTCGGGGTCGGTGCGGTACAGCCAGCGAGCGCGGCGGTGCCGATGCCGCCAGTGGCGGCGACGAACTCGCGACGCGAGATGCCGGTGCCGGGTGCGCCGATGCGGTCTCTCATGACATCTCCACCTTGGACGTACCGACTTAATGCCCGTCTCGGCGATTCCCGCGGGGCTGAAACTGTTCCCAGCGCGCGGGAATCGGTCGAACGTGTTCGCTCGTGTTCGTGGCTGGCGCCCCGGCACAGAGAGCAGTCTTGTGCGGCCGGGAGCGGCGACTGGCGTCGTCGAGGAATCGAGGCGGCGTCCATTGGCGAGCGCCGCGCTCTCGCCGCCTCGTGTCGACCGAGACGAGAGACCGGCTTACGACGTCGGGGTGGTTCCCAGACCTCGGGAACCGACAGGACGGCCTTTTGCGCGACGTGCGTAGCCGGCGGCATGGGAGACGACCGAACGCGCGTCGCCGACGAACCGCGGAGCGCGACCGGACGCGAGTGGGAGGTGTTCGTGCGGGCCGACGCGGACGGCCCGCTGAAGCACGTCGGGAGCGTCACCGCGGGGGACGCCGACGACGCCCACGAGCGCGCCGAGACGCTGTTCGGGTGGACGGCGCGGGACGTGTGGCTCTGCCCGGCCGACGAGACCGCGCGCTACACCAGCCACGAACTCGCCGGGGGTGAGTCGGCGTGATTTCCGTCAGCAAACTCCTCTGCGGGCTGGACGCCGAGAGCGACGGCCTGCGCTACGACGCCGCCGACGGCTCCAGCGAGGACCAGATTACGGAGGACAAGCAGCGCCGGCCGGTGGTCGTCTGGAACCTCACGAAGCAGTGTAACCTCTACTGCTCGCATTGCTACGCCGCCGCCGACACCGAGACCGCGCCCGGCGAACTCTCCACCGCGGAGGGGAAGGCGCTGCTCGACGACCTCGCCGGTTTTGGTATCCCCGTCGTCCTGTTCTCCGGGGGCGAACCGCTCGTGCGCGACGACCTCGAAGAACTCGTCGCCTACGCCGCCGACGCGGGCATTCGACCCGTGCTCTCGACGAACGGCACGCTGCTCACCGAGGAGCGCGCCGAGGCGCTCAAAGCGGCCGGCCTGAAGTACGCGGGCGTCTCGGTGGACGGCCTCCCGGAGCGCAACGACGCGTTCCGGGGGCAGGACGGCGCGTTCGACGCTGCGGTCCGGGGCATCGAGAACAGCCTCGACGCCGGCCTGAAGACCGGCCTCCGGTACACCATCACGCAGGCGAACGCGCCCGACCTGCCGGACGTGGTCGACCTCCTGCACGACGTGGGCGTCGACCGCTTCTGTTTCTACCACCTCGACTACGGCGGCCGCGGCGCCGACATCTCGGACATCGACCTGACGCCCGCGGACACCCGCGAGGCCGTGGAGACGGTCTGCGATTTGACCCGCGAGTACCACGCCGAGGGGGAGGAAATCGAGACGCTGCTCGTCGGGAACTACGCCGACGCCGGCTTCCTCGTGGAGTACGCCGACGAGGAACTCGGGAGCGAGCAGGCCGAGCGCGTCCGCCAGTACCTCGAAGCGAACGGCGGCGACCCGACCGGCGAGCGCATCGCCGACGTGGACTACCAGGGGAACGTCCACCTGACGCAGTTCTGGCAGGGGTACAGCCTCGGGAACGTCCGCGACCGGCCGTTCTCGGAACTGTGGACGGACGACCACAACCCCCTGCTGGGCGCGCTCCGCGAGCGCGAGAGCCGACTCGGCGAGCGCTGTCAGACCTGCCAGTACGCGTCGGTCTGCCGGGGCGGGTCGCGGTTGCGGGCGCTCGGCGCAGGCGGCCCGTTTGCGCCCGACCCGAAGTGCTACCTCACCGACGAGGAGCGCCGCCCCGACGCCGGCGCTCGCGGCGGGACGGCGGACTGACGCGCCCTCGTTTCTCCCCCGAAAGGTGACCCGACACCAACACGTCGGGAAAACGCTGAATCCGATGCGGGCGAACTGTGGCGCATGGACATCGAGAGCCGCCTCCCGTCCAGTCTGCGGACGGAGGGCACGAGTCTGCGACCGCTGTTCTACGTGTTCGCCGCGATACCGACTCTGCTGGGGGCCGCCCACCACGTCGACCACGTCGTCCGCGGGAACCACGTCGGATGGCCGCTCACCGGCGCCGTCAACCCCTTCACGTACAGCCTCGCCATCTACCCGCTGGTCGCAATCAGCCTCTACCTGACCGCGACCGACCGCGCCGGCGCGCGCTACTGGGCGTGGTTCTTCGCGTTCAGCGCGGGGATGCTCGCGTACTTCCACGTCAGCCCGTGGGCCGTCGAACCGCCACAGGACGTCATCGGCCCGTACTCGGACCCCGCGGTCGGCTACCTCGCGTTCGCCGTCCTGCTCGCGCTGATGGCGTCGGTGGTCGCCGCGTCGGCGTACGCCACGGTCCTCTGGAGCCGACACGAGTCGTGACGCGTCGGCCACCAGCGAGCGAGTCGGGCGCTACTCGGCGCGCGTGACGTAGACGCGCCACTCGTTGCCGGCGCGTTCCGTCTCGTAGTCGAACCCTCGCTCTTCGAGCACGCCGTACAGCGGCTCCGGTTCGAAGCCGTTGACGAGCAGGAGCGTCTCCTCGGGCCCGAGGTCGTCGAGGGCGTCGACGATGTCGCCGAACGGTTCGCCGTCGATTGTGCGCGCGTCGAGTCGCACGTCGGGGTCGGCTGGCATGCGCCGACGTTGGCGGCGTCTGCCCCAACCCCTTCCCCCGAACGTGTTCGTCACGCCGCGGCGCGCCGCAGGCTCTCGGCGGACTTCGCGGCGAAGAACCCGACGACAGCGGCGACCGGTACGGCGCTCGGTCCCTCGGCGACGAACGCCCCTGCTGACGCGAGTGCGACGGCGAACAGTTCGAGGCGCCGGGCCGCGAGGACGCGAGCCAGCGTCATCAGAACGGCGCACCCGCGCCGGCGCCAGCGCCGGTCGTCTCGCCGCCCGCGTCGTCCGGGTCGGGGAGTTCGCCGGTCGCCGCGAACGCCTCGCCGAGGTCGCGGAGCGCGTCGTTGATGGCGTCGCTTCGCTGGTGAGTTTCGGCGACGCGAACGCGGACGAGACGGTAGTCGTGGCGCTCGCGGAGCGCGTTCCACGCGCGGAACGACCCGACGGTCAGCGAGTGGCTCTGCGGGCAGAACGGCGTCGTCGGCGTGAACGCCGCGCGGAGCACGCCGGGGTCGTCGGCTTCCTCGGCGTACCGGTAGCCCGCGTCCGCGTGTCGCGTGTCGCGGTTCAGGTCGGCGAGGTTGTAGCCGAATGTCACGTCGTAGACACCGCGCTCCTCGAATAGCTCTCGGGTGAGGCGGTGGAACGCGACGTGGTCGTCGCCGGCGAGCACGTCGTGGTCGGCGAGACGCGGGCCGGGCGTCGGGAGCAAATCGGGGTCGAACTCGCCGGCGGGGGCGAGCGCGTCGTCGCTGGAGCCGAACATACCCGAGACGACGCGCGCGGCGCGGCTATGCGTGGCCCCGAACGTGTTCGGGGAACGACTCTCGCGCGTCGGGCGCCCAGCATTCAGTATGTCCGAGCACGCGCACGCCGCCGAGGAAGTACCCGACGAGGTTCACGAGAACTCGTGGTCCGCGAACCTCGAACACCCCGAGCACGCCGGCGACCGGGAGCGCGTCGTCGCGGACGCCCTCGACGCCGTCCGGAAGACGGCGCCCGGCTACCACGTCAACCTCGTCACGCACGGCGAGAGCGGGCACCCCGAGGACTACCTCTACGACGCGCTCGCCGACGCGTTCGGCGACGACGTGGACTGGGAGTACGTCGAGCAGTGTGGCTGTGGCGGGCACGTCACACGCGTCCACGTCAGTTAACCCGCGTTCCCCGCGCGTCTACGTCGGCTAGTCCGCGTTCTCCGCGCGTCCCGTCGCCCAGTTCGGGAGGACGCGGCCGTGCTTCCAGACCACGCCCGCGAGATTTGCGGCGAACGCGAGGAAGCCCGCGGCGAGCAGGCCGCCGCCCGCGAGCGCCGCCGATTCGGGCAGGAGGTCGGCGCGCGAGAGCGTCAGCGCGAGGCCCCCCGCGGCGAGGAGCCAGAAATCCAGCGCGGCCACGCGACCGTCGTAGAGGCCGTCTATCGAGGGGACGGGTTCGAAGCCGATGCGGTCGCTGTAGCGGTGCTCCCAGACGACGAACGGGACGACGTGGTACAGCGACCCGGCGACGACGAAGCCGACGACGCCGACGAACAGGAGGTGGGGCGCGCTCGCGGGGCCGAAGCGCGCGGCGGGCGCGAGCGGGTCGCGGAGCCACGCGACGCCGGCGAGGACGCTCCACGCGGCGAGGCCGGCGGCGACGACGGCGTACCGGGAGAGCATCGGCGTGCGCTGGACCTGCGATTCGGACAGTTTGCGCGCGAGAATCGCGGCGAACGCGAGCGCGCCGGCCGCGACGAGGAGGCCGCCGGCGAGCGCGAGGCCGCGGACGGCGAGCAGGCGACCGGCGGCGAGCGCGACGACGCCGACCGGGTAGCCGTACTCGATTCTTGCGAGGTGGCGGTCGACGCCGTGCAGGTCCGTCTGCGTGAACATCGTGCCGAGCTGGTAGAGCGCGCCGAGGACGGTGGCGAGTATCGCGCCGAAGACAGCGAGCGTGGCGTGCGCGGCGACGACCTGCGGGCGGGAGACGCCGGCGAACGGGAGCAGGGGCGTCGTGAAGTCCATCGCGAGGGCGAAGCCGAGGGGCGCGACGACGGCGAAGCAGGCGAGTGCGAACGCGAAGTGGGCTTCCGTCGCGTCGAACGGGCGGGCGGCGGCGAGCGTGCGCCCGAGGTTGTAGACGAACGCCCAGACGCCGGCGAGGAGGACGCCGCCGAAGCCGTGAATCCAGTGCGGTCTGGCGGTGTAGAACGCCCACGCGAGGCCGGCGACGCCGACGACGAACAGCGCGAGCGTGGCGTTCGCGAGTCGGCGGGAGTGCAGGGGAACGTTCGACCAGACGGGGACGAACTGCGTCATCGCGCCGGCGATGGTGAGACACACCCAGCCGACGAGCAGGAGGTGGACGTGCGCGAGGCCGGCGAGACCGGAAGGAGGAGCGACAAGCGCGCGGAGGCCGACGGCGCCGCCCGCGAGCAGGAAGCCGAGCCCGACGAGGAAGTACCGCAGCGGAATCGTCATCGGGGGCTGCTGGTCCGTCGAGAGGCCGCCGGGGACTGCGCTCATGTGGGGAGCGAGGGCGCGACTCGGGCTGTCGGTTCCGCCGAACGTGTTCGGGTCAGGCGAGGTCGGCGTCGGCGAACTCGGGGAGGTTCGTGGCAAACTGCTTGATGGCGGTCTCCTCGGCGCGGTGGAGCGTCTCGCTGAGCGTGGATTTGGCGGTGTCGACGCGGTCCGCGAGTTCGGTGAGCGTGCAGTCCCGCGGCGTGTCGTAGTAGCCGGCCTCGATGGCTTCGACGAGGAGTTCCTGCTGGCGGGGCGTGAGCAGGCGCTCGGAGTCCCCGGACTCGTAGAGGTAGCCGACGTCGAACTCCATCCCGAAGGCGTCGAGTTGGTCGCGGAGCGCGGAGAGTTTGGCGTGGGGCGCGGTGACTTCGAGGCTCGCCTTCCCGTCGGTCACTTCGACGGGCGGTTCGAGCGGGAGGCCGGCGGCCTGCATCGACGCGAGCAACAGCGGTTCGTCGGTCTCGAACTGGACGAGCACGGAGTCGTCGTTTCGTTCGAGCGGTTCGAGGTCGACGACCGACTCGGCCTCGTGCATCCCCCGCAGGGACTCCACGACGTTCGCGCCGGTGAGTTCCAGCAGCGCGACGCCGGTGTCGCCGTCGGGGAACGCCGCGAGCACGCGGAACAGCGTCTCCGGGTGGGCCGTCGAGATGCGGGAAATCCACACGTCCTCGGGGAGGTCGATGGTGAGTTGGGCGCGGGCCATGGGAATATGTTCGAGTGTAGCGGCCCCACTCGGAAGCGACTTTCCCGAACATGTTCGGTCGAACGCGTTCGGGAAAACGGTGGCGGCGGCGCGCGTCGAAGGGGTATCTATGGCCGCCAGCACCGACGTGGAGGACGCGCTCGCCGCGACCGACGCCCCGACGGACCGACCGCGAGAGCGCCTGGACGTGCGCGAACTCGGCCCGCCGGAGCCGCTCGTGGAGACGCTGGAGACGCTCTCCGAGTTGGGGGACGCGGTGCTCGTGCAGGTCAACGACCGCGCGCCACAGCACCTCTACCCGAAACTCCGTGAGCGCGGCTACGAGTTCGAGAGCGCGGACTGCGGGGACTGCGTGGTCACCGCGATTTGGCGCGACTGACTCACTTCTCCGCGAGCACGAGCAGCGCCTCGCTTTCCTCGGCGGCGCGCGGCGAGATGTCCTGCGCGCCGTCGAAGCGCGCCACCTCGCCGGTCGAGACAGTGACCGTGTCGTCCCCGAGCGTCACGTCCAGTTCGCCCTCGTAGACGTGACAGACGACCACGCGGTCGGGGTGTCGGTGGGCGGGCACCGACTCGCCCGCGTCGAGCGAGAGCCGAACCGTCTTCGGTTCCTCGCCGGGGAACGGACGCGCGTGCGGTTCGTCGGTCAGCGCGCCGAGGTCGGTGACCGTCGGCGTCATTCCTTCGGGAAGAACGCCACGAACTCGTCCGGGCCTCGCCGTTCGACCTCGTAGCCGTCGGCGTCGAAGGCGTCGCGCTCGGCCTGCATCTCGTAGAACAGCGGCTTCGGGTCGTGGTCGTTCACCAGTTCGAGGGTCTCCCCCTCGTCCATGTCCTCGAAGACGGTGTGTATCTGGGGGTGGCGGTCCGACGGCGGCACGTCGCGGACGTCGAGTGTCGGCATGCGAGTGGGTCTTCCCGCCTCACCGCTACGCCAGTTTCCCCGAACGTGTTCGGCTACTACCGGGGACTCCGGCGACCCGACCGGGACGCGGCGTCGAGTTCGTACCACTCCACGTCGAGGTTCTGCGCGCCCGTGCCGAAGACGCTCATCCCGACGGGCGTCGCTTGCTCTGCGTACACGTCGTGGGCGGCGCCGTCGTCGGGGACGCGGGCGAGTTCGCCCGAGACGACGACGCTCCGCCAGTCGTCGGGGGCGGTCCACTCGTAGGCGACGAGCGTCGCGTCGGCCTCGTCGTCGAGGAGCGCACGCTTCGCGCTGTCGGGCGCGGACACCAACTGGAGGACGCACCGACCGGTCGCGACGTCGTACCCGAACGAGACGGGAAACGAGTACGGTTCGTCCGCGTGGAGCGTGAGCACGCCGTCACCGGCGGTTTCGAGGAAGTCGTCGAGGGCGGCGGGCGACATCTCGATGCCGTCCTCGTCGTCGGGCGGCCGCTGTGAGCGCGCGTCGGACATGTTCGGTACCGTGTCCTTGACAGTGCAGGGGGAAGAGGGCGCGCAGACTTCCGAGAATCTGGGAACGAGCGCTCCGTGCTCACGGGCCGCACGGCGGCGGATTAACAAAACAGGCGCCGTGATTTATTAGAAACACGCAGCTAACACGGCCTCGATAACAGCCGAATTAATAACTGGTGGCGGGCTAGCCTCCACTAATGAGTGATTCATCGGCCGCCCGGGACGCCCGCGACGGCGAGACGGTCGTCGCGTTCGCCGTCCCCGAGATGGACTGTCCGTCCTGTGCTGGGAAAGTCGAATCCAGTCTGGACAAGGTCGAGGGCGTCCTCGATTCGGACCCCCAGCCGACGACGGGGAAACTCACGGTGACTTACGACCCCGCGCGAACCGACGTAGACGCGCTCGTGGCCGCCGTCGAGAACGCCGGCTACGAGGTGGCCGACCGCCCGGACAGCGAGGACGACCACGGTCACAGCCACGACACCGACGGCGAGTCGGTCTGGACGAGCACGCGAGCGATGAAGACGTGGGCGAGCGGCGTGTTCGTCGCGCTCGGCTTCCTCTTCGAGTTCTTCCTGCACGCGAACAACGTCGCCGTCGCCGAGGTTCTCGGCACCGAGGTGTTGGTCGCGGACGCCTTCTTCCTCGCGGGCATCGTCGTCGGCGGGCAGGCAATCGTCCGCGGCGGCTACTACTCCGCGCGGAACCTGAACCTCGACATCGACCTCCTGATGAGCGTCGCCATCATCGGCGCCGTCGCGGCGAGCGTCGCGTTCGGTGAGCGCCTCTACTTCGAGGCCGCGACGCTGGCCTTCCTCTTCAGCGTCTCCGAACTGCTCGAACGCTACTCGATGGACCGCGCACGGAACTCCCTCGAGGAACTGATGGAACTGTCGCCGGACGAGGCGACGGTCCGCAGAGACGGGGAGGAGACGACCATCCCCGTCGAGGACGTCGAAGTCGGTGACGTCGTGGTGGTGCGGCCCGGCGAGAAGATTCCGATGGACGGCGCCGTCGTCGCGGGCGAGAGCGCCGTGAATCAGGCGCCCATCACGGGCGAGAGCGTGCCCGTCGACAAGGTCGGTGGCGACGAGGTGTACGCGGGCACCATCAACGAGGAGGGCTACCTCGAAGTCGAGGTGACCGCCGAGTCGACCGAGAACACGCTCTCGCGCATCGTCGAGATGGTCGAGGACGCGCAGGCCAACCAGACCGAGCGCGAGCAGTTCGTCGAGCGCTTCGCGTCGTACTACACGCCGCTGGTCGTCACCGCGGGGATTCTCGTCGGCACCGTCCCGCCGCTCCTGCTCGGCGGCGCGTGGCCGACGTGGATTCTCCGGGGACTCACGCTGTTCGTGCTCGCGTGTCCCTGCGCGTTCGTCATCTCGACGCCCGTCTCGGTCGTCTCCGGCGTCACGAGCGCCGCGAAGAACGGCGTGCTCGTGAAGGGCGGGAACCACCTCGAAGCGATGGGCGAGGTGGACGCCGTCGCGCTCGACAAGACGGGGACGCTCACGAAGGGCGAACTCACCGTCACCGACGTGGTGCCCCTGAACGGGAACAGCGAGGACGACGTCCTGCGCTGTGCGCGCGGCCTCGAAGCGCGCAGCGAACACCCCATCGGTGACGCCATCGTCTCGGAGGCCGCCGAGCGCGACGTTCAGGCGCGCGACGTGACCGACTTCGAGAGCGTCACCGGAAAGGGCGTCACCGCCGACCTCGCGGGCGAACGGCACTACGCCGGGAAACCGGGCTACTTCGAGAATCTGGGGTTCGACCTCTCGCACGTCCACGCGACCACGGACGGCGGCGTCGTCACCCAGAAATCCCGGAACCTCTGCGAGCGCAACGACTGCCTGGACCTCCTCGAAGACGTGGTTCCCCGTCTCCAATCCGAGGGAAAAACAGTTGTGCTCGTCGGCACCGACGAGGAACTCGAGGGCGTGATTGCAGTCGCCGACGAGGTGCGCCCAGAGGCCGCCGCCGCAATCCGGCGCCTACGCGAGTTGGGCGTCGAGCGCACCGTGATGCTCACCGGCGACAACGAGCGCACCGCGCGCGCCATCGCCGAACAGGTCGGCGTCGACGACTTCCGCGCGGAACTGCTCCCCGAGCAGAAGGTCGAAGCCGTCGAGGAACTCACCGACGAGTTCGACGCCGTGGCGATGGTCGGCGACGGCGTCAACGACGCGCCCGCGCTCGCTACCGCCACCGTCGGTGTCGCGATGGGCGCGGCCGGCACTGACACCGCCCTCGAAACCGCCGACATCGCGTTGATGGGCGACGACCTCACGCGCCTGCCGTACCTCTACGACCTCTCGAACCGCGCGAACGGCGTCATCCGGCAGAACGTCTGGACGAGTCTCGGCGCGAAAGCCGTGCTCGCGGCGGGCGTCCCGCTGGGCTTCGTCCCCATCTGGGTCGCCGTGCTCGTCGGCGACGCCGGGATGACCACCGCCGTCACCGCGAACGCGATGCGGCTCTCGCGCGTGAAACCCGACCTCGGCGAGTAGCGGTCGCTGCGGTCGGGTTCGTCGACGGAACCGCAAGATGGAGTGGCGGAGAGGACCAATCGGCCACGTTACTTTTACCGCTCCACGTGATTGGTTCATCGTATGAGGCCCCCGACACGACGCGCGGCGCTCGCCGTCTGCGCCGCCCTCCTCCTCGTCACCGCCGGCTGTAGCGGCGGGGCGAATCCGACGAGTACGGCCACGACGACCGGCGACACGCCGACTGACGCCACCACGACGCCTCCGACGGAGACGTGGTCGCCGAACGCCAGCGTCGAGCAGTACCCGCCGGGCGTCGCCGACAACGGCACGCTCGTCAACGCCTCCGCGCTCGTCGACGCGCACTTCGAGGCGACGGCAAACCGAGCGTCCGCGTTCACTGTCGAGTGGGACAGCCAGAGCGAGAACGGCGTCCGCCGCTACGTGCGGAGCGCGGACGGAACGCCATACTACAGCGTCTTCAACCGCACGAGCGACGGAGTGCGAACGACCGAGCAGTTCTACGCGACGGGTTCGCACGGCTACTCCAGAGTCACCGTCGACGACGAGACGGTGTACCGAGTCTATCAGAACAACACCAGAGGCGTCAGCGCGTGGACGCAGGATAGCACGGCCGGCCCACGTGACAGCCTCAGCCGCCAACTCGCGAGCGGGAACTACAGCGTCAACGGCACCGTCGAACGCGGCGGTCAGACGTTCGTCCAACTCAGCGCCGACGAGGTCTCACAGGACAGAAGCGGCTTCTACGCGGCGTACGAGGGCACGGTCCTCGTGACGCCCGAGGGCGTCGTCCACGAGGTCGACGCGTCCCACACCACGGAGAGCGACGGTGAAACGGTGCAGACCGAGGCGTCGATAACTGTCGACACCGACGTGGAGTGGTCCGGGCCGCCGTCGTGGGTCGGCGACCTCCCCCAGCTCTCGCTGTCGATAGTCGAGGGCGGGCAGGCGGTCGAGATTCGGAACACCGGCGGGACGGCCCTTCCGGCGGACACGTCCTTCGACGTGGTCGGGAGCGAGGAGCGCACGCTGGCCGGGCGACCCAGTCGCGGTGACATCGAGGGGACGATCACGCTCGACGCGTCCCTCGAACCCGGCGACGCCGTCTACGTGACGGCGGGCGCGGACGGGAGCGCGTCGTCGTTCGCGCTCCACGACGAACCCACCCGCGGCGAGTACACCTTCGGGTCCGCGGGCCTCACTGGCGGCTCGGAGAACGTCTACTATCGGCTGGCGACGGGCATCCAGACGTTCGAGGACGAGTAAGAGAAGCCCGTACAGCGGACACCGCCCGCCGTCACGCGCTCGTCGCGGGACTACTGTTTCACGCGGTCGGCGAACTGCTCGCGCACCTTCGACACCTTCGGCGCGACGTTCACCGTGCAGTACGCCTGACTCGGGTTCTTCTCGAAGTAGTTCTGGTGTTTCTCCTCGGCGCGGTAGAACGACCGCAGCGGCTCGATTTCGGTGACGATGGGGTCGTCGTACGCGCCCGCTGACTCCAGTTCGTCGACGAACGCCTCGGTGCGCTCACGCTGGTCGTCGTCGTGATAGAGGATAATCGACCGGTACTGGGAGCCGACGTCCGGCCCCTCTCGGTCCTCTGTCGTCGGGTCGTGGACCGTGAAAAAGACCTCCAGTAAGTCCTCGAACGCGAGTTCGCCGTCGTCGTACTCGACCTGCACGACCTCCGCGTGGCCGGTCGTCCCAGAGCACACCTCGCGGTACGTCGGGTCGACGGTGTCGCCGCCAGCGTAGCCGGAGGTCACGTCGGTGACGCCCGCCAACTCCTCGAACGCCGCCTCGATACACCAGAAACAGCCGCCGCCGAACGTCGCGGTCTGTGTCGCCATACTCGCGGGTAGGCGCGCGCCCCGGTTAACGCCACCGGGCGCGACGACTCACGCCGACGCCTCGTAGCCGGCGTCCTCGACGGCCGCGACGAGCGCGGCCGCATCCGCGTCGCCCTCCACGGTCGCCGTCTCTGCGTCGCGGTCGGCGGTCGCCGACGCCACGCCGTCGACGCCCGCGAGCGCGTCCTCGACGTGTTGTTCGCAGCCGCCACAACTCATTCCTCGAACGGTAATCGTCTGCGTCACGTCCGCACGTCCGGTCAGGGGCGATAATGCAGTTTCGGCTTCGGCTCGGTGGGTGAGTTCCGCGGTTGCGTTTGGAATGTGGCGCGTCGCCGCGAAACGACTTTGCGTTCCGGGGGCGAACGCTCGGTCGTGACCGACCTCGACGAGACCGACCGCCGGATTCTGGAACTGCTCGCGGCAGACGCGCGACGGCCGTACAGCGACATCGCCGACGACGTCGGGCTCTCGGCGCCCGCGGTCTCGGACCGCGTCGCGAACCTCCGCGAGAGCGGCGTCGTGAAGCGGTTCACCGTGGACGTCGACCGGAGCCAACTGCGCGGCGGGACGCCCGTCCTCGTGGAGGTGACGCCGGAACCCGGTTCGACCGACGGCGCCCGGGACGCGCTCGCGGCCGCCGACGAAGTCGAGCACGTGTTCGTGACGGCGGACGGCGACGTGGTGGTGTCGGCGCGCGTCCCCGCCGAGGACGTCCGCGAGTGGGTCGCCGACACCGTCGACCTCGACGGCGTGCGGGCGTACGACGTGACGCTGCTGTCGGAGTCGTCGTGGCGCCCGAGCGTCGGCGCGGAGTTCGCGCTCGCCTGCGACGAGTGCGGGAACACCGTCACCAGCGAGGGCGAGACGGCGACAATCGGCGGAGAGCGCCACCACTTCTGCTGTGGGTCGTGTCTCGCGCGCTTCGAGGAGCGCTACGAACGCCTCGACGCCGACGCGTGATGGACCGGAGTCGCTTCGTCACGCTGTCGTTCGCGGCGCTCGCCGCCGTCGTGGCGAGTTTCGTCGTGTTGGGGTTCAGCCGCCTCGTGTTGCCGTACCGGACGGCGCGCCTGCTCGCGGCGCCCGTGTTCCTCCTCGCGGTCTCGCTCGCCGCCGTCGCGTTCGCGCAAGCCGTCCTCGTGGCGTCCGGGCGCCGCGAGTTCGAGTGACGGTTCGACGGCGACTGTAGTGTCCGAATCATATACGTGTCGCGCCGGCCAACACGGACGTGATGAGTGACGCCCCGTCCGACGGTCCCGACGCCCGCCGCGCCCTCCTCGCCGTCGTCGCCGTTCTCGCGCTCGTCACGTCCGCCGCGGCCGCGCCGGTGCTCGCCGGCCAGACGCCGCTCGCGGACGTGGACTCGCCGAGCGCGCCGAGCGACGTGCCGGGGTTCCTCCGGGGCTTCGAACCGCTCCGTGACCTCCTCGACCGGAACCAGCAGCCGCGAGTCGAGGGCACGAGCGGCCTCGGCGCGCTCCGCCTCGGCGACGCGACCGACGTCGGCGGCCCCGTCTCGCAGGAAGCCCAACGCGACGCGGCGACGCCGCACTTCGTCGGGCGGACCGACGGCCCGACGTACTGGCGAACGGGCGCGTACGTCGACTACACGGGCAACGGCTGGGAGCGAAGCGACGTGAACACCATCCAGCCGGGCCGCCTGTCGGGCGAGCGCGAGCGGGAGACACACGACGTCGTGTTGCGGCGCCCCGCGACGGCGCTCCCGACGCCGTGGCGACCCATCGGCGTGAACCACGACTGCCCGGACGGGGAGACGTGTGGGGTGTCGGTGTCGGCGACCGACACGACCGGCATCCGCGCGACCCCGGCGCTCGGCGCGGGCGGCGAGTACGCCCTCGAGACGCTGTCGCCGGTGTCGGACCCGAGTCTGCTCCGGGAGGTGCGCGTCCGCGGGAGCATCGCGTCGACGCAGTACACGTCCATCGACACGACCGACCGCATGGAGCAACTCGCGGCCCGCGTCGTCGGCGACGCGGACAACCGCTACGACGCCGCGAAGGCAGTCGAGGAGTACCTCGAAGCCGAGAAGACGTACTCCCTGACGGACGTCCCGAAACCCGGCGACAGCGTCGCCGACCAGTTCGTCTTCGAGCAGGAGAACGGCTACTGCGAGAACTTCGCGACAGCGATGACCGTGATGCTTCGCTCGCAGGACGTCCCGGCTCGGTACGTGGTCGGCTACACGGCCGGCGAGCGCGTCGGCGAGGACCGCTACCTCGTCCGGGGTGCGGACGCCCACGCGTGGGTCGAGGTCTACTTCGAGAACTACGGGTGGGTGCGCTTCGACCCGACGCCGACCGCGCCCCGGCAGGCCGCCGACGAACGCCTCGCCGAGGGGTCGCCGACCTACCGCATCAGCGTCAACGAGTCGCTGGTGCCCGGCGAGACGGTGACCACCGAGGTGACGACCGCGGGCACGCCGGCGTCGAACGCGGCGGTGTTCGTGAACGGCGAGCGCGTCGCGACGACGGACGAGGACGGCCTCGCGCAGTTCCGCGTGCCGTACGCCGACTCGGTGAACGTCACCGTCAGGCCCGTCGACGACGACGGCCACGAGTTGACACCGGTCGACGACAACGCGACGGCCGCACTCGGGTTCGGCGTCGCGGCCGCACAGACCGACCAGTCTACGACCAACGAAACGGGGACGACGCGGGAGTTCGACGTGGCGGCGAACGTGCGCTTCCAGTTCGACGGCGACGTCGAAGCGGGCGACGACCTGCCCGTCTCGGTGACAATCGAGGGCCGGGAGTTCGCGAACGCGAGCGTCTCCGTGGCGGGCGAACCGCAGGGCCGGACGGGGCCGAACGGGACGATTCCCGTGACGATTCCGCCGGACGCGAGCGGCGTCGTGGAACTGACCGCGAGCCGCGGGAACCTGACGCGCACGACGACGTACCCGCTCGACGACCTCTCGGTGTCGGTGTCGCCATCGCTGGTCGCGCCGTTCCCGTCCACGAAAGCCACGGCCCGGGTCACCTCGGGCGGCGAGGCCGTGACCGGCGCGCCGGTCACGCTGAACGGCGAGACCGTCGGATTCACCGACGAGAACGGGAAAATCAGATTCGACGTGCCGCTCTCGCGCACGCCGTCGGTGGCCGCGACGGCGAGCGGGAAGGAGGCGACGACGTACGTGGACGGCGTGCTCCCGTCGCTCGCGCTCGGCGTGCTCGCGGCGGTCGGCTCGCTGGCGGGCGTCGCCGCCGTCGCGCGCAGACGCGGCATCACGCTCGCGGGCGTTATCGCGGGCGTCCGGTACGCGGTCCGCGAAGTCGCCTCGGGCGTCGTGGAGGCGCTCGTCGGCGTCGCGGACGCGATGGACGACCTCGTCGCGGAGTTCCGGGCGGCCGCCGACGAGGGGTGGCGGGAGGTGCTGTCGTGGCTCGCGTCGCTCCCCGGCCGCGCCCGCCTGCCGGACGTTCGCGCGTGGCTCGCGGGCATCGCGGCTGCCGCGAGAGAGGCGTCCCGTGACGACATCGAAGACGCCGCCGAGAATGCCGACAGGGGCCGGCTCGCGTCGCTGTGGCGGCGCTTCGTCGCCGTCGTCGGCGTCCGGGACTGGCGGACGAAGACGCCGGCCGAGGTCGCCCGCGAGGCCGTCGGCCGCGGCTTCCCGGAGCGCCCGGTGTACGCGCTCACGACGGCGTTCCGTGACGCCGCGTACGGCGGCAGCGACGAGGACGCGCGCGCCGAAGAGGCCGAACGCGCGCTCGACTCGCTCCAGTCCGACGACGAGGAGGAGGGAGAGCAGTGACGCGCTTTCGCACCGCGTTCGCGGCGGTCGGCGTGGCGGCGGTCGCGGTCGCCGCCGGCGTCGGGGTCGGCGCGCTCCCGCCGTCGGTCACCGGCCCGGTGACGGGACTCGACGCGACGCTCGCGACGGGCGTGCTCGGCGCGGGACTCGTCGGATACGCGCTCCGCCAGCGCCGGAACCGGGACGGGCCAGACGAGGACCGACGCCTCTCGGAGCCTCCGGAAGCGGCAGACGCCCGCGACCCGGGTGCGGCCGTCGACGACGCCATCGAGCGCGCGACTGACGGCCGCCGCGCCGTCCGCACGCGGGACGCGAAGGCGAGCGTCCGACAGCGCGTCCGAAGAACCGCGATTCGCGCCTACGCCTGCACCCGGAACGTCGACGACGGCGAGGCCGCGGACGCCGTCGGTTCGGGAGCGTGGACGCGCGACCCGATTGCGGCGGCGTTCGTCGGCGACGAGCGCGCACCGAGACTCCCGCTCCGGGAGCGCTTGCGGGGGTGGCTCCACCCGGACCGCGCGTTCGAGCGTCGCGCGGAGCGGGCCACAAACGCCGTCCACGCGCTCGCCACGGAGGGGTCGCAGTGACCGCGTCCCGGTTCGGCGGCGCGCTGCTGGCGACGCTCGCGCTCGCCGGCGCAGGCGTCGCGAGCGGCCAGCAGTCGCTGTTCGTCGCCGCCGCGATTCCGCTCGCGTTCGTCGTCTACGGCGCGCTGTCGACGCCCGGTGACGCGGGCGACCTGCGCGTCTCGCGGACGCTCTCGAAGGAGTCGCCGCTCCCCGGCGACCGCGTCACGGTCACCGTCACGGTGGAGAACGCGAGCGAGACGGTGTTCCCGGACGTGCGAGTCGCGGACGGCGCGCCCGACGGCCTGCGCGTGGTCGACGGCGCGACGACGGGCGGGTTCGCGCTCCCTGC
Organism: Halobacterium litoreum; assembly: GCF_021233415.1. Classification (NCBI taxonomy): domain Archaea; kingdom Methanobacteriati; phylum Methanobacteriota; class Halobacteria; order Halobacteriales; family Halobacteriaceae; genus Halobacterium; species Halobacterium litoreum. The sequence continues at coordinate 903,867 of NZ_CP089466.1, read as the reverse complement.
GGGCGAGACGGCGACGTTCTCGTACACCGTGGTCGCGGACCGCGGGCAGTTCCCGTTCGACGCGCCGACCGTCCGCGTCCGGGGCGCGGGCGCCGCCGTCGAGCGAACCGACTCAGTCGCCGCGGACGGCGCGGACGTGCTGCACTGCCGGGTCTCGGTGGCCGACATCCCGCTGCGCCGGCAGACCACCGCGCACTCTGGCCAGCTACCGACGGACACGGGCGGCCCCGGCATCGAGTTCCACTCGACGCGGGACTACCAGCACGGCGACCCCGTCGCGCGCATCAACTGGCGGCGGTACGCGAAGACCGGCGAACTCTCCACCGTGAACTACCGAGAGCGCCGGTCCGCCGCGGTCGTGCTCGTCGTCGACGCCCGCGACGCCTGTGACGTGGCCGCGCGCAGCGGCACGCCGTCGGGCGCGTCGCTGTCCGCGTACGCCGCGGCGCAGGCCGTCCGTCCGCTGGAGGGCGCCGGCCACCAGGTCGGCCTCGCGGCGTTCGGTGTCGGCGAGGGCGCCGGGAGCGACCCGGCGTGGGTGCCGCCGGGGAACGGCGACGCCCACCACGCGCGCCTCGCGACGGTACTCGACGCCGCCGTCGAGAGCGACGAGGGCGAGTCATCGGAGCCCACCGAAGACGACGCGCCCGAACCGCCAGAGCAGACGGCGCAGGCGGCCGCCGACGGCGGAAACGCGTGGCTGGACGACGCGACCGAGGACGACGCGCGCGTCCACCGCCTCGCCGACCTGCTCCCGTCGGGAACGCAGGTGGTCGTGTGTTCGCCCGCACTCGACGACTTCCCGGTCGCGGTGACCCGTCGCCTGCTCGCGGACGGCCACCGCGTCACCGCGCTCTCCCCGGACGTGACCGCGACGGACACGCCAGGCCGGACGCTCGCTGCCGCGGACCGCGCGCTCGCGCTCGGCGACCTCGACGCGACCAGCGCACAGGTCGTCGACTGGACGCCCGGCGAGTCGCTCGCGAGCGCCGTCGCTCGCACCACCACGGCCGTCGAGGAGGGGCAGCGATGAGCGCCGCGACCGTTCGCCGCCCGACGCTCGTCGCGGGCGTCGCCGTCATCGCGGTCGTCGCGTTCGCCGTCGAGGACGCCACTGGAATCTACGGCACGCTCGCGCTCCTCGCCGCGTTCGGCGGCGGCGTCCTCGCGGTTGCGACCGGTCTCGCCAGCCGAGAGGAACCGCTCGCCGTGTTCGCGGCGTCCGTCCTCGCGCCCGCCGGCGGCGCCGCGGTGTTCGCGGCCGCCGGCCTCTCGCTCGCCGACCTCCCGCTCCTCGACGGCCTGCTCGACCCGTTCGCGATGCTCGCGTTCGCCGCCGCCGGATTCGGCGCCGTCGCCGCATTCACCGGCGGCGTCGGCGGCGGCGCGGTCGGGCGCGCGTTCTCCGTCGTCGCCGCGACCACCGTCCTCCCGTTCGTCGCCGCGGTCGCCGCCGCCGTCACCAGCCTGAACGCCGAGACCGGCGCGCTCGGTGACGTGGGGGACGCGGCGGGGCTGGTCGGCCGTATCGCCGTCACGCCGACCGGCGGCCCCATCGACGTGGTGGTGTTCTTCGTGGTGCTCGCGGTGACGGCGCGCGCGCTGGCGTCCGGCGTCTCCGCCGCGCCGCTCGTCGAACTCGCACCCCGGCACCGTCGCGACGCCGTCGCGCGCGCCGAGAGTCGGGTCGTCGTCGCGTCGCTGTCCGTCTGGCGACTGTTCGCGCTGTCGTGGACGGTGGCGCTGTTCGCCCTGCTGTCCGGGTTCGCCGACCGCGTCGTCGAGCAGACGCCCGACGCAGTCGTCTCGCTCGTCGGCGCGCTCGCGTCCTCGGGCGCCGTTCGCGTCCTGATGCTCGCGACGGTCGGCGCGTCACTGGTCACGTACGCCGTGCTGCGGGTCGGACGACTCGTCACCGGCGACCGCGAGGAGAGCCTGCGACGGGTCGCGCCCACGGCTGGCGGCGGCGTGCTCGCGGCGACCGTCGGCCTCGTGTTCGCGGGCCGAATCGTCGGGCGAGCGCGCGCCGCGCTCCCCGAGCAGGGACAGGAGGTCTTCGACAACGTCGTGCGCGTGTTCGGCGAGCAGGCGCTCGCGCTCGCCGGCCTGGTCGTCCCGATTGCGGCGCTCGCGACGCTCCTGCTCGCGTTCGCCGCGCTCGGCCGGATTCGCGCGGTTCCACAGCGCGGGGCGCCGGCCGCCGTCGCCGCCGCCGGCCTCGTGCTCGCGGGCGCCGTCGCGGGCGTCCAGAACGCCAACGCCGGGTTCGTGTTCGGCCTCGTCGCCGCCGGGATGGTCGTCTGGGACGCCGGCGAGTACGGCGTCGGCCTCGCCGCCGAACTCGGGCGGGACGCCCGCACGGCCCGAGTCGAACTCGTCCACGTCGCCGCGAGCGTCGGCGTCGGTGTGCTGGCGTACTACGGCGCGAAGACGCTGTACGGCGCGACTCGCGGACTCGGCGCGCCGTCCGCGACGGCGGCGCTCGCCGCGCTGGTCGTCGCCGGCCTCGGGCTCGCGGCGCTCGTCGCCGCGCTCGCCGAGTGACGCGGGTATTTATTGGGTTTCAGTCCTTGGTCGCTCGGGATGGACGACCGAATCGAGGCGCTCGTCGACCGGCTCGAATCGCGGGCAGGAGACGGCCTCAGAGGCGTGTTCTACGGAGATTTCCGGGAGCGGGACTACACGATAGCGTACGCGAGCGAGGACGCACTCGACGGCTACGAGCCCGGCCACGTCGACGACGTGGTGGACGAAGTGGTGTTGGACGTGCTGTCGGCCGACCGGAAGGAGACGCTCCACGACCCGGTCGGGCCGCTTCGGTGTACCGTCGAAGTGTACGACGACGGCGTGAACGTCGTGGTGCTCGGCTACGAGGCGGCGCCGACCGTGTTCGTCGGCCTCGACGGCGACGTGTCGAACGTCTCGCCCGTCCTCGACGCCGTCGAGGAGACGCTCAGATGACGACCGGCGAATCGGGCGACGGGCGCGTGCTGTACGTCCAGCCGTTCTGCCCGTACTGCCGGAAAGTGAAATGCGTCCTCGGCGAACTCGGTCTCGACTACGACACCCGCCGGGTCTCCTTCTTCCAGTTCCGGCGCGACGAAGTACGAGAAATCAGCGGGCAGTCCGAGGTGCCGGTGCTCGTCGACCCGGCGCAGGGCGTCACCGGGATGCACGAGAGCAGCGACATCGTGGCGTACCTGCGGGAGACGTACGGCGAGTAACTGATTCTCGACGGGAGAGACGGGCCGGGATTACGAGACAGCGGGGACCTCGACGCGGTCGAGCACGTCCGCGACGACGTCCGCGGGGTCGGTCTGCTCGACGGTGGCCTCGCCCGTCAAGACGAGGCGGTGGACGAGCACGGGGCGCGCGACGCGTTTCACGTCCTCGGGGGCGACGTACTCGCGGCCGTGGAGGACGGCGCGAGCGCGCGCCACCTCGAAGAGGCGCTGGGTGCCGCGGGGGCTCACGCCGACGTCGACGCGGTCGTCCTCGCGGGTGGCGCGACCGACGTCGACGACGTAGTCGCGCACGCCGTCAGCGACGGAGACGGTCTCCGGGACGGTCTGGAGGTTCCGGAGCGCGTCGTCCGGGACGACCTGCGAGACTTCGGGCGTGGTGGCGGTGCGGTCGGCGCGCCGGTCGATGAGTTCGCGTTCCCCCACCCGGTTCGGGTAGCCGATGCCCGCCTTCACCGCGAACCGGTCGCGCTGGGCCTCGGGGAGGCGGAACGTCCCCTCCTGCTCGACGGGGTTCTGCGTCGCGATGACGAAGAAGGGGTCGGGGAGTTGGCGCGTCTCGCCGTCGACGCTCACCTGTCCCTCCTCCATCGCTTCGAGGAGCGCGGCCTGGGTCTTCGGCGGCGCGCGATTGATTTCGTCCGCGAGCACCACGTTCGCGAACACGGGGCCGCGGTTGAACGTGAACGATTCGGTCGCGGCGTCGTAGACGTGCGAGCCGGTGATGTCGGCGGGGAGGAGGTCGGGCGTGAACTGGATGCGGGTGAACTCCAGGCCGAGCGCGGTCGCGAGGCTGCGCGCGGTCAGCGTCTTCCCGGTTCCGGGCACGTCCTCCAGGAGGACGTGGCCCCGGGCGAGCGCGCCGGAGAGCACGGTTTCGAGGAACTCGCGGTCGGTGACGACCGCCTCGCTCACCGCGTCGACAACGTCGGTACACGTCTGGGCGGCAGTGTCGACGTCCATTCGACCGTCGAGACGCCGCGACGTTCCTTGTACCTGTCGTCTACTCGTCGGTTCGGCGCCACGAGCGCCCCCGTCCGATACGTGTCAACTCTGTTTGTGAATCTCGCTTCTGGACACAGTTAATTGGATGGCGCGCTAGCCGTCTACCGGCGTGCCCACCGGCTCAGCGCACGCCCCCTCGGTTGTCAGTATCTCGTCCCCGTTCGGTCCTCCACCCCCCCGCGAAGGCTACGGGAGACGCTTCCGCATCGCGACGTGCGGGATGCCCGCCTCCTCGAACTCCTCGCCCTCGCGCTCGTACCCTCGGTCCGCGTAGAACTCCTCGACGGGCAGTTGGGCGTGCAAGAACAGCTCGTCGTAGCGCTCGCCCGCGGCGTCCTCGACGGCGTCCATCAGCGCCCCGCCCCATCCCTCGCCGCGCCGGGACTCGCGGACGGCGACGCGCTCGACTTTCCCGACGTCCGGTTCGTACTCGCGGAGGCGCGCCGCCCCCACGGGGTCGCCGTCGTCGTACGCGACGAAGTGGACGGCTTCGTCCTCGTGGTCGTCGACCTCCAGTTCCTCGGGGACGCCCTGCTCGGCGACGAACACGTCGAATCGGACCGCGAGCGCGTCTTCGTATCGCTCGTCGGTGTCGGCGCGAACCACTCGCATACCCGAAGAAGGGAACGGACGGGGAAACCGCTTACTGGTCTTCCTGCGCGGCGACGAACTGCCCGAGCAGCGACGACAGCATCGACGCGAACGCCGTGCCGCGACTCCAGAACGCGGTCTCCGCGCCGTCGTCGCCGAGCACGCTCACGAGCACGGCGTCGTCGTCGGCCATCACCACGCGCGCCGCGCCCATCTCCGGCGTCGGCTGGTGGCAGACCGACACCGGGAGCGCGCCGAGGTCGTCCGCCACGTCGAGCACGTCGTCGTTCTCGCTGACGACGGTGACCTCGACGTCGGCGTCGGCCGCGGCTTCGAGTGCGTCCCGCACCGCGGGTTCGAGGCGCGCCGTGTCGTCGGTCCCGTAGACGACGCGCTCGTCGGCCGCCGAAACCAACTGGGCGGCCCGCGACACGACGTTCGACTCGCCGCGCACCGTCCAGATGGACTCGCTTTGCTCGTCGGCGGTGCCGTACTCCTCCCGGACCGAGTCGAGGTAGTCGAACGCCGCGTCGCTCTCGGACTCCAGTTGGCGGTAGAGCCGCTCCCGGGCCTCGTCGACGTCGACCGGCCGGTACCGCGTCGGGTTCGACTGCTCGACGTCCACGAGCCCGCGCTCTTCGAGGTCGTCGGCCGCGCCGTACACCTGCGACCGGGGCACGTCCGCGATGTCGGCGACCTCGCTCGCGGAGCCCGTACCGAGTTTCTGGAGCGCGACGAACACCCGGGCCTCGTACGTCGTGAGGCCGAGGCGCTTCAGTGCGTCCACCGCGTCGTCCTCGTTCATCGGTCCTCTCTAACCCCTCCGTCCGTGGTCTCGGGCGTCGCGGCGGTCTCACCGAAGTCCGCGCTCGCCCACTCCGGCCCGAAGTACTTCGTCCACACCGCGAGCAGCGTCGGCAACACGAGCACGCTCGCGAGGAACGCGTAGATGATGGTCAGCCCCGTGATGATGCCGAACTGCTGGAGCGGCGGCAGGATGGCGAACGCCAGCACGCCGAACCCGCCGACGGTGGTCGCCGCGCTCCCGAGGAGCGCGCCGCCCGTGCCGGTGACGGCGGTGCGCATCGCCTCCCAGACCGTGTCGTTGCGCTCTAACTCCTGCACGTAGCGCTCGCTCAGGTGAATGCTGTACGCCACGCCGAGCCCGACGGTCAGGCTCGTGATCATCCCCGTGAGGATGTTGAACGGGATGCCCACGAGGTACATCGTGCCGAGAATCCACGCCACGCTGAACACCACCGGGAGCAGCGTCACCGCCCCCAGCGTCGCGCTCCCGTCCGTCACCCGGTAGGTCACCATCAGGAACGCGAACACCGCGACGAGGGTGATGAGCAGGCTCTGGATGACCGTCTCCAGCAGTTGGTCCTGCACGATTTTGAACAGGATGCTCTGCCCGGTCGCGGTCACCTCGACGCCGTTGGCCGACGCGACGTCGGCCACGTTCCGCATCTCCGTCGTGACGGCACCGCCGGACGCGCCGCCGTCGATGGACACGACCATGCGCAGCGCCTCGACGTCGCCGGACTCGGTCCGGTGGACGTAGCGCTCGGCCTGCTGGGGCGCCGCGTCGTAGAACGCGCCGTAGACCGCCGTGACGTTCTGGTCGGGGACGCCGTCACCGTCGGTGTCCGCCGCCGAGAACGTCTGTGCGAACGTCTCGTTTTGCGCCGCGACGGACTGCATCGCCGCCAGCGGCCCCTGAATCGCGGGCTGGCCGTTCGGCAGCAGGCGCGTCACGTTCTGCTCCGCGGCCGACTGACGGGCCGCGTACACCTGCTCGAGGGCGGCGTCGCTCTCTACCGCCCCCTGTAACAGCAGTTGGGCCTGCGAGTCCTCGCGAACGAACCGCTCGTTCACGTACGCGAGGTTCTCCTTCGCGGAGTACTCACCCGGCGCGAACGGCTCCGGGAGGTCTTTCATCCAGCCCGAGGGGTCCTCCGCGAGGAAGTCCTCCTGGCTGAACGACGTGTCGACCTGCGACCCGCCGTACGCGCCCGCCGCGGTCACGACGAGCGTCAAGACGAGCACGAGGACGGGCGCCTTACGCGCTGCCGTCGACCCGACGGCGAGCACCTGCCCCAGGCGACCGCCGCCGGTGCCGAACGCGCGCTTCTTGCGGTCCCAGCCGCGGCCTTCGAGGAAGCCATCGATTTCGACTTTCAGCGCGGGAATCAGCACGCCGAACACGAGCAACGCGGCGGTGATACCCACGGAACTCACGACGCCGAACTCCTGAATCGGCGGCACCGGGCTCGTCAGATTCGAGAGGAACCCGATGACGGTGGTGGCGGTCACCCAGACGAGCGCGACGCCGACGCCCGAGAGCGCGACCCGCATCGACCCGCGAACCGAACTCGGCGTGTCGGGGTCCTGGCGCTCCTCGCGGTGCCGCATGAAGATGTGTATCGCGTAGTCGATGCTCAGCCCGATGAGCAACACTGGCACCGCGATGAACAGTTGGTTGAACGCGATGCCCGCCCAGCCCATGAAGCCGAACGTCCACGTCAGGACGGCGCCGATGCCGAACAGGCCGAGGACGATGTCGAGGACGTCCCGGTACGCGATGGCGAGCGCGAGGAACACGAACAGGATGGCCAGCGGCCCGACGATGAGCAGGCTGTCGGTCATCGAGGAGTTGATCTCGTCGGTGATGATGCCCGCGCCGAACACGAGGTACTCCTGGGAGCGGTCCTCGGCGATGTCCTGCATCGCGAGTTGGGCGTCGATGATGGCGTCGTTCGTCACCTGTCCGGTGTTAGTGGCGGACTCGGTGCGCTGCTGGACGACGAGCATCGTCGCCTCGGCCTCGGTCGAACCCGGTTCGTAGCCCGACGGCATGAACGCGAACAGCGACTGGCCGCTGCCGCCGTTGCCGCCGTTCGCGCTCAAGACCTGCCCGACCACGGCGTCGATTTCGCTCTCGTTCAGCGACTCTATCTGGGCGATTTGCTCGGCGAGCGTGGCATTCTGCGCGTTCGCGCGCAGGTTCTCGCTTGCCACCTGCAGTTCGCGGTACTCCTCGGCGAGCACGCCCCGCGTGCCGAGCCGGTAGGCCTGCTGCGCTTCCGTCTGGCTGGTGGCGTTCCGCAGTTGGTCGGTCGCGCGCTGGAAGATGGCGGCGTCGGTCCGGTTCAGTTCGACCGACGTGTTCGCGCGCACCGACTCGAAGGACGCCGAGGCGCTCGCGTTCGGGTGCTGACGGAGGTACGTCAGTTCGCCGTACAGCGCCTCCGCGGTGCGGTTGAGGGTCGCGGTGCGCGCTTGGAGTTCCCGGCCCTCCTCGGCCTGGATGGAGGCAATCGCCACGACGTTCGCGATGCCGTTGACGGCGTTGCTCTCCACGAGCGTCTCGTTGACCGTCTCGTTCTCGTAGAGGGCGCGCTCGTACTCGAGTGCGCTCACGAGCCCGGACTTCGAGAGGACGTTGTCGCCCCTGACGATGATTTGGGCGCTCGTGACGTTCTCGTTGCCGGACTGGAAGTTGTCCTCGATGTACGCGAGTTTCTCCGAGGCCTCGCTCTCGGACTGGAACTGGTCGAGCGAGGACGACTGGTCGACCATCGGTGCGCCGGCGCCGACCGCGACGGTCAACACCAGCATCACCGCGATGGCGGCCTTGCTGTGTTTCGTGACGAGCGCCGTGAAGTCCTCGATGCGACTCACGCCACCCACCCCTCGTGTATTGTTGGTAGTATCATACTGACAGGGTTGTTCTCGACTCCTACTCACAACCCACTACAGATAAGCGCACCGAAAGGAGCGGGGACTACTCGCGGTAGTCCGGAAGCGTGTCGTCCTGCATGACCGCGGAGCGACCGCCGTCCACGAGCAGCGACGCGCCGGTCACGAACGCCGCGTCGTCGCTCGCGAGGAACGCCGCTGCTCCGGCCACGTCCTCGGGGTCGCCGAGTCGTCCCACGGGGTGGATGGATTCGAGGTGCTCGCGGTACTCTCCATCCATGTCATCGGTGGTGCGCTCGACGGCGACCCACCCCGGATTCACGGTGTTCACGCGAATCGACGGCCCGAAGTCCAGCGCCATCGCCCGCGTCATCCCGTCGATGCCGGCCTTCACCGCGTTGTACGGGAAGTGCTCGGGCATCGTCAGGCGCGCGTGATTCGACGAGACGTTCACCACGGCGCCCTCGTCCATCGCCGCGACGGCGTGTTTCGTCGTCAGCCAGTACGACCGGAAGTCCGTCTCTAGCACGAAGTCCCAGTCGTCCATCGTCGCCTCGTCGGCCGCCGTCTCCGTCTGCACGCCCGCGCTGTTCACGAGCACGTCGAGGCCACCGTACTCCTCGACGGTCGCCTCCACGAGCGCCGCGATGTCGTCCGGGTCGCGCATGTCGGCGCGCACGAACTCGGCCGTTCCGGGCGTCCCCTCGGTTATCTCGGCGGCGACCGCCTCGCCGTCCTCGACGGTGCGACCGGTCACTACCACGTCCGCGCCCTCGTCGGCGAGGCGGCGCGCGGTGCCCGCACCGATGCCCCGCGTCGACCCCGTGACGAGTGCCGTCTGGCCCTCGAAGCGACGCGCGCTCACCATTCCGCCACGCTCCCGTCGCCGTGTCGCCACACGGGGTTGTGCCAGTCCGGCTCGTCGCTGTCCCGGACCGCGGCCTCGTCGACCTCGATGCCGAGACCCGGTCCTTCTGGGAGGTCCACGTAGCCGTCCTCGTACTCGAAGACGGAGGGGTCGGCGAGGTAATCCAGTACGTCGCTGCTCTCGTTGTAGTGGATGTCGAGGCTCTGCTCCTGAATCAGCGCGTTCGGCGCCGCGGCGTCCACCTGCACGCAGGACGCCAGCGCGACGGGGCCGAGCGGGCAGTGGGGCGCCAGCGCCACGTCGTAGGCTTCGGCCATCGACGCAATCTTGTTCACCTCGGTGATGCCGCCGGCGTGCGAGAGGTCCGGCTGAATCACGTCCACGCTCCCCTGCTCGAACACCTCCTTGAAGTCCCAACGGGAGAACATTCGCTCTCCGGTGGCGATGGGCGTCGTCGTCTTCGCCGCGATTTCGGGGAGCGCGTCGTTGTGCTCGGGCAGCACCGGCTCCTCCACGAAAAAGGGGTCGTACGGTTCGAGCGCCGCGACGAGGCGCTTCGCCATCGGCTTCGACACGCGCCCGTGGAAGTCCACGCCGATGTCCACGTCGTCGCCGACGGCCTCCCGCACCGCGGCGAGGCGTTCGACTGCCTCGTCGACGGCGCGCGGCGAGTCCACGCGCTCCAGTTCCGGCGTCGCGTTCATCTTCAGCGCCGTGAACCCCGCGTCGACCTTCTCGGCCGCGGCGTCGCCCACGTCGTCCGGGCGGTCGCCGCCAATCCACTGGTAGACGCGCACCCTGTCCCGGGCCGGCCCGCCGAGCAGTTCGTACACCGGCGCACCCAACTGCTTGCCCTTGATGTCCCAGAGGGCTTGGTCGACGCCCGCGATGGCGGACATCAGAATCGGGCCGCCCCGGTAGAAGCCGCCCCGGTACATCGCCTGCCAGTGGTCCTCGATGCGCGTCGGGTCCTCGCCCAGCAGGTAGTTGTCGAACAACTCCTCGACCGCGGTCTCGACCGTTCGCGCGCGCCCCTCCACGACCGGTTCGCCCCAGCCGACCGTCCCGTCGCTCGTGGTGACTTTGAGGAACAGCCACCGCGGCGGCGCGTGGAACAGTTCGTAGTCGGTGATTCGCATTCGTTCTCACGAGGGGTGGCGCTCCCGTTAGTGGTTCCGGTCGGGGTAACTCGGAACCGAGTTCACGCCGGGTCCGCGCTCTCGTCCCACGTCGGCGCGTCGAACCCGACCCGGTACTCGAAGCCCGCGAACCCGAGGAGCGGCCAGCAGAGCCACGGCGCGACCAGCATCGCGAGGCCGAACGGGACGCCCCGGTCGACGAACTGGTCGGCGACCCCGACGTTGATGCGAGCGAGCGCGAACCAGTTCAGGACGGGCACGAACGACAGCCAGAACCAGAACGTCGCGCAGTGCCCGATTCGGCACAGCACCCAGAGGTTGTAGAACGGCACGAGCGCCGCCCACCCCGGCTCCCCGGCCTTCTCGAAGGCCTTCCAGACGCCGGCTACCGTCACCGGGACGGCGACCAGCGTGAACACCACCGTACCCACCGCGAGCGCGATTCCGAGTTCGCCGAACAGCGTCGGTTCGAGTGTCACGCCCCGGGATGCTCCCGTCCTCCCGGATAAAGTTCGACCCGGCTACTCCAAGCCCTCGGCGTACTCGTAGTCCGCCGGATAGGCCGTCGTCTCCGCGTCGTCGAGGCGAATCCGCCAGCCGTCCAGCACGCTCGGGTCCGAGAGCGCGGCGCGCAACGTCGCGCGCACGTCGTCGACGTCCACGCCGTAGAAGTCGCCGGGGACGCCGTCGAGGTACTGGAGCGCCGTCTCGAAGAGGCTCCGCATCCCGTCGTCGTTCTCGAAATCGTAGTGCTTGTACGCGCCCGCCGCCACCTGCACCATCCCGTGGAGGAACGCCGACTCGGTGGTGCCGCTCCCGTAGTTGTACCACTCGTCCTCGAAGCAGTCGTGTGACTCGTGGTACGCGCCGTCGTTGTAGAGGCGGACGCCGTGTTCGGTCGCCCTGCGGAGCGTCGCGTGCTCCCACACTCGCCGGTCTGCGAGCCAGCCCGCCGGGTTTCCGAGCGGCGGCGCGACGCTCGGGTCGCGAGTGTGGTCGTCCATACGCCTCGTTCTCGTTTGTGGCACGTAACCCCGTCGGCTCATTGCGCGCGACCCGCCATCAAACACTTAGGCGCTGCGTCCCTGATTACCGGAAAACTGGGCGCGACCCAGCGTGAGGCTCACACATTGTCACCGAATGACTCCGACCGTCGACAGCGGTTGGCCGACGTCGCCGTCGACTTCCCAGTCGGTACGGCCGACGAGACGAGAGTGCTCGCGGTCGACGACGACCCGCGGCTCGTGGAGTTGACCGAGACCTATCTCGAAACCCTCGACGAGGACTTCGAGGTGGTCACCGAACAGACCGCCGCCGACGCGCTCGACCGACTCGACCGCGAGCGCGTCGACTGCGTCGTCAGCGACCACGACATGCCCGAGGGAGACGGCATCGAACTCCTCGAAGCCGTCCGGGAGCGGGACGCCGACCTCCCGTTCGTGCTGTTCACGTCCCGCGGGAGCGAGGAGGTCGCCAGCGACGCCATCAGCGCGGGCGTCACCGACTACCTCCAGAAGGGCGGCGCCGAACAGTACGAACTGCTCGCGAACCGAATCGCGAACGTCGTCCAGCAGTCCCGACGCGGCCGCGCGCTCGAAGGGCGACGCCGGCAACTCGACACGCTCGTCGACACGCTCCCAGGGATGGTGTACCGCGCCAGCCCCGAACCGCCGTGGCTGATGCCGTTCGCCGGCGGTGCGGTCGAGTCGCTCACCGGCTACGCGCCCACCGACTTCGAGCGCGGCGACGTGGCGTTCGGCGACGCGCTCATCGTCGACGCGGACGCCGAGGCGGTGACGGAGGCGGTGTTCGAGCGCGTGAGCGCGGGCGCCCCCTTCGAGGTGACGTACCGCATTCGGACCGGTGACGGGGCGCTGAAACGCGTCTGGGAGTGCGGGACGCCGCGATTCGAGGGCGGCGACGTCGTCGCCCTCGAAGGGTTCGTGATGGACCTCGCGAGCGTGCCCGACACGTCGCCCGAACCGGCGGCGATTGGGTGACGCGACCGCCGCCTGCAGGACGCTGGCGACGCGTTCCGTAACACCAACCCCTTTGAACGCGCGCCGTCTACGGACCGCCAATGCGAGTTGCACAGTTGGGCGACGGCGACCCGGAACTCGTCGTCGTGGGCGGCGTCCACGGCGACGAACCGTGCGGGGTGCGCGCCGTCGAACGCCTCCTGGACTACGACGGCGAACTGCTGCGGCCGGTGAAACTCGTGGTCGCAAACGAGCGCGCGATGGACGCCGGCGAGCGGTACGTGGACGCCGACCTGAACCGCGCGTTCACCGACGACGTGCCGGCGGACGCCCACGAGCGCGAACTGGCGCGTGACCTCGCCGACGAAGTGCGGGGGTGTACCGTGCTGTCGATTCACTCGACGCAGTCCCACGCCGACCCGTTCGCCATCGCGTCCGGGCTCGACGACCCCGTCCCGGAGGTCGTGCCGAATCTGCCGGTGACGGCGCTCGTCGACACCCAGGAGTTCGGCGACGGGCGGCTGTTCGCGGCCGACGCCGACATCCTCGAAGTCGAAGCCGGCCTGCAGGGGACGGAGACGGCGGCCGAGAACGCCTACCGGCTCGCCCGCGAGTTCCTCGTAGCGACGGACGCGATTCCCGGCGACACGGTCGAACGAGAGGTGCCGGTGTTCCAGATGGGCGCGTCGATTCGGAAGCCGCCAGCCGACGAGTACGAGGTGTTCGTGGAGAACTTCGAGCGCGTCGAGGCGGGACAGACGTTCGCGGCGGCCGACGGCGAGGAACTGGTCGCAGAGGAGTCGTTCTACCCGGTGTTGCTGTCGCCGTACGGCTACGCCGACCAGTTCGGCTACCGGGGCGACCGGACCGGGCTGTTGGTTCAGTCCTCGGACGGCGAGAACTCGACGAGCGTCAGGTCGCGGTCGAGCGCGCAGTAGTCGTGGGGCGGGTCGCCGAGAATCTCGTCTATCTGGTACTCCGCGTCGAAGTCGGCGCCCGCGGGCTCACAGAACTCGTGGCTCGGGCACTCGGTGTGCGGACACGGCCCCGCGAGTTTCCCCTTGCTACCGGCGTACGCGCCCTTCGACGCGACGTTCGCTTTCACTGACGCCGGTTCGACGTTGACGGCGACGACGCCGTCGTCGTGGACGGCACAGTCCAACACTTGCCCGCCTTCGCGTCGCTCGGTGACTTCGTAGCGCACGCCCTCCGTGAGATTGAGACACTGCTTCCGGTACGGACACCCCTCGCAATCCGAGGACTCGCCGCGGTAGACGAACTCCGTCCCCGGTTCGGCGAGGCGCGCGCCGAGGAGCGTGATTGGCATACGCGAGGGTTCGATTCGCGCGTGGTTAAGCCTCCCGCCTGCGTCACCCAGTGAGCGCCGCCTGCGTCACCCGGTCAGCGAGTCGAGTTCGTCGAGGTAGTCTTCGCGGGGAATCTGGTAGGCGCCCCGGTAGTCCACGTCGCCGGCGGCGAACCGTTCGGCGAGCGCGACGGCGCCCGCGACGGCCGCGGTCCGGGTGTCGAACCCCTCGTCGGCGTCCTTGACGCGAACCTCGGGTTCGAGCGTGAGCGAGACGTACCAGCCGTCGGGGTTCGACCGGGCGCGGCGCTTGCGCTGGCCGGGCGGGCGCTGCGTGAGGTGGAGCGTGGGGAGGCAGGGCGCGGGGTAGTTCTGGCTGTCGAAGACGTCGGGGCGGTAGACGAGAATCGCGGACCCGGAGGGGTCCTCGTTCCAGACCTCCCAGCCGTCCGGGAGGTCCTCGAACGTGGTCATACCGGACTGTTTCCGAGGCGCGGAATAATGCTTGCCGGTTCGCGACGAGTGAAAGTGAAACGCGAACACCGGATTGGAGTTGCCGCGACAGCGCCCGAGAAGAACCTCATTTCGGGCAGATATCGCGGTGACGCGCCCCGCTCCACTTTCACTCCGCAGTGGTGGTCAGGAGTCGGCGAGCGACCCGACCGCCTCGACGCCGTCCTCGTCGTCGGCGAGCCACTCGTCGGCCCAGCACTCGATGGCCTCGAAGACCGGGAACAGCGACTCGCCCTTCGCGGTCAGCGAGTAGTACGTCGCCACCGGCGACTCCTCCTCGAGCCGTCGGTGGACGAAATCCATCTCCTGGAGGTCGTCGAGCACGCGGGAGAGCGTACGCGAACTCGCGTCCGTCGAGCGCTTGAGTTCGTTGAACCGCTTCTCGCCGTCCTGCAGGTCGTGGAGGACGATGAGCCGCCACTGGGAGCCGATCTGCTCCAGCGAGTCGATGACGTGACACGCCTCCTCGCTGTACCGGTCCGCGTCGTCGCCTGTCATGTCCGCCGGTAGGCGCCCCCCACTCATAGTGGTTCCGGGACGCATCAGGTAACACGACGGAACCACAGTGACGCCGACGCCACCCGGTGACTGGTCGGTTAGCGGAGACGTATACGTCGGGAGGCCGTACGTTGCCCACGATGCAAACCGAACTCGACGCCGGACCGACGCCCCCGACGGAGGTGGCGCCGTGAGTTCACCCGACCCGCACGCCGACCAACCGGTCGAACACCGCGGCGCGGCGCTCGAAGATGCCGAGCGCGCCGTGGTGTTGCTCCACGGCCGGGGCGCTCGCGCGCTCGGAATGCTCCAGTTCGCCGACGACCTGCCGAGCGACGGCACGGCGTTCGTCGCGCCCCAGGCCGCCCGCGCGACGTGGTATCCGAACTCCTTCCTCGAACCGACCGACGAGAACGAACCGTGGTTCAGTTCCGCGCTCGGACTCGTCGGCGACGTGGTGTCGGACGTGACCGAACACGTCCCCGCGGAGCGCGTGCTCCTCCTCGGGTTCTCGCAGGGCGCGTGTCTCGGGAGCGAGTTCGTCGCGCGCAATCCCCGACGCTACGGTGGCTTCGTGGCGTTCTCGGGCGGCCTCCACGGCCCCGAGGGGACGACGTGGGAGTACGACGGCGCCCTCGACGGGACGCCGGTGTTCCTCGGCTGTAGCGACAGCGACCCCCACATCCCCGAATCCCGCGTCCACGAGACCCGCGACGTCTTCGAGTCGATGGGGGCGGACGTGACCGAGCGCATCTACGAGGGGATGGGCCACGGCGTCAACGAGGACGAACTGGAGTTCGCGGCAGAAATGGTGGCCAACTTATAGGCTTAGATGCAGTAGTGTGTAGTGCTATCATGGACGAGTCAGCGGAGGGGGACGAGAACTGGCGGGACCGGCTCACCGACGCGGAGTTCCGCGTCCTGCGGCGCGGCGAGACCGAACGCCCGTACTCGGGGGAGTACGTCGACGCGGACGACGACGGCGTCTATCGGTGTGCGGGCTGTGGCGCCGAACTGTTCGACTCCGAGACGAAGTACGACGCACACTGCGGGTGGCCCAGTTTCTGGGACGCCGTCGACGAGGACGCCGTGGAGCGCCGGCCCGACGACAGCCACGGGATGCAGCGCACGGAAGTCGTCTGCGCGTCCTGTGGCGGTCACCTCGGGCACGTCTTCGGGGACGGTCCGGAGCCGACCGGCGAGCGCTTTTGCATCAACTCGGTCGCGCTCGACTTCGACGCCGACGAGTGACTAGCGGTCGGTCTGGACGTTCGTACTCCCGCAGTCCGGGCACTGCGTCATCGACCCGAGCGACGGGTGCGTGGCTTCGCCCCAGTCGTCTCGGTCGGCGGTGCGTCCACAGCCGTGACACCGGAGTCGGGTCGCGGTAGCCATACGCGTCCGTGGGTCGGCCAGCGTCAAAATAGTTCGCGCCGCGAGCGTAACCCGTTTTCCCGAGCGCGCCCTACGGAGCGCCAGTGACCGACATCTCCCAGGAGGCGTTCCACGACGCGCTCGAAGACGTGGGGCGTCCCGTCGCGACGGCCGAACAGGTCGCCCGCGTGCTCGGCTGTACGCAGGCCGAAGCCGCGGACGCGCTCGCGGCGCTCGCCGACGACGGCGCCGTGGCGCGCGCGGACGTGGACAACGACCCGGTGGTGTGGTATCCGCGGGACTGGCTGGAGCTCACCGACCGCGAGCGCGTCGTGCCGTTCCCGGGTCGCCGCGAAGTCGTCGTCGACCAGCCCGAGCAGTTCACGCGAGCGCAACTCTCGCGGTTCGCGCACCTCGAGGACACCACGCGGACCGGGAGTTACCGGTACGTGATTCGCGAGGAGGACGTGTGGGCGGCGCCGTTCGACGCGCTGGAGGACCTGCTCGCGGCGATGCGGCGCGTACTCCCGCGGGAGTGTCCCGGCCTCGAAGACTGGGTCGAGGAGCAGTGGACGCGCGCGACCCGGTTCCGGCTGCGCACGCACGACGACGGCTACGTCGTCCTCGAAGCCAAATCGGAGAGCCTGCTCGGGAACGTCGCCGAGCAGAAACTCGCCGAGGACGTTCTCCGCGCGCCCATCTCGGACACGGAAGCGTGGGTCGCCGAGGAGAAAGTGGCGGAACTCAAGCGCACGCTGTACGAGGCGGGCTACCCGGTGCAGGACGACCGCGACCTCGACACGGGCGAACCGCTCGACGTGGACCTCGACCTCGACTTGCGCGAGTACCAGCAAGACTGGGTCGAGCGGTTCGTGGACGCGAGTTCGGGCGTGCTCGTCGGGCCGCCGGGCTCCGGAAAGACGGTGGCGGCGATGGGCGTCCTCGAAGCCGTCGGCGGCGAGACGCTGGTGTTGGTGCCCAGCAGGGAACTCGCGGCGCAGTGGCGCGACGAACTGCTCGCGCACACGTCGCTGACCCGCGAGCAAATCGGCGAGTACCACGGCGGCACGAAGGAGGTGCGTCCGGTCACCATCGCGACCTACCAGACCGCCGGGATGGACCGCCACCGGCACGTCTTCGACGACCGCAAGTGGGGGCTCATCGTCTACGACGAGGCGCATCACATCCCATCGGAGGTGTTCCGGCGCTCGGCGGACCTCCAGAGCAAACACCGCCTCGGGCTGACGGCGACGCCGGTCCGCGAGGACGACAAGGAGATGGACATCTACACGCTCGTCGGGCGGCCCATCGGGACGGACTGGGACGCGCTGTTCGACGCGGGCTACGTCGCCGAACCCGAAGTAGAGATTCGGTACGTGCCGTGGACGGACGACGACGCGCGCCACGAGTACGCCGCCGAGAGCGGGCACACGCGTCGCCGCCTCGCCGCGGAGAACCCGGCGAAGGACGCGGAGGCCGAACACCTCCTCGGCCAGTATCCGGACAAGCAGGCGCTCGTGTTCGTGGACTACCTCGAACAGGGCGAGCGCCTCGCCGAGCGCCTGGACGCGCCGTTCGTGAACGGGGAGACGCGGCACGCGCGCCGGGAGGCGCTGTTCGACCAGTTCCGGACGGGCGCGCTGGACGCGCTCGTGGTCTCCCGCATCGGCGACGAGGGCATCGACCTGCCGGACGCCGAACTCGCAGTCGTCGCGTCGGGACTCGGCGGGAGTCGGCGACAGGGCGCCCAGCGCGCCGGGCGGACGATGCGACCGGGCGGCCAGTCGCTGTTGTTCGTGCTGGCGACGCGTGGCACCGAGGAGGAAGACGACGCGCGCAGTCGGATGCGCCACCTGTCGGCGAAGGGCGTGCGCGTCACCGAGTCGGGGAGCGACCGTGTCTGATAAGCGCCTGCGGGAACTCCACGACCACCTCGCAGCGACCGGCGAACTGCCCGTCGAACGGTCGGCGAGCCACTACCTCGGGGAGGCCGAGGCCGTCGTCGCGGACGCCCTGAAACCGGGCACGAGCGACGAGGTGGTGCGACAGCGCGTCGAGCAGGCGCGCGAGTTGCTCGGGCACGTCGACGGCACCGGCGACGGGCGGGCCGATGACCACGTCGAGCGAGCGCGCGAGTGCTGTGTGGCCCTGTTGGACGAGCCGTAAGTCGACTTTCAGCCAAAGGACAGGTTCGAGAGTCGACCGGAGCGGAAGTGACTATATCGAAGCGTAACGGAATTCTGTATCGCACCTACTGACGAGATACGCAATATAAAATTTCTCGTATTTGTCTCCCACTGTCACGAATCGTGGGTGTGTGGGCCTGCGATATCAGTTCTGAAACCCGGCACCGACAATTTAAATAGGTGTTTCGTGAGGCGTTCAGTAGTTAGGGTGACCGCAGACACATGTTCGAATTCCTGACCAGCGTCGTTTCCGGCGTCACCGGGTCAGCAGACAGCGCCAGCGCCACCACCGAAGACGAGCCCTCCAACGACGAACCCCGTTCGTACGTCCGAGACGGCAACGACCCGCGCCAGTGGGAGACCGAGGACGGCCACGACCCAGTCGCGTGGCGCGACCGCGCGACGGTCGGTTCGGTCGTCGAGAGTTTCCTCGCCGGCATGGGCTACCCCGTGTTCGTCGTGGACGACGGCGGGCACTTCACCAAACTCAACGAACAAGCCCGCGAACTGTTCGACCGCGAACCCGGCCAACTGTACGGCGACTGCCTCTTCGACTACGACGAGGCCGACAACTCCGTGATGCGCCGCGTCCTCGACACCGGCGAAGGCGTCCGCAACCTCGAAGACACGGTCTCCGTGAACGGCGAGGAAGTCCCCGTCAACCGCACCGTCATGCCGTTCTTCGGCGCGGACGGCGACGTCGTCGGCGCGCTCGAAATCAACCAGGACATCAGCGAGCGCGTCGAACTCCGCGAGCGCGAGGAGCAACTCGAAGCCTACCAGAGCGAGGTCATCGAGGAACTCAAGACCAGCCTCGAAGCGCTCTCCACCGGCGACTACACCGTTCAGCCGGACGTCCGAGAGCCCGACGCGGACTTCGACGCCATCCGGAACGTCTACCGCGAGTTCGACGAGATGGCGTCGGACCTCGACTACGCGGTGCGGAACACGCGGTCGGCGCTCGCCGAGGCCCGCGACCACGCCCAGCAACTCGAAGCCATCGCCGAGACCCTCAGCGAGGCGAGCCGCGAGGCAAACGCCGCCATCGGCGAAATCGAGCACTCCAGCGAGCGCGTCTCCGAGGTCGCCGAGGAGCAGACCGAGCGCACCGAGCGCGCCGAGGCGAACGTCTCGGAACTCTCCGCGACCGTCGAGGAGATTGCGGCGACCGCCCAGCAGATAGACCGGCTCGCGGAGGACGCGAACAGCCTCGCGAGCGAGGGCGCCGAGGACGCCGAGGACGCCATCGAGCGCATGGAGCGCGCGATGGCGGCGTCCGAGCGCAACAGGGAGGTCGTCCAGTCACTCGAAGCGCGCATGGACACCATCAACGAGATGACGGAGATGATCGACGAAATCGCCGACCAGACGAGCCTCCTCGCGCTCAACGCGAACATCGAGGCGGCGCGCGCGGGCGGCGACGGCAGCGGTTTCAAGGTCGTCGCAGACGAGGTGAAGGAACTCGCCGAGGAGTCCAAGGAAGCCGTCGCGGAAATCTCGGGCATCGTCGACGACCTCAAGGACGGCATCGACACCACCGCGGACGCCATCGCTGACAGCAACGAGGAGGTCGAACAGGGCGCGGCCGCCGTCGAAGACGTCGTCGACCGCATCGAGGAAATCGAGGACGCCATCTCGGAGACGAACCACGGCCTCGGCGAGATTACGGAGGCCACCGAGGACCAGGCCCAGAGCGCCGAGACCGTCCACCAACTCGTCGAGGAGGTCGCGGACTCCAGTCGCGACGTGAGCGGACGCATGCAGCAGGTCGCCGCGGGCGTCGAGGAGCAACGCGAGTCCGTCTCGAACGTCGCGGAGCGCTCCGGGGACGTGGACGACATCGCCGACGAGATGGCCGACAGCCTCGACGACTTCCGCCTCCACGAGGACGAGGCGGCCACCCTCGACGAAGCAGAGAACTGACGAACGCGGTCACCCACTTCTCCGCAGTAACCGACTCGTCAGCCGTCGCTCCGTCGGCTCGAACACTCGAAAAACGGGGGTCGTTCGGTCGGTTACGCCCTGTGCGGCGGTCGCTTTACTCCCGTGGAACGGCGAGAGACGCGGTGCGTCCTTCGTGCTCCACGGTCGCTTTACTCCCGCGGAACGCCGGCAGACGAACACAGTTCGTCTGCCGGGCCCCCACGCTCGTGCTACTCGCGTGGGACGCCGTTCTCGCCGCGGGGCAGGTAGTCGCGGCCGCCAGCGTCGACCTGCAGTTCGTCGTCCTCCACGACGACCTCGCCGCCGACGATGGTGTGCGTCGGGAGGCCGGTGAGTTCCTGGCCGTGGAACGTCGAGTACCGGGGTTCCATCGTGTGGTAGAAGTCGTCGTCCACGACCTTGCTCTTGTCGAGGTCCACGATGACCATGTCGGCGTCCGAGCCCTCGGCGAGCGCGCCCTTCCGGGGGTAGAGCCCCCAGCGCTTGGCGTTGTTCTCCGCACAGATTTCGACGAGGCGCTCCATCGAGATGCGGTTCTTGTTCACGCCCTCGCTCATCATCACGGGCAGGAAGTACTCGATGCCGTTGTTGTCGCCGGGGATGGCGTCCCAGATGTCGCCGTGCTTCCCGGTGTCCTTCTCCTTGAACTCGATCTTGTGCGGGCAGTGGTCGGTGCCCATGTAGTCGACGGTGCCGTTGCGCAGGCCCTCCCAGAGGCGCTTCTTCGACTCCTCGCCGCGCAGCGGCGGGCTAATCTTGCCCCACGTGCCGAGTTCCTCGTCGTGTTTCGTGTGACAGAGGAACGCCGGCAGCGTCTCGGCGTGGATGTTCACGCCCTGCTCCTGGTACTTCTCGCAGATGTCGACACCCTCGCCCGTACTCATGTGGACGATGTACGACCGCGAGTCGGTGTACTCGGTCATGCGGGCAATCTGCTCGATGGGCATCGCCTCGGCGACGTTCGGGGACGCCTCGCTCCACGCGAGCAGGTCGTTGCGGCCCTCCTCCTGGAGTTCCCGCCGGCGCTCGATGGCGAGGTCCTCGTTCTCCGCGTGGAACATCACGACGCCGTCGTTGATCTCCGAGACCTTGTCCAACACCTTGTACGTGCGACCGGCGTCGGAGTGGTCGATGCCGAGTTCGGGGCTGGCGTGCTTGTACCAGTTGAAGAAAATCTTGTACGACCGGATGCCTTCCTCGGCGAGTCCCTCGATTTCCTCGACGTGGTGGTCCTGGTGGACGATGGCGTGGTACGCGAAGTCGATGAAGGAGTTCTCCTCACCGGCGCGCTTGAAGAAGTCCATATCCGGCAGGTAGGGGTCGGGCTGGAGCAGGAAGTTCACGACCGTGGTGACCCCGCCGTGGACCGCGCCCCGCGTCTCCGTCTCGAAGTCGTGTTCGAGTCCTTCGTGGTAGTCGAATTCGTACCGGCTCAGCCCCCAGTGAACGTGCGGGTCGATGAAGCCGGGGATGAGGTAGTTCCCCTCGGCGTCGATGGTTCGCTCCGCGTCCGGGAGGTTCGGTTCGGTGCCGACTTTCAGGATTTTGCCGTCGCGAGACGCCACGCCACCGTCGATGGTGCCGGACGGGGTGACGACGCGCGCATTGACGACTCTCAGGTCTGCTGGCTCGCTACCCATGTGTGAGAGAAATTCGCAACCGCACTTAACTCTGTGCATCCGCGACCCAACCTATACGTCACCCCCTCACGAACTGGAGGTGTCAGCCCCAATGCAAGCAGACGTGCGTATCGCCGGCGCCGGCATGACCCCGTTCTCGGGCGACGCCGACGCCGACGTCAGAACCCTGTTGGAGCGCGCGGCGACCCGCGCGTTGGACGACGCGGGCGTCGACGGGAGCGCCGTCGACGCCGTTCACGTCGGAAACATGGCCGCGGAAGCCTTCGAGGAGGTGTCGGGCCTCCACAACGCGCTCGCCGCCAGCGTCGGCGCGCACGGCGCGCAGGCCGACCGCGTGGAGAACACGAGCGCGAGCGGCGCGAGCGCGTTCCAGCGCGGCGTACAGGCCGTCGCATCGGGCGCCGCGGACACCGCGCTCGTCGTCGGCGGCGAGAAGATGTCGAGCGCGAGCACGGAGACCGCCACCGGCGTCATCGGCAGCATCGTTCACGCCGAGGAGTACGCGCACGGCGTCACGCTCCCGTCGTTCGGCGGGCTCGCCGCGGACGCCTACCTGCGGCGCCACGACGCGCCCCGCGAGGCGCTCGCCGAGGTCGCGGTGAAGAACCACGCGAACGGCGCGCGAAACGACTACGCGCAGTTCCAGAAGCGAATCTCGGTCGCGGACGCGCTCGACTCGCCGCTCGTCGCCGACCCGCTGCGGCTCTACGACTGCTGTCCGACGACAGACGGCGCGGCCGCGCTCGTCCTCACCAACGGCGGCGGCGCGGTGTCGGTGCGGGCGTGCGAGAGCGCCGTGGGCACGCACGCCGTCGCGGAGCGCGCCGACCCGCTGGACATCGCGAGCGTCCGCGAGGCCGGCGAGCGAGCGTTCGAGGCGGCCGAGCGCGGCCGGGACGACGTGGACGTGGCGTGCATCCACGACGCGTTCACCGTGCTGGAACTGCTCGAACTCGAAGAACTCGGCTTCTACGACGCGGGCGAGGCGTGGGAAGCGACGATGGACGGCGAGACGGCCCTCGACGGCGCGCTCCCGGTGAATCCGGGCGGCGGCCTGAAGGCCCGCGGCCACCCATTGGGTGGCACCGGCGTCTCCCAACTGGTCGAACTCGTCTGGCAGTTGCGCGGCGACGCCGACGGCCGACAGGTGGACTGCGAGACCGGTCTCGCGGTGAACGTCGCGGGCTTCGGGAACAACGCGGTCTGCTCCCTGCTGGAGGTCGCAGAATGACCGCGACTCAGTGCGGGACGTGCGGCGAGGCGTGGGCGTACGACCGCGCGCGCTGCCCGTCCTGTGGCGGAACCGACTTCGCAAGCGTCGAAGTCGGCGAGGGCGTCGTCGTCGCGACGACCGTCTCCCGAGTGACGCCGCCGGGCGTCCGCGAACCGAACCACCTCGCCATCGCGCGGTTCGGGGACGTGCAGGTGACGGCACAGGTCGCCGACGAGGAACTGACTGCGGGCGACGCGGTGGTGCTGGCGGGCGACTACGAACTGCGAGACGGCGAGCGCGGGCCGCGACTCGAAGGCGTCTGACTCACTCCAGTCCGAGGCGGTCGGCGAGCGTCTGCATGCACTCCTTGGGGTGTTCGGGGTGGACGGCAATCGGTTTCGGACGGTTCTCCACGTGGACGACGAGCGCGTAGCGCTTGCTGTACGTGCGATAGAGGCTGAACGCGCCGAGGGCAGCGAACCCGGCACCGACGAGGGGGTTCCGCGTCCACGCGACGTACGCGCCGATGCCGACCAACAGCACGCTCATCACGGCCACGTCCCAGGACAGCATCCGGATGCCGATTCGCTGGACGGCCTCGTTGTGTATCTTCACGCGTTCGTCGTCGCCTTCGTCGACGAACACGCTGTCCTCGGAGTACCCGATCCAGCCGCCGCCGCGGAGCGACATGCGCGTGATTTCGACGTGTCCGACGCTCTCGTCTCGCTCGCTCATACTCGGAGAAAACGGTGGGTGGTCTTTTACGTTGCGACGAGGAGTGCGGGGTCAGTCGTCCGCGAGGTCCTCGTTGGCGGATTCGCCGCCGGGCATGAACCGCTCGTGGTACGGTTCGAAGGCGTCCTCGTCCTCGGTGATGTCCTCCCAGGCCTGGAGGCCACGCTCCTCGTGGCTGCCGGGGATGGTGTTGTCGAGGATGAACGCGGCGATGCCGCCGACCGCGATTTCGGTGCCGCCGATGATGCCGATGGCGGTCGCGACCTCGGGGATGCCGAGGACGCTACCGAGCACGGGCACGTTCGAGAAGCCGGCTTCGAGCGCGCCGTTCGGCAGCCCGCCGAAGTACTGCGGAATCGACAGGCCGGCGAACAGGCCGAACCCGAGCACGAAGACGTTCCGGTTCTGGTTCAGGTCGACGTGTTGGAGTTGGCTGAGGCCGACGCCGACAATTTGGGCGAACATCGCGAGGAACAGGCCGCCGACGATGGCGTTCGGAATCGTCGTGACGAACGCGCCGAAGTAGCCGACGTAGCCGACGAGAATCATCACGATGGCGCCGATCTGGACGACGTATCGGGACGCGACGCCGGTGATGCCGATGGCGCCGACGTTCTCGGTGTACGACGTGGAGCCGTTACCGGTGCCCATGATGCCGGCGAACATGTTGCCGAGGCCTTCCATGCCGAGGCCGTGGTTGATGCGCTGCTTGTTCGGCGCGCCCTCGCCCGCCATTCGGGCGACGGAGTGATAGTCGCCGAAACTCTCGATGGCGGACGCGAGCATCCCGGCACCCATGCCGACTGCGAAGGAGCCCGTGAACAGCGGCGTCCCCCACTGGAACGGCGTGATGTCGCGAACCGCCGGCGCTTCGCTGACCGCGCTGAGGCTGACGATGTCGACGACGCCGGCCACGGACAGCCCGAGCGCGAGCAGGTACGCGGACCCGAGGCCGAGCAACACCGGGAACAGTTGGAAGTACCGCGAGTAGTCGTCGAGGTACTGCGAGAACAGGACGATGAGGCCGAGGGTCAGTCCCGCGAGGTACCAGTTCTGCGACGGGCTCGTGATCTGGCCGACGCCGACGAGTGCGAGGCCGATGAGCGAGATGACCACGGCGATGACGAGCGGGCCGATGTAGCGCTTGAGTCGACCGAACAGGCCGAGATACCCGATGAGTACCTCGACGGCACCGGCGACGATGATTGCGCCCTGCAGTTCTCGCATCATCACTGTGGAACTCGCGCCGCCGTCTGCGCCCCCCATCACGGTGATGATGGCGATTGCGGGGCCGAGCATCGAGAACGTCCCGCCCTGTACGATGGGGTACTTGTTCCCGATGGTGGTCTGGGCGAGCGTGGCGACGCCGGAGACGACGAAGAACGTCCCGACGAGTTGGGCGGTCTGTGCGCCGTCGAAGCCGAGGAAGCCCGCGAGCACGAGCGGGATGGCGATGGTCGACCCGACCATCGTGAGCCAGTGTTGGGTGCCGAGGAGAATGGATTCGAGGAGTGGTGGCTTGTCCTCGATGCCGTACTCCACCATGCTGGCCTCGCTGCCACCGTCTGTTACCATCTCGGGGTCACCCGAACTGTGCGCCTCGTCGTTGCCGTCGTCGTCCGCTGTCATGTGGTAATCCTCCGTCCTGGTGTGGCAGTCCGTTGCGTGTGTCTGACTGCCAAACCGGGTACGTACCTTTCTCTACAAACATCCATTATAAATCTGCCGCCACGTACGGTCCGAGAACTGTCACAAACTGGGGTGGCGGGGAAACGTATTTGCGACTGGTCTCGGTCGTGAGCGTATGGCAAGCGACAGCGACCAGCCGTACAGTGTCCACGCCGACCTGCGCGTCATGGTCCCGACGCGGGACGGAACGCGACTGGCGACGGACATCTATCGACCGGCAGACCCCGACACCAACGAACCCATCGACGAGCCGCGACCGGTCATCCTCGACCGGACGCCCTACGACCGCACCGGCGGCCGCCTCCGCCACGGCGAGTGGTACGCCTCCCGGGGCTACGTCATCGCGATTCAGGACGTCCGCGGGCGCTTCGACAGCGAGGGCGACTTCTACATCCACAAGCACGAGGCCGAGGACGGCGCCGACACCGTCGAGTGGCTCGCCGAGCGCGACTACTGCGACGGGCAGGTCGCGACCCTCGGCACGAGTTACGGCGCGTGGGTGCAGAACGCGCTCGCGACGCAGGACCCCGACGGCCTCGCGGGGATGTTCGTGAACATGGGTGCCGCAAACGGCCGGAAGAAGACGTTCCGACACAACGGCGCCTTCGAGCAGCGCTGGCTGTCGTGGGCGCTCACGCTCGGCGCCGGATTCTCCCACGAGGCGCTCCGAGACCCGGACGTCCAGCAGACGTTCGCGGACGTGGACGTGCGCGAGGTGTTCGAGGACGGCCCGATTCAGCGCGGCGAGTCGGCGCTCGCGGAACTCCCGGGCTACGAGGAGTGGGCGTTCGACATCATGACGAAGGCGTCGGCGAGCGACGACATCTGGCAGAACCCGGGCTTCAACTTCGAGCGCTACTACGACGATAGCGCGGACGTGCCGACCGTCTACTCCGGGGGCTGGTACGACTCCTATACGGGTGCGACGGCGGACAACTACGTCGGCCTGAGCGAGGCCAAAGAGAGCGACCACTACATGCTGATGGGGCCGTGGACGCACCTCGCGCGCCTCCCGGGCGGCCACGACCACAGCGAGCAACTCCTGTTCCCGCCGCTGACGTGGGAACACCCGACCGCCGGCGACCTCGCGTTCGGCGAGGACGCCACCCGGAAGTACCGGGAGACGCGCAAGCGCTTCTTCGATTACTACCTCCGCGGCGAGGAGAACGCCTGGAGCGACCAGCCGCCGGTCGAGTACTTCATGATGGGCACGGGGGACGGCCACCAGACCGAGGACGGGAATCTGTTCCACGGCGGCGAGTGGCGGACTGCCGAGGACTGGCCGCCCGAGGGCACCGAGATGACGAAGTTCTACGCGCACGGCGACGGCACGCTCTCCACCGAGAAGCCGACCGCCAGCGAGTCGTCCACCTCCTACGACTTCGACCCCGAGAACCCCGTGCCGACCATCGGCGGGAACACCTCGTCGTATCTCACCTACGAGCAACGCGAGGAGTCCGTCGAGGCGTACCCGCTCGGCGACCGGAACATCGTGGACTTCGCGGGCCGGGGCGGCTACGACCAGCGCACCGACGAGGACACCTACGGCGCGAGCGCGCCCTACGGTCCGCTCAGCCAGCGCGACGACGTGCTCGTCTACCGCACGCCGCCCCTCGAAGAGGCCGTCGAAATCGCGGGCCCCATCCGGGTTCGCGTGTTCGGCGAGACGGACGGCCCGGACACGGACTTCACCGCGAAACTGATCGACGAGTACCCCGAGAGCGAGGACTACCCGGACGGCTACGACCTGAACATCTCGGACTCCATCTGTCGCGCGCGCTTCCGCGGCTACCGCGACGAACCCGACCTCGTGGAACCCGGCGAGGTGTACGAGTTCTACATGGAGCCCTACGACACCGCGAACGTCTTCGAGGCCGGCCACCGCATCCGCCTCGACATCTCGTCGTCGAACTGGCCGCGCTTCGACGTGAACCCGAACACGGGCGGCGACCTCTACACCGACGACGAGTCCCGGGTCGCGGAGAACACCGTCCACCACTCCGAGACGCACCCGACGCACGTCGAACTCCCGATTCAGCCGCGGAACTGACCGGTCTCTTCCTTCGCTTTCTCGACTGCGACTGCGCTTCGAGTCTCGTTATCGTGAGACGGGTTAGCAAAACGCTTAATAGCGGTCTCCCGCGTACTTCATAATCGTCCGACCGGGTTACCGGATTCACGTGAGACACATGTGCAGGCACCGCTTCCCCCCAGACGGTAGACTCGCCCCCCACACCGGAGGCCACCGATGAAACCGGCGGCCTTCGAGTACCACCGACCGGATTCGGTCGCCGAAGCGACGACGCTGCTCGCGGACCTCGGCCACGACGCCGAACTGCTCGCGGGCAACCAGAGCCTCGGCATCATCATGGCGAACCGGCTCGCCACCCCCGACCACCTCGTCGACCTGAACCGCGTCGAGGAACTGTCGGGGTACGAGATTCGCGACGACGAAATCGACGTGGGCGCGATGACGACCCACCGCGACCTCGAGTTCGCCGACGACCTCCGCGACGTGATGCCGATGCTCCCCGAGGCCGCCGAGCAGATTGCGGGACCGAGCGTCCGCAACCGCGGGACGCTCGGCGGGAGCATCGCGGAAGCCGACCCCGCGGGGAACTACCCCGCCGCGCTCGTCGCGCTGGACGCCGACCTCCGCGTCGAGTCCACCGACGACGAGCGCACGGTCGCCGCGCGCGAGTTCTTCATCGCGTACATGTTCACGGACCTCGGCCCGGAGGAAATCATCACCGGCGTCACGGTGGACCGGGAGCCGTTCCCGGTCGAACGCACCGGGATGGCGTTCGAGGAACTCAAACGCGCCGCCCAGACGTTCCCCACCGTGAGCGCGGGCACCGCCGTCCGCGTGGACGACCCGGACGCCGACGAACCGGTAATCGAGGAGGCGCGAATCGCGCTCGCGAACGTCGCGGACGTCCCGCTCCACGTCCCCGACGCCGAGGACGCGGTCGAGGGGACGACCCTCGGCGAGGACGCACTCGACGAGGCGGCCGAGGCGGCCATCGAGGCCGCCGACCCGTCCCCCGAGATGCACGCCGACGAGGAGTGGAAGGTCGAACTGGCCGGCGAATACACCCGCCGTTCCCTGCGGACGGCACACACCAGAGCAATCAATGATTGAGTTTTCAGGCGACTTCGAGTCCGAGCACGCACCCGAGGAACTGTGGAAGTACTTCACCGACCCCGACATTCTGGCGCAGTGCGCGCCGGGCTGTGACCACATCGAACAGGAGTCCGAGTCCGAACTGTCCGCGACCATCGCGGTCGGCGTCGGCAGCGTGAAACCGACGTTCGACGTGGACATGACGGTCGTGGAGGCCGACGAACCGAACCACCTCGTGATGGAGGCCGGCGGCGACGCGTCCCGGAACTCCTTCGAGGCGGTGGCGGAGATGACGCTGACCGAGACCGAGGACGGCGGGACACACGCCGAGTGGGAGGCCGACGCGAACGTCTCCGGCCTCATCGCGAGTCTCGGGCAGCGCGCGCTCGGGAGCGTCGCCGACCGCCTCGTGAACAACTTCTTCGACGACCTCGAGGAACTCGCGGACGAGGGCGTTCCCGCAGAGTCCAAAATCAGTGCGAAGCCCGAGGCGACCGCGAGCCTCGAAGATTAACGCGGCCTCGTTTTCCGTTCCAGTCTGCCGGCGTCAGTCGCGACCGGCCTGAATCCCGGCGTCTACCAGTCGAACGCAGTCGGTGTTCGGGGTCCGAGGTCGGCTACTCGGCGTCCCGGATGCGGTTGCGGACGCGGTGGGGCGTCATCGGAATCTGGTCGGTCACGAAGTCGTACTCCTCTAAGGCGTCGTTGATGGACGAGGCGAGCGCGACCGGCCCGTCAATCATCCCGCCCTCGCCGGTGCCCTTCGCGCCGGTCTCCGTGAACGGCGACGGCGTCTCGGAGTGCTCCAGTTCCACGGGCGGCATGTTCTTCGTCGACGGGAGCAGGTAGTCGAACATCGTGATGGCCTGCGGTTGGCCCTCGTCGTCGTACTGGAACTCCTCCATGAGCGCCGCGCCGAGGCCCTGCGCGATGCCGCCGTGGGCCTGCCCGTCCACGATGGTCGGATTGAGCCGGGTGCCACAGTCCCGCAGCGAGTAGAATTTCAGTACGTCGACCTCGCCGGTCTTCGTGTCCACCTCGACGATGGGCGCGTTCGCCGCGAACGCGGCCGTCGGGTAGACGGGGAACTTCGACGTGAGCGCCTCGTCGAACTCCTCGATTTCGGTGGCGGGGTGCTGGTAGTCGTACGCGACCTGCGTCAGACGCTGGTTCCGGCCGGTGTCGAGTTCCGCGAGGTCAGCGAGTTCGAGGCGCTCGCCGGACTGCTGGCACTCCACGCCGCCGTCCCGGTAGACGATGTCCGCCAGCGCGGAGCCGAAGGCCTCCTCGGCGGCGAGTTGGCGGCAGTTGTTCCGGAACTCCTCGGCCGCGCCCTCGGTCGCGCCCGAGAGCATCACGGCCATCCGGGACGCCGCGGTGCCGTACTCGGTGGGCGCGGTGACGCTGTCGAGGTAGCCGACCTCGATGTCGCTCGGCAGCACTTCGAGGCCGTCAGCGAGCAGTTGCGTGACGAGTGTCTGGTGGCCCTGCCCCGAGGTGTCCGTCGCGAGGTACGCCTGCACGGTGCCGTCGCGCTCCAGGGACACGCGGAAGTGCTCGGGGAGTTCCGCCACCTCGTCGCGCTCGCGCTGTTCGAGGGCTTCGTCCTCGGTGCGCTGGCGGTCGGTCCAGTCGGACCCGGAGACGCCGGGTTCGATGTGGACGGTGCAACTCACGCCCCGGTACTTCCCCTCCTCGCGTTTCGCTTCCACGACCTCGGGGTCGAGCAGGCCGCCCTCGCAGCGCTCGCGCTCCTCGACGATTTCCTCGATGCGGTCGAGGGCCGCCGGCAGGTCGCCGGAGTCGTAGATGTTGTGCGTCGGAATCTTGTGGGGCATCTGGTCGGGCTGGACGAGATTCCGGCGGCGGAGTTCCTCGCGTTCCAGTCCGAGTTCGCCGGCGGCCTCGTCGACGGCCATCTCCAGGGCGTGGAGGTGTGCCGGCACGCCGAATCCGCGGTACGCGGTCTGGCTCGTCTTGTTCGTCATGACGAGTTCGTAGTCGTACTTCACCGCCGGGATGTCGTAGGCGTTCGTCACCACCGAGAGGGGTTTGAGCGCCTGATTCACGGGGTACCGGGGGAACGCGCCGAAGTCGTCCACGAACCACGTGTCGAGGCCACGGATGGTGCCGTCGTCGTCGTACGCGAGGCGCACGCGGTACTCGCGGTCCGAGGAGTGCATGTCGCCGCCCTGGAGGTTCTCGACGCGGTCCTCGACGAACTGCACGGGCTTCCCGTCGAGTTGCTGGGACGCCATCGACGCCACCGCGCAGTACCGGTGGATGGCGATTTTCGTGCCGAAACTCCCGCCCACGTCGGCCGGCACTTCGAGGTTCACCTTCTCCGGCGGGTAGCCCAGCGTCTCGTAGACGGTGTCGTCGACGAGCGTGTGCAGTTGGATGTTGCAGTCGATGTCGAAGGAGTCCCTGTCGGGGTCGTACTCCGCGACGACGCCCGCGGTTTCGAGGGGGACACCGGAGATGCGGCCCCACGAGTACTCGCGCTCGATGACGTTGTCGGCGTCTGCGAAGGCGCCGTCCACGTCTCCGAACTCCATCGTCTCGCCGTCCGGGACGTTCGTCCCGACGTCCTCGTGGATGACCGTCTCGTCCTCGCGGGCTTCGAGCGCGTCCACGACCGGTTCGTGCTGGTCGTAGTCGACGTCGATGCGGTCGACGATGTCCTCGGCGGCGTACCGGTCGGTGGCGACCACGGCGGCGATGGGTTCGCCGACGTACCGCGCCTTGTCGGTGGCGAGAGACCACTCCTCGAACGCGTTGAGGCCACACGGCATCGGGTAGTAGTCCTCCTGGAGGTCCTCGCCGGTGAGGACGAGCAGGCAGTCCGGGTGGTCCTCGGCCCGCGCCGTGTTCACGTTCTCGATGGTGGCGTGGGGGTGGACGCTGCGCACGAACGCGAGGTGGGCGGCGTTCTCGGGCGCGACGTCGTGGATGTACTCGGCCTCCCCGGTGAGGATGCGGCGGTCCTCGACGCGTTCGAGGCCGGACCCGACGAACGACTCGCGCTCGCTCTCGGTCTCCTCGCGGGCGCTGGGTCGCTGGTCTGCCTCGGACATCAGTCGTCACCTCCCGCGGTGCGGTCGGTCAGGTCGTCGCTCGGGACCTCGGCGAGTTCCTCGGCCGCGCGGTCGACGGCCGAGTAGATGTTCACGTAGCCGGTGCAGCGACAGATGTTGTCCGCGAGCCCCTCCTCGATTTGCTCCTGGTCGGGGTCCGGTTCGCGGTCGAGGAGTTCCTTGGTCGCCATCACGAACCCGCTCGTGCAGAAGCCACACTGGAGGGCGTGCTCCTGGTGGAACGCCTCCTGGATCGGGTGGAGGTCGCCGCCGTCCGAGAGCCCCTCGACGGTGGTCACCTCGGCGTCGTCTACCTGTACCGCGTAGGTGAGACAGCTCTTGGTCGCCTTCCCGTCGACGAGGACGGTACAGGCGCCACAGACGCCGTGCTCGCAGCCCACGCGGACGCCGCGTTGGCCACACTCCTGTCTGAGGAAGTCCGAGAGTTTCAGTCGCGGCTCGACCGTCGCGGAGACTGTCTCGCCGTTCACCGAGAGGGTGACGTCCTCGGTGGGACGGTCGAGACTCTGTGAACTGCTCTCACTGCTCATGTACGACACCAAATGTCGTGACTGTTCATTATTGTTTCGTTGAAATCGGCCGCCCGAGGCGCTGACGGCGAACGGATTGCCGGTAGTCGGACGGTAACGCCGCGTCCCGGCTACGGCGTCGGGTCGGTGCGCGGATGAATCGGCCCGGACTGGTCGCGGAGCCGCCCGCCCTCGGCGTCGTTCGCGACGGCGAGCGCCTCCGAGACGATGCTCAACGCGATGCCCGTCGGACTGCCGTCCCCGAGGTCCAACCCCACCGGCGTCGACACGCGGTCGAGTTGGTCCGGCGTCAGCGTCACGCCGTCGTCGGCGAGCGCCTCCCGCAGTTCCTCGAAGCGCTCCCGGGGACCCATCAGACCGACGTAGGGCACGTCGGTCTCGGTGAGCAGGTGTTCGAGCGCGAGCTGGTCGTCCACGAGGTTGTGGCTCATCAGGACGACGTGCGCTCGCGACGGCCGGTCGAGGGCGTCCCCGATTTCGGTGGGGTGGGTGCCGACGACGCGGTGCGCGTTCGGGAACTGGTCGGTGTCGGCGCGCGCCCCGCGGGCCGACGCCACGGTGACGCGGAAGCCGGCGTCCGCGCCGACGCGCGCGACCGGATGCACGTCGTTCTGGGAGCCGAACAACACGAGGTCGGGCGTCGGTTCGACGCCGTCCACGAACACGCGCAGGTCGCCCGCCGCGCGCTCGACGGTGACGACGCCGCTCGTCCCGGACTCGCGGGCTTCCGCGGCGGCGTCCCGGAGGTCGGCGAGCGCGCCGTCCGGGAGTCCAGAGCGGTCGTCGCCGGCGTCCTCGCCGTCAGCGGTGACGACGGTGCGCGCGCCCAGCGGGACGTCCGGGTCGTCGCTCGCAATCGCGGTGAGGACGGCGGCGGACTCGCCGTCGTCGAGCGCCGCGAGTAGTGGGTCGAAGGAGTCGTCGAGCGGTTCCACGAGCACGTCGATGACGCCGTTGCAGCCGAGGCCGAGTCCCCACTCGTCGCCGTCCATCAGGTCGAACGTCTCGACGGCGGCCGTCCCCGACTCGCGGGCGTCGGCGGCGAGACTGGCGACCGGGCCCTCCAGACAGCCGGCAGTGATGGCGCCGAGCGCGTCGTCGTCGCCCGGAGCGACCAGTTTCGCGCCGGGGCGGCGGTACGCCGAGCCTTCCACGTCGACGACGGTGGCGACGGCGGCGGTGGCGTCCGCGTCCCGGAGTGCGGCGAGGCGGTCGTGGAGGTCGCGGTCGGTCACGCTCCACGGGTCGTCGCGGTCCATGCGAGTGACTTTCTCCCGTGCGCACTTAGGCGTGTCCACGAATCCGGCGC
Organism: Halobacterium litoreum; assembly: GCF_021233415.1. Lineage (NCBI taxonomy): Archaea > Methanobacteriati > Methanobacteriota > Halobacteria > Halobacteriales > Halobacteriaceae > Halobacterium > Halobacterium litoreum. The sequence continues at coordinate 870,182 of NZ_CP089466.1, read as the reverse complement.
GACGTAACCACTCGCGGTTGCGTCCGATTTATTGACGTGGCCGGATTCAATCACGCCAATGAAACGACGCGCGTTCCTCGCCGCCGCAGGCGTCGCGGTCACCGGCACCGCCGCCGCCTCGCTGGTCACCGGTGGCGGGGACGGCGACGCCACCGCGTCGGCGCTCGTCGCGGGGAGCCTCCAGTCCGTCGCGGGCGAGGTTCCCGACGGCTCCGTCGAAGCCCACGGGAGCGTGACCTGCCGGCAGTACGTCTTAGACGACCTGCGCGACCCGGACGCGCTCGCGCTCGCCGACCCCGTGCTGTTCGAGGGCATCGCCGAGCCGACGCTGTTCGCGACGAACGCGCTCGTGCTCGCCGGCCGCGAGGGCGCCCTCCCGGAGGACTGGCGGGCCGCCGTGCGCCGCGACGACGTGAAAGTCGGGCGCACCGACCCACAGCAGGACCCACTGGGCTACCGGACGGTGCTCGCGCTCCGGCTCAGCGACCTGGACGCCGACGAACACCTCCCAGATATGCCGCTGTTCCCCGAGACGTCGATGCTCCGCACGCTCGAATCCGGGGGGCTGGACGCCGCCTTCTGCTACCGGAACATGGCCGAGGACCACGACCTACCGTACCGCGACCTTCCCCCGGAAATCGACTTCTCGGACCCCGAACGCGCCGACGAGTACGCCGAGGTGTCCATCGAGGTGAACGGCGAGGCGATTCGCGGCGCGCCCATCACCTACGGCGCCGCCGCGCTCACCGACGCCGGCGAACCGTGGACGGAATCCCTCGTGACTGGCCGCGACCGCCTCGAAGCAGCGGGGTTCACCGTCCCATCGGGGTTCCCGGAGCGCCCCCGATAGCCGTCCGCCACAGCCACCAGACGCCGACGACGGTGGCGCTCATCGCCGCGAAGCCGGCGGCGTAGGTCCCAGTCGCCGCGACGAGTTCGCCGACGAGCCACGGGTACGCGAGCGCGCCGGCGTTCCCGACGGCGAGCATCACGACGAGCGTGACGCCGGCGTCGTCCGCGAGGTTCGAGAACGCGAACGCGAACAGCGGGCCGAAGGGCACGCTGAACCCGAGGCCCGTGCCGACGACGCCGGCGACGAGGACGGCAGGCACGCCGTACTGGACGCCCGCCGCCATGCCCGCCAGCGCGACGGCGAGGCCGAGCATCGACCGGGAGACGACGGCGCGCTCGCCGACGCGCGCCGCGAGCACGCCGCCGAGCGCCCGCCCGACGACGGTGGTCGCGGCGAACGCGAGCAGCGCGGGCGTCGCCGGAACCCCGGGAACGCCGCCGAGCGCGTCCACGTACCACGTCGTCGCGACGATGAGGAAGCCGAACGTCGCCATGTTCCCGAGGCCGAGCGCGAGGCCGACCCGCGAGCGCAGGGGCGCGAGGTAGTCGCGGTACGGGACGACGGCCTCAGAGCCCGCCGAGTCGAGGAGCGGGGCGGCCGCCGCGCCGACGGCGACGACGGCGGCGACCCCGGCCATCGACGCCTCGAAGCCGACCGCCGCGAACGCGGGTTCGGCGACGGCGAGCGAAACGGCGAGACCGAGCGTGAACAGCGCGCCGAGCAGTCCCTGCGCGGTGGCGACGGCGCGGTCGGGCGTGCGCTTCCCGACGTGTTTCATCGCGCCGACGAACGCCGCGCCCTGCCCGAGACCGAGCAGGGCGCGCGCGGCGAGCGTCGCCGAGAGCGTGCCGACGGCGGACAGCGCGGCGGCCGCGGCACCGGCACCGAGACCGACCGCGGCGACCCACGCCGACCGCCGCGTCCGCGTCGCGCGGTCCGCGAACGCGACGACGACCAACTGGCCGAGCAGGAACAGCGTCATCCCGAATCCGGCGACACCGGGCGCGACGCCGCGTTCGAGGAGTCGGGTGACACCGGCGCCGTAACTCCCGACCGCCAGTCCCATCCCGAGCAGGCCGACGCCGAGGACGGCGAGCGCACGCCGCGGCAGGTCCCGATTCACGCTTCCCGGTGGGTCGCGTCCGCCCAAAGTAGTTCGGACGCGGCCGCGGTTCGCGGGCGGTCGGCCAGTGCGGTCACGGTTCGAGGACCGTCATCCCGAACGTCTCGCCGTTCCGGATTCGCTCGTGGGTCTCTGGTACCTCGTCGAGTCCCACCGTGTCGGTGTAGTCGGCGGTGACCCGCCCGTCCGCGAGCAGGCGCGCCGCCCGCGACACCTCGTCTTTGGTGGCGTACCGGGAGCCGACGACGCTCGCCTCTTTGACGACGAACTCCTTCAGGAGCGGCGCGAACGAGCGCTCGTGGTGCGTGGTGAGCGTCACGAGGTCGCCGCCCATCGCGAGCGCGTCCCACGCGTCCCGGAGCGTGTCGAGGTCGCCCACGGTGTCCACGGCGACCGTCGGGCCGTCGCCGAACGGGGTGGCGTCGCGGGCGCGCTCGGCGAAGTCGTCGCCCCGCGCGTCTATCGGCGTCACCGCGTCCGGCGTCAGGTCGTCCACGTGCGCGAGTCGGGCGTCGTCGACGTCCGCGGCGAGGACGTGCGCCCCTCTGTTCGCGGCCAACTGCGAGAGGTGGACGCCGATTCGGCCCGCCGCACCGAGCACGAGCACGGTGTCGTCGTCGCTCACGCCCGTTCGCTCGCAGACGTGCAGCGGCGTCGCGAGGCCGTCGGCGGCGACGGCGCCCTCGGCGAACGTCGCGCCCTCGGGGAGCGCGAGGAGGTTCGATTCGGGGATGGTCGCGTACTCGGCGTACGCGCCGTCGCGCTGGACGCCGAACCAGCCGCCGAAGTTCACGCACTGGTTCGTGTCCCCGCGCAGACAGCGCTCGCAGGTGCCACAGGTGAGATAGAAGTACGACACCACGCGGTCGCCGGGTTCGTGGTCGGTGACGCCGTCGCCCGTCGCCTCGACGACGCCCGCGAACTCGTGACCGGGAATGCGGGGCGTGAACCCGGGGTCGTCGCTCAGGCCGCCCTGTATCGCGTTCTCGATGGTTCGGGTGACGCCGCAGGCGCGCACGTCGACCAGTACTTCGCCGGGGTCGGGTTCGGGTCGCGGTACCTCGCGGACTTCGAGGTCGCCGCCCCACTCGTCGAGGACGACCGCGTTCATGGATGGCACGCTCGCCGTGTTTGCAGTTGGGTCAGTTAGGTGTTCGCCCCGGAACCGGCAACCGCCGCCGGCTCCTGTCATAGCACATAAGATAGATTTAATCTGGGTACCACGGTGAGTCGTCTCATGCCTGACGGCAACACGCAGCAAGACGCAACGAACCGTGAGCGAACGCTCGTCAGATACGGCATCGAGGAGAGCCCCGACATGGACGAGGCGGTTCCGCTCGGCATCCAACACCTGCTCGCGATGTTCCTCTCGACGGTGGCGCTCCCGCTCGTCATCGCGAGCGCCATCGGCGTCGGCGCGGCAGACACCCAGTTCATCATCCAGATGGCGCTGCTCGTCGCCGGCGTCGCCACTATCGTCCAAGCCTACCCAATCGGCCCCATCGGCGCGCGCCTCCCAATCGTCATGGGGACGAGTGCCATCTTCGTCTCGCCGCTCATCACCGTCGGCACGGAGTTCGGCCTCGCCGCCATCTTCGGCGCCGTCATCGTCGCCTCGCCCATCGAGGTCGTCATCGGCTACCTCTACGACGACATCCGGAGTCTGTTCCCGCCGCTCGTCACCGGCATCGTCGTGATGCTCGTCGGCCTCACGCTCATCCCCATCGCCATCCAGTACTCCGCGGGCACGCCCGGAACCGAGGCGTTCGGGAGCCTGGAGAACCTCGGACTCGCGACGCTCGTGTTACTCGTCGCGCTCCTCGTGAACCAGTTCTTCGACGGCTTCCTGCGCTCCGCGAGCGTCCTCGTCGCCGTCGTCGTCGGCTACGTCGCCGCGATTCCGCTCGGCTTGCTCGACCTCTCCGGCGTGAGCGCTGCCGGGTGGTTCGCACTCCCCACGCCGCTCGCGTTCGGCGTCGAGTTCGAACCCAGCGCCATCCTCGTCGTCGCGTTCGCGTACGTCATCACGTCCATGGAGACCATCGGCGACATCTCCGGCACCACCGCCGCGGTGGACCGCGAACCCACCACCGAGGAGACCAAGGGCGGTCTCGTCGCTGACGGTGTCATGTCGGCATTCGCGGGCGTCTTCAACGCCTTCCCCAACACCTCCTTCAGCCAGAACGTCGGCCTCATCACGTTCACCGGCGTCGCCAGTCGGTTCGTCGTCGCCATCGCCGGCGTCTTCCTCGTCGTCCTCGGCTTCATCCCGAAGGTCGCCGAAGTCGTCTCCGCGATGCCAAACCCGGTCCTCGGGGGCGCCGCGGTCGTCATGTTCGGGATGATTATCTCCACGGGCATGCGCATCATCGCGAACGGCGCGGACCTCACGCAGCGCAACCTCACCATCATCGCCGTCTCCATCGTCCTCGGCGTCGGCGTCGAGTGGCGCGCCGACGCACTCGCCCAACTCCACCCGGACGTGCAGATTCTCGCCACGTCCGGCCTCATCATGGGCGGCGTCACCGCGCTCCTCCTCAACCTCATTCTCCCCGAGGACATCGCACCCGTCGGTCGAGGCCCGGTCGGTGAACCCGTCGCCGGCGAGGACGCGGAGGACGCGCTGGACGACTGAAAAATCGGAAAACCGCTGACCGCTATTCTTCGGTGAACGCCACGACGCGGGAGACGGAGGATTCGCCGCCGCGGAACCGCCACGGGAACGTCCCGATCTGAACGCGCTCGTTCAGCAGTTCCTCGGGCACCTGCGCGTTCTCCACGTGGACGATACCCTCCGGGAACAGTTCAGTGTGCATCAACTGGTAGCCCTCCGGCGGGAAGATTTCGTCGAGGTCGTCGACGCCGTGCTTCTCGCGGGCTTCCGCCGCGAGTTCCGGGCGCACGTCCCGAATCACCGTGTTCATCGGGTGGTCGGCGCTCCCGCAGTCCAGAATCAGGTACTCCAGTTCCATCTCCTTACACCAGTCCGCGAACTCCTGGTTCGGGCCGGGGTGCTTGCAGAAGAACTTGTGCGGGTCGGCGTTCTCCTTGTGCCACGCGTACTCCTGGTAGCCCGTGTGGATGAAGAGGATGTCGCCCTTCTGAACGTCACAGACGTCCTCTATCATCTCGGAGGTGTAGACGTCGTAGTCCCCGACCTTGTCGGAGATGTCGGCGACGACGGCGTCGCCCACGAGTTCCTCGAGGGGCATGCTCTCGATGTCCCGCCCGTGTGCGATGAAGTGTTTCTCGCCGTCGAGGTGGGTCCCCGTGTGGTTCATGAACTCGATCTTCTGGCCGTTCACCTTCTCCGTGTCCAGTGACTTCTCGTACCAGATTTTCGGGTTGTCGTACGTCGGCCACGCGGGCGTGTCCTGTGACCACGGCTGCGTCAGGTCGTGCATCTCGTAACCGTCGAGCATACTCCTCCCGTCGCGTGACTCCCTCATAAGAATTGGCCCTGGGGCAGTCGGCTGGGGGGTCGTCGAATCGTTACCACGACTTTGCGGGGCGAGCGCGCCCGAATCCGTCGGGTGGACGCGGCCCGCGAACCCCGCCCGTCAGTCGTCGCCGAAGACGCCCGCCTCCGCGAGCGCCTCGATTTCGGCGTCGCTGTACCCGAGTTCTTCGAACACCTCGCGGTTGTGCTCGCCGAGTTCGGGCGGCGGCGACCGGAAGCCGCTCTCGCTGTGCTCGTAGTTCAGTGGGTGTTCGACCACGGGGATTGTCTTCCCGCGGGCCTCCATCTCGCGGACGACACCCCGCGATTCGACCTGCTCGTTGTGGAGCGCCTCGTCCACCGAGTAGACGGGGCCGGCGGGGATGCCGGCGTCGTCGACGAGAATCTCCATCCACTCGTCGGTGGTGCGCTCGGCGAGTTCGGCCTCCAGTTCGGCCTCCAGTTCGTCCATGTGTTCGACGCGGTCGGCGTTCGTCTCGAAGCGCTCGTCGTCGGCGAGTTCGGGGCGGCCGAGCGCCTCGCAGAGCAGGCCCCAGAGTTTCTGATTCAGGCACGCGACGTTGATGTGGCCGTCCGCCGTCTCGAACGTCTGGTAGGGCGCGAGCACGGGGTCTTTCGTCCCCATGCGCTGGGGTTCCTCCCCGACGAACGCCTTCCCCGCCTGCTTCGTGAGCCACGGTAGCGCGGCGTCCAGCATGCCGAGTTCGACGTACTCGCCCTCTCCGGTGCGCTCGCGCCGGTAGAGCGAGTTTACGATGCCGAACGCAGCCCACATCCCGGTGATGAGGTCGGTCTGCGGGAGGCCGACCTTCACGGGGCGACCGTCGGCCTCGCCGGTGACGGACATGATGCCGCTCATCCCCTGAATCAGGAGGTCGTAGCCCGGGCGCTGGCTCCACGGCCCGGTCTGCCCGAACGCGGACATCGCGCAGTAGACGACGTCGTCGTTCACCTCGCGGATGTCGTCGTACGCGACGTTGAGTTTCTCCGCGGTGCCCGGGCGGTAGTTCTGGATGAAGACGTCTGCCTCCTCGGCGAGGTCGTAGAGCGCCGCCAGCCCCTCCTCTTTCTTCAGATTCAGTTCGATGCTGCGCTTGTCGTAGTTCACCGTCCAGAAGTACGGCGACTCGCCGTCCACGAACGGCGGCCCGGAGTGGCGGTTGTCGTCGCCGACTTCGGGCCGTTCGACCTTGATTACGTCCGCGCCCTGGTTCGCGAGCATCAGCGAGCAGAAACCGCCGGTGACGAACGTGCTCAGGTCGAGCACCGTCACGCCGTCGAGTACGTGTCCGTCGGTAGCCATCACCACATCTGAGGGGGACCCGCGGCTTAAATCATTGCCGTGGTTCCGCCCGAGACGCCGCGGCGAACAGAATGTTCACCTCTACCGAACAGCGGTTTCGGCGGACTGATTTCCCGAATCTCCATATTCGGGACGATAGCGAACGCCAACACGCATTCGAGGCAATATTTGTCGTTTGGTACGTGTTGACTTGACGTTCGGCTGTGCTGATTCGAGCGACGAGAGCGCAGTTCAGTAGGACAACTGTTTCGTTCGAGTGAACGAAAGTATTACGTAGCCGAACGACGACGTGCGAGTAGATACCAATGGGCGAGGACACGACGGTCAAATCGGTCGAGACCACCTTTCGAATCATCGAGGCGCTCCACGACCGCGGCGGCGCCGGCGTCACCGAACTCGCGTCCGCGCTCTCCGCCCCCAAGAGCACGGTCCACAACCACCTGCAGACGCTCGAAGGCAACGAGTACGTCGTCAACGACGACGGCACCTACCGCGTCGGCAGTCGCTTCCTCGAACTCGGCGCACACGCCCGCGACCGCCGCGCCATCTACGAGGTCGCGCGCCCCGAAGTCGACCGCATCGCCGAGGAGACCGGCGAACTCTCCGGCGTCGTCGTCGAGGAACACGGCCGCGGCGTCTTCCTCCACCGCGCGAAGGGCGACCGCGCCGTCCACGTCGACACGTACGCGGGCAAGCGCATCTACCTCCACGGCACCGCACTCGGAAAGGCCGTGCTCGCGAACCTCCCCGAGGAGCGCGTCGACGCGATCGCCGACCGCCACGGGCTCCCGGCGCTCACCGAGAACACCGTCACCGACCGCGGCGAACTCGCAGACGAACTCGCCGAAATCCGGGAGACCGGCATCGCGTTCGACGACGAGGAGCGCCTCGACGGACTCCGGAGCGTCGCGGGCGCCGTCACCGGCCCGGACGGCGACGTGCTCGGTGCGGTGAGCGTCGCCGGCCCCACCAGTCGCCTCCGCGACGAGCGCTTCCGCGAGGAACTTCCTGGCGTCGTGCGGAGCGCGGTCAACGTCATCGACCTCAACGTCACCTACTCGTAGCCATTACAGACGTACATTCGTAATACACCAAAACTACCAATCTACTTTCTAATCCCCTGAACCAACAGTTTTCGTATACTAATGTGCCCATCGAGAGTTTACTCGTCTAGAATCCCGTATACTGGACTTGTAAGCGCTAAATTCGCGGATAAATCGAGCCAAGCCAACGAGGATAAAAAATTTCACCTATTTCAACTATTGTGTATTTTGAATTGGATTTGAGCGCCGAGACTGTGATTTACTATACATCCGATTTCAAGCGGATTTACAACTACCAAATTAAGTTACTACTAATTATTCTGGTATACAGCCGTTCGGGTCGTTCGGTGGGGGAGCAAGACACAAGCACTCGGAAGCCGGTGTGTGTGACATGACCCACGACCACGGCGACATGCTGTCGCGAACGGCGGCGGTCGAGCGCGTGCTCGCGCACCGCGAGACGGCGCTCGGGCGCGTCGACACCGAAACCGTCGGACTGGACGCGATGTCGGGGCGGGTGCTCGCATCGTCTGTCACCGCCGACGCGGACCAGCCGCCGTACAGTTACGCGACGATGGACGGGTTCGCGTTCGACGCGAGCGCGGCCTACCCCTACGAGGTGGTGGACCGCGAACTGTTCCCGGAGGACGACCCCGGCGAACTCGACGCCGGCGAGGCGGTGCGCATCGCGACGGGCGCGCCGCTCCCCGAGGGCGCGAACGCCGTGTTGAAAGTCGAGGAGGCGACCGTCGAGGGCGGCGAACTGACTGGGACGGAACTGACGCCCGGAACCTACGTCTACGAGCGCGGGAGCAACGTCGAGGCGGGCGAAGAACTGTTCGCGGCGGGCGAACGCGTCTCGCCGAAGGACGCCATCCTCCTTCGGGACCTCGGCGTGGAGGAACCCGAAGTCTTGGCGCGATTCTCGGTGGGCGTGCTGGCGACCGGCACCGAGATTCACGAGGGGCGCATCAGCGACCTCGACTCACCGATGCTCGCCGGCCTCTTCGAGTCGTGGGGCCACGACGCGACCTACGAGGGGACGGTGCCGGACGACTACGACACCGTCGAGGGCCGCATCGCGGAGTTGGCGGACGAACACGACGTGGTGGTGACGACGGGCGGGACGAGCGTCGGGAAGAAAGACTACGTGATTCGCGCGCTCGACGAACTCGGCGAGGTGGACTTCCACCGCGCCGCCGTCCGTCCCGGAAAACCAATCGCGTTCGCTGACCTCCCCGACCACGACGCGACGGCCATCGCCGTGCCCGGAAAGCCACTCGGCGCGCACACCATCACGACGCTGGTCGCGCGCCCCTTCTTCACCGGGCGCACCGACCTCCCGACCGTGCCGGCGACGTTCACGCACGACGTGGGACTCGGCCCCGAGGGCTTCGAGTACGCGATTCCCGTCACGCTGGACGGCGACGAGGCGACGCCCCTGGGCCACGTCGACTCGCCGCTCGCTGTCTACGAGGACACCTTCGACCCGAGCGTGCTGTCCTCCAGCACGCGAGCGACGCGCGCCGACGGATTCGTGCTCACGGAGTCCGCGCTGTCCGCGGGCGAATCAGTGCGGGTCGTACGCTACGAGTCCGTGGAATGACCCTCCCCGCCGTCGACCCGCCGGGCGAGCGCACCGGTGACACTCGCGTCGCGGGCGTCCTGCTCGCCGCGGGTACGAGTTCGCGGTACGGGGACGCGAACAAACTCCTCGCGGACGTCGACGGCGCGCCGATGGTACGCCGGAGCGCCGAGACGCTGCTGGCCGCGGGACTCGCCGAAGTCGTCGTCGTCGTCGGGTACGAGGCCGACCGGGTTCGCGACGCGCTCGACGGCCTCGACGTGCGCTTCGTCGAGAACCCCGACTACGAGACGGGACAGGCGTCCTCGGTCCGTGCGGGGGTGTGCGCGCTCGCCGACGCGGACGCCGCCGTGTTCGCGCTCGGGGACATGCCGTACGTCGACTCGGAGAGCGTCCGCGCGCTCGTCGCGGCCTACGAGGACGGCGCGGGGTCGGCGCTCGCCGCCGGCTTCGCGAGCGAGCGCGGGAACCCCGTGTTGTTCGGCGCACGCCACTTCGACGCGCTCGCCGACAGCGACGGCGACACCGGCGGGAAACAGATTCTGCTCGGCGCCGAGGACGGCGCGGTCGTGGAGACCGGCGACGCGGGCGTCCGCCGGGACGTGGACCGTCCGGACGACGTGGCGTGAGGGAGTGAGCCGGCTCCGAGTCGCCGACGGCTTCGCCTGAACCGCGGGCGTTATGCGGGCGGCGAGCGACCCATCGAGGGATGACGGAGTTCTCGTACACGGAGTCGGTGGACGTGCGCTACCAGGACCACGACACGATGGGGCACGTCAACAACGCCGTCTACGTGACGTACATGGAGGAAGCCCGGTTCGCGTACCTCACCGAAGGCGTCGGCATCCCGGCGGACGAACTCGGCATGGTCGTCGCGAACCTCACCGTCGACTTCCGTCGGCCCGTCGAGTACGCGCGAGACGTCGAAGTCGGCGTGTCGGTGACGGACGTCGGCGACTCCAGTTTCACGATGGCGTACGAGGTCCGAGACGACGAGGGTGTCGCCGTAGAGGGCGAGAGCGTGCAGGTCGCACTCGACCCGGAGACGAAGGAGACACGGCCCGTGCCGGAGTCGTGGCGCACCGCGTTCGACGAGTTAGAGGGCTGACGGCGTCGTCGCCGGGTAGGCGTCGAGGCGCGCCAGAATCGTGTCCACGATGGACGCGTCGAACGTCCAGAACCCGAAGAACTCGTTTTCTCGCCGTTCTTCCGCGAGCAGCGCGCGCTTGTCCTCGTCGTCGCCGTCGAGCACGACGAACCACGACCCCGTAATCTCGTCGTCGTCGTACTCGTGGAGCGCGTGTGCGTCCGTCGGAATCTGCCAGTCGGGCGCGCCGTAGAGGTGGGTCTCCACGCCGGCGTCCGCCAGCGACCCGTAGAGGCGGTACTGGGTGCGGAAGTTCGACAACTCCTGGAAGCCCGCGTGGACCGCCCCGCCGTTCCGGTACGCGTACTCCTCTATCTCGCGGGACGCCACGGTCATGCGGCGACGTCCGTAGTTCGTGAAGAGGTTCTGCGTTATCTTCCGGAGCAAGTCGGGGTACTCGATCTCCTCGGGGTTCGACACGTCGAGGAGTTCCGAGTCCGGACGAATGACGCTGTAGAGGTGTTTCAGTCCCGCCGCGCCGAGGAACTGGTCGCCGTCGTGTAGCACCACGAAGTTCCGGGGGCGGGCGTCGTCGGTGGTCGCGCGCCGCAGCGTCACGGACTGGACGTCGAAGTACGACTGGATGTCCGCGAGGACGACGTCGTCCGTGTCCACGTTGTACAGGGTGAGCGTCGGTGACCGCGAGTCGACGCGCTCGATGATTTCCGGGAGCGCTGGCGCGTCGGTCGGTCCGTCGGAGTCCGCCATCTGTCGGCTACGTGGAACCACGCGAACAAAAATTGTACTGTCCCGGTGGCTGACGCGGCAAGCGCTAGTCTCCGCCGCGTCAGTCAGGCGCGCCGGACGGCGACGAGCGCCGCGCCGAGGACCGCCGCGAGCGCGACACCGACGCCGAAGCCGGGCGTGTCACCGCCGGACTCGTCCTCGGTGGTCGCGTTCGTCGTGTTCTCGGTCGTCGTCGTGCTCTCGGTCGTCGACTGCGTGGTCGTGGACTGCTCCACGAGCGACGCGTCGACTTCCGCGTTCACGACGGAGTTCTCGAAGTACGGGCGCTCCGGCCGGTCGACGACGTAGTTCCCGTACACTTCGACGTCGCCCGACTCGGCGAGCGTTCGGAGCGCGCCGTCCTCGAAGGTCACCGAGACGGTGCCGTCCTCGACGGACGCGCTCGTGGCGTTCACGCGCTCGTTCTCGCTGTTCAGCGCGTGGAAACTCCGGGAGTTCACGACCGTGTTGTTCGCCGCGGTCGGCTTCTCGAAGGTGACGGTGACCGACCCCTCGCCGTCGAGTTCGACGCCGCCCGCGTCGGTCTCGTAGTCGATGCGGCGGATGCGGTTGGCGTCGGTCGGCGACACGGTGCCCTGGTCGGCGACGTAGTCGTAGACGACCTCGCCGTACATCGTGTAATCGACGCCCGTGCGCGTCGCGTTCTCGAGCACGGAGCCGTCCCAGCCCGCCATGTAGGAGTTCACGGTGACGGTGTACGTCGCGTCGGGGTCGACGGGGTCGCCGTTCACGTACAGCGAGCGAATCTGGTCGCTCGCGCGCTCGTGGCCGAGCCACTCGTAGGTCACGCCGCTGACCTGCAGTTGGGCTTCCGCGCCGTACTGCTGGCCGGTCTCGCTCTCCAGCGTGACGACCTGGCTCTGGAGCAGGGCTTCGAGTTCGCTCCCCGTCAGTTCGACCGTGACGAGGTGGTTGTTGAACGGCAGGACGTTGTAGACGTCGCCCGCGGTGAGGTTGCCGGGACCGTACTGGGCGTTCGACCGGATGCCGCCCGCGTTCGTGATGGCGACGTCCGCGTCCGTCTGCCAGCGGAACGCGTCCGTGATGAGGTTGCCGAGCGCGGTCTCGTCGTGGTAGTTCGAGGAGAACCGCGCGTCGAGTTCGGTCGTCGTCTTCCCGGCGACCCGGGAGAGTTGCTCGCTGCGCGCATCGGCGATGATGTTCGAGACCTCGCTGTCCTTCGTGACGTTCTCGTCGGTCTCGACGAGCCGACCGTTCCACTTCGTCACCTCGCCGTTCTCGACGGTGAGGTTGAGTTCACTGAGGTACGCCGCGCGCCCGGCGGCCTCGCTGATGACGACGCCGTCGGTCGCCTTCGGCTCGTAGGCGATTTCGTCGTCACCGACGAGCACCACGTCGACGTTCTCGGTGCTGTTCGCGAACTCCTTCGCGACCGGCACCCCGAAGTGGCCGAGCGTCACGACCACGTCGACGTTCTTCTCCTCTTTCAGCATCGTCGCGTACTCCGAGCCGACCTCGCTGTAGTCCCGGAGTTCGTACCCCTGCTTCTGGAAGTCGACCGCGGTCTTGGACTTGATTTTCTCGTCGACGAGGCCGACGACGCCGACTTTCACGCCGCCCTTCTCGAAGACCTCGTAGGGCTCCGTGCCGGGCACCGTCTCGCCGGTCTCGCTGTCCACGACGTTCGCGAGCAGCCACGGGAACTCGGAGGCGTTCGAGTAGTTCGACACGGCGCCGAAGCCGTAGTCGAGGTCGTGGTTCCCGACGACCTCGGCGTCCGGCTGCATCTCGTTGAGCACCTTCACGGGCGTCCGCCACTGCGAGATGGGGGACATCGAGTGCGGGCTGACCTCGTCGCCAGCGCCGAACGTGAAGGTGGGGTTGTCGTGGGCGGCGCGGCGCTGTTCGAGGAGCGTCGCGAGTCGCGGGACGCTCCCGTTCTGCGCCATCGCCGTCTGTACGTCGTTGTACGAGAGAATCGTGACGGTAGTGCTCTCGGTCTGCGTGGCGTTCGCTTCGGTCGCCGCGGGGGTCGCGGTTTCCGAACCGACCGCGGCCGCCGGCACCGCTGCCGACAGCACGAGCGCACAGACCACGAGCAGTGTCGCGGTTCGCATGCGTGTCGACGCACCGAAACCACCCTCAAAAGCGTTGTTCATTCCTGCCTATTTAGACAGTAATTCCCACACCGAGAACTCGAAATAACCACGAACGTGGTCACGACGCGCGGTCGGTCGCCGTCACCGCGATGCCGAGCAGAATCACGGCGCCGCCGAGAATCGTGAACTCGCCGGGCACCTCGCCGAAGATTGCGAGCGCGAGTAGGGCGCTTCCCACGGGTTCGCCGAGCAGGGAGACGCTCACGATGCTCGACTCGACGTACTTCAGCGCCCAGTTCACGACGGTGTGCCCGAGCAATCCCGGCCCCACAGCCATCGCCACGAACAGCCCCCACTCGTGGGCCGGGTAGTTCGCGAGCGGGAGGCCGAGCGCGAGCGCCGCTGCGAACAGCGTCGCCGCGCAGACGCCGTAGACGACGAGGACGTACGGCCCGAGCGAGAGACGCTGGCGTACCGACCGTCCCGCGAGCACGTACCCCGCCGCCGACGCCGCGCCGAGCACCGCCAAGCCGTTCCCGAGTGACGGGTTCGAGCCGACGGTTGTCCCGCCGAGGAAGTCGCCCGCAGACAGCAACACGGACCCGGAGATTGCGACGAGGATGCCGCCCGCTACCCGCGAGGTGACGCGCTCGTCCAACAGCAGCCACGCGCCCACCGCGACGAACGCGGGTTGGGTCTGCACGAGCGTCGTGGACGCCGCGATGCTCGTGTACTCGATGGACGCGAACCACGCCGCGAAGTGGCCCGCGAGCAGCGCGCCCGACGCCGTCACCAGCAGCCAGTCGCTCCCCGAAATCGTCGCGAACTGGTCGCGCTCCCGCACCGCGAACGGCGCCACCAGCCCGGTCATGAACAGCACGCGATAGCACGCCTTCACCAGACTCGGCGCGTCGCTGAGGTCGACGAGAATCGCGCTCGTGGACACCGCGACGACGGCCACCGCAACGCCCGCCATCGGCGGCACCGGCAGGTCTTCGACGGCAGTCACACCGGAGAGTCGCCCGCGCTCCGGTTAGGCGTTGCGTTGCCGGTCGCCCGCACGCGAGCGATTAATGTGACTCGCGCCCGTCGATTCGACCGATGAGCGACGCTCGCGCGACGGTGGTCTGTGACTGCGGGTACGAAGAACAGTTCGACCGCCTGCGTGACGCCCGGAGCGCGGTCGCCGACCACCGCGACGACACCGGCCACGACCCGACGTGGAAGATTCACGAGGTCGCTGCGGGCGTCGAACAGGCCGGCGCGGACGCCGGCGTCTGCGGACGCCCGGAGTGTACGAACGAAGAATCGCCGCTCTACCGCGACTGACTGCTCGGTGGCCGCGGCGGACGGTGTCAGCGACCGACTACTCGGCGTCGGCGGGCACGTCGAAGTCGTGGAAGTGCTCGCCTTTCTCCTTCGAGAGGATATTCAGCGCGGCGGCCGCGCCGTCGCCCGCGGAGATGACGGCCTGCCACTCCTCGGCGCGCACCATCGCGCCGGTGGCGTAGGCGTCCGCGACGCTCGTCTCCATCGAAACACCGACGTCGACGATGTCCTCGTCCGTGAAGTCACAGCCGAGGTCCTCGGCGATGTCACGGCTCGCACCGGTCGCGAGCACGACGTAGTCGGCGTCGTACTCGCCGTCCTCGGTCGCCACGGTGAAGCCGTCCTCGGACTGTGAGACGCCCGTGACCTCCTCGCCCTGGTGGCGGTCGACGCCGAAGTCGTCGACCTGCTCGCGGGCGTCCTCCATGAACCCGGAGCCGTCCTCGGACTCGATGCCGAGGTAGTTGAAGAGGTGGGCCTTGTGCATCCACGTCTCGTCCGTGTCGAAGACGGCCGTCTCGAGGTCGTTTTTCGCGGTGAACAGTGCGGCGCTCAGACCGGCGGGACCGCCGCCGACGACGGCTACGTGTGCCATGTGTCAGTCATCGCTCGCGCCGCCGATAAACCTACGCGTCTTCGAGAATCTCGCGGGTTCGACGGTGGCGCTGTCGGAACATCGGCTCGAAGAACAGTTTCGCCGGGCCGTCCAGCGAACGGCCGAGGGGCGCGCGGTACTCCACGCGGTCACGGAGCAGCGTCTCGTCGCCGTCGCCGTAGAACAGGTGGGTGTGGCGCCACTCGGGGAACGGCCCGTCCTCCATCACGTCCACGAAGTACGCCATCCCGCCGTTCTCCACGCGCTCCTCGATTCGGGACACCCAGCGCTGGCGCGGCCCGACGCCGAACGGCTGGACCGACATGTGGATGCGCGTCCCCTCGGTGAGGACGTGGGTGTCCTCGCGCTCGTCGCCCGGGCGCTCTATCTCGTCGACGCGCAAGTGCATCCAGTCGGGCGTCAGCGCCCGCAGACCGTCGATGGTGGAGTGGAACGCCCACACGTCGGCCAGCGGCGCGCGCAAGCGGAGGTCCCGCTCGAAGGTCTCCATACGCCGCGTTGGCACCGCGGGCGCAAAACTCCGGTGGCACACCCCGGCAAGTGTTGACGTGCGAAGAACGGTTATAGCGTCGAGCGCCTTTCCACGGGACATGCCCTCGGAGCGTGCAACCGACACCACGCCGTTCGCGGCGATGGACGTGCTCGAGCGGGCGAGCGAACGCGACGGGGTCGTCCACATGGAAGTGGGCGAACCCGACTTCCGGCCGCCGGAAGCAGCGACGGAAGCGGCGGTTGCAGCGCTCCGCGCAGGCGACGACGACTACACCTCGTCGCGAGGAACGGCCTCGCTGCGGGACGCCATCAGCGAGCACTACGCCGACACCTACGGCGTCGACGTGCCCGCCGAACGAATCATCGTCACGCCGGGGTCGTCGCCGGCGCTCCTGTTGGCGATGCTGTCGTCGGTCGAACCCGGCGAGGAAGTCGTACTCACGAACCCGCATTACGCCTGCTACCCGAACTTCGTGCGCCTCGCGGACGGCCGCGTGAGCACGGTCGACCTCGACCCCGAGGACGGCTTCGAACCGAGCGTCTCGGCCTACGAGGCGGTCGTGGACGACGACACCGCCGCGATGCTGTTGAACTCCCCGGCGAACCCGACGGGCGCCGTGACGAGCGGCGACACGCTCGCCGGCCTCGTGGACCTCGCCGAGCGCACCGACACCACCGTCGTCTCCGACGAAGTGTACCACGGCCTCGCGTTCGACGCCGAGGAACACTCCGTCCTGGAGTACACGGACGACGCGTTCGTCCTCGACGGCGTCTCGAAGCGCTACGGGATGACCGGCTGGCGCCTCGGCTGGGTGGTGTGTCCGCCGAGCCACGTCGAAGCCGTCAACCGCATCGCGCAGAACGCGCTCATCTGCGCGCCGTCGTTCGTGCAGGCCGGCGCCGAAGCCGCGATTCGCGGCGGCACCGACTGGCTCGACGACGTGCGCGAGGACTACGCGGAACGCCGCGACCTGCTCCTGGAGGCCGCCGAGCGCTGGGGGTTCGACCTCGGGTACACGCCCGAGGGCGCCTACTACCTCCTCCTCGACGTCTCCGAACTGGGGGACGCCTTCGACGTCGCCGACGTGTTCCTCGAAGACGCCGGCGTCGCCATGACGCCCGGCCCCGACTTCGGCGAGGGGGCGACGGACTACCTGCGCGCGTCGTTCGCCACCAGCACCGAAGACGTACGCGAAGCTATCGAGCGCATCGACGCGCTGCTAGCCACCACGACTACTTGAGGCGTTCCTGCAGGAAAGACGGGTGGGCGGCGGTGACGCCGTCGATGCCGAGAATCTCCTCGCTGATCACTTCGCCGAGCGCGTCGCCGTCGTCCGCGCGGACTTCGGCCATCAACATGTGGTCGCCGCTGGACGTGTACAGCGCGCGAACCGCGTCGAGGTCCTTCAGCGCGCGCGTCGCGTCCACGTACTGCTCGGATGCCACGTCGACGCCGACCATCGCGATGCTCTGACTGGAGAGTTTCTTCGGGTCGACGTCCGCCGAGTACCCGACGATGACGCCCTCCTCTTCGAGTTTGTCGATGTACTTGCGGACCGTCGGCTTCGACACGTCGGCGCGCGCCGCGATGTCCGCGTACGACGCCTGCGCGTCCTCCTCGAGCGCAGCGAGGATACGGTCTTCCGTCGATTCTGAACTCACGACAGAGAGTTTGGTGCCTGTGAAAAAATATCTTCCGAACCGGAAAGTAACGGCGAGCGAACGAGAACGCCCGCCGAACGAACGCCACAGCGCCCTCGAATCGCCCGAGAGCGAGTTACTTGTGGCGGTCGATGAAGTCGGCCGAGCGCTCCCAGTCGTAGTCGTCGTCGAAGTACCGCTCCGCGAGCGGTTCGTTCGGCATGTCGCCGCGCTCCTGTTTCTCCTGCTGGTAGGAGTGGCGGTTCTCGTCCTTGTAGTAGCGACCCGTCAGGACGGTGCCGTCGTACAGGGCCTCCTCCGTCTCGGCCATCATGTCGGCGGCCTCGCGGCGGTCCTGGACGTCGAACTCGTAATCCTCGGAGTCCTGGACGTCGACGTACGGCACGTACTGCTTCGCGTCCTTGTTCCAGGTCGGACACTGCGTCAGGAAGTCCACGTGCGAGAAGCCGTCGTGCTCGATGGCCTCCACGAGAATCTCCTGGGCCTGATTCGGGTTCACGGCGGCCGTCCGCGCGATGTACGACGCGCCCGCGGACAGGCTCATCGAGAGCGGCCGAATCGGGTCCTTCGCCGAGCCGTGGGGCTGGGTCTTGGACTTGTGACCCTTCGGCGACGTCGGAGACGTCTGTCCCTTCGTCAGGCCGAAGACCTCGTTGTTGAACACGATGTACGTGATGTCGTGGTTCTCACGAGCGGTGTGCATGAAGTGGTTGCCACCGATGCCGTAGCCGTCGCCGTCGCCGCCCGCCGCCACGACCTCGAGGTCGTGGTTCGCGAGCTTCGACGCGCGAGCCACCGGCAGCGACCGCCCGTGAATCGTGTGGAAGCCGTAACTCTCGAAGTAGCTGTTGAGCTTCCCGGAACAGCCGATACCCGTACAGAGCAAGACCTCCTCGGGGTCCTTGCCGAGTTCGGCCATCGCGCCCTTCAGCGCCTTCAGGACGCCGAAGTCACCGCAGCCCGGACACCACGTCGGCTGTGGCTCCAGTCCGGGCGTGAACTCGTCTCGTTCGACCTCCCGTTCCTCACCGATTGCGCTGAACGCTTTGCTCATTGTCAGTCACCTGCCGCGGATTCGAGGGTCGTTTGCGCGGTCGGCGCCTCGCCGCCGCCGTTCAGTTCGATGTCGACAGCCTCGACGATTTCCGCCGGCTCGAAGGGGTTGCCGTTGTACTTCAGGAGACTGGAGAGGGTGTCGCCGACGCCCGTGACCTCCTTCTGAATGAGACCACGGAACTGCTTCGTCGAGGACATCTCCACGACGATGGCTTCGTCGACGCTCTCCACGAACTCGCGGACCTCCTCGGCCGGGAACGGCGAGAGGTCGCTGACGCCGAGCGCCTTCACGCTCGTGCCGTCCTCGTTCATGCGGGCGACCGCCTCCTCGACGGTGCCCTCCTGACTGCCCCACGCGATGAGGCCGATGTCGGCGTCCTCGTCGCCGTAGACGGTCTGCTGACCGCGCTCGTCGAGGTCAGCGCGGATGGACTCCAGCTTCTGGAGTCGGCGCTCGACTTGCGCCACGCGGTTGTCGGGGTCCTCGGCGATGTGGCCGGTCGGCCAGTGCTCGTTGCCGGACGCGAGGTAGCGACCGCCCTTCTGACCGGGAATCGTGCGCGGACTGACGCCGTCCTCGGTCTCCTGCTGGTAGCGGTGGAACTTCCCCGTGTCGTCGTGGGGCGCGTCCGGAATCTCGTCCTCGGACAGCGTGCTCCCGAGGTCCGGCGCGGGTTCGCGGTCGAAAAAGGACGCGTCCACGTTCCGGTACTCGCCGGAGAGCTTCTGGTCGTACACGACGACCACCGGAATCTGGTAGTCGTACGCGATTTCGAACGCCGCGCGCGTCTGCTCGTAACACTCCTTCGGGTCTTTCGGCCCGAAGGCGACGCGGTGGCTGTCGCCCTGACTCGTGTACAGGACGTGTTCGAGGTCGGCCTGCTCGGGCTTCGTCGGCATCCCCGTGGAGGGACCGGCGCGCTGTGCTTCGAGCAGGACCAGCGGCGTCTCGGTCATCTCGGCGAGACCGAGCGGTTCGGACATCAACGCGAACCCGCCGCCGGAAGACCCGGACATCGACTTCACGCCGGAGTGGCTCGCGCCGACCGCGAGCGCCGCCGCCGCGATTTCGTCCTCGACCTGCTCGGAGATGCCGCCCATGTCCGGCAGGAGCTGGGTCATGATGGTGAACGCGTCAGTCCACGGCGTCATCGGGTAGCCGGAGATGAACCGACAGCCGGCGTCGATGGCGCCGTACGCGATGCCGTGGCTCCCGGAGACGAGGACCTGCTCCTCGTCGTGGTCGCCCTCGGGCACCGTCAGGTCGTGGGAGTGGTCCATCTCGCCGACCTGCTCGTAGGCGTCGTGGAGCACTTCGAGGTTCGCCTCGAGGATGTCGCCGCTCATCGCGTCCGACATCAGGTCCTCGATGTGGTCGAGTTCGAACCCGATGAGGGCCGCTGTGGCGCCGACGCCCGCCGTGTTCCGCATAACCTCGCGACCGTGCTCTTTCGCGAGGCCGCGGAGGTCGAGGGGGTAGACGTTCCAGTCGTTCTCCTCGACGCGCTCCTCGAAGTTCGGCACGTCTTCCTCGTCGATGAGCCCCTCGTCGTAGACGATGACCCCGCCCTCGCGGAGGTCGTCGAGGTTCTCCGACAGCGGCTTGATCTCCTCGTCGCCGTACACGGCGTTCTCGCTCGGGTTCCGCGCGAACGAGTCGCCGAGCGCGAGCAGGAAGTTGTAGCCGTCGCCGCGGGACGTTACGTTACCCTCCTTCGCTCGAATCTCGACGTACGTGTGGCCGCCGCGGATTCGAGACGGGTAGTGCCGATGCGTGAAGACGTCGAGCCCCGAACGCATCAACGCCTTCGCGAAGTTCTGGCTCGTGGAGTCGATTCCGTCGCCGGAACCGCCCGCAATTCGCCAGATGAGTTCGTCATCAGTCATAATGTAACCTCTGGCCCGCGATACGGACCGTTATCGGGAGTAGGAGTGGTCCACACTAAATCGTTTGCCATCCATTAGCATTGAACGATGATTAAGGACTGCCCCACACGACCGCTGACGCACCAGCCCTCCGGCGCGAAGCAACCTATACACGGAACAGAGGCAAATTGTATCATTTAATCTCATTCTGAAATTTTATATACTGATTAGAGTATTCAACTCTGTGTAGTGTGAACGCAGACTGGCTGCTCGCGCTGCTCGTGCTCTCGGCAGCCGCGACGACACCCGGCATCGCGACGACGAACGACCCGCCGCTCGCCGACGCCGGCCTCGACCAGACCACCACGCGAGGCACGACAGTCTACCTCGACGGCGGCGGCTCCCGCGACCCCGACGGCACCGTCACCGACTACGACTGGACGGTGACCGCGCCGAACGGCACGACCACGGAACCGAACTGCGGCGACTGCCAGCGCACGCGCTTCCGCGCGACGAGCGTCGGCACCTACGAGGTCACGCTAACCGTGACAGGAGCCGACGGCGCCACAGCGACCGACACCCTCTACGTCACCGCCGAACCCGGCGCGCCACCCGACGCGGCGGTCGCCGGCCCGACGCGCCTCGAAACCGGCGCCACGGGAACGTTCACCGCGGACCTCGCCGCCGGCGCCGCGCCGCTCGACCGCGCAGTCTGGTACGTCGACGGCGAACGCCGCGCCACCACAGCGCTCGACGGTCGCGCGGCAACACCGGACCTGGACGTCCGGTTCCCGACTACAGGAACCCACGACGTCCGCGTCGTCGCCGTCGACGCCGACGACCAGCGAACGACCGCCACCAGAACCGTCACCGTCACCGACCCGAGCGACAGCACGGTCGACTCGCCGACCAGCGACCCGGCGGCCGACGACGCACACACCATCGACGGCCCCCGAGTCGTCACGGGTGACGGCGCCCTCGACGCGACCTACCGCCTCGACGACGGCACCGGCGCCGACTGGTACCTCGACGACCGACGCGTCGACACCGGCGACACCGCGACGCTCACGCTCACCCCCGGCACCCACGAACTCTACGCCGTTCCCCACGACGGCTCAGGTGCCGCCGTCTTCCCGGACGGCAGCCGAACCGTCGTCGCCGACCCCGAACCGAACGTCCACCTCGGACGCACCACCAACGAGAGCGTTGTCACCGTCGACGCGTACGCCACCGACGGCCTCGGCAACCTCCGCTCCCTCTCAGTGCTCGTCGACGGCGAACCCAAACGAACGGTCACGACGGGCGGCATCGAGCGAGCAAGCGGCGACGGCCACCAACTCACGCTCCTCGAACGGCTCGCCGGCCTCGAACCCGGACGCCACGCGCTCACCGTTCGCGCCCGCGACGCCCGCGGCCAAGTCGACGCCGAAACGCGGCGAATCCACGTCCCCGGACCGCCGGAAGTCGTCTCTGCCGGGTTTGTCGAAGACGGACCACTCGACGTCTACCACCCGCGACTGAACACCGAACGGTACACCGCGACGTACCAGATGAAAGTCGACTTGAACGGTGTCAATCCAGAGTACATTGAACCCGGCTATGCCACCCAAAGAGATGGTATCGTTGAGAACGGTGATTGGAGACGTTCTCAGTCTCAATCAGGGCATCTGACGTTTCAGCGAGATTTTATGCGGCATAACCCCGGAGAGATAGGAATCAAATCTGTCGTCGAGTGGCAGCGTGGTTCGTCTACTGCCGAAGACACTTACAACGAAGACGCGGTATTGGTGACCACTGCTAAACCGATTATCCGACTGGAACTGGTCGAGTCGGAGAACCGTAGGCAGGGATTCCGGGGTGCATGGTTCGATGCGTCCGATTCTTTCGACCCGGATGGGTCCGAGCTCAGCTATACTTGGATCCATACCGACGATGGGCGCGATGTACCCGGTCCAATCGGAAAACTCGATGTCTACGACCGTGTCAAGTTGAACGTCACTGACGAACAAGGCGAGACGACCACCACGTACAAGATTCTCCACTGGTTCGTCCCGGACCTGGCTGAACCGGTCGTCGACAAACCGGGCCCCTACTTCCCGAACGAGTCGGTCACGTACACGGTTAAGACGAACACGTACGAGCTCGCGAAACAGCGCTACCAAAACGATACGGGGGGAGATCACATCGACTTCGGCCTCAGGACGGACGTTGGCAACGTCACGGGCCACAATCGAGTCGAAAACGAGCCGGGCGGTGGCGAAGGCGACAACCCCGACGACGACAGTGCGGGGGCGTCGTACATCTACCACGAGTGGGACGTCTCGGTTCCGGCACACGAACTGCTCGACGGCCAGCCGAACGTCACAATTTACGCTACCGACAGCCCACAGGCGACGAGGACAGTCTCGCTCCCGAAGCCAGCGCTGTACGAGCCACTGAACACGTACAGCAACGTCACCGACATGGACGTCCAGTATCTCGAAGAGCGCGACGACCACACGGTGCGGAAAACGTCGAACCCCACGCGGAAAGACGCGCTCGAAGCGCAGGGATACGACGTGTACCGCACCAGTCGCTCGGGGACGGCGTACCACTTGGAGAAGCGCACGAAGACGCAGTCCGCCGCGTACGACACGCGACAGCGAGAGTTCGCGAACGAGATGGGGCGGAAGCTGTTCCTCGGTGCGAACCCGACGTGGTCGTCCGCGGGGTCAGAGATGCGCGTCCGCGAGTGGACGGAGACGGACACCGTCTGGCGGAACTCGAGAACGGGCGGCGGAGAATTCACCGGAGATACTCGGCGAACGGTGGTAGATCCGGCGGAGTACCGGACCGAGTGGCAGTTCCGGTACGAGGAGCGGGTCGCGTACGAGACGACCGAGCACTACCAGTACACCGTCGAATGGACCGAGACAGAGACGGTGACGCGAGAAAATTGCCTCCCAGGTCTCGGGTGTCGCGAATACAAGGACACGATCACGGTGACTCACTCGAAGACCTACGAGGGAGAACGGCAGGTAACGAAGTACCGCGACGAGACGAGGACGTACTGGAGCCAGCGCCCCAAGAATCCCGCCCACGACAAGACCGGCGCGCGGCGAAGCGTGAAAGTCGAGAACGCCGATTACGAGCGCCAGTACGAGTACTCTGTCACGACGCACCACGAGCGAACGGAACGGACGTACCTCGCGTCGAAGACCGTGCAGACACAGTCAGCGGAGTACGAGTGGTTGCCGTACGAAACAGTGGAAAGCGACCGAGCGAAGTTAATCTACACGTCGAACGCCGACGTGCGCGTCGGCGAGACGGAGCCGACGAAGCAGTGGATGATGCGTCTCGACGCTGGAACCTCGCTCGAGCAAGTTTCGGACCCGGCGAACCCGTCGAACGTGGTCCGAACGTCAGTAACTGCGACAGTCGAACTCCGGACCCGACTCCGCTCACCGAGCAGTGGCCAGAAGGGACAAGTACAGACACAGACGCGAGAAATCACAGTCGAAGAGAGCGCGGACGTCTTTCTTACAACCGAAGAATCTAAAAACTTCATCTCTAATCACGTGAACGAATCAGATGTTGGGTACGAGTAAGACTGCTGCTCTCGTCTTGGCAGGACTGGTCCTCTTTTCGGCAGTCGCGCCGGCTAGCGGCACGAATCTTCGGTCTGAGCAGAACTGTCAAGGAGAGGTCTGGACGGGCGTCGAAACACTCGGCGAAATAGAAGTACAATACACAATCACGTTCGACCAGTCTGAACGGTTGGTCTGCGTCTCGGCGGAGAACGTAGGTGAAAAGAAAACGAAGGCTGGATACGGGATTCAGGTCGACGACAGAACAGTTCGAAATCTGCCGAGTGAGCGAATAGCACCTGGTGAGACATTCTCTGCACAGAGCAATATCACCGGCTGGATCGACGTAACCGCCGAGAACCACACCGTGCGAGCAGGTACCTACGCCGGTACTGCAGTGTTCAATTTCACCGAACGATTCGACGAGTCCGAAGAGGGCGGGTTCCCATCGCCGTACATCACCGACGTGGAAGTACTTCGAAATCAGAGTAGTGGCGAAACGACTCTCGAAGTGACGGCGACGAATCCGGCCAACCGGTCGTATTACCCTTCATTATTAGTGAAAACGTTCGAAACGCCAACTTCACGAGACCTACCAAACCGTCCAGACAACCACACGCTCGTCTACCACGTCCCATTGGAGGAATCGCCGGGCGAGACAGTCGTCGGGGAACTCAAGTTGTACGAGCACTGGAAGCGCTCGGACGGGAAATTCGACCGGGAGGAGTTCGTCGCGAATCCGAACGGCACCGACCGCTCGTGGGAGCGCGCCTTCGAGGAGGTCCCGAACCTCTCGGACATGAACGAGGAGGTCTACTACGAGAACGAGTCAGCCAAAAAGTACCGCGACCAGGGGCCGGACGTGAAACCGATCTCCGAGCGCGCTTCGCGGATTGGCGCGGTCGCGACCGTGGTGTTGGTCGTCGGTGGGCTCGGGCTGTGGCGGCGCCGAAAGCGTCGCTGACCTAACGGTCGATTCCGCCCTGCTCCGAGATTTCGAGGATGTTCCGCATGTTGAGGTAGACGTGCTGGGCGTCGACGTCCTCGTCGTCGGCGTAGATGTCGCTGACGCGGTGGACGATGGCGGCGACGCGTTCGGCTTCTTCGGAGTCCTCGTTCCGGAGTTCGTTCGCTACCTCGCGGAGGGCGTCGCGTTTCTCGTGATCGTCGAATTCAGTCATCGGCGACGCTCCGTCGGTTGACGAGGCCGAGCATGTCGGCGGTTTCGGCGGTGAGGTCGCGGAACGCGCCGCCGGTGTCGTTGTCGTCGTCGAGGACGACCGGTTCGCCGTCGTCGCTCCCGGAGCGGACGCTCGGGTCGAGGGGGATGGAGCCGAGGAACGGGAGGTCGTTGTCGTCGGCGAACTCGCGGCCGCCGCCGCTCCCGAAGATGTCGTGTTCGTCGCCGCAGTCGGGGCAGACGAAGGTGCTCATGTTCTCGGCGATGCCGAGGACGGTGGTGTCGTGGCGGCCGAACATGCGGAGGCCTTTGCGGGCGTCGTCGACGGCGACGTCCTGCGGGGTGGTGACGACGACGGCGCCGGTGAGCGGGACGGTCTGGAGTAGCGTGAGTTGGGTGTCGCCGGTTCCCGGCGGGAGGTCGACGACGAGGTAGTCGAGGTAGCCCCACTCGACATCCTCGATGAGTTGCGTGATGACTTTGTGGATCATCGGGCCGCGCCAGATGACGGGGTCGTCTTCGCCGACCATGAACGCCATGCTCATGAGTTTCATGCCGAACTTCTCGGGCGGGACGATGGTCTCGCTCTCGGTGGCCTGCGGGTGGTCGTCGGCGTCGACCATCCGTGGGACGTTGGGCCCGTAGATGTCGGCGTCGAAGAGGCCGACGCGCGCACCGCGGTCGGCGAGGCCCGCAGCGAGGTTGACGGCGACGGTGGACTTGCCGACGCCGCCCTTGCCGGAGGCGACGGCGACGACGTTCTTGACGCCGGGGAGGACGTCGTCGCCGGTGCGGTCGGGGATGGCGGCCGTGAGGTCGGTTTCGAGGCCTTCGGCGTGGAGCACTTCGCGGACGCGGCCGGCGATATCTGTCTCGGTCGGCGAGTAGGGCGCGCCGAGTGCAAGCGAGATGGTGACGGTGTCGCCGTCGACGTCGAGGTCGTTGACGAGGCCCAGCGAGACGATGTCGTCGCCGAGCGCGGGGTCCTCGACGGCTTCGAGGAGGTCGAGGACGTCGGCTTCGTTCATGGCTCCGAGTAGGACGCGGTGCGCCGATAAGGATTGTGACGAACGATCCCGAGTAGCGGACGCGAGCGACGGCACGTAACCACGAACGGTTACGCTTCGGGCGGTTTCACCCGCGGATTTAAACGTCTGTACGTGGGATACAGTAGCATGCTCTCGGACTCGTTCGGGCGCGAGGTGTCCGGGGTCCGCGTCTCCCTCACCGACCGCTGTAACTTCGATTGCGTCTACTGTCACAACGAGGGGTTGGGAGACACGCGTGGCCCGATGGACCCCCGGGACCACGAGATGACGGCGGACGACGTGGTCCGGTTCCTGGAGGTCGCCAGCGAGTTCGGCGTGGACAGCGTGAAACTCACGGGCGGCGAACCGATGCTGCGGGACGACCTAGAAGAAATCGTGCGTCGGGCGCCCGACTCGATGGCGGTGTCGATGACGACGAACGGGACGTTCCTCTCGGGACGTGCGGAGGGACTGGTGGACGCAGGACTGGAACGGGTGAACGTCTCGCAGGACGCCCTCGACCCGGCGGACTTCAAGGCGCTGACGCAGAGTTCGACCTACGAGCGCGTACTCGAGGGCGTTCGCGCAGCGGTGGACGCGGGCCTCGACCCGGTGAAACTGAACATGGTCGTGTTCGAGAAGACGGCGGGATACGTCCCGGAGATGGTCGACCACGTCGCCGAGAACGACGGTCTACAGCTCCAACTCATCGAGTTCATGCCGGAACTCGTCGGGAAGCCGGAGTGGGCGGTGGACATCGGCGACGTCCACGACTGGCTGGCGGAGCGCGCCGAGCGCGTGGAGACCCGGGAGATGCACGACCGGAAGCGCTACTGGGTGGGCGGCGAGGACGCCGATTCGGGCGGCGGGATGGTCGAAATCGTCGACCCGGTGGGCAACGAGGAGTTCTGCGCGAACTGCCATCGCGTGCGCGTCACGCACGAAGGATACCTGAAGGGGTGTCTGAACCGGAACGACGACCTGCGGTCGATGGGCGACATGACGAGACCAGAGATTCGCGAGGCGTTCCGCGAGACCGTCGACGAGCGCGTCCCGTACTACGGCGAGTACATGGTCGAGGACGGCGACGGCGGCTGGGAGATAAACGACGAGTACGTGGACGTACTCGACGCGTAGTCGGCTACTGGCTCGGTCTGGGGAGTGCCGAGACGCCACCTTGCTTTCGTGATGTTTAAGTACGGGCCACGAGTTCTCACGAGTGCAGTCACTGTAGGGGCACGGGTCCCGAGTCCGAGAGGGCGAAGATACACCAAGAAAGCCGTGTCGTGGTAGCCTAGCCTGGTCAAGGCGCAGGGTTGCTAACTCTGTGGCGTAAGCCTCCGGGGTTCAAATCCCCGCCACGACGCCTTTCCGCAACACACCAATCATGAGTTCGGAAGAACAACAGGACGCGGACGAGGACATTCGATACTTCGTCCGCATCGGTCAGACAGACCTCGACGGGACGAAGACCGTCGAGCGCGCCCTCGCGGAACTCGACGGCGTCGGCCGTCGAGTCGCGCGGGTCATCGCCGAGGAAGCGGGCGTCGACCGCTCCGCTACCTTCGGCCGCCTCGACGAGGACGCCATCGAGAGCGTCACCGAAGCCGTCGACGGGTTCACGGAACACGCCCCGGACTGGCTGGCGAACCGCCGGAACGACTTCTACACCGGCGACACCCAGCACATCACGGGCAACGACGTGGAACTCACGCGCGACCAAGACATCAACCGCATGCGGATGATCCGCTCGTACAAGGGCATCCGCCACGAGCGCGGACAGAAGGTCCGCGGTCAGCGCACGAAGTCCACCGGTCGTACCGAGGGTACCATCGGCGTGAACGTCGAGGCTATCAAGGAAGAACAGGCAGAAGAAGAGGGAGGTGAGGAGTAATGGGTCTCCCTGGCGAGAACACCAAGTTCTACGAGACGCCGAACCACCCGTATCAGGGCGAGCGTATCGCGGAGGAGTCCGACCTCCTCTCGCGCTACGGCCTGAAGAACAAAGAAGAGCTGTGGCGAGCGCAGTCCGAACTGCGCGACTACCGCCGCGAAGCACGGAGCCTGCTCGGGCAGACGGGCGAGGTCTCCGGCGACGAGTTCGTCACGCGTCTGCAGCGCATCGGCATCCTCTCCGCTGAGGAAGGCCTCGACGACGTCCTGTCCCTCGACGTGACGGACGTCCTCGAACGACGCCTCCAGACCATCGTCTACCGCGACGGCCTCGCGAACACGGTCTCGCAGGCCCGTCAGTTCCTCAACCACGGCCACATCACGGTCGACGGTCGCCGCGTCACGGCGCCGTCCTACAAGGTCGAGGTCAGCGAGGAGGACGCCATCGCGTTCGACGAGACGAGCGAACTCACCGACGAACTGCACCCGGCTCGCGCCGGTGCACAGGAGTGACCAACAATGGCTGACGAAACCAAATGGGGCATCGCGCACATCCACGCCTCGTTCAACAACACCATCATGACCGTCACGGACGAGACGGGCGCCGAGACGCTCGCGAAGTCCAGTGGTGGCTCCGTGGTGAAGCAGAACCGTGACGAGGCGTCCCCGTACGCCGCGATGCAGATGGCCGAACAGCTCGCAGAGAACGTCCTCGAACAGGGCATCGAGAAGGTTCACGTTCGCGTCCGCGGCCCCGGTGGCAACCTGCAGCGGAGCCCCGGGCCGGGCGCGCAGGCCGCGATTCGAGCGATGGCTCGCGCCGGACTCGAAATCGGCCGCATCGAGGACGTGACCCCGATTCCCCACGACGGGACGCGACCACCGAAGAACAGCGGGTACTAAGCCATGAGCACGGACTTCGACGTCGAATTCGTCGACAAAGGCGACCGGGAAGCCCTGTTCGTCGTCCACAACATCACGCCCGCGTTCGCGAACGGCATCCGGCGAGCGATTCTCGCCGACGTGCCGACGCTCTCCATCGACGACGTGCGGTTCGTGGAGAACTCGAGCGTGATGTTCGACGAACAGCTCGCGCTTCGGCTCGGGCTGGTGCCGCTCACCACGCCCGACGACTTCGAGGTGGGCGACTCGGTGACGCTCGCGCTCGACGTCGAGGGCCCGGGTACCGCGTACTCCGGTGACCTCGTGAGTTCCGACCCGGACGTCGAACCCGCGGACAAGAACGTGCCCATCATCGAGTTGAAAGACGACCAGCGCCTCGAACTCGAAGCGGACGCCGTGCTCGCGCACGGTCGCGACCACGCCAAACACCAGGGCGGCGTCGCGGTCGGCTACCGCCACCTGCAGACGGTGAACGTGGTCGGCGACCGCGCGGAGTACGAGGACGAGGAGCCGGAGATTCTCCGCGGCGTCATCGAGGAGGACGGCGAGTACGTCCAGACCGACGAGTTCGACAACGACCTCACGAACCGGTACCCCGGCAAGGAGGTCGAGGTCGAGGACGTCTCGGGCGCGTTCGTCTTCCACGTGGAGTCCGACGGCTCGATGCCCGTCACCGAACTGGTTCTCCGAGCGGTCGACACCCTGGTCGACCGAGCGGACGAACTCGAACAGGCAGTCCAACTGTAAACTAAACACGATGCCCAATCCGACCCACACTACCGCGCCGGCGACCGCTCCTGCCCCGGGAGCCTCGGGTCCGGCAATCGAAATCGGTAAGAAGGGTCGGGGGCAACTGAGAAGTGAAGCGCCACCGCGGCCGTGCAGGGATAGCCAAGTTAGGCCAAAGGCGCAGCGTTCAGGGCGCTGTCCCGTAGGGGTTCGCAGGTTCAAATCCTGCTCCCTGCACTCCACTTCTCACAATTTCCGAGAGTTAGGAGCATGAGCAAGACAAGTCCGAGACTCAGCAGTCTCATCGCCGAACTGAAATCCGTCTCCCGAGATTCGGGTGCGGACGTCTGGCAGGACGTGGCCGGCCGGCTGGAGAAGCCCCGGAGCACGCACGCCGAGGTGAACCTGAGTCGCATCGAACGATACGCGAACGAGGACGAGACCGTCGTCGTCCCCGGCAAGGTGCTGGGGTCCGGCGCGCTTCGAAAGTCAGTCACCATCGCTGCCGTGGACTTCTCCGGCAGCGCGGAGACGAAAATCGAGCACGCCGACGGCGAGGCCGTCCATCTGGAACAGGCAGTCGAACAGAACCCCGACGGGAACGACGTGCGGGTGATTCGATGAGTCTCGCAGAGTTCGACGCCGACGTGGTCGTCGACGCTCGGGACTGCATCATGGGTCGCGTCGCGACGAACGTCGCCGAACGCGCCCTCGACGGCGAGACGGTCGCCGTCGTCAACGCCGAGCAGACCATCATCACCGGCACCAAAGACGACGTCTTCGGGACGTACAACAAGCGCGCGGAGCTCGGCTCCGACAGCGGTCCGTACTACCCGAAGCGCCCCGACGGAATCTTCAAGCGCGCGATTCGCGGGATGCTTCCGTACAAGAAGGACCGCGGTCGCGAGGCACTCGAGAACGTCCGCGTCTACGTCGGCAACCCGACTGACGAGGACGGCGAAATCCTCGAGGGAACGTCGCTGGACCGACTCTCGAACATTCGCTTCGTCACCCTCGGCGAAGTCTCCGAAGAACTGGGGGCTAACGTCACATGGTAACCAACACGTCCGGTAAGAAGAAGACGGCTGTCGCTCGCGCCACCGTGAGCGACGGGAAGGGTCGCGTGCGAATCAACTCCCAGCCCGTCGAACTCGTCGAGCCGGAGATGTCCCGCCTGAAGATGCTGGAGCCGTTCCGCATCGCCGGCGAGGACCTCCGCGACGACGTCGACGTGGACATCGACGTGTCCGGTGGCGGTTTCGCGGGGCAGGCTGACGCCGTCCGCACCGCCATCGCGCGCGGTCTGGTCGAGCACCTCGGCGACGCGGAGCTCCGCGACGCCTACCGGGAGTTCGACCGGAGTCTGCTGGTCAACGACGTCCGGCAGTCCGAGTCCAAGAAGTGGGGCGGCCCCGGTGCTCGCGCCCGCTACCAGAAGTCCTACCGCTGAGGTGACCAAGCCATGATGGTACCAGTCCGGTGTTTCACGTGCGGTAACGTCGTCGGCGAGTACTGGGAGGAGTTCAAGGCACGCGCCGAGTCGCACGACGGCGACGAGGACCCAGCGGACGTGCTGGACGACCTCGGCGTGGACCGGCACTGCTGTCGACGCATGCTGGTCTCCCACCAGGACCTCGTGGACGTGGTTTCCCCCTACCAATGACCGAGTCACAGCAATTCAGCCGGTACGAGAAGGCGCGCATCATCGGCGCGCGAGCGCTGCAGGTGTCGTACGGGGCGCCGGTGCTGGTCGACACCGACCAGACCGAGCCCATCCTCATCGCGGCCGAGGAGTACGACGCGGACGCGCTCCCGTTCACGGTCCGGAGGGAGAACTGAGATGACGCGCATCGAGGCCGTCCGGTTCCGCCCGATACTCGACTCCCGCGGCAACAAGACCGTGGAGGCCGAGGTGTCGACGGAGAGCGGTGGGTTCGGTCGTGCCGCCGCGCCGTCGGGCGCGAGCACGGGCGAGTACGAGGCCATCGAACTCCCCGTCGACGAGGCGATTGCGGCAGCCCGCGAGCGAATCGCGCCCCGATTGGAGGGACGCGAGTTCGCGGGCGACCAGCGCAGCGTCGATTCGGCGCTTCGCGCGGCCGACGGCACGGAGGACTTCTCCGAGGTCGGCGCGAACAGCGCCGTCGCCGTCAGCATGGCCGTCGCGAAGGCCGCCGCGGACGTCCTCGGTGCGCCGCTGTACCAGCACCTCGGGGGCGCGTTCCGCGGTCGGAACTTCCCCGTGCCGCTCGGGAACGTGGTCGGGGGCGGCGAGCACGCCGCCGACGCGACCGCGATTCAGGAGTTCCTCGCGGCGCCCGTCGGCGCACCGAGCGTCCGGCAGGCCGTGTTCGCGAACGCCGCCGTGCACGAGCGCGTCGGCGACCTCTTAGAGGAGCGCGGCGAGGCCGCCGCGAAAGGCGACGAGGGCGCGTGGGCGCCGTCCATCGACGACGCCACCGCGTTCGAAATCGTGGACGAGGCGACGAGCGACGTGGCCGAGGAGTTCGGCTTCGAGATTCGCATCGGCCTCGACCTCGCGGCCGCCGAGCGCTACGACGGTGACGAGTACGTGTTCGGCGACGAGCACCGCTCGACCGCCGAGCAGGTCGACTACGTCGCCGACCTCGTCGACGAGTACGACCTCGCGTACGTCGAGGACCCGCTCGACGAGGACGACTTCGAGGCGTTCGCCGAGTTGACCGAGCGCGTGGGCGACCGCACGCTCGTCTGCGGGGACGACCTGTTCGTAACGAACACGGAGCGTCTCCAGCGCGGCATCGACGAGGGCGCTGCCAACAGCATCCTCGTGAAGCCGAACCAGATCGGCACGCTCTCCGAGGCGTTCGACGCCATCGAACTCGCTTCCCGGAACGGGTACGACGCGGTCGTCTCCCACCGGAGCGGCGAGACCGAGGACGCGACCATCGCACACCTCGCCGTCGCGACCGACGCGCCGTTCATCAAGACGGGCGCGGTCGGCGGCGAGCGAACCGCCAAGCTAAACGAACTCATCCGCATCGCGGACGAAGCATGAGCGAGAACGAATCCGACACAGAGGCCGAACTCGAGGACGCGCCCGAGGACGAGCAGGACGCGCCTGCCGCCGAGGAAGCGACCGAGAGCGAGGCCCAGACAGACGAACAGACGAGCGAAGAACCCGAGCCGGAGTCGACGGCCACGGAGGACGTCATGAGCGACGAGGAGGCCGACCTCCTCATCCCCGTCGAGGACTACCTCGGCGCCGGCGTCCACATCGGCACCCAGCAGAAGACCAACGACATGGAGCGGTTCATCCACCGCGTCCGTACCGACGGTCTGTACGTGCTGGACGTGTCGAAGACGGACGACCGTATCCGCACGGCCGCGGACTTCCTCGCGAACTACGACCCCGAGCAGATTCTGGTCACGTCCAGCCGCCAGTACGGTCGCTTCCCCGCGGAGAAGTTCGCGGAAGCGGTCGGCGCGCGCGCCCGGACCGGCCGTTTCATCCCGGGGACGCTGACGAACCCGCAGTACGACGGCTACATCGAGCCGGACGTCCTCGTGGTCACCGACCCCATCGGTGACTCCCAGGCCGTCAAGGAGGCCATCACGGTCGGCATCCCCGTGATTGCGATGTGCGACTCGAACAACCAGACGAGCAACGTCGACCTCGTCGTCCCGACGAACAACAAGGGCCGACGCGCGCTGTCCGTCGTCTACTGGCTGCTCGCCAACGAGACGCTGGACCGCCGCGGCGCGGAGCCGACGTACGCCCTCGAGGACTTCGAGGACGGCCTCTAAGCCCGTATTTCGACGTTCGTACTTTTCGTTTCTCCGTCCGCGCAGCGGCGCAGCCGTTCAGTTCCGCGAGACGACGCCGAGGTGCGGAGCGAGCCCTTCGACCATTCGAACGCGCCGCTCGAACCACTCGCGTCCGCCGTCGAGCGGGTGCTGGTGGACGGCGTCGTCTACGTCTGCGGTGAGGAGCACGGTCGCGGGACACGGCCCGAATCGGTCGACGCGCTCGCGGAGTTCGCCGTCGGTCGGTTCGCAGAGCACCACGTCCTGTCCCGGGAACGACGCGAGGTCGCCGAACGCGTCGTCGTAGTCGTACTCGGGGTTCGGGAAGCGGTAGAGTCGTCGGAATCGGTCGACCGCGCTCTCTAAGTCCTCGGTCGCGAGCACGACGCAGTCGATTCCGGAGACGGGGGCGCCGTAGTTGTCGGCGTCGGGGACGCGGTACTCGCGGGGCGTGCGGTCGGTGACGACGAACGGCAGGAGGTGTTCGTCGGGCGGCCCGAGGAAGGCGTTGTCCCACTCGACGACCGTGCCGTCGGGGCGCTCGCGGCTCCCGTGGCTGGGGCCGTGGACTTCCACGTCGTGGTCGATGACGCGCTGGCACTCGGCGTGGACGCTCCCCGACTCGATACACCAGTCGCTCGGCCCGGCGACGGGGTCGCCGTATTCGAAGAAGTCGCCCCACCACGCGGGGTCGTCGCGGGTCGGTGCGACGAGTTCGAGGTAGGAGCCGTCGGGGAAGACGAGCGCAGACATCTCGGTGCCTGCGTCGGGGTGTTCGCCGCCGTAGTCGGGGGAGAACCCCGCTGTCTCGAAGCGTTCGACGAGCGCGTCGTGACTGGCGCCGGCGAACGGGACGTGGTCGATGACTGGACGCATACCCTGTCCTCGCGTCCGAGGGCAATAAGCGCGGGGCGGGCGTCGCGTTCCGGAACTTCTGTAACGGCACGGGTCACACCGGGAGGTATGACTACGACTTCGAGTGCGCCGGGGAAGGTGTACCTCTTCGGCGAGCACGCCGTCGTCTACGGGGAGCCGGCGGTGCCGTGTGCCATCGAGCGCCGGGCGCGGGTAACCGTCTCGGAGCGCGACGACGACCGCCTCCGGGTGTCGGCGGACGCGCTGTCCATCGACGGCTTCACCGTGGAGTACGGCAACGCGAGCGACGACGGGCCGGACGTGGACGTGCCGACGCCGCTCGTCGAGGCGGCGACCGGGTACGTCGACGAGGCGGTCGCGCAGGCACGGGACGCCGCCGGGCGGCCGGACGCCGGCTTCGACGTGGAGATAGAGAGCGAGATTCCCCTCGGCGCGGGGCTCGGGTCGAGCGCCGCCGTCGCGGTGGCGGGCATCGACGCGGCGACCCGCGAACTCGGCGTGAAACTCGACACCCGGGAGGTCGCCGACCGCGCGTACCGCGTGGAACACGAGGTACAGGACGGGCAGGCGTCCCGCGCAGACACGTTCTGCTCGGCGATGGGCGGCGCGGTGCGCGTCGAGGGCGACGACTGCACGACGCTGGAAGCACCGGACCTCCCGTTCGTCGTCGGCTACGACGGCACGAGCCACGACACCGGCGAACTGGTGTCCGGGGTTCGCGCGCTCCGCGACGAGTTCGAGTTCGCGGCGGACACCGTCGAGACGGTCGGCGACCTCGTCCGGGAGGGCGAGCGAGCGCTCGCCGACGGCGACGTGGAGACGCTCGGGCGCCTGATGAACTTCAACCACGGCCTGCTGTCGGCGCTCGGCGTGTCCGCGCGGACACTGGACAACATGGTGTGGGCGGCCCGCGACGGCGGCGCCGTCGGTGCGAAGCTCACGGGCGCGGGCGGCGGCGGCTCCATCGTCGCGCTGGACGACGACGGCGGGTCAGTGACGGCGCTGTCGCTGACGCCGGACTGCGAGGAGGCGTTCCGCGCCGAACTCGCGACCGAGGGGGTGCGCGTCGAGTGACCGTCGTCCTGAAACTCGGCGGGAGCGTCGTCACGGAGAAAGACGAACCTGAGACGGTGGCGACCGACCGCCTCGCCGACCTCGCCGGCGCCGTCGCCGACTCGGGCGTCTCGGACCTCGTGGTCGTCCACGGCGGCGGGAGTTTCGGCCACCCGCACGCCGCCGAGCACGGCGTGTCGAGCACGGAGGGGACGAAGGACGCCGCGGCCGTCCGCGACATCGCAGGCGCGATGGAGGACCTGAACGAGGCCGTCGTCGACGCGCTCGCAGACGCGGGCGTGCCGGCGGTTCCCGTTCACCCGTTCTCCGCGGGGTTCCGCGGCGAGGACGGGCACCTGTTCCTGCCGACCGGGCAACTGGACGCGATGCTCGAAGAGGGGTTCGTGCCGGTGCTCCACGGCGACGTGCTCGCACACGCCGGCGAGGGCGCGACCATCGTGAGCGGCGACGAACTCGTGGTCCGCCTCGCGGACCGACTCGTCGCGGACCGCGTCGGCCTCTGCTCGACGGTCCCCGGCGTCCTCGACCAGCACGGCGACGTGATTCCCGAGATTACCGCCTACGAGGACGCGGCGGCGGCGCTCGGCGAGAGCGACGCGACGGACGTGACCGGCGGGATGGCGGCGAAGGTGGAGGCGCTGCTCGGCCTCGGGTCGCCGGCGTTCGTCTTCGGCCCCGACGACCTCGACGACTTTCTCGCGGGGCGGGACGCCGGCACTCGCATCGACGGCTGAACCGGGTTTCGCGGGCTACTGTTCGGGCGGTTTCTCCTCTACCACGTCGGCGTCCGCGGCGTTGTCCTGCACGCTCCGGAGGCCCTGTTTGGCCTTCTGCTTGGAGGCGTACCCTTCGCCGGAGTCCGCGATGATGTTGCCGTTGCGGTGGACGAGTCGCCAGCGGTACTGTCCGGCCGAGTCCTCGTAGACGTGGAACGTCGCGTTCGACATGCGCTCCAGTCAACGAAGCGAACTGTGTTGTGTGTTGTGGTGGTTCACAGGCGCAGCCGGCCAATCCCCGTTGTTTTTAACACCGCGGAGCGTACGGTCGATAAGAGCAGCGTCGCGGGCGTTCACGCGACGACGGCTGACGGCTGCGAGACGCCGGAGTCGGTCGCCGCCAGCCCGCGGCTGTTTCAATACGCGCGAAAACGCGGATTTCAGTGATTCCAACTATGGAAATCGAGATTGCAACCATCGGCGGTTACGAGGAAGTCGGTCGGCAGATGACTGCCGTCCGAGCAGGCGACGACATCGTGATTTTCGACATGGGCCTCAACCTCTCGCAGGTCCTCATCCACGACAACGTCGAGACCGAGAAGATGCACAGCCTCGACCTCATCGACATGGGCGCCATCCCGGACGACCGCGTCATGTCCGACCTCGAGGGCGACGTGCAGGCCATCGTCCCGACCCACGGCCACCTCGACCACATCGGCGCGCTCTCGAAGCTCGCCCACCGGTACGACGCGCCCATCGTCGCGTCCCCGTTCACCATCGAACTGGTGAAGGGCCAAATCGAGGGCGAGCAGAAGTTCGGCGTCGACAACGAACTCGTGAAGATGAAGGCCGGCGGCACGATGCCCATCGGCGAGCGCTGCGAACTGGAGTTCGTCCACGTCACGCACTCCATCATCGACGCCATCAACCCCGTCCTCCACACGCCCGAGGGCGCCGTCGTCTACGGCCTCGACAAGCGCATGGACCACGACCCCGTCCTCGAAGACCCCATCGACATGAAGCGCTTCCGCGAAATCGGGCGTGAGGACGAGGGCGTCCTCTGTTACATCGAGGACTGTACGAACGCGGGCCGGAAGGGCCGGACGGCGTCCGAGAGCGTCGCGCGCCGCGAACTCAAGGACACGCTCCAGTCCGTCGAGGACTACGACGGCGGCATCGTCGCGACGACGTTCTCCAGTCACGTCTCCCGCGTCTCCTCGCTCGTGGAGTTCGCGAAGGACATCGGCCGCGAACCGATTCTGCTCGGGCGCTCGATGGAGCGCTACTCCGGCACCGCCGAGCGCATGGGTCGCGTGAACTTCCCCGACGACCTCGGGATGTTCGGCCACCGGAAGTCCGTCGACCGCGCGTTCAAGCGCGTCATGAACGAGGGCAAGGAGAACTTCCTCCCCATCGTCACCGGCCATCAGGGCGAACCGCGCGCGATGCTCACCCGGATGGGCCGCGGCGAGACCCCCTACGACATCGAGGACGGCGACAAGGTCATCTTCTCGGCGCGCGTCATCCCGGAGCCGACCAACGAGGGCCAGCGCTACCAGAGCGAGCGCCTGCTCCAGATGCAGGGCGCCCGCATCTACGACGACATCCACGTCTCCGGCCACCTGCGCGAGGAGGGCCACTACCAGATGCTGCAGGCGCTCCAGCCCCAGCACGTCATCCCCGCCCACCAGGACATGAAGGGCTTCGCGCCGTACGCCGACCTCTGTAAGAGCCAGGGCTACAAACTCGGCCGCGACCTGCACGTCACGGAGAACGGCAACACCATCCAACTCGTCGAGTAATGTCCCAGAACGCTCGGGAGCAGGCGGTGCTATCCGCGGTCCGGGAGCGCCGCGAACTCGTGAACGACGCCATCGACGAGGACCTCCCGCCGAAGCGACCGGAGCGCCTCTACGAGGCGTCCCGGTACCTCCTGAAGGCCGGCGGGAAGCGGCTTCGACCCGCGGTCCTGCTGTTGACGGCGGAGGCGCTCGCGGACGTGGAACTGGGGAGCACGGACTACCGGGAGTTCCCCGACCTGCACGGCGAGGTCATCGACGTGATGGCGTCTGCCGTCTCCATCGAGGTCATCCAGTCGTTCACGCTGATTCACGACGACATCATGGACGACGACGACCTCCGGCGCGGCGTGCCGGCGGTCCACCGCGAGTACGACACGGAGACCGCGATTCTCGCGGGCGACACGCTCTACTCGAAGGCGTTCGAAATCATGCTCCGCACGGAGGCGCCCGCCGAGCGCGGCCTCGAAGCGATGCGGACGCTCGCGGAGACCTGCACCCACATCTGCGAGGGGCAGGCTCTCGACGTCGACTTCGAGACCCGGAGCGACGTCCTCCCCGACGAGTACATGGAGATGGTGGAGTTGAAGACCGCCGTGCTGTTCGCGGCGGCGTCGACGCTCCCCGGCATCCTGCTCGGCGCCGACGACGACACCGTCGAGGCGCTGTACAACTACGGCCTCCGCGTCGGGCAGGCGTTCCAGATTCACGACGACGTGCTCGACCTGACGGTGCCATCCGAGAAACTCGGCAAGCAACGCGGGTCGGACCTCGTCGAGAACAAGAAGACGGTCGTCACCCTCCACGCCGCCAAACACGGCGTCGACGTCGGCGACCTCCTCGACACGAACGACCCCGAGGAAGTCACGGACGAGGAAATCGAGGCCGCCGTCGCGGAACTCCGCGACGTCGGGAGCATCGAGTACGCCCGCGACCTCGCCGACGACCTCGTCGCCGAAGGCAAAGCCCACCTCGAAGTCCTCCCCGAGAACGAAGCCCACACCCGCCTCGAACAGGTCGCCGACTACCTCGTCGAACGGGAGTACTAGACGCGTACCTTTTCCACGGACCTTTTTTCCGCTCGGGTTTCCTCGCTCGCTGTGGGAACCGTCGCGCAAAAAATCTACGCTAAAAAGGCCGAGCGCCGGAGGGCGCTCGGTGGAATCGCGCGGCTCCACCGCGCGAATGCTCGGCGGTCGCTGGGTGGTCGGCCGCCGCGAATCCCAACGGATTTGCCTGCCTCGGGCGAACGCTGACCCAATGGACGACGAGATTCGCGAGCGGGCGCGACGCGAGGCCGAGACGGCCGCGCTGTTCAACGCGCTCAAACACGACAGCGACGCGCAGGTCGGCGCCATCATGGGGCCGCTGATGGGCGAGAACCCCGAGTTCCGCGAGCACGGCGACGAGATTCCGGGCGTCATCTCCCCGGTCATCGCGGACGTGAACGGGATGAGTGTCGAGGAGAAACGCGAGCGCCTCGGCGAACTCGCGCCCGAGCGCCTCGAAGAACTGGACAGCGAGGACGAGGGCGACGACCAGCCGCTGCCCGACCTCCCGAACGCCGACGAGTACGACCAGATTCGGATGCGGTGTGCGCCGAACCCGAACGGCCCGTGGCACCTCGGGAGCGCGCGGATGCCCGCGGTCATCGGGACGTACAAGGAGATGTACGACGGCTGGATGCTCGTCCGGTTCGACGACACCGACCCCGAGACGAAGCGCCCGGACCTCGACGCCTACGACCAGATTCTCGACGACCTCGACTACCTCGGATTCGAGGCCGACGAGGTCCTGAAGGCGAGCGACCGCGTGGAGACGTACTACGAGCACGCGCGCCGGCTCATCGGGATGCACGGCGCGTACACGTGTTCGTGTCCTGGCGAGGAGTTCTCGGAACTGAAGAACAACGCGGAGGCGTGCCCGCACCGGGACAAGGACCCCGACGTGGTCGCCGAGGAGTTCGCGGACATGGTCGCCGGCGAGTACGAGTCCGGCGAGATGGTGCTGCGCGTGAAGACCGACATCGAGCACAAGAACCCCGCGCTCCGCGACTGGGTTGCGTTCCGGATGGTCGACACGCCCCACCCGCGCGAGGAGGCCAGCGAGTACCGGTGCTGGCCGATGCTGGACTTCCAGTCCGGCGTCGACGACCACCTCACGGGCGTCACCCACATCATCCGCGGCATCGACCTGCAGGACTCCGCGAAGCGCCAGCGGTTCCTCTACGACTACTTCGACTGGGAGTACCCCGAGGTGCTCCACTGGGGGCACGTCCAACTCGACGAGTACGACGTGAAGATGTCCACGTCGACCATCAAGGAACTCGTGGCGTCCGGAGACCTGGACGGCTGGGACGACCCGCGCGCGCCGACCGTCCAGAGCGTGAAGCGCCGCGGTATCCGCGGCGAGGCCGTCGTGGACGCGATGGTGGAACTCGGTACCTCGACCTCCGACGTGGACCTCGCGATGTCCGCGGTGTACGCGAACAACCGCGAACTCGTGGACGACGAGGCGCCCCGACAGTTCCTCGTGCGCGACGGATTCGAGGCGCGCTCTGAGGGCGCCGACGAGTCCTACGAGGCCGTCGAAGTGCCGATTTCGGGCGGCCCCGCCGAGGCGACGCCGCAGGTCCACCCCGAGCACGAGGAGCGCGGCGACCGCGACATCCCGGTCGGCGACAGCGTGCTCGTGGAGGCCGCTGACCTGCCCGAGGCCGGCGAGCGCGTCTGGCTGAAGGGCTACGGCCCGGTCGAGTACGACGGCGACGCCTTCGCGTACCTCGACGCGAGCATCGACATCGTGCGCGAGGAGGGCGTCGACGTGGTGCAGTGGGTGCCCGCCGACGAGAGCGTCCCCGTCACCCTGCGGACGATGACCGGCGACGTGTCCGGGTACGCCGAACCCGGCTTCGTCGACTACGACCCCGACACCGTCGTGCAGTTCGTGCGCATCGGATTCGCGCGCGTCGACCGCCACGACGAGGCGGAATCCGTGGCGTACTACGCGCACCCCTGACCGCGGTCAGCCGAACTGCACCCAGAGCATCGCTGCCAGCACCACGCCGGTCAACACCACCTGCATCGCGGCGGACGCGAGCACGCCGACGGTGGCGTAGGCGGCCTGCCGCAGACTCTCCTCGATGTCTCTGCTCGCTCTGACTTTGACCGCGAACACGGTGCCGGCGACGCCCGCGAGCAGCCCCAGCGGGCCGCCCGGAAACATCAACACGAAGCCGACGGCGCCGGCGAGAATCGCGGTGCGGTTGTCGACGCCGCCGGCCTTCGCGCCGACGACGCCCGCCAGCCAGTCCACGAGCGTCGCGGTCACGGCGAGACTGGCGAGTACGAACACCCAGAACACGCCGGGGTCGCCGGTCGCCCACCAGTACACCAGCACGCCAGCGAGCGAGAGCGCGCCGCTCGGGACGAGCGGGAGCAGGCTCCCGGCGACCCCGAGGACGAGCAACGCGAACGCGGCGACGACGAGCACGTCCATGTCTGGTGTGGCGGGCGCCGGCGGCTTGTGCGTGACGGCCTACTCGGAGAAGCGTTCGAGTTCGTCGCGCGCGGCGTCCGTGCCGTGCTCGCGGACGAGCGGCCGGAGCGCGTCGCCGAGCGCGCGCATCGCCTGCCCGTGGGAGTGGAAGTCGAGGGCGTCCACGAGGCCGTCCCACTCGCGGGCTTGCAGGAGTTTCCCGACGAGCAGGCGTTCCTCGCGGGCCGACAGCAGGTCGGGGTCGCCGGCGACGAGGTGGTAGCGCGCGAGGTGGCGGAACGGCGCGGGGTCGACGCTGTACATCCCGGGGCCGTGGGCGGCGCCCGCGACGACGCGCCAGTCGCGGGCCGAGAGGTCGAGGTCGGGGTCGGCGTCACAGGAGCGGAGCGCGGCGCGCGCCACGTCCCGGTCGAGGTCGGACAGAGCGTCCGAGAGCACGCCCGAGATTCGGTCGGCGAACCAGTCGGCGTGCCGGTCGTGGAGGCGCTCCCCGAGGTGGGAGAGCGGGTCGAGCATCACGGCGGAGTACTCGCCGCTCGTGTCGTTCCGGGTGGTGGAGACGTGGACCGTCGAGTAGCCGCTCTCGCGCCAGAAATCCAGCAGTTCCGGGGTGGCGCCGAATCCGGTGCCGACCCAGTCGGCGTCGTCGGCGAACTCCTCGCGCAGGTCGCCGAGGAGCCGGGAGCCGAGGCCGCGGGACCGGCAGGCGTGGTGGGTGGCGATGCGCATCACGCGGTACCCCACCGGGATTGCGGCGTCCTCGTCGCGGAGTTGGCTCGTGAGCACGTCGGGAATCATGTTCCCCCGCACGCGCTCGCCCTCGTACATCCCGGCTCGCAGGTCGGCGTCGAGGCCGCCCTCGCGGGCGAGCAGGGCGACCGAGACGACGTGGCCGTCCGCGAGGAGCGCGCGCACCGCGAGGTTCGGCGCGTCGAGCAGGCGCGCGAGGTCGTTCGGCTCGGTGCGGTAGTGGGCGTACACGAGCAGGCCGAACACCTCTCGGAGCAGGTGTTCGTCCGCGAGCAAGTCAGCGGAGTCGAGCGCGACGTACTCGGCGTTCTCGGGCTGTGCGTCGGCGACCAGGGGGTCTACGGCGGGCCGTGCGTCGAGGAGGAGCGCGCGGAACGCCCACGCTTCCACGGGGTCGCCCGCGGCGTATCGAATCGGGTCCGCGAGCGACAGTTCCTCGACCGCGTGGCTGCCGTCGTCGAGGCGGTCGCGAAAGCGCACGTCGAACCCGCGGCCCGCGCCCTCGTAGCCGTGGACGGTGGTGGTAAAGGCGAGGCGCTCGCAGTCGAGCAGGGATTCGAGCAGGCGCACGGGAATCGCGGCGGCCTCGTCCACGAAGACGGCGTCCGGGTCGCCGGGCAGTGCGGCGGCGTCGGGCGGTTTCGCGAACCGAATCCGACCGCCCGAGTCGGCCACGAGTTCGTCGCCCTCCGTGGCGAGCGCGTCCAGTTCGGCGAGCAGTTCGCGGGCGCGAGCGAACAGTTCGTCGGCGCTCCGGCGGCCGGGCGCGGTGACGAGCACGTCCAGTCCCTCGCGGGCGAGGCAGGCGGCGGCAAGGCCCGCGACGCTCGACTTCCCGCGGCCGCGGTCAGCGTCCGCGACGACGGCCGCCGGCGGGTCCAGCAGCGTCTCGAACGTCGCGAGCGCGCTCAGTTGGTCGCCGGTGAGACACGCCTCGTAGGCGGCACGCGGGAACGCCGCCGACTCCGGCGGGTCGGGGAGCGGGTCGCGGACGCGGGGCGCCGGGTCGGTGAGGCCATCGCGTTCGAGCGTGCCCGAATCGAGGTCGTAGAGTGCGATGCCGGGGTGGGCGCGGAGCGTGTCGGCGAGTCGCCGCCGGAAGTGCCCGGTCACGTCGCTCGCGTCGAACGGCGGGACCGCGAGCCCGTCGTCGAACGCGTCGCGGCGCTCGGGCCAGTCGTCGAGCGGCGGCGCGAGCAGAATCAGGAGGCCGCCGCCGTCCACGGCGCCGACGACGCGCCCCAGCGCGTTCGGCCGGCAGTCCGGATGCGCATCGAACACGACCGCCTGTCGCGTGGTGCCGAGCAAGCGGTCGGCGTTCCGCGGCGGGACGTGCTCGCAGGCCAACGCGTCCCGCGTTGACACGAGACTCGTCCCGGTCAGCGGAATCGAGAGGGCGTCGAGGAGTCGGTCGGCGGTTTCGAGGCCCGCATCGCGGGCGCCCGCGAGCACGAGGACGCGGCGCTCGTTCGCGCGCTCGGCCTCGGCGAGCAGTCGGCGTGCGTCCGCGGTGTCCATCACCGCGTCGTTCGCGGAGTCGCGGGAAGTGCGTTTCGTCGGCGTCCCGACTCCGGGGTGCGCCGCCGTCACAGGGCCGGCGTGCATTGAAAGCGCTTTTAACCGAGGGACTCCCAGATATTGGATACAGCCTGCGGGGGTCGATGATGCTCCTAGCCGTCAGGGATATTCAGCCGGCAGGGGAGCGCAAGCCCGCCAGCAGGAATAGGTGAACAACATATGCCAGTGTACGTAGACTACGACGTTCCAGCAGACCTCCAGGAGCGAGCCCTCGAAGCGCTCGAAGTGGCTCGTGACACGGGTAGCGTGAAGAAAGGTACCAACGAGACGACCAAAGCCGTCGAGCGCGGCAACGCCTCGCTCGTCTTCGTCGCCGAGGACGTCTCCCCCGAGGAAATCGTGATGCACCTCCCCGAACTCGCCGAGGAGAAGGGCATCGGTGTCGTGTTCGTCGAGACGCAGGACGAACTCGGCAACGCCGCTGGCCTCGAAGTCGGCAGTGCGGCCGCGGCCGTCGTCGACGCCGGCGACGCCGAGGACGACGTCGAGGACATCGCGACGAAAATCGAGGACCTTCAGTAATCAGCCATGAGCGCTGAGGAATCCGAAGAGGGCGCCACGCCCGCCGAAGTCATCGAGGTCGTCGGCAAGACCGGGATGCACGGCGAGGCGATGCAGGTGAAGTGTCGCATTCAGGAGGGTGGCAACCAGGGCCGCATCATCACGCGGAACGTCCTGGGTCCCGTCCGCGTGGGGGACGTCATCCAACTGAAGGAAACCGCCCGCGAGGCAGACTCCATCGGTGGTCAGTGATGGTTCAGAACCGAACGTGTGACTACTGTGGCGACGACATCGAGCCCGGTACGGGCACGATGTTCGTCCACAACGACGGCAGCACCGTCCACTTCTGCTCCGCGAAGTGCGAGAAGAACGCCGACCTCGGCCGCGAGCCGCGCGACGTGGAGTGGACCGAGGAGGAAGCCGAGACCGAGGAGGTCGAGGAGTAGATGAGCCACCACGACGAGCGCACCTTCGTGATGGTCAAGCCGGACGGCGTCCAGCGCGGCCTCATCGGCGACGTCGTCTCCCGCCTCGAGGACAAGGGCCTGAAGATGGTCGGCGGGAAGTTCATGCAGATCGACGAGGACCTCGCCCACGAGCACTACGCCGAACACGAGGACAAGCCGTTCTTCGACGGGCT
Organism: Halobacterium litoreum; assembly: GCF_021233415.1. Taxonomy (NCBI): domain Archaea; kingdom Methanobacteriati; phylum Methanobacteriota; class Halobacteria; order Halobacteriales; family Halobacteriaceae; genus Halobacterium; species Halobacterium litoreum. The sequence goes on along the minus strand of NZ_CP089466.1, from coordinate 825,323 downwards.
CGTGGAGTTCATCACGAGCGGTCCGGTGTTCGCGATGGTCTGGGAGGGCGCCGACGCCACCCGCCAGGTCCGACAGATGATGGGCGCGACCGACGCGCAGGAGGCCGCTCCCGGCACCATCCGCGGTGACTACGGGAACGACCTCGGCCACAACCTCATCCACGGGAGCGACCACGAGGACGAGGGCGCAAACGAGCGCGAAATCAGCCTGTTCTTCGACGAGGACGAACTCGTCGACTGGGACCTCGGCACCTCGCAGTGGGTGTACGAGGACGCCGGCGACCACTGAGGTCGCCCGCTTCTCCGCGGTTTTCCTGTTTCCGAGCGACGCGTCTGTCCCGCCGGGGGAGACGAGACGGCGACCCGAGGGAACGACATTTACCGTGTCAGTGCGGACGGCGTTCTCATGGGAGACGATTCGAGCGACGAGACGCCGCTGTCGCCGGGTGACGCGTTCGCGGCGCTCGGCCACGAGATTCGCGTCGGGATTCTGGAGGCGCTGGCGGATGCGACGCGCGTCGAGCGTCCGCTGGCATTCTCCGAGTTGCGCGGCCGCGTCGGGACCGTGGACTCGGCGAAGTTCAACTACCACCTCGGCGAACTGGTGGGGCACTTCGTGGCGCGCACCGACGACGGCTACGACCTGCGGCCCGCGGGGGAGCGCGTCGCGGAGGCGGTGCTGTCGGGCGCCGTCACCGACGACCCCGTGATGGACCGCGTGCCAATCGACGCGACGTGTCCGTACTGCGGGGCGGGCGTGGAGATGGCGTACCGCGACGAGCGCACGGCCGCGTTCTGTCCGGAGTGTCGCGGCGCGTACGCCATGAGCGCGGGTCGCGTCGAGAAGGACGCGCCGGACGAGTACGGGTTCCTCGGCTACCTCGACCTGCCGCCGGCGGGCATCCAGAACCGAACGCCGACCGAGGTGTTCGAGACGGCGCTCCGCTGGCACCTCTCGGGGCAACTGCTGGCGTCGACGGGGACGTGTTCGCGGTGTTCCGCGCCGATGGAGGAGTGGCTGACGCTGTGTGACGACCACGAGGGCGGCGACGGCGCCTGTCCGGAGTGCGACAACCGCTACGCGGCCCAGCACTCGGCCAGGTGTACGAACTGCGTCTACTCTCGGCGCACCACGTTCGGCGTCTACCTGCTGGACAGCGTCGAGTTGCAGTCGTTCCTGACGGCCCACGGCGTCGACCTCGTGTCGCCGGACTACGACCAGTTCGCGTCGGTGGTGATGAACTACGGCGAGGAGATTCACGACGCCGACCCGTTCGAGGCGTCGTTCACGTTCACCGCCGACGGCGACGCAATCACGCTCACCGTCGACGACGACTTCGACGTGGTGGATGTCGCCGAGCAGACCGTCGACTGACGACGCCGGCGGCCACGGGTTTCATGGCAGTTCGTTTCCTCTCGCGGGTATGGACTGTGTCGTCTGCAACAAGACGGGGGCTACCTACCGGCTGGTGGACGGGCGCGCCGCGGGCGTCTGCGAGCAGTGCGTCGCGGAGTACTTGACTGGCGACATCGACAACGAGAACTGCCTGTACTGCGCCGACACCGGCGACTACGACCTCGTGGAGTACACGGGGCCGGTGACCGAAGCGGGCGACGAGTCACCCGACGAGTACGAGTCGGTGACCGACGGCGTGGTGTGCCGTCGGCACTTCGACAACCTCGTCGGCGAGGGAACTTAGTCGTCGGCGGGCGTCGGCGCCGCAACGTCGATGTCGCCGGCGTCGAGGTCGGCTTCGACGTTCCGCGCGGCCTCCACGAGGTTCGCCATCTTCTCGTAGGCGACCTCGCGGGGCAGGAGTTTCACGCCGCAGTCCGGGCTGACCGTCAACTGCTCGGGTGGGACGACCTCCAGTCCCTTCCGGATGTTCGCCTCGATTTGCTCGACCGATTCTACCTCGGCGACGTGCGCGTCGACGACACCGAGCGCGAGGTCCGCCGTGAACGCGGGGTCTTTGAACACGTCGAGTTGTTCGTAGTCGCCGTTCGCGAGTTCGAGGTCGAACTCGTCGACCGGGTACTCCAGAATCTCCGGGTAGATGCGGGAGTAGTCGCCGTAGCAGACGTGGAGACCGATGCGCACGTCGTCGGGGATGCCCGCCGCGATGCGTTCGAGGCACTCGCCGACGATGGCGTGGTCGTCGGGCGTCGTCGCGAGCGCGGGCTCGTCGATTTGGATGTAGCGCGCGCCGGCGTCCACGAGTTTCTCGATTTCCTCGTTGACGAGGTCCGCGAGGTCGTAGGCGAGTGCCTCCTCGTCGTCGTAGGCCTCGTTGAAACTCCAGTTCGCGAGCGTGTACGGCCCCGTGATGGGGACTTTGACCGGGCGGTCGGCGACGCCCGCGGTGAACTCGTACTCGTCGACGAGCCACGACTCGTCGTAGGCGACGTCGTCGACGACGCTCGGCTTGTCGAAGTAGTTGTGCCCCCACACCTTGACCGGGCCGTTGAACTCGTAGCCGTCGATGCGGTGAGCGAAGAACTCCACCATCTCGTTGCGCCGCATCTCGCCGTCCACCACGACGTCGAGGCCGGCGCGCTCGTGTTCGTTCGTGATGAGTCGGCACGCGTCGTCCTCGGCTTCCGCGAGTTCGTCGTCGCCGAAGTCCGCGTCGTCGTCCTCGTGGAGGTCGTTCGCGCGGTCGAGCCACTTCGGCTTGGGGTAGGAGCCGACCACGGTGGTCAACAGGAAGTGGTCGTTCGGGTGGTCCGCTGGCCGGAACTGGTCGCGGTGCGTCATGCTTCCACCTCCGCTTCCTCGACGGCCTCCGGGTCGGTGGCGGCGCCGAGGGCGCGCAGTTTCTCCTCGAAGCGGTTCACGGGCAGATAGAACAGGCCGGTGTTCGACGTGACGTAGGCGTCCTCGAAGTCCGTCGGCACCTGGTCGTCGAACCAGTCGACGCGCTCCCGAATCGTCTCCGGGGACTCGACGAGCGTGTTCTGGCCGTCCACGACGCCGAGCGCCACCGAGTCCTTGGTGCCGTACTCGGCGACGTTGTAGACGTTGTCGTCGTGGTTCGAGACGAGGTCGTAACCCACAGCGTCCACGTCGGCGTCGAGCAGGTGGGCGTGGACCTTCTCGTCGAGGGCGCCCCAGTACGGGTGCGCGACCACGTCGGCGTCCACGGCCGAGGCGACCGCGTCGATGGCGTCGCTCGCGCGCTCGTCCTCGCCGTCGCCCGGCGCGTTCTCGACGAGCGACGGTTCGAGGAGGAACACCGTCTCGACGGCGTCCGGGAACGCTTCGACTTCGCCCGCGAGGAAGTCGGCGACTGCGGCGAGGAAGTCGGTGTCGTCGCCGTAGTGCTCGTCGGTCGCGAGGTCCGCCAGCGAGTACGGACCTGGCACGACCGCCTGCAGGTCGTCGGTGAGACTGGCCGCGGTTTCGAGGTCGTCGGCGAGGTCGCCGGAGAAGGTGAGGTCGCCGGTGACGACGGGGTCGCGATAGAAGTTGTTGTTGTCGTAGTACCGCACGATGCCGCCGGGGTCGACGGCGTCGTGGACTGTCAGGGGGTGTGCGAGCATGTCGTCCCAGCGGGCCTGTCCCTCGACGACGCGGTCGAGGCCGGCGTCCTGCTGGATGGCGACGAGTCGCTCGCGCACGTCGTCGTACTCCGCGGCGACGGCGTCGGACTCGTCGCCGGAGACGAGGTCGTGTTTCTGGTGGCCCTTGAGGTCCGACAACGTCTCTTTGGCGTCGTCGGGGAGCGGATAGAGGCCGGGCGTGGTGGCGATGCGGTTCATCTACCACCCGCTACGGCATACCCTCGTTTAATATTTTCTGTAGCCGAATATGCTTCTTAGTTATTTCCAGAGTTTGAGCACGCTGAGCGTCTCGAACGGGAACGACTCCTCGCGCACCGCCACCGCCGAAAACCCGCGCTCGCCCGCGTACTCGATGACCTCGTCGACCCCCGTCAGCGTACTCACGAGCACCAACGCGAAACCGTCCGGCGCCAGCACGCGCCCCACGTCGTCGAGGAACGGTTCGACGACGGCGCGCCCGTCGTCACCCCCGGACAGCGCCACCTCCATCCAGTCCTCGCGGGCCGCGTCGTCGTCTCGCGGCAAGTACGGCGGATTGAACACCACGGCGTCGAACGCGCCGTCTCGGAACGCCGACACGAGGTCCGACCGAACCACGGGGACGCCGCGGTCGGCGGCCTGCCGCACGGCGTACGGGTTCAGGTCCGAACCCACCACGTCCGCTCCCGTCTCGTCGGCGACGGTCGCCGCGACGTAGCCCGAGCCAGTGCCCACGTCCAGTACGCGCGCCGGCGGCTCTATCTCCGACACCGCCGCTTCGGCGAGCAGTCGCGTGTCCTCGGCCGGCTGGTACACCTGCGTCTCCGCCCCCCGGCGGTCGGCGAGGTCAGTCATCCTCGCCCTCGACGCGCTCTACCGCCGACTCGCGGTCCGGGGCGGCGTCGTCGCCGCCCACCGCGGCGGGCGGTTCGTCCTGCACCCGGAACCCGCCGGTCTCCGCGCGCCCCGACAGTTCGCGCTGCGGGAACGGAATCTTCACGCCCGCCTCGTCGAACGACGACTTTACGGCGCGAATCACGGACGTCTGCGCGCGCCACCGCCGCCGCGCACTCGGCTTGTCTATCCAGAACCGGAGGTCCAAGACGACGGCCGACGCGCCGAACTCCTTCAGGACGACCTGCGGGCGGGGCACCGTCAACACGTCCTCCACGTCGCCCATCGCCTCCTTGGCCAACTCCATCGCGTGTTCCACGTCGGAACTGTAGTCTACCCCGACCTCCACGTGGATGCGGAGCCGCCCCTTTCGGGAGCGATTCACGACCTCCTGGGAGCCGACGTAGTCGTTGGGCAACATCACGTACTCGCCGTCGAACGTCTGCAGGCGTGTGTTCACGATGGTGATGTCGGTGACGATGCCGTCGTTGTCGCCGATTTCCACCCAGTCCCCGATTTCGAACGGCCGCGAGAACATCAACACGAGACCGGCGATGACCGCGCCGAGCGTCTGTCGCGCCGCCATCCCGAGCACGATGCCCGCGAACCCCGCGCCGATGAGCAGGCCGCCGAGTTCGATGCCCCAGAACCCGAGCACCGCCACGAGCGCGACGATGTACGTCGAAATCTGGAGAATGCGGTACGTGATTTCGGCCTGGTGGTCGCTGATGCCGTCGCGTTTCTTCAACACGCGCTCGACGCCGCGGTGGATGACGCCGGTGCCGACGTACACCGCCGCGAAGAACCCGACGGTCAACGCCGCCCGCCCGAGCAGTTTCGCCTGCACCTCCAGTTCGCGGAGTCGCGTCTGGGCCTGCGTCTCCAGGTCCCAGACCACCACCACGAACACCGCGGCGACCGCGAGCGCGCCGAGTGTCACCGCCACCACGAGGAGGTCGACGACGCGTGACTCCCGGCGCCCGATTTCGCGGCGCGCGAGCCACAACACGCCCGCTGCCGCGACGACCGCGGCCGCGGTTCCGAGCGCTCGCTCGACCAGCGAGAGGTTGTCCACCGCGACCTGCATCGCCGCGAGCCAGTTCACCCGCCGTCACCCCCCTCGACGCCGAGCGCGACGTTCGCGAGCGCCGCGAACGCCGACGGGTCGAGGTTCCCCGGGCGCTGCCGGAGCACGTCCTCGTCGACCGCCGCGACCACCGCGTCCGCGTCCGACAGCCCCGAAATGTGGGCGGTGTTCCGAATCGCGTTCCGCACCGTCTTCCGGCGCTGCGTGAACAGCGCCTTCACGAAGTCGAGGAAGAAGGCCTCGTCGCCGACTTCGTAATCCGGCTCTCGGGGCGTCACGCGCACCAGTGCGCTCTGTACGCGCGGCTGCGGGTCGAACGCCTCACGCGGCACGGTCTCCACGACTTCCACGTCCGCGTAGTGCTGGGCCGCGACCGACAGCCGCCCGTACTCGCTGGTGCCTGCCTCGGCGGCCATCCGCTCGGCGAACTCCAACTGGTACATCAACACCATCGGCTTCCCCAGCGGGAGCAGGCGGAACGTCGTCTCGCTGGACACGCCGTAGGGCAGATTCGACACGGAACACGTGAAATCCGGGAGGTCCACGTCGAGGACGTCCCCCTCGACGATTTCGAGGTCGCCGGCCGCGATTTCGTCCGCGAACTCCTCGCGCAGGAACGCCGCGTACCCCTCGTCGCGTTCGACCGCCGTCACGCGGTCGGCGGCGTCGAGCAGGCGGTCGGTGAGCGCGCCGGTCCCCGCGCCCACTTCGAGGACGTGCGAGCGGTCGAAGGACTCGGCGAACGTCGGAATCCGGTCGAGGACGCGGTCGTCCACGAGGAAGTGCTGGTCGAACGACGGGTCGGGTCGTCCCGCCCGCCGAATCAGCGCGTCCGGGTCCCGCGAATCAGTCATTGCCGTCAATAACTCCCGGGGCGTCCTAAACCCCGCGTTACGACTGCGCGAAGTTGTGGTACTTCAAGTCGTCTTCCTGCATCTCGTCGAGGATGCGCTCGACGATGATTTCGCGGGGGTTGTGGAGGCCGTCGACGCGCTCCTCGATGTCCTCGAAACTCTCGAAGGGGCCGTGGCGCTTTCGCTCTTCGAGGATGTTGTCCCGGAGTTTGTCGCCGATGCCCGGCAGGAGGTTCAACTGGTGGAGTCGCAGCGAGATGGGTTGGGCGTCGTTGTAGAAGTCGACGAACCGCTGTTCCTCCTCGTCGACCACGTCCTCAACGACGTAGTCCAACTCGGAGCGCGCGCCGTCGGAGAGGTCGTCGTAGTCCACTTCGCGGCCGCGCTCGATGCCCTCGGCGAAGTCCGGGCGAATCCGCACGCGGTCGAGAATCGAAATGTCCGCAGTCGGGTCGAGTTTCATCTCGTAGAGCGTGAAATCGTCCGTAGAGACGGCGTACGCCAGCGGGCCGTCGCCGTAGCCGCGGCCGTCCGAGCGGCCGTGTGCGAGGTAGTCGAGAACGACGGCGAACTCCTCGTCGTCCGTCGAAGGCGAATCACTCATACGAACGGGTACGCCCAGCCGACACTTAAACGGTCGGCCACTCAGGCGTACTTCGCGACGACGTCCAGCACGTCGTCGAGTTCGTCGCCGGAGAGTGCGTACCGCTCGTTCGCGAACACGGCGCGCAGTTCCGTGCGCGTCCGCGGGAGGAGGTCGGCAATCTTGTACGCGACGGACTCGTCGTCCAGCGCGTCGAGGTCGAGGAGTTCCGCGACCAGTTCGCGGGACTCCTCCGGTTCGAGCACCGCAAAGCGGTTGACGTGTTCGACGGCGCGCGCCAACTCGAAACGCATCTCGCGGTCCTCGTCGAGCGCGCGCTCGGCCTCGACGTCGGAGAGCAGTTCCTTGGCCTCCGAGACGGTCAGGAACTCCTCGTCGAGCGTCTCCTTGAAGATGGTCATGTTACTCTTCCTGCGCGCGGAGGTGGGCGGCGTTCGCGATGACGATCTTGTCCTTGCCGCCGTCGTTGACCTGCACCTTGAACGCGGCGCCCTGCTTCCCGACGACGGTGCCGGTGTGGCCGCTGAAGCGAGCGTGGAAGCGACCGTCGTTCACGCTCGGGTCGATTTTGAGGTGGACCTTCTGGCCCTCCTCGAACTCGGTGACGGCGCGCTGGGGCGGCGACGTACCGCGTTCTCGGGGCTTGTTCGAGAGTTTCTCGCGCGTGCTGTTGAGGGGTCCGTTGGAGCTCGGCATAGTCGTATGCAGTCTCGTACTTCCGTCGAGGGTAAAAAAGAATCGTTCCCACCCAAGCGTGTCTCGGCGCCCCACGAACGAACAGACCTAACTCTCGGGCCGTCGCAGTTCTCGGTATGAGCGACGACGACGAACACATCGAGACGCGCGCGATTCACGCGGGACAGGAGCCCGACGAGGAGACGGGCGCGCTGATGACGCCCATCTTCGCGAACTCCACGTACGTGCAGGACGGGCCGGGCGACCACCGCGGCTACGAGTACTCGCGCACCGGGAACCCGACGCGCACGGACCTCGAAGACAACCTCGCGAGCCTGGAGGGCGCGGAGTACGGGCGCGCGTTCTCCTCGGGGATGGGCGCCATCAACACCGTCCTGAACCTCCTCGAAGCGGGCGACCACGTCGTGGCGGGCGACGACGTGTACGGCGGCACGCACCGCATCTTCACGCAGGTGTACGAGGACTACGACGTGGACTTCGACTTCGTGGACACGACAGACCACGACGAAGTCCGGTCGGCGATGCGAGAGTCGACGGAGTTGGTGTGGGTGGAGACGCCGACGAATCCGCTGATGAACGTCAACGACATCGGCGCGCTCGCGGACATCGCCCACGAGCACGACGCGCTCTGTGCGGTGGACAACACGTTCGCGACGCCGTACCTCCAGCGCCCCATCGAGCACGGCGCGGACGTCGTCTGCCACAGCCTCACGAAGTACCTCGGCGGGCACTCGGACCTCGTCGCGGGCGCGCTGATTACGGACGACGAGGACATCGACGAGCAGCTCGGGTTCTACCAGAATTCGGTCGGCGCGACCCCGAGCCCCTTCGACTGCTTCCTCGTGCTCCGCGGGACCAAGAGCCTGAGCGTGCGGATGGACCGCCACTGCGAGAACGCGAGCGAACTCGCCCACTGGCTGGACGACCACGACAGCGTCGACACCGTCTACTACCCCGGGCTGGAGAGCCACCCGCACCACGACCTCGCGGCAGAGCAGATGGACGACTTCGGCGGGATGCTCTCCTTCGAGTTGGACGCCAGCCTCGACGAGGCCAGCGAGTTCGTGAGCGAGACCGAGGTGTTCACGCTCGCGGAGTCGCTTGGCGGCGTCGAGTCGCTCATCGAACAGCCGGCGGCGATGACCCACGCCGCCATCCCGAAAGCAGAGCGCGAGGCGGCGGGGCTCACCGACCCCCTGATTCGCGCGAGCGTCGGCATCGAGAACGTCGACGACCTGAAGGCCGACCTCCAGCAGGCGATGGACGCCGCCCTCGACTAAAACCGCTGTTTCAGCCCCGAGAAAGCGTTTATCCCGGGCGCTCGTTCTCGCAGATATGAAGCGACGTGCGTTCGTCGGCGTGCTCGCCACCACCGCGTTCGCTGGGTGTGCGGGCGTCGCCGGCAACAGCGACGACGAACCGTCTCCGAGCGACGACACAACGACCGAAGACGACGAGACGACCACGCCGACCGAGCGCGAGGGCGACGGGCCCGAGAGCGGCTACGATATTACGGACGTCGAGACGGACGACGTGTCCCTCGACGGCGTCTCCATCGAGGTGTCGGTCGCGGAGCAGGCGACGACCGACCGCCCGGCGTCCCTCCGCGTGGCGTTCACGAACGAGGGTGACGAACCTCGGGAGTTCCAGTTCGGGTCGCTCGTGCCGTGGGACGCCCTCTGGGGCGACGCCGATACCGGCGGCGAACTGTTCCTCGCGCCCGACGACGGCGTCGTCCCCGAGGAGTCCCCGGACGGGTGCTGGCAGGCGACCGACGGCGTCGCGCTCGCCAGTGTCGTGCGCTCCGCGGAACTGGACGCCGGCGAGACGGTGTCGCGGACGTTCGCGGTGCTCGCGCCCCACGAGGGCGACGCCTGCGTGGAGACCGGGACCTACCGGTTCGAGGGCGGCATCCGGGCCGCGCCGGACTGGGGGTTCGACGTGGAAGTCCGGCGCTACACCGCCGAGGAGTGACGAGAAGCGCCGCTACGGCAGCGTAGCGAACCGAGAGAAGTTCGTCCGGCTCAGATGCGGCCGACTTCTTCGACGGCGACGGACTCGACGTCGTCGACCGTGGAGAACGCCTCCTCGACGGCTTCCGTCCCGCCGGAGTCGTCGGGGACGATGACCGTCGTGAGGAGCGCGGTGAGACCGAACGCGACCTCCTCGGTCTCGGTGCCGTTGATTTTCGCGCCCTCGGGGAGCGACTCGGAGAGGCGCTCCTGAAGTTCGTCGAGGTCGACGTCCGGGCTGTTCGGCATGACCTTGAGGACGGCGGCGACCTTCCCCATGGTTACGGCCCCCGGAACCCGCAGTCGGGACACTCGTAGAGGTTACTCTGCTTCCGGCACTTGGCACACCGGTAAATCTGCTGGCCACAGTCCGGGCACTTGAACGCGGCCGCAGTCGTGCCGGAGATGTTGATGCCACAGGAGACGCACTTGCGCGCCTGCTTGGCTTCGCTCATACACGGACTATGCGCCCGGACGCGTTTTAACCATTGTCTTTCGGCAGCGTCGTCGGCGACCCGGCGACAGAACTCACGACCCGGGGAGAATGTCGCCGAGGGCGGCGCCGATGGCCATCGGCGTGAGCGCCACGGCCACCGTACAGGCTGCGAGCCACGGGTCAGTCCACGAGACGCGGCCCCACGCGGTGAGGAGGACTGCGGCCGTCGCGCCGGACGCGGCGAGCACGCCGACGAGTCGCCGCGGCAGGAACCCGAAGAACGGGTCGGCGACGCGGACGTCCTGGAACTCCGCGACGTAGAGGACGCCGTGGACGACCGCGACGGTCGCCGCGAGGCTCCCTGCGAGGAGCGCGGGGTTGCTCGCGACGAACGCGCCCGCCTCGTTGGTGCCGCCCTCGACGGCCATCGGGATGCCGAACAGGAGGGCGCCGAGCACGGCTTCCGCGGCGTCGTGACGGTCGAACCCGTAGATGACTTGTCCGAACGCGCCGCCCTCCTGGATGTCGCCGGCGAGGTGTTTGAGTTCGTCCAGTCGCCGTCGGGCGTCCGGGTCGTCGACCACGTCGTCGAGGTCCTCCAGTTCGTCGACGAGGTCCGAGACGTCGGGCGGGTCGTCGTCCGCTGGCGGCGCGCTCATGGGCGGTCGTCGCCCCGGAGCGGCTTAAACGTCCGTTCGCCGCGGTCCGAGCGCGCGAGTCCAGCGAGGTAGGTTTAAACGCGCGCGGCCGGAAGCGTCGGGCATGACTGGACACGGATGGTTCGCCGGCGTGGACGCCGCGGACCCGTCGGCGGCGGGCGACGCCGTCCGCGAGGGGAGCGCGGACGCGCCCGCCGACTGGCCGCGCGAGGCCGTCGACGCGGGCGTCGCGCCCGACGAGGCGGCGTACTACGAGTTGTTGCGCGAGGCGACGCTGGCGGGCACCCGAGCGGCGGTCCGGGAGCGCGAGCGCGCCGACGACCAGCAGTTGATTCACGCGGTGCGGGCGATGAGCGACCTCGCGGAGACCGCGAACGAACTCGCGGAGCGCGGCACCGAGTGGGCGGGGAGCGTGTTCGACGACGTGCGCGGCGGCGTGGACGGCGCGCGCGACGTGGCGACCCGCGACCCGGCGACGCCCAGCGAGGAGCGCGCCGTCTCGCTGTGTCGGCGCGCCGCGGACCTCGCCGACGAGCGCGACGACATCGCGGACTACGTGGAGCGACAGGGGCCGGCGGTCGCGCCGAACCTCTCGGCGCTCGCCGGCCCGGTGCTCGCGGCGCGCCTCATCGCGCTCGCGGGCGGCCTCGGCGCACTCGCGAAGAAGCCGAGTGGCACCCTGCAGGTGTTGGGGGCGGAGGACGCCCTGTTCGCGCACCTCCGCGGACACGCGCCGTCCCCGAAACACGGCGTCATCTACACCCACGAGTACGTCCGCGGCACCCACCCCGAACACCGCGGGTCGGCGGCACGCGCGCTGGCGGGGAAACTCACCATCGCGGCGCGCGTCGACCACTACTCGGGCGAGCGCCGCCCCGAACTGGACGAGGAACTCGACGAGCGAATCGAGCGCATCCGAGCGCGTGATACGGAATGACCCTCCCGGACGGCGTGGAGCGACGCGATTTCGGCGACGAGTCGGCGCTCGCGACGCGGGGCGAACCGGCGTACGGCGAGCCCGTGGTCGACGGCTGGCGGCGCTGGGACGCCCACCGGTCGAAACTCGGCGCGACGCTCGAACTCGGCGTCGACACGGGGCTGGCGGGCGGCGACTCGGTGCTGTACCTCGGCGCGGCGAACGGGACGACGGTGAGCCACGTCGCGGACTTCGCGGGACCGACGTACGCCGTGGAGTTCGCGCCCCGTCCCGTCCGCGACCTGCTCGACGTGGCGGAAGCGCGGACGAACCTCTTCCCGCTGTTGAAGGACGCGCGAAAGCCCGAGACGTACGCCCACGTCGTCGAGTCCGAACTCGACGCAATCGTACAGGACGTGGCGACTCGGGGACAGGCGGACGTGGCGCTCGCGAACCGCCAGTTCCTCGCCGACGACGGGCGGTTCGTGGGCGCGGTGAAGGCCAGAAGCGAGGACGTGACCCGCGACCCCGGAGACGTGTTCGAGGACGTCCTCGACCGCCTGCGCGACGGCTACGAGGTGCTGGCGACGGAGCGACTGGAGCCGTACCACGAGGACCACCTCGCCGTCGTCGCGACGCCGAAGTGAACGCGCGACCGACGGCCTCGACAACTTAGCCCGCCGCTTCCAGAACTATTTACGCGCTCGAAGGAAAAGACCCGGCGAGCATGGACGTGGGTTCGTCGGAGGAGTTCGCCGAACTGGGGACGCTCGGCGTCGAGGAAGAGTTCTTCGTCGTCGGCGAGGACGGCGTCCCCACCGCGGGGACCGACAGGCTGGTGTACGAGGCCACCCCGCCGGAGTTGCTGGAGGGACGCCTCGACCACGAACTGTTCAAGTTCGTGGTGGAGACGCAGACGCCGAAACTCGACGGCCCCGACGGCGCGCCGGACGCCATCCGGGACGTGCGCGCGGCGCTCGTCGCGCACGCCGAGGCCAACGGCTACCGCATCGCGGCGGCGGGCCTCCATCCGGGCGCGCGCTGGCGGGAACACGAGCACGCCGAGAAGGACCGCTACCGCGCGCAACTGGAGCGAATCCAGTACCCACAGCACCGGAACACGACGGCGGGTCTCCACGTCCACGTCGGCGTCGACGACGCGGACAAGGCGGTGTGGGTGGCGAACCAACTGCGCTGGCACATGCCCGTGATGCTCGCGCTCGGCGCGAACTCGCCGTTCTGGAACGGCTACGACACGGGGTTGGCGTCGGCGCGGGCGAAGATCTTCGAGGGCCTCCCGAACACGGGGATGCCGACGGCGTTCAACTCCTACGAGGAGTTCGACCGGTTCGAGCGCCTGATGGTCGAGTCCGGCGGCATCTCGGACCGCGGCGAACTCTGGTACGACGTGCGCCCGCACTCGGGCCACGGCACCGTCGAGGTGCGCGCGCCCGACGGCCAGTCCGACCCCGAGGTGGTCGAGGCGTTCGTGGAGTACACGCACGCGCTGGTGATGGACTACGCCGCGCGCTACGAGGACAGCGCCGACCCGGAACCGCCGGAAGTGTTCGGGGACGGCGACGCCGCCGGCCTGCGGCGCGAGGTGCTCGACGAGAACAAGTGGCGGGCGACGCGGTACGGCCACGACGCGTCGTTCGTGCGCCGGGACGCAGCGGGCGACGTCTCCCTCGGCGAAGTGGTCGACCGGGAGTGCGAGCGCCTGGGCGTCTCGGGCATCCGGGACGTGTTCGACGCCGAGTCCGGCACCGCGCGCCAGCGCCGCGTCCTCGCCGAGGACGGCGAGCGCGCGCTGTACGAGTCGCTGGTGTTGTAGGCGTTCGGCGAAGGGTTTTTCATCCGCTCGCCACTTTTGACCCGAACGAGACGACACATGTCTGAGGACCCAGCAGACGACACCGACGAGTCCCGACAGTCCGCGCGCGACCGACTGGACGAAGGGAAGGACCGCGCCGTCGCCGGGTTCGACCAGCGCGTCGTGGACATCCTCTCGTGGGTGCTCGACACGGAGACCCGCGCCCGCATCTTCGTCTACCTCCGCCAGCACCCGTGGAGCACCAGCGAGGAGGTGGCCGACGGCACCGGCCTCTACCCGTCGACCGTGCGCGAAGCGCTCGCCGAACTCGCGGACGACGACGTGGTCGAACGCCGCAAGCGCCAGAGCGAAGGTGCCGGCAACAACCCCTACGAGTACACCGCCATCCCGCCGAGCGACCTCGTCGGCGGCGTCGTCGGGCGCGTACAGAACGAACTGAACACCGTCTTCAACCTCGACGCTCACCTCGACCGCGAGGACGGCGACGCCGACACCGGCGACTCGCCGGTCCGCATCGAAGTCGAGGACGGCACCAGCGTCGAGGCCGAAGTCGGCGACACCGAGGCGGAAGTCGAGACGGACGTGGACGTGGAAGCCGAGGCCGGCGACGGCGAGAGCGAACTGGACGCCGACGTGGAAGCTGAGGGTCGCGTCGACGACGTGGAAGCCGACGTCGAGGCGGACGCCGAACTCTCCACCGACGACGGCGACGACACCTGAAACCCAAACTGCTAAACGCGCCCGGGACTTCCGCCGGCGTATGAACGTCGCCCTCGGTGGGACGTTCGACCCGATTCACGACGGCCACCGCAAACTCTTCGAGCGCGCGTTCGAACTCGGTGACGTCACGGTCGGGTTGACCAGCGACGAACTCGCCGGCCAGACCCGCCACGTCGACCGCTACGTCCGCCCGTTCGACCAGCGGCGCGACGACCTCGAAGCCGAACTCGGGGCGCTCGCCGACGACGCGGGCCGCGAGTTCGAGGTGCGGAAACTCCACGAACCCACCGGCATCGCGACGGAACCGCAGTTCGACGTGCTCGTCGTCTCGCCGGAGACCCAGGGCACCGCCGAACGTATCAACGACCTCCGCGAGGAGCGCGGCCACGACCCCCTCGACATCGAAGTCGTCGACCACGTGCGCGCCGAGGACGGCGACATCATCTCCTCGACGCGCATCGTGCAGGGGGAAATCGACGAACACGGCAACGTCACGCCCGACAGCGACGGGCGCTGACTACCACGTCGGCGGGTCGAACCCCGCCTCGTCGAGCACGTCCTTCCAGCGCTGTTGAATCACGAGCCGAGAGACGTCTGCGGCCTCCGCGACGGCGGTCTGCGAGCGCTGGTCGCCCGCAATGAGCGCGCCCGCGTAGACGCTCGCCGCGACCGCCGCGGGCTTCGAGCGCTCGGCGTCGGCCGTCTCGCCCGTCGACAGGAACAGGTCTTTCGCGGTGGACCGCGCTTCGGCGTCGAGGCCGAGGTCCTCGGCGACCGCTTCGAGTTCCTCCAGCCACTGGCGCTGGTCCACCTCGTCGCCCGCCCGGTACATACCCGGAGATTGCGCGTCCCCGACGTAAACCTTCGCCGGAACTCGGGACAAATCGCGTAAACTCGGCGCGAGCGAGTCGACGGTTGACGTGGCCGCGGCGCTCACTCCCGACCGCATGAACGCACCAACTCTGGACACCGCGGTCGCGTCGCTGGCGCGATTCGCCGGGACGGTACCGCCCGCACAGTCGGTGACCGCGCCGTTCGACGACTCGGTGGTCGTGTTCGCGGCGAGTCTGCTGGTCGGCGGCGTCGCCATCCACGTCGCCGCCTCCCATCTCGTGGACGCCGGCGACTACGGCGACGCCATCCTGACGGCGCTCCTCGGCGCGCTCGCGTGGGGCCTACTCGACGGCGTGCCGTTCGTCGGCGGCCTGCTCGCGCTCGTCGCGTGGGTCGGCGTCATCAAGTGGCGCTATCCGGTCGGCTGGCTCCGCGCGTCCGCCGTCGGCGTCGCCGCGTGGGCCGTCGCCACCGTCGTCCTCGCGGCGCTCGCGCTCGTCGGCATCGGCTCCTTCGAAGCGCTCGGCGTCCCCGGCGCGTAGCGCAATTCTCTTACAGTTGCCTCGGGTAGTCGTGGGTGCGCACGGGTAGCCAAGCCAGGAAACGGCGCAGCGCTTAGGACGCTGTCTCGTAGGAGTCCGCCGGTTCAAATCCGGTCCCGTGCACTGAGCGACCACAGGGAGCGAGGGAACCGGACCGGATTTGAACCCTGCAAGTCGCAGCGCCCGAGCGAAGCGAGGGCGACCGTCTTGCTCCGGTTCAAATCCGGTCCCACGCATTTTCTGTTCGAGCGGGGTGTCAGTGAGCAGCGACTGTAAGCCAGTCGTCGGACGGGCGGCCGACGGGCCACTATCCTTTTTAAGCGCGGGGACACGTTGTTAGACAAATGGCTCGGCCACCAGACCTCGTCGGGGACATACTGGAGGGTATCGACGCGCTGTTGTTGTTCTCGCCGAGCGGCGCGTACTTCGAGCGCGCCGAGGAGTTAGAGGACACGGCGATCGTGGTGGTCGCGACGGAGAACGCGGTGGGCGCCGACGCGTTCGTGGAGTTGCCGTTGACGTTCGACGACGTGCGCGAGCGCATTCGGTTCGGCGTGGAGGGCGCGCTCAGCGAGGGATTGGTCGTGGACGGCGACGAACTCGGGTGTGCGGTGCCGCTGTTCGGCGACGACATCGACACGGTGACGCGGACGAAAGCCGACGAGTCACGCCACTCGGGCGTCTACGACCTGTTCGCGAACTCGCGGGGGGAGCCGGGCGTCATCCGGGACGTCTTCGAGGTGGCCATCGAACTCGGGAAGAAGGGACAGAAGGGCAAGCCGGTCGGCGCGCTGTTCGTCGTCGGGGACGCCGGGAAGGTGATGAACAAGTCCCGGCCGCTGTCCTACAACCCCTTCGAGAAGAGCCACGTCCACGTGGGCGACCCCATCGTGAACGTGATGCTCAAGGAGTTCTCGCGGCTGGACGGCGCGTTCGTCATCTCGGATTCGGGGAAGATCGTGTCCGCGTACCGCTACCTGGAACCGTCCGCGGAGGGCACCGACATCCCGAAGGGACTGGGTGCGCGCCACATGGCGGCGGGCGCCATCACGCGGGACACGAACTCTGTCGCCATCGTGCTCTCCGAGTCCGACGGGCTCGTCCGCGCGTTCAAGGGCGGCGAGTTAGTGTTGGAGTTGGACCCAGAGGAGTACTGAGATGCAGGTGGATACGAGCACGCTACTGGACGCGGATTTCCGGTACGTACTCGCCGCGCTCGTGTTCTTCGCGGGTATCGTGCTCGGGTACTTGCTCGGGCGCCTGAACGAGCGGTTGTTGCAGGCGATGGGCGTCGACGACGCCGTCGAGGGGACGACCGTCGAGCGGATGGCGCGGGAGGTCGGGACGACGACGGTGCGGCTGATAGCGCGAGCGACGTCGTGGATCGTGTACGCGATTTCGGCGCTCATCGCGCTGGAGTTGGCGCAACTCACGGTCCAGGGCGCGGTCTGGTACCCCATCGTCGGCTTCCTGCCGTCGGTGCTGGTGGCGGTCGCCGTACTCCTGATCGGTCTGTTGGTCAGCGACAAGGCGGAGTTGGTGGTGAGCGAGCGACTGCGGAGCGTGAAGGTGCCCGAGATCTCGGTGGTGTCGCTGGCGGTGAAGTACTCGATTCTGTACGTGGCGGTGCTGTTGGCGCTCTCGCAGGTGGGCGTCGCGGTGGGCGCGCTGTTGGTGTTGTTGTTCGCGTACCTCGCGGCGCTCGTGGTGTTCACGGTGGTCGCGACCCGCCACATGTTGACGTCGGCGGCGGCGGGCGTCTACTTGCTCCTGAAACAGCCCTACGGCATCGGTGACCGGGTCGCCATCGGCGAGCACGAGGGCATCGTCCAGGAGGTGGACGTGTTCGTGACTCGCGTGGAGGACGACGGCCGGGAGTACGTCCTTCCGAACCACCTCGTGTTCCGGCGCGGCGTGGTGTTGGTGCGAGAATGAGCGGCCTGAACTGGGCGGTGACGGTCGCGGGAGTGGTGGCGTTCGCAGCGTCTTCGTACGCGGTGGTCGGCGACGCGGGGATTCGCTCGTGGGCGTCTGCGGCGGCGGGGCGGGCGTGGACTCGGTGGGTCGCCGCGGCCGGGGTGTTGGTGTCGAGTGCGGCGGCGTGGTCGTTTACCGTGTCGCCGCCGACTGGCGCGTACCTGTTCGCGGCGGGTGGCGTGTTCGGGTTCGCGGCCGCGTCGCTGGCGGCGGCGGGCGCGGCGGACGTGGCGTCGGCGGCGAGCGGCGACGGGTCGGTCGGGCGGCGCGTGCGGGCGTTCTGGTACGCCGCGGCGACCGAGTTCCGCGTGACCCGGTACGGGCTGGTGGTGTCGGTCGCGGGGTTCGCGTTGGCGTCGCTGGCGGGCGGCGTGTCGGTCGACCCGGTGTTGCGGACGGTCGGGGCGCTGTCGCTGGGCGGCGTGCTGGCGTGCGTGATGGGGTTGGCGGCGGTCGGGGTGTTCGTACCGGGGAGTCGGAACGAGAGCGCGGCGCGTGACGTGGAGCGCGCGAGTTAGTCGCGGGCCACCGGTTCGGCGGGGACGCCGGCGACCGTCGCGCCCTCGGGGACGTCCTCGGTGACGAGCGAGTTGGCGGCGACCTGGGCGTCGTCGCCGATTTCGACACCGGGGAGGACGATTGCGCCCGCGCCGATCATGGCCCGGTCGCCGAGCACGACTTCGCCGGTGCGGTATTCGTCTTGGAGGAATTCGTGACAGAGGAGGGTGGCGTCGTAGCCGACGATGGCGTCCTCGCCGACCGTGATGAGTTCCGGCCAGAAGACGTCGGGCGTGGATTCGAGGCCCCACGAGGCGCGCGCGCCGACGGTGACGCCGATGCGCCGGAGCAGCCAGTTCTTCAGGCGGAGGCTCGGGGAGACGCGCGCGAGGACGATGGCGACGTAGTTGACGACGACGCGAAGCGGGTGCTTGGCGTCCGGCCAGTGGCGCAGGGAGTTGCCGAGGCCGGGCGTCGGGTGTCGGTCGAGTCGGTCGTGGCGCGTCGGCACGACACCGGATTGGACGCCGGACGCAATCAACCCACCTGTTTCGACTTGCGTCGAACCACACATTGATAATTGTCGAAGTAGTTTCGTCGGGTGACGAATGACGACACGACAGGTGCCGACATCGGTGGAGTCGCCGCGCGGGAAACTGGTGTACCTCTCGCTGACGACCCGGGACAGCGCGACCGTCGACGAACTGCACGCCGACCTCGACGTGCCGAGAATAACGCTGTTCAGCGTCCTGCGAACCCTCCAGAACCGCGGCCTCGTCGCCCGCGACGGCGAGCGCTACCTCACTTCTCGACCGTCGTAAACGACCCCGTCACGTCCCACGCGTGTACGCAGAAGACGTCGCCCTCTTCGCCGTCTACCTTCCAGTGTCGGTCCGCCCGGTCCCACCGCTCCGACCGTCCGCAGTCCGTACACGTTCGCTCGGACGGTGCGCGAATCTGTGCCATACTGTCACGGAGACGGCGGCGGGTCTTGAGGCCTGCGGTCCAAACAGTTAGGTGACTGGCAATCTCCGCTCCCAACGTGCAATTCGGCATCATCTCGACGGCCCACATCGCCGACGCCGCCGTCGTCCCCGCCATCCGCGACTCGGACCACGAGGTCCGCGCCGTCGCGTCACGGAGCGCGGACGACGCCGCCGCGTTCGCCGACCGACACGACATCCCGGAGTCCTACGGGAGTTACGACGAACTCCTCGACGCCGACGTGGACGCGGTGTACAATCCGCTCCCGAACGCGCTCCACGCCGAGTGGACGTGTCGCGCCGCGGACGCCGGCCTCGACGTGCTCTGCGAGAAGCCACTCGCGTCCGACGCCGACGAGGCCGTCGAGGTCGTCCAGCACTGCCGGAACGCCGGCGTGACGCTGATGTCGGCGTTCATGTACCGCTACCACCCGCGAACCGAGCGCGCAATCGACGTCGCCGAAAATCACCTCGGGGACCTGCGCCACGTCCACGCGGCGTTCAACTTCCCGCTCCCGCGCGGCCGCGACGACGTGCGCCTCGACCCGAGTCTCGCCGGCGGCGCGCTGATGGACGTGGGCTGTTACGCCGTCAGCGCGGCCCGCCAGTTCCTCGGCGAACCGGTCGCCGCCGACGCGAGCGTGAACGACGCCCGGAACAGCGGCGTGGACACCGACATCGCGGGAACGCTGGAGTTCGCGGACGGCGCGACGGCTACGGTCGAAGCGAGTTTCGAGACCCGGAACCACCAGACCTACCGCGTCGAGGGGACCGACGGCTGGCTGGAGGCCGAGCGCGCGTACAACCCCGGCGACGGCGAGACGGTCCTCCGGTGGGGGACCGGCGAGAAGACCGTCGAGGAGACGTTCGACCCCACCGACGCCTACCGACTGGAGGTCGAGCACTTCGCGGACTGCGTCGCGTCCGGCGAGTCGCCGCGCACCGACGGCGAGGAAGCCGTCGCGAACATGCGCGCCATCGACGCGCTGTACGATGCCGCGCGCACCGACGGCTCAGTCCCGGTCTGACCAGAACAACTCGAGTTGGTCGCCGAGGAACTCCGGGGTCATGCGCGTGAACTCCTCGCGTTCGCCCGGGCCGAGATACTCGTGGACGGAGTGGCGCGCGCCCTCGACGTACCGCCGGCCGACGAGCGCGCGCACGCCGACCTCATCGGGGCCGCGAATCACGCGCCCGAGGGCCTGCCGCGCGCGCCGCACCGCCGGCACCGTGAGCGCGTACTCGAAGGCGTTGTCCTCGCCGAACGCGTCGGCGTACGCCCGGCGGACGGCGCGCACTCTCGGCGACCCGACGTTGACGAGCGGGACGCCGACCACCGCGCACGCCGCGAGTTTCTCCCCGTCGTAGTCCACGCCCTCGGTGAGCGTGCCCCGCGTGCTCGTCACGAGCACCTTCCCGTCGCCCCGGAAGAACTCCGCCTTCAGGTCGTCGGTCGCCTCGTTCGACGACGACTCGTCCACGAGCACGTCTTTCTCCACGACGCCGCCGAGGTAGTCGGCGGCCCACGCGGCCTCCCGGTAGTTCGGCATGCAGACGAGGACGTTCCCCGGCGAGCGCGCGATGGTGCGGAGGACGTAGCGGTACTGCTCGCGGGTGCGGTTCGCGTTCTCGCTCGTGGGCTCCCCGCGATTTCGCGCGGTGAACGGCGTCGCGTCCACGAGGAAACTCGCGCGGTTCTCCTCGGGGAACCGGAGGTCGTACCGACGCTCCACGACGGGCCGGGCCTCCGCGTCGCCCGCGCCCGCTTCGAGGCGGTCTAAGCCCGTCACCTCGCGGAACACGTCGAGCGGTTCGAGAGTCGCGCTCATCAGCACGCCGCCGCCGAGTTCCGCGAACGTCTCGCGGAGCGCGCGCGCCGGCATGCAGTTGAACGTCACGAGCGCCGGCGTGTACGCCTCCGCCCACGCCGCGCCCGCCCGCCCGGAGTCCTTGGGCGCGTGCTCCAACTCTATCTCCCGGAAGTACGTCGCGTGGTCGCGCTCCCACCACCGCTGGAGCGTGATGCCGACCGCGCCACAGACCGCCGACCGGTCGCCGTCGTCCTCCAGAATCGCCTCGACGGCGGTGCCGACGGCCGCCAGCGAGCGCCACACGTCGCCAGTGTAGCCGTTCTGTTCGGCCCACCGCGTCAGGTCGTCGGGTTCGTCCGTCTCCGGGTCCCGCAGGGGAATCTCGTGGTCGCGCTCCGGCAGGCCGCGCGCGCCGTTCGGGTCGAACCCCTCGTTCGCGAGGTACTCGGCCACCCGGTCGTCCAGCCAGTCCAGCACGTCGCCGAAGAAGTCGACGGTGGCCTCGACGGCGTCCATCGAGAGGTCGTAGCTCCGCAGGTGGTCGGCGACCTGCTGGCGGTTCGACTCGCTTTGCTTGGCCTCCGTGAGGAGCGTCCGCAGGTCGTTTCGGGCGCGGGCGAGCGTGTGCCGGCCGACGCGGTCCGAGAGCAGGTCGCGGACGCGCTCTTCGAGGCGGTGGGCCTCGTCGACCACGACGAACGTCCGGTCGTCGAGCAGGTGTTCGGTGAGGCCGCGGGTCTTCGGGTCGAAGAGGTGGTTGTAGTTCCCGATGACCACGTCCGCGTGGTCGAGCATCACCTGCTGGACGCGGTGCGGGCACGTCCCGTACTCCACGCTCGACGGCAGCACGTCCTCGCTCGTCACGACGTTGTGGCGGCCCGCGTCGAACCCGACGGGCGACCCCTTGTCGCGTCCGAACCAGTCCGCCTCGAAGGGGCAGAACAGCGACGGGTCGCCCTCCGCCATATCGTCGGGGGCCGTCGGCTGGTGGGGGACGTAGGGAGAGTCTGCACCCGCGGTCGCGAGCGGGGCCTGCGAGAGCGAGTGGTCGGCGTCAGCGCGGGCGGAGCGCGCGAGTTCGCGCCCCGTCGCGGGGTCCCACCACGGGTCGTCGAGCGCGTCCTCCGGCCGGAGTTCCACGAGTTCCCGGGCGTCCTGCCCGTCGAACTCGCCGCCGTCGCCCTCCACGAGTCCGGCGGTGGACTCGCGCAGGTCCTCGCAGCGGTCGTGGACGCTCGCGTCCGGCGGGAACGAGTCCTCGCGCTCGTACGGACAGAGGTCGCGTTTGCCGACGAGCGCGACGCCGTCCAGCGGGTCGTCCAGCCCCGCGTTCATCGTGCGCAGGTCGGCGACGAACTGCTCTAACTGCTGTTTCACCGGCGTCACGACGACGACGCGCTCGTACTGGTCGCCGTTCCGCACGAGGTGCGCGGCCGCCGTGAGCGCGGCCATCGTCTTCCCGGTGCCACACGGCCCCTCCATCGCGAGGTAGCCGCCGCGCTCCCCGGCGTCGATGGCAGACTCGATGGCGTCGCCCTGCTGGTCGTACGGCGCGTCGAACCCGAACAAGTCGCGCCACGCCGTCTCCGACTCGTCGTCGCCCATTCGGTAGTCGGTGAGGCGTCCTCGCGTAAGAAGGTGCGGAAACCGGGGAGGCGGTGGGCGGTGTCGAGCAGCCCTACAACTGCGGGAGGTCGAGGGGAACCGACCCCTTCGTGTACCCCTCGACGGAGCCGTCGGGGCGCACCCGGAACACGACCGCCGGCCGGTGGTGGACTTCGGGCTTCTCGCCGCGAATCTGGTGCCACTCGTCGTCCGGGAACGACGAGCAGTCCACGAACAGCACCGCGCCGCCGCCGTGCCGGTCGAGTTGGCCGCTGGTCTTCGTCTGTGCGGTGTCTTTGACGGCGGCGACCGGCGTGTGCGCCGCGCGGTCGTTCGTCGGCACGGGGCGCGTGACCTCGACGAGCACGCCGTGTTCGCCGTCGCGGTCCGCGCGGTAGTCCAGCGAGTGTCCGGTCGACACCTCGATTTCCGGGGTCACGTCGTAGCCCGCCTCACGGAGGAGCCACGCCGCGTTGAACTCGCCCATCGCGCCGTTCGCGCGCGCCACGTCGAGGAACTCCGAGGTGCCGAGTTTGCCGGCCATCACGTGCCGGTAGTCGTCGAAGACGCCGGTCTGCAGGAACGACTCGTAGAAGTCGAGGGCGGCCTCGCTGGACGCGTCCGGGAAGCCGCCGGCGTGTTCGGCGAAGAACTCGCGAGTCGTCTCGCGGCCGTCCTTCGAGCAGAACACCGGCAGGAAGAACCACGACAGGTATGGGTAGGGTTCGAGGAACGGCGCGTCCTCGTGGAGTTCCGCGATGAACTCGCGTTGGGCCCACGCGCTCACGTCGTAGGGCGCCTCCGCGAACGACTGCTTGTTCGTTCGCCAGAGCACTTCCGGCGTCTCGGTGTTTCCGAGCCACCAGCCGCCGTCGCCGTTCCACGCGAACAGCGCGGTGTCGCCGTTCTCAACCTCGAACCGCCGCGCCTCGTAGCCGTCCGGGGGACTGAACCACGGCGCCGTCATCGCCGCGCCGAGGTTGTCGTCCAGCGGCTTGTGGATGCGGTCGGCGACGCGGCCGCTGTTCCACGATTCCCGCGACCGCCGGAAGCGCAACGGTTTCGCCACGCAGTCACTAGGTCGGGCGACCTGATACCGCTTTCGTCCCCGCTGTCACGCCACTTCGAGTTCGTGAGCGCGGTAGGCGACGGCGTCCCTGCCGTAGTCGTCGAACCGGACGACGTACCACGTTCCGTCTTCGGTCTCCCGAATCTCGGTGACGACGCCGTCGTCGCCGAAGTGCTGGTGGTGGTCGTAGCCGTACACCGCGAGTTTCGCCTTTTCGGGGTCTTGGCGGGCCACGCGGACGTTCTCTCCGCGCCGCAGCGCCACTTCGTGTTGCATGCTAACTTGTAACGTGCGAAGGTGCTTGGCGTTTTCGGCTACCCGGACCCCGCGAGCGACGGTAGGCCGCGGACGCTGGCAGCGGTCGTGTCCGTCCGGTTCGCCGCCGTCGTGGTCGCGGCGCTGGTCGAAGTCGTAGATTCGGTGGTCGTCGTGGTCGAAGTCTCCGTCGTCGTGCGCTCGGTCGTCTCAGTGGCCGTGGTCGTTGTGGTTGTCGTAGTCGTCTGTGTGGGTGTCGTCGCAGTCGTCGTCTGCGTCGTGGTGTTTGCCGTCGTCGTCGCCGTCCGGTTCGTCGTCGTTTCGGTGGTCGTTGCTGTCGCGTTCGCCGTCGTCGTCGCGTTGGTCGTCCCGTTCCCGGTCGTCGTTCCGTTGCCAGCCGGTGCCGCGCCGCGCTCTCCGCGAATCGTGACCTGCGCTCGCGCGACGAACTGGCGGTCGTACTCCCACCAGCCCAGCACGACGAGTTCGCGCTTTCCGGTGCCGTCGGCGAGAGACGCGACGCGCTCCTCGGAGAGCGAGATTCGACACTCGTCGTCGCAGGTCACCGCGGACGCGGGAACGTCCAGCGTCGCCGACGCGCCGGCGAACGTCACCGCGAGCGACGACTCGTTCACGCGCTCGGGCGACGGCACCCGCATCGAGACGGTGACGTCCCCCGAGGCGTTCGACGCGAGCGCGCCCGGCGCCACCGTGACCGACGTCGCCTCGACCGTCAGGTCGTCCGCGCCCGCGAACGACGCGTTCGTGGACTCGGTGTCGTGCTGGAGACCGGTCGTCGACGCGAGCCCGCCGGGGCCGAGTGCCGCCCACACGAGCACCGCGAGCGACACCGAGACACAGGCCAGCCGCCACCAGTCGCTCATCTGCCGGACTCACCCGTGTGCTCCGCGCTCCCGTCGCTCTCCGACCCGCCACCGCGGGCCGCCGCGACGAGCGACCACAACTCCGAGACCACCAGCAGGACGCCCGGAACCGCCACGAACGCGAGCGTGCCGGTGTCCGTGCTGGCGAAGGAGAACGCCCAGCCGACGTACGGAATCGAGAACGCCATCCTGCCGATGAGCGCGTCCTCGGGCACGAGCCGGCGGTCGGCCTCCTCGTTCGCGTCACCCTTCGTCCGGAAGTACCGCTGGCCGTCGCGCTCTATCACCTCCACGACCCGGTGGGTCGTGCGCTTCCCGTCGCCCGCGATGCGGTCGAACGCGACGACGTCGCCGCTGTCGACGTTCGCGGGCGCCGTCGACGAGACGACCACCACGTCGCCCGCCTGAAGCGTCGGGCGCATGCTCCCGGAGACGACGACGTAACTCTCGTCGGCGCCGACGACCTGTGGCGCGGCGACGACGGCGGTGACGCCGGCGGCGGCGACCAACACGACGATACCGACCACGTGGAGGGCGCGGCGGACATCCGGCATGGCGGTCACGTCGGCGGCTCCTCGCCGGCGCCGAGTCGGTTGTTCGCGTCGTGTTGGGTGTGGACGGCGGCCGACACCCAGAAGACGCCCGCGACGGCGATGCTCCACGCTGACGCCGGAATCGAGGCGAGCGGGACGACACCGACGCCGGCGGCGACGACAGTGGCCACCGCCAGCGTCGCCAGCCCGAGGTAGTACTTGCTCCAGCGAATCTCCTCGTGTGGCACGACTTCGAGGTAGAACTCCAGTTCGCTGGCGTCCTCGGTCAGCGAGACGGTGCCGCGGTTCTCGTCGAAGTCCACGAGCCCCTCGCCGTCGAGTTTCGGGAGGTGGAGTTGCCGCAGGGACGTGTAGACGCGCATGCGTTGGTCGTAGGTCACCGTCTCGACGGGGACGTCGTTCTCCCACGCGGCCACCTGCTCGGACAGCTCGCGCAGTTCGGCGGTCGGCTCCCCGCCGAGCAGGTGGTGGAGCACGTACCGGCGTCGCTGGCAGCTCAACACGTCGAACGCGGCTTCCTGCGTGATGCCGGCGCGGTCGCCTTCGGTCGGCTGCTGGACCGGTGTGGCGGTGCTCACGCTACCACCACCTCCACCGCGGCTCGGGCGCGGCGTGAACCCGGACGCGGACGGCCCGGCCCCGTGTTCGGCTGCGAGTGCTGTCGAAATATCATGTTCTCAACCACGCGAATAGTTCCCGACTTCCCGGTTTGTTATGGGCCGATTATCGGATTTCGGCCGAGTGACCGCGCTGTAGTTACCACCTACGAACCGGTCACTAAACGCCACTATCGGCGTCGAAAACGCCGTTAGCCACCGACAACCGTTCGCGCGAACGACGGTAGCGAGCGCCTGACGCGGCTAACGACGACCGTATGGCTTCCTACGCTGACCATCGCTGCGCTCTCGCCGACCGTATCGAACCGTCAACTCGCTCATATATACTGGTGTGTCCCGGCAAGCAGAGAGCGTACTCCGGCGCGGCCGACGCCACCCGGCGGCGGCCCGCTGGAGCCCACACACGAACCATGTCAGACGACAAATTCCAACTGTCGCGACGCAGAGTACTCGCCGGGCTCGGCGGCATCGGCGCCGGTGCCGCGCTCGGCGGCACAGGCACGATGGCGTTCCTCTCCGACGAGGAGTCCTCGGAAGGGAACATGATGACCGCGGGTACGCTCGACCTGAAACTCGACTGGGAGCACTACTACCACGGCAACAAGCATGACCGCGGGTGGGACAAACAGCCGCCGACCAACGACGCCGGCCCGATGTTCGAACTCGACGACGTGAAGCCCGGCGACTGGGGCTGTGGCGTCGTCAGCGTCCACCTCAGCGGGAACCCCGCGCACGTCTGGTTCCGTACCAGCGACGTCGAGAACCACGAACACGGCCGGACGGAACCCGAGTACGAAGTCGACGACACCAAGGACAAGGGCGAACTCGCGAAGAAGACCAAGTTCGTCGCGTTCCCGCTCGGGTGTTTCAAGAAAGAGCAGAACGCGCAGGCGCTCATCGACGCCGACAGTCGGCCGTCGATGGACGAGTTCACGATGTCCGAGGACGGCGACGGCGAGTACTGCTACTACAAGGGCTCGATGAAGGACGCCCTCTACCACTTCAAGGACGGCAAGTACCTCGGCGCGAAGAAGCGAAACCGAGTCTGTTACTTCGGCTTCTGCTGGAAGGTCCCGAAGCACGTCGGGAACGTCATTCAGGGCGACTCGCTGTCCTTCGACATGGACTTCTACGCCGAGCAGAAGCGCCACAACCGGAATCCGGACAACCCGTGGAAGCAGGACGGCCTGCGTAGCTGTGACGGGAACGGCGTCGTCGACCTGCCGGTCTCGCAGGGCGACCTCAGCGTGGACGCCACGCATAACGACAGCACGACGTCGTTCATGGTGGAGGTACCTGACGGCGTCTTCCCGGACGGCAGTCCGGATACCGCGAACCACGCCGAAATCTTCCTCGGCGACTCGGCGGGCAACTGGGTCACGCAACTCCGGTACTCCTCCGCGAGCGACGGGAACGTCCCGTACGCCGACGGGAGCCGCCAGGAGAACGGCGGGTCGTGGGAGGACTTCGACGACCTCGGGTCCGGCTACTCGACCAGCGCCGGCGACGACCAGTTCACCATCACGGTGCCGTCGAGTTACCTCGCGGACAACGAAATCTGTGCGCTCGGTCTCGACGTGACGAAGGTGGACGGCGACGCGAACTCCATCAGCATCGGCTCCATCACCGGCTCCGGCGACGGCAAGCCGTGGGACGACGGCGGCAACCTCGTCGAACTGTAGTCCGGTCACCCAACCACCCGCCTCGACCCACTCGGAGCACGGCGGTTCGACTCCGCCGGTGGGTCTTCCCCACGCGGGGCGATTCCAATGACAGACGACACACCCCGACTCACGCGACGGCGACTGCTCGCCGGCCTCGGCGGCATCGGCGCCGGTGCCGCGCTCGGCGGCACGGGCACGATGGCGTTCCTCAACGATACGGAGTCCTCGGAGGGGAACGCGGTCACCGCCGGCGAACTGGACTTGAAGATAGACTGGACGGAGCACTACAACGGCGAGAAAGTGGAGCGCCAGGCGCTGACCGACGCCCCCGGACCGGTGTTCGACCTCGGGGACGTGAAGCCGGGCGACTGGGGGGAGGCGACCATCAGCCTCCACGTCTTCGAGAACCCCTCGTACGTCCACATGGCGGGCGACCTGACGGCGAACCACGACAACGGCCTCACCGAGCCGGAGGGCGAGGTCGACGACACCGGCGGGGCGAGGGAGGGCGACCTCGCCGACGAGATTCTCGTGGACGTCTGGTACGACGGCACCGACGAGGAGGAAGACGGCGGCAACAACGAACTCGAACCCGGCGAGGTCATCATCTCCAGTGGGACGCTCCAGGAGGTACTCGACAAACTGTCGACCGGTGTCCTGCTCGACAACCAAGTCGGGGACGGCGTTCCCGTCGAACCGACCGCGGGCGCGAGTCAGACCGAGAGCGTGACAGCGGAGTACGTCGGGGAGGCCACGGGCGGCCCGCAGGAAGAGCAGTGCATCGAGTTCGTGCCCTGTGACGACCCGGACGTACTGGCGACGCCGACCGGGCTCTCGGGGTTCTGCTACGAACCCGACCCGCTCCCGCCGGGTACGACGCACGTCACGCTGAAGGCCGCGAACGGCTGTTACCTCGCGGAGGTGTCGGCGTCGACCGACGAAATCTGTCTGCCCGACGAGCAACCGGAGGGCGTCCCGAACAACCAGTACGGCGATATCAGCAACGCGACGTTCTACCGATGTCCGGACGGCGACAACGGCAACGGCGGGAACGGAGACGACGGCGACGGCGAGTGCTGGCCGAACTCGACGACCCAGTACATCGGGTTCTCGTGGCGGCTCCCGGAGACGGTCGGGAACGAGGTCCAGGGCGACTCGGTGGCCTTCGACCTGGAGTTCTACGCCCAGCAGTGCCGCCACAACGACGACCCGGCGAACCCCTACGCGCCGGAGTAGTCGGCGACGCCCACTCCGGACCGCGCGAGCGGCGGCCGGGACGGCGGTTCGACACCGCCGGTGGGTCTCCCCACGAGGGGGCGATACACATGCGAGACACACCGAAACTCACGCGGCGGCGACTGCTCGCGAGCGTCGGCACCATCGGTGCGGGCCTCGGCGTCGCCGGCACCGGCACGATGGCGCTGCTCTCCGACGAGGAATCCAGCGAGGACAACTCCGTGACCGCGGGGACACTCGACCTCGAACTCGGCTGGGTGAAGTACTACCACGGGCGGGAGAGCCGAGAGAGTACGCGGCGCCCGGACAACGGCGACGGCCCCATCTTCCAGATTGGGGACCTGAAGCCGGGCGACTGCGGCGGCGGCGTGATCGGTATCCACGTCGAGGACAACCCCGCGTACGTGTGGGCGACCGTCGACGTGACGGACAACGCCGAGAACGGACTCGAAGAACCGGAAGAGGAGGCGCCCGGCGAGGACGGGAAACCAGTCGGCGAACTCGCCGACGAGATACAGACCGTCGTCAAACCCCACACCTACCTCGCCGGTAGCGCCACTCTGGAGAGCGAGTCCGAGCAGTTCGTTCGCGAGGACTGCCCGGACGAGGACGACTTCGAGCAAGACGAGTGTTACTTCATCGGGTCGTTCGCGGGGCTCGCCGACGCGGCCGAGGACGGCTACCTGCTCGACGGCGGTTACGGCGCGTTCAACAGCGAGACCCAGGACTTCACCGCGGGCAGCGTCTACCTGATAAACTTCCACTGGTGGCTCCCCGAGTCCGTCGGGAACCAGATTCAGGGCGACGAGCTGACGTTCTCGCTGTCGTTCGGCGCCGTGCAGAGCCGGCACGTCGACACGCCCGAGAACCACAACCCGTTCGCGGGCGACTGACCTACGAGACGCGCTGCTGGAAGGCGTTGGCCTGCCACCGGAACACCGCGCCGTAGGTCTCCCACTCGTCGCGCTCTTCGAGTCGGTACTTCGCGAACGCGGGGTTCCGGACGAGTTCGAGTTCCGCGACGCGGCGCTTCAGCGGTTCGAGCAGGTCACCGAACGGCGTCGAGTCGCGGCGCGTCTCGTTCGTCGACGGGTCCGGGTCGAAAGACGGTCCGGTCACGTCGTCGACGTTCACCTCGCCGAGCTGGAACCGTTCCCACGACCGGTAGTCGCCGAACGGCACGCTGTCGGTCACGGGCGGGTCGCGCACCAACTGCATCTTGAACCGGCGCGCGTTCTCGCCGCTGTCGCGCTGCCAGAGGAGGCCGCGGGCGTGGAGTTTCAGCGTGCGGTCGGCGGCGATGCCGCCGTTCACGACGAAGTTCCCGGACGGGTAGGTGACGCCCCCGATTTCGACGCCGTCGAGCGTCCGTTCGTAGGACCGGTGTTCGCGGTACTGGAACGGGAGTTCGACGCGGTGGGCGCGTTCCTCGGTCGACTCGATGGCCTCCGGCATCGACACGTCGCGGTTCCCGCCCCACGCTTCGGCCTTCGAGTCGTGGGGGTCTATCCACGAAACCATGGTCTCTCGACGGTCACCGTCGACACGTTCCCGCCGTCGCCGCATAAGCATTGCCACCCGTTCACACGGTCGGAACCACAGCGCGCTGATTCGCAACGCCTAAACCCGAAAGACGCCGAGATACTGCCGCGTGCGAGGGTAGCCAAGCTCGGCCAACGGCGACGGACTCAAGATCCGTTCTCGTAGGAGTTCGAGGGTTCGAATCCCTTCCCTCGCATCGTGCCCGTGCGACGCACGGGGTGGATGCAGGAGGGTTCGAACGCCGTCGGACCACCGACGGAAGTTCGAATCCCTTCCCTCGCATCGCCGGCGCTCGCGCGCCGCGGGATGCGGAAGTCCGCGAGGCGGACTTCCCTCGCAAAAACGCTTCTGTGGGAGAAACGACGGCTCTTTCAGCGACAGGTGCGTCCCGGGTGACATGAACGACGACTACGTCTCCGTCGCCGAGCGCGCCGCGCGCGCCGGCGGCGAAGTGGCACACGAGGCGTTCCGCACTGGCATCCCCGTCGAGACCAAGTCGGGGAAGACCGACGTGGTCACGCAGGCCGACCGGAACGCCCAGCGCCGCGTCATCGAGGTCGTCCGCGAGACCCACACCGAGGACGCCATCGTCGGCGAGGAGGAAGACGAACTCAAGTCCGTCCCCGACGCCGGCGCCGCGTGGATAATCGACCCCATCGACGGCACGAACAACTACGTCCGAGACATCCAGTACTGGGCCACCTCGGTCGCCGCCGTCGAGGACCGCGAGACGCTCGCCGCCGCGAACCACCTCCCCGCACTCGGCGACACGTACGTCGCCGGCAGCGACGGCGTCACGCTGAACGGCGAACCGGTCTCTGTCAGCGACAAGGACGACCCCGAGGCGTTCGTCGTCGCGCCCACCATCTGGTGGGATTTCGACCGGCGTGACGAGTACGCCGACGCCTGCGCCGCCATCGTCAACCGGTTCGGCGACATGCGCCGGTACGGCTGCGCGCAAGCGGCGCTCTCGATGGTCGCCGCCGGCCAACTCGAAGCCACGATTACGAACGTCCACGCGAACCCCTGGGACACCGTCGCCGGCGTCCACATGGTCCGGCAGGCCGGCGGCGTCGTCACGGACGTCCACGGCGACCGCTGGGAACCGGACTGTGAGGGGCTCGTCGCGTCCAACGGCGAAGCCCACGACGTCGTCCTCGACGTCACCCGCGAAATACGGCCCGAAGAGTAAGTTATTGGGACTGCGCAGCCACTACCTCACGGCTATGGACCTCGACGACACGGACCGCGAGATTCTGCGCGCCCTCCAGTCGAACGCGCGCAAACCCTTCAGCGAAATCGCCCGCGAGATAGACATGTCCAGTGCGACCGTCCACGACCGCGTCAACCGCATGGAGGACGCGGGCGTCATCCGCGGCTACCACGCCGACGTCGACCCGAAGGCCGCGGGCTTCGGCACCTCCGCCGTCGTCGGCCTGCGCGTCGAACAGGGCGGCGAGGAGGACGCTATCGACCAACTCAAGGCGGTCGACGGCGTCCAGGAGGTGAACCTCACGACCGGCGAGTGGGACATCATCCTGCGCGTCGTCGCCGAAGACACTGACAGCCTCCGGGAACTCATGTTCGAACGCATCGCCGATATGGACGGGTTCGCGCGCTCTCAGACGATGGTCGTGCTCGGCACCGAGTACGAGTCCAAGGAACTCCCGCTCTAGCCGAGACCGCAACCGTAAAACCCCGCCCGCCCGCGTCTCACACCATGGCCTTTCCCGAAACCGACCGCGAGCGCGCGTGGACTGCCGTGGTCCTCGCCGCCGTCGGTGCCCTCGTCGTCGGGTCCCTCGTCCTCCGGGACACCGTCTACGGCGGCTTCGTCTGGCACTACTTCTGGGGCCCCGTGTACGCCGACGCGCAGGGCGCCCACTGCGCCGTCTGGAACGGCGGTAACGTCCAACTGCTGTACGAGTCCGCGACGTGTCGCGCCGCCAGCGAACCGGTCGCGTACCCCGGTTACACGCTCGTCTCCGAGGTCGGGTACGCCGTCACGCTGCTCGTCTCGCTCGTCGGTGTGAGTTTCCTGCTCGACCACCTCGAAATCGGCGAGAGCATGCAGTTCCTCTACTCCCTGTTCCCGTTCGTCCTGCTCGGCGGCGCGCTCCGCGTCGTCGAGGACGCGAACAACGCCGCCGAGGTCGCCGCGGGCGCCGAACCCTTCATCGGCTACCCGCTGAACTCGCTTATCATCAGTCCCGTCATCTACTTCGTGATGTTCGCCATCACGCTCGCCGCGGTGGTGGTCGCCATCTACCTCGCGCGACGCACTGACGTCGTCGAGGACGGCTACCGCCTGCTCGCCGGCATCGGCACCGTCCTCCTCGCGGCCACGGTCGGCTTCCTCGGCTACCTCGCCGTCACCACCGACTACGTCGAGTTCCACCCTATCTTCACCGTGCTCACGCTCGGTCTCGCCACCGTCGTCACCGTCCTCGTCTGGCTTCCCGTCCGGCGCTACCTACCGAGTATCGCCGCCGGCACGCCGCTCGCCGGCGCGCTCGTCCTCTGGGGGCACGCCGTCGACGGCGTCGCGAACGTCGTCGGTCTCGACTGGGCGAAGGAACTCGGCCTGCGCGCCGACCTCGTCCCGAAACACCCGCTCAACGCCGCCGTCGTGGACATCACCCAGGACGTCCTCCCGGCGTCGGTCATCCAACTCACGGGCGACGCGTGGCCGTTCCTCGTCGTGAAAGTCGTCGCCGTCATCTTCGTGCTGTCGCTGTTCGACGAGGAACTCCGCGAGGAAGCGCCCCGGTACACGACGCTGATGCTGCTGGCCGTGCTCGCGGTCGGTCTCGGCCCCGGCAGCCGGGACATGCTCCGCGCGACGTTCGCCATCTGACGCGCGCCACTCGTTTTTCGCTCTCTCCGCCGTCGCTCACGCCGTGAGCGTCGTGTCCGCCACGCGCCGCCGCCGGAGTCGTCGAAACACGCGGTCGGGCACGACCGAGAACAGCCGATTCCGCAGGCCGGCGACCACGCCCGACTGCGACGTACCGACACGACCGAGGACGTGGGACTCCGCACGAACGCGATCGGCGCGCGGTTTCCGCACGCACTCGTACTCTTCGAGCGCCGCCTCGGTGTCGTAGTACGACGCGAGCGAGTCGGCTAGCACGACCGCGTCCTCGATGCTCTGTGCGGCGCCCTGCCCCGCGAACGGGAGCATCCCGTGGGCGGCGTCGCCGGCGAGCGCGACCCGTCCCCGAACCCACCGGTCGAGCGACGGCACGTCGCGGAGTCCCGACCGGAACACGTCCTCGGGGTCGAGTGCGTTCACCACCGCCGGAATCGGGTCGGGGAACGAGGCGTACCGCTCGCGCAGCCCGGGGAGCGCGTCGCCCGCCGGCTCGGTTCCCGCGGCGGCGCGTCCGGGGCGCGTCGCGAACCAGTAGAACGAGTCCTCGCCGAGTGACGCGCCGCCGGTGTACGTGCCGTCCCCCCAGACCTCGACGCCGCGAGTAGTGTGCGGGTCGGACAGCGACACGTCGGCGACGCCCCGGTACACCACGCCGTCGAGCGCTCGCGTCTCCACGTCTGGCGCGACGGCGTCCCTCACGGCCGAGTCGATGCCGTCCGCGCCGACCACCACGTCCGCGGAGACGCGCGTGCCGTCCGCGAACGCTACCGTCGGGTCGGCTGCGTCCGTCACCGAGACGCACTCCTTGTCCAACTCCACGGTGGTGTCGAGCGCGTCGAGCAGAACCCGCTGGAGGTCGGCGCGGTGGACCGCGACGAACCCGTGTCCGAACTCCGCGCGTTCGACCCTGTCGAGGTCGATGGTTCGCAGGTCGGTGCCGTCGGGCGCGCGAATCGCGCCGTCCCGCAAGCAGTTTCCGACTTCCTTCACGCGCTCGGCGACGCCGAGTTCGGCGAGCGCGAGCAGGGAGTTCGCCTGCACCAGCAGGCCCGCGCCGACGGGCCGGTACGCCGACGCGGCCTCGTAGACCCGCACGTCGACGCCTCGGCGTTCGAGTCCCAGCGCGGTCGTCAGTCCGCAGATGCCGCCGCCGACGACCGCCACGTCCGGGCTCGGCCCGCTCATCGACGCACCCCGTGGTCCGCCCCCACCCCGAACCGGGGCGGCGTCTCGCTCTCGGTCCGTCCCACCGACCGACACCTCGAATCGCGTCTCATACCCGACGTTTGGGTGTCGCCGCGCAAGCACCGACTGCCGGCCATCCACGGCCAATTAAGTGAACGCGACCGAACTAGCGCACGGATGCGGTACCTCACCGTCCTCGCGCACCCCGGCGACGGCGTCGCGTTCCACCCGCTCGCGGAACGGCTCGCCGCCGACCCGGCGCTCACCAGGGAAGCCATCCACCACGTCGAGTTGCTCCCCGACAACACCATCCTGCTGTTCGCCGAAGGGAGCGGCGACAGCGACCGCTACGAAGCCATCATGGCGGACTCCGACTACGTCGAGGACTACCTCGTCTCCGGCGACGACCGCTGGATGGCGGTCAGTCAGTCTCGCGCCACCGACACCGCTCGCCGCCTCCTCGAACGCCACCGAGAGAGCGACGCCGTCGTCGAGACGCCGATACGCATCCGCGACGACGGCGCGCTCCGCATCACGTACGTCGGGAGTGACGCCGACCTCGGCGCGCTCGCCGCCGCCGCCCGCGACGCCCCCATCTCGCTGGAAGTGCTCGAAACCGGCGACTACGACCCCGACGAGGGCTCGCTCTCCCGCCACCTCACCACCCGCCAGCAGGAGGTGCTGAACGCCGCCGTCGCGCTCGGCTACTACGGCCAACCCCGGACAGCCAGCCAAGCTGACCTCGCCGACGAACTCGGCGTCGCACCCTCCACAGTCGGCGAACACCTCCGCAAGATAGAGGCCCGAGTGTTCGGCGCGCTCGCCGACTGACCCCGAGGTTTAACTGCGAGAGCCGGCCCACCGGCGCGCGTGACCTGAACACTGCCGCGGGGCGCCCGACGGTAGCGCGGCATCGCCCCGCGAACCGCTGTGCCGCCAGTCAACCCCAAACTCGGCGCCCGCGAAACGCCATCGCGCGAACGCTCAGAGTCGCTTCGAGACGTACGGTCCGTCCTGGTGGTAGCCCAGTTTCTGCTTGTAGTACTGGCGCGCGCCGATGCCGGAGATGACCGAGAGTTTGTCGTAGCCCGCGTCGGCGGCCATCTCCTCGGCGCGTGCCATCAGGCGACGGCCGTATCCCTGGTGTTGGTGCTGGCCGTCCGCGGTCGCCTCGCCGACGCCCACTTCGCTCCCGTAGACGTGGAGTTCGCGGAGGAGCGCGGCGTTCTCCAGTTCGCGGCGCACCGGGTCGTTCGGGAAGCGCAGGCGCGCGAACCCGACCAGCAGGTCCTTCTCGAAGTCCTCGAAGGAGATGAAGTGCTCCGTGCCGCCGGAGGCGTCGTATGTCAACACGTCGAGTTCGACGTTCTCCGGGTCCTCGTCGTTCATCCCCGCCTCCCGGCACCGGATGCAGTCACACGTGTAGCCGTGCTCGTCCATGCGCTGGCGCGCGAGTTGGCGCAGATTCGACTTCCAGACGCCAGCGTCGATGTGGTCCGCGGGGATATCTCGCTGGACGCGCTGGAGGCGCGTGTACCGCGGAATCATGTCCTTGATTTCCGCGACCAGTTCGGCGGCCTCCTCGTTCTGGAGCGGCTGGAACTCCTCGTTGCGCCACATGTCGTACGTGACGGTATCGCGCACGACCAGCGTCGGGTAAATCTTGAGGTAGTCCGGCTTCCACTTCTCGTCCTCGAACAGCCGCCGGAAGTCCTCTAAGCACATCTCCTTGGTCATCCCCGGCTGACCCGGCATCATGTGGAAACCGACCTTGAACGCCGCGTCCCGCAGCCGCCGGTTCGCGTCCACGGACGCCTGCACGCCGTGCCCGCGGTGCATCTCGCGGTTGATGCGCTCGTAGGTCGTCTGCACGCCGACCTCGACTTTCGTCCCGCCGAGGTCGAGCATCCGGTCGACCTGCTCGGGGTCACACCAGTCCGGCTTCGTCTCGAACGTCGTGCCGATGTTCCGGATGTTCCCGTACTCGTTCTCCGCGATGACGTCTTCGAGGTACTCGTAGTCGTACTCCTCGTAGTCCTGCGCGAACGACTCCTCCTCGGAGGGCTGTGGCTCCTGCTCGGGGTCGAAGTCGTTCAGCGCCTCCAGCGCGCGCTTCACGAACCACTCCTGGTAGTCGTGGCTCCGGGCGGTCATCGTGCCGCCCATCAGGATGAGTTCGACCTTGTCCACCGGGTGCCCGATTTCCCGTAGTTGGTGGAGTCGGAGCGTCACCTGCCCGTAGGGGTCGTAGTCGTTTTGCACGCCGCGAGCCGCCGCCGGCTCGTGGCCCGTGTACGACTGACTCGACGAGAACTCCGAGGCCGGCCCGCCGGGACAGTAGAGACACTTGCCGTGTGGGCACATGTGCGGGCTCGTCATGATGGCCACCGGCGTCACGCCCGACGCGGTGCGCACGGGCTTGCGCTGGAGGACTTCCTCCAGTTCCTCCCGGCGGCCCTCCGGCGCGAAGTCCAGCAGGTCCGAGTGCTTCGGGACTTTCGGCGCGGAATACTCCGAACAGACGTCCAGTTTCGCGCTCTCCACGTCGTCCTCGCCGACGTCACCTTCGAGGATGCGGTCGACGAGCGCCTCGCAGGCGTCCGCGAACGCGCCGTCGGCGTCGCTGCTCATTGCTGGATACCAGCGCCCGAGCGCGAAAAAGCGTGTCGTTGCTATTCGAGGAGTTCGCGGATGCGCCGCACCTCCGCGAGCAGTTCGTCGTCAGCGGTCGTCCCCGGTTCGCGTTGGCCGGCGGGAGCGTCGGCCGCGTCGGCACCGTCGGTCGCTCGCACCTTCGCCATCAGTTGCTCCTTGAGTGCCTCGTAGTCGGGGAGCCCGGTGACGGCGAGTTCGGCGCCGGTCTGCCCCGACTGGCCCGCCGTCTGGACGCTGACGCCGCCGGCGCCCACCCACCGTTCGAGCGGGCCCTGACTGGTCGTGACGTTCGTGATGCGGCGGTAGGGAACGTCGCTCTGCTGGCGGAACCAGACGCCGCGCCGGTACTGAATCGCGTCGTCGGTGAACCGGAGCGCCGCCGTGCGTTCGAACGCGCGGTTGTACCACCAGAGCGCGCCGCCGACGGCGACCACGACGGCGGCCACGGCGACGCCGACGACGGCGCCGAAGACCGCAGAGACCACGACTGCCGGGAGTCCGAACACGGCGACGAAGATGGCCGCAACGCGGTTCCTGACGGTGGCGAGTTCCTCCGGAGTGAACCAGACGCCTTCCTCTCGCATACCCGACGGTGGGCGGGTGCGTAAAAAGTACGTACCGGAACGTCTCAGCCGGCGAGAATCAGGCGAGCTGGTCGGTGATGGCGTCGACGACGGCGTCGACGACAGCGTCCTGCTCGCCGGAGAGGAACTCGATGCGGCCGTCGCGGGCGCCACGCGGCGTCACGCCGGCGTTCGGGAGTTCGTCGGCGACGCGCTCGCCGACCGCCCGCACGTCGACCGCGTCGTCGCTGCGGACGCGGAGTTCGTCGCCGCTCACGCCGACGAGCACGTCCGCGCGGTCGTCGCGGCGGTGGAGCGCGTCGAGCAGGAGGTCGACCGGCGGGAAGTCGTACTCGTGGGTGTACTTGTCGACGTCGAGAATCTCGAACGCGACGCCGTCCATCCCGCGCACCGAGAGGTGGGGTTCGGCGGTCGCGAGTTCGGTGTCGAGGCGCTCGGAGAACTGGTCGGAGACGTGGGTGACCAGCGAGTCGTCGGCCTCGCCCCAGAGCAGGTCGCTGATGAGTTCGCGTTTGTCCTCGTAGGACTGGTAGAACGCTTCGAGCGCGATGGCGTCCCGGAGGTCACCGAGGTGACCGCGGTCGTAGTCGGTCTGGTCCGCGAGGTCGGCGTAGGCGTCCGGGAGGGCCTCCCAGTACGCGACGGCGGGAAGGTGGAAGAGGTCCTCGCGCACGTCGTCGTTGACGAGCGCGGCGAGTTGCGTGCCGAGCGCGCCCGTGTTCACGGGGTCCTCGCCGGCCGCGGTCGGGGAGACGAGCACGTCCATGCCGGCGGCGTCGTCGGCGTAGCCGCCGTCGACTGCGACGGTGTCCGCGTCGTAGATGTCGAGCAGGTCGAGGGCGTCAGTGGACTCGCTCGTGGAGCCGGCGCCGACGAGCACGAACAGCGGGTGTTTCTCGTCGTGGCGCTCGGCGGCTTCGAGCATGTTCGTCACGTCGCCCGTCGCGTCGTCGATGGTGTAGAACGCGTCGTCGAGCGGGCGGCGGTCGACGTAGTGGTACTCGGCGTCCTCGCGGGCGTGCTCGTCCCGGATGAGGGGGAGGAGCGCGCGCTCGATGGCGGTGCCGGCGACGTAGCCCTCGACGGTCGTGGTGTGGCGGACGATGACCGGGCGGGCGTCGATGACGGCGCGCCGGATGGCGGTCGCGGCGTCCACGAGGTCGTCGTGGATGGCGGCGACGGCGTCGTCGTCGGCGAGCAGGTCGGTGACCTCGGGGCTGGCGCGCTCGTCGAGCGCGTCGTCCATCCGGGCTCGGACGGCGTCGGCGTCTTCGCCGTCGAGTTCGGTGAGGTCCTCGGTCTCGACCTGGAGTTCGCCGCGGCGGCGTTCGACTTCGCCGGCGATGCGGACCACGTCGCCCGCGTCGGTCTCGGGGTAGGCGCGAACGCCGGCTTCGACGAACGCGGCGACGTCCACGACGCCGGTCTCGTCCGCGAGTTCGAACACCGTCGGGCCGCTGGTCTGGCGAGCGCTCGCGATTTCGCCCTCGATTGTGACGTCCTCGTCGACGTGTTCGCCGAGGTCCGCGACCGAGACGCGCTCGGGTGCGTCCGAATCGTCGTCGGCGTCGGTCGCTTCGGAGTCGGATTCGGAGTCCGTGTCGGGCTCGGACTCCGTCACCTCGGTCTCGGATTCGCTCTCGGAGCCCGTCTCGTCGTCGACGGCGGGCGTCGGCACGTCGTCGTCGCCGTCGCCCTCGGAGAACTCGAAGCCGGAGTCGTCGGACTCGTTCTCGTCGTCGGCCTCGGTCTCGACAGCCTCGTCGTGCGATTCGGACTCGCTCTCCGCGACCGGCGTACCGCCGTCGGCGGTCTCGGTCTCGGCGTCGGATTCGGCATCGGCCTCGGACTCGCTATCGTCGGTTTCCTCGACGAGTTCGGCGTTCGAGTCGGCGCTCGGGTCGTCGACGAGGTGGCCGCGGAAGTCCCGCTCGGTCTCCCGAATCGACCAGCCGAGGTCGACGTTGCCGTTGTCGTGGACGTCCGTCACCTGGACGTACACGTCGTCGCCGCTCTCCCAGTCGAGGGATTCGACGCGGCCCGGCACTTCGCTGCGGTGGAGGAGGCCGGTGACGGAGTCGCCGATGTCGACGAACACGCCGAACTCGGCGAAGCCGTCGACGGTGCCGCGGTAGAAGCGCCCGGCAGTGAGTTGGTTCGGAGAGTTACCTCGGAATTCGAACGCGACGTCCTCCTCGTGGGTGTCACAGATGTGACCGTCGACGGAGGAGCCACAGACAATACAGGTACCCATTTGCATCGAAAGAGCGGTCGCTGCCGTAAACGATTATCGAAAGCCGCGCGCGCGGCACTACTCGAAGACCGGGCTGTCGTCCTCCATGGCCTCCACGTCCCGCATCACGCTCCGGACGTCCTCGGGGAACAGCGCGACCTCGACCTCGTTGCCGTCGTCGTCGGCGAACGCGAGTTTCACTCGCTTGTCACCGAACTCGCGGGCTTCCGCGTCGGTCACGTCGAACAGTTTCGCCTCGGCGTGTTTGTTCGCCGGGCCGACGTTCTTTATCGAGCCGTCTTTCAGTTCGACCATGAACTCGGAGAAGTTGATGTTCAGCACGTTCGGGCGTTCGACGCCCAGTCCCTAAAGTGCGAGCCCGTACTCGGCGGCGAGGTTCTGGGCGGCGGGGTAGGCGCCGAAGCCGACGCCGAACCCGAGGACGCCGGGGACGACCGCGGCGAGGAACGCCCGCGGGAGCGAAATCTCGTGGACGACGCTCGTCCCGAGGACGAGGAGCGCGAACGCCCACGCGCCGCAGGCGAGTGTGACCGCGGGGACGCCGAGCCCCGCGAAGACGCAGGGCGCGGCGGCGTACGCGATGACTTGAACGGTCTCGCTGACGCCGGCTCGTTCGGGCGCGACGACGGCGAGCGCGAGCGTCTCCAGGGCGGACAGCGCGTGGATGGCGGCGGGCGTCGCGAGCAACGCGACGAGCGCGACCGTGAGGAGGCCAGACAGCCAATCGCTGGTCGGGAACGCGAGCGCGTCGCCCGGATTCAGCGCGAGCCGGGTGCTCACGGCGACGAGGACGACGGCCATCCCGAACACGAGACCGGGCGCCTGGTCGCCCGGCGACACCGCCTCGTCGAAGAACGTCCGGGGGTTCACGAGCACCTGCGTGAACGACTTCGCGAGCCCGACGACGCCGCGCTCGCGGCCGCCCTCGGGTTCGACCCACGTCGTCATCGGCGCACCTCGTTCGTCATCTCAGTCCCGCTTCACGACGTGGCAGTTCCGGCACCGCGCCTCGTAGGACTCCTCCGCGCCGACCATGATGGTCGGGTCGTCGTAGTGCGCGGGGTCGCCCTCGATGAGTCGCTGGTTCCGGGTCGCCGGCTCGCCGCACTGCGTGCAGATGGCCTGGAACTTCTCGACGTACTCGGAGACGGCCATCAACTGGGGCACCGGGTCGAAGGGTTCGCCGCGGTACGTCTGGTCGGTGCCGGAGACGACGACGCGCCGGCCGTCCGCCGCGAGGTTCTGACAGACCTCGACGAGTTCGTCCGGGAAGAAGTTCGCCTCGTCGACGGCGACGACCTCCTCGCCGTTGAGTTTACTCGGAATCTTCGAGACGCCTTCGGCGGTGGTGTCAACGACGTCGGCCTCCCACGAGCGACCCGCGTGCGACCCGAGCGTCGCCTCGCCGTACCGATCGTCGACCGCGGGCGTGAACGCCGCGACGTCCTGGCCCGCGATTTCCGCGCGCCGCAGTCGCCGCAGGAGTTCCTCCGTCTTCCCGGAGAACATCGACCCCGTGATGACCTCCACCCACCCGGAGTTCGTGATGGCGTGCATAGCAGAGAGGGGGCGGTGCCGCGTCCAAAACGCTTGCTCTTCGCTCCCCGCTTGGTGTCGCTGTTCGCGGCTCGCTCTGCTCGCCGTTCGCGCTCCCACGGATCTCACTCGCTCGATTCGCTCGCGCCGACCCGCGCTAGTCCCCGCCCGCGTTCTGTTCGCTCTCGAAGGAGCGCGGGTCGGGTTCGATGTTGGCGTACTGGACGACGCGCTCGCCGAGCGTGGCGACGCGGTCTTCGAGGTCACCGTCGGCGAACTCGCCGTCTTCGACGCGGGAGGAGGCGTTCGGGACGGCGGCCTGATACGGGAGCACCCACGCGTCGAGCGCTCGCATGACCGACCGGAGGTGTTCGAGCGCGGTGATGGGGAAACTGCCGCCGGAGACGGCGAGCAGGCCGACGGTCTTGTCCTCGAACTCGTCGAACCCGCAGTAGTCGATGGCGGTCTTCATCGGCGACGAGTAACTGCCGTGGTACATCGGTGACGCGAGAATCACGGCGTCGGCGCGGCGCACGCGCTCGGTGAGGTCGGCGGCGTCGCCGGGTTCGTCGGCGTCGGGGTCGTACACCGGGAGGTCCAGTTCGCGGAGGTCCACGAGGTCTGTGTCCGCGCCGCGGGACGCGGCCGCGTCGAGTGCGGTGCGGAGCGCGATTCGAGAGACGCTGGCGTCGCGGAGACTGCCGCAGACGCCGACGACGGTCGTGTCGGTCATGTGGCGAGTGTCGGGAGCCCCCGCCAAAAGCCTACCCGCATTTATGGTGGTGGCGAGTGAATCGCCGGGCGTGTACGACGACATCCTCCTACCGACGGACGGGAGCGACGCCGCGGACGCGGCGGTGGCGAACGCGGTGGACCTCGCGGACCACTACGGAGCGACGCTCCACGTCCTGTACGTCGCGGACACCACGGAGTACAGCACGGTGACCTTCGAGGACAGCGTCGTGGATCCGCTCGAAGCCGAGGGCGAGACGGTCGTCGACGCGGTCGTCGAGCGCGCGGCCGAGCGCGGCGTCGACGCGGTCGGCGTGGTGATGCAGGGCGGCGTCTACCGGACGATTCTGAACTACGTCGAGGACAACGCCATCGACGTCGTCGTGATGGGGACACACGGCCGGCGCGGACTGGACCGGGCGCTCCTCGGGAGTGTCACCGAGCGCGTGGTGCGGACCGCGGACGTGCCGGTGTTGACAGTCCGGCAGCGCGAGGACGAGGACGAGGACGAGGACGAGGAGTAGTCAGTTCGTCCGCACGCCGAGCAGCGAGTAGAGACCACACGTGCTCGTGAGGCCGGTCGCGAGGAGCGCGACGGCGGCGACGCCGAGAATCGGCGACAGAATCGGCGCGGCGTCCACGTAGTCGCCGAGGATGGCGAGCGAGACGACGCCGAGGACGGCGCCGAGCAGTACGCGCACGAGACTGTCTGTCGAGCCGACGTTCTGCTCCATACCTATAGATTTGTACACATCTCGCAAAAGCGTTCCGGCGGTCAGGACGCGAGTCGCGCGACCGTCGCGTCCGCTCGGTCCTCGACCTCGACGAGACCGTCGTCCGCGAGGTCGTCGACGAGGCCGCGGAGCCACTCCCTGCTCCCGTCGCCGTCGCCCTCGGGCGCGTAGTCGACGCGCACTCGCGGGCCGAGTTCGTCGAGTTCGAGTTCGCCGTGTTCGCGGAGCGCGCCGACGACCCGGCCGCGCTTCTGCCGGCGGCTCCCCTCGAAGGTGGACTGCTTCGGCACGTCCGGCGCGGAGAAGTCGCCGTCGGCGTACGCCGAACACCACTCGCGCCACGGACACCCGGCGTCGTCGCAGGCCGGACGCTTCCCGCAGGCGACCCCGCCGAGTTCCATGATGGCGTTGTTCCAGACGCGGGACTCGCCCTCGGGCATCAGTTCGTTGGCCGCTTCCTCGAACGCCGCGTCGTCGTCGGGCACGTCGAACGCCCGATAGAGCACGCGCTTGACGTTCGTGTCGACGACGGCGTTCCCGTTGTCGAACGCGAACGACGCCACCGCGTTCGCGGTGTACGGGCCGACGCCCATCAACTCGGAGAGTTCGGCCGGCGTCTCGGGGAACTCGCCGCCGGCTTCGACGGCTTCGCCGTCTTCGTGAGGTCGGTCCGTCGGACCGACCTCTCCCTCTTCGACCTGCTGGGCGGCCTCGTGGAGATACGTCGCGCGGTTGTTGTACCCGAGGCTGTGTCGCGACCAGAACCCCACCACGTCGCTCTGGTCGGCGGCCGCGAGGTCGGCCGTCGTCGGCCACCGGTCGAGGAAGGCGTCCCACGCCTCCTCCACGCGGGAGAGTTGGGTCTGCTGGCTCATCACCTCGGAGACGAGAATCGCGTACGGGTCGTCGGTCCGCCGCCACGGGAACTCGCGGTGGTCGGTCTCGTACCACGACACCAGCGCGTCCCGCACCGCGTCCGCGTCCCCCGGGAGCGTCCACTCCGCCGACTCACTCATTGCCCGACGGTTGGCGCGTGTCTCGCTTGGTGGTTGTGGTTCCGCACGCGCTGCGAACACCCGCGGCGGTTAAGTCGCCGACTGGAGAACAACCGAGCGCATGCAGCGACGTGCCCTCTCCGCGCTCTGTGTCGCCGCCCTCCTCGTCACCGCCGGCTGTGCCGGCCTCGGCGGGAGCGGTGACGACGGCGCGGACGGACAGAGCCGCGCCGCACAGATTGCGACCGACTCCGGCGAAGCGATGCAGGACGTCGAGACCTACCAGATGGACGTGGAAATGGAGGTGTCGGCGAACGGCCAGACGCTCACGATGACCCAGCGCGGCGTCTACAACAGGACGGCGGAGCGAGCGCGAATCGACATGACGGTTCGGGGTACCGAAGCCGTCTCGTACATGGACGGCACGACGATGTACGTGAAGACGAACGGGATGTGGCAGACCCGGGACGTCGCCGACCAGGAGCCGTGGGAGTCCGGGAGCGGTCTCGCGCGCCAACAGGAGATGCTCGGCACCGGCGAGGTGTCGGTCACCGGGAGCGCGACCGTGGACGGCGTCGCGACGACGGTGCTGACCCTCGAACCCGACCCCGAGGAACTGAAGCAGTTCCTCGCCGGGCAGGGGAGTTCGGGGAGCCTCGACGACGCGTCCATCGACGACGTGACGTACGAACTGTACGTGGCAAACGAGACGGACCGACCGCGGAAGGTCGAGATGGAAATGGAGATGACGATTCAGGGGCAGTCCGCCACCGCGGACGCCACTATCGCGTTCTCGAACTACGGCGAACCCGTGACCGTCGAGATTCCCGAGGACGCCCCGACGGCGAGCGTCTCGCCCGTTCGCCCGACGGCTGCCGCCTGACGACACGGAAAGGCGTATCCGCGTGCCCGGACTCCCTTCGGGCATGAGCCTCGACGACCTCGAAACCGACGTCGAACTGGCGTTCGACGACCTCGACTACGACTTCCTCGACCGCGAGAGCAAGCAGGAACT
Organism: Halobacterium litoreum; assembly: GCF_021233415.1. Classification (NCBI taxonomy): domain Archaea; kingdom Methanobacteriati; phylum Methanobacteriota; class Halobacteria; order Halobacteriales; family Halobacteriaceae; genus Halobacterium; species Halobacterium litoreum. The sequence continues at coordinate 780,432 of NZ_CP089466.1, read as the reverse complement.
GGCGATGCTGTCGGCGGCGCTCGACGCCGACGAGGACGAACTCCTGCGGCGCGCGGTCCACATGTTGTTCCAGTCGACCACCGAGAGCGGCCGCCTCGATTTCCACCTGCGGTCGGCGTACGACGTGACCTACGACGAGTACCTCTCCGGGATGACGTACGGCGAGATGACTGGCGCGAACCAGTTCCCGCAGGACGACGACGACCGGCGCTACCAGTTCTGAGCCGCGGGCCCCGGTCGCTCCCGGCGGGGCGAGCGCGGAACGACCCGCTTAACTCTCGTCAGTTCGGAGTTTCGCGTATGCGTGAGCGAACGCGACGCGACGTGTTGCGCGCGACGGGACTGGGCGCCGCCGCGGCTGTCGCCGGCTGTGTCGGCGGCGGCGGGGGCGGCGAGGACGTCGAGGCGCTGGACGCGCCCGAGGGCACCGAAGTCGTCGAAGTCGGGCCGAACGGGTCGCTGTCCTACTCGCCTGCGTCGTTGACCGTCTCTCCGGGGACGCCGGTGCGGTTCGTGTGGCTGGACGGCGGCCACAACGTCGAACCCGAAGGCCAGCCCGCCGACGCCGACTGGCAGGGCCACTCCGCGCTGGAGAGTCGCGGCTTCTCCCACGAGTACACGTTCGAGGTGCCGGGCACCTACGAGTACGTCTGCACGCCCCACCGCACGCAGGGGATGCAGGGGAGCATCACCGTCGAATCCTCGGAGTGACCGCCGTTCGGCCGGTCGAACGAGTCGACGCGTAGTCGGGAATCCGTCGACGCCGCGGACGGGCGTCTGGCCTCCCGAAACCGTCGGAATTACACCCGGTCTTTTTGCGGGAGAAGCGACATTGGGTGTGCCATGGCGGCCAACGAAGTCAGGGGCGGACGCGGGGAGTCCGGCGACGGGTGGCGCCAGACACTCGGGGAGTTCGTTCGGTACACGCCGAGCGGGGACACGATTCCCGACGAGACGTGGCGGAACAGACACCGGAACATCCTGTTGTTGCTGGTGGCCCACGTCCCGTTCCTGCTGGCGATGGGGCTGTACGACGGCACGGAGTCGTTCACGGGCGCGACGATTCCCGAGACGCCGCTGTGGATGGTTGGCGCGGAACTGGGGGTCGTCCTCGGGTTCGCCGCGCTCGCGAGCGTCCCGCGGTTCCCGCGACGCGCCCGCACCGCGCTCGCCGCGACGGGGGTGTTGGCGTCGTCGGTGGTGCTCGTGCAGTTCTCGGGCGGCTACATCGAGGCGCACTTCCACTTCTTCGTCGCGATGGCGATAATCGCCGTCTACGAGGACTGGCTGCCGTTCGCGCTCGGTCTCGCGTACGTCGTGTTCACGCACGGCGTCTTCGGGATGATAAACGCCGAGCGAGTCTACAACCACGCCGCCGCCATCTCGAACCCGTGGGTGTGGGGGTTCATCCACGGCGTGTTCGTCCTGATGCTCGCCGTCGCGCTGATGACACACTGGTACTCCACGGAGAAGTCCCGCGAGCAGGCCGAACAGCGCCTTTCGGAGGCGAAATCGAACGCCGCCGAGGTCGAGGACCTCGAAGCGAAACAGGCCGAAATCGAACGCCAACGAGAGGAAGCCGAGCAACTGAAGGCCGAAGCCGAAGCCAAACAACGGGAGGTCGAGCAGTTGAACGCGGACCTCGAAGCGCGCGCCGACGCGTACAGCGCGGCGATGGCGCGGGCGGCGGACGGCGACCTCACGGTGCGACTGGACGCCGACAGCGAGAGCGACGCGATGGTTCAGATTGCGGACGCGTTCAACGAGATGATAGCGGAGACGGAGACGGCGATGCGGGAACTCCAGTCGTTTGCGGGGGACGTGGCGACGGAGAGCGAACGCGCCGACGAGAGCGCAAGCGAGGTCGGGCGCGCGAGCGAGACGGTCAGCGAGTCCGTCGAGGAGATTGCGGCGGACGCGGACCAACAGCGAGAGATGCTGGAGACCGTCGCGGGGGAGATGACCGACCTGTCGGCGGCCGTCGAGGAGGTGGCGGCGTCCGCCGGCACGGTCGCCGAGCGCTCCCACGAGACCGCGGAGATGGCGCGAGACGGCGAGGCGACCGCCGAGCAGGCCATCGAGGACTCACGGGTCGTCCAGTCGGCGGTCGAGTCGACGGTGGAGAACGTCGAGGTGCTCGACGACCAGATGGACGAAATCGGGGACATCGTCGAACTCATCGGGGACATCGCCGAGCAGACGAACATGCTCGCGTTGAACGCGAACATCGAGGCGGCGCGCGCCGACGGGGACGGCGACGGGTTCGCCGTCGTCGCCGAGGAGGTCAAGAGCCTCGCGGAGGAGACCCGGGAGTCCGCCAACGACATCGAGGCGCTCATCGCGGAGATTCAGGAGCAGACCGGGACGACCGTGACGGAAGCCCAGCGCGCCGAGCGACGGATGGAGGAGGGAATCGAGGCCGTCGAGGAGGTCGTGGCCGTGTTCGAGCGCGTGAGCGAGAACGCGGAGGCGACGGACACGGGCGTCCAGGAGATAGACGCGACGACCGACGACCAGGCCGCGAGCACCGAGGAGTCGGTATCGATGATAGAGGAGGTCGCGGACATCAGCCAGTCGACGGCATCGGAGGCCGAGAGCGCGTCCGCGGCCGCCGAACAGCAGGCGGCGTCCGCGTCCGAGGTGAGTTCGAACGTGTCGGCGCTCAGCGAGCGCGCCGAGCGCCTCCAGTCGCTACTCGCGGACTTCGAGGTCGGCGGCGGGGAGAAGAACGCGCCGGACGCGGCGCGCGGCGCGGCGCCGGTGCGTCAGGACGGCGGTCGGCCGGAGTGACCAGTTAGCCGCGTTTCAGAGGACGTCGTCGCTGTGGCCGTCGGAGGGGCCAGCGCGCTGGACTTTCGAGTCGTCGAGGGCGTCGAGGAAGACGCTCAACGCGAGGTCGATTTCTCGCTCGGTGACGTCGAGTGGCGGGAGCAGGCGCACCGTCTTGTAGCCACAGCCGAGGACGAGCAGGCCGCGCTCGAGACACGACTTCACGACCGCTTCGCGGCGGTCCTTGGTGTCGAACTCGACGCCGAGCATCAGGCCGTTCCCGCGCACGTCGGTGACGAAGCCGGGCGCGTCGTCGGCGAGAATCTCCTTGACTTGGCGGCCGCGTTCGGTGACGTTGTCGAGGACGCCGTCGCTCGTGATGGCGTCGATGGTGGCGACGCCCTGCGCGGCGGCGACGATGTCGCCGGCGCCCCACGTCGAGGAGAGGCGGCCCGTCTCGTCCGGGAAGAGGTCCTCGTTGGCGACAGTGGCGCCGACGCGCAGGCCCTTCGCGGACGTGATGACGTCGGGGTCGAGGCTGGTGTGGTCGACGCCCCAGAGTTCGCCGGTGCGGCCGAGGCCGGCCTGAATCTCGTCGGCGACGACTGGGATGTCGTAGGTCTGCTGGATGTGCGTGATGTCGTCGATGAACTCCTCGTTGGGCACGCGGTAGCCGCCCTCGCCCTGCTGGGGTTCGAGGATGACGTAGGCGACTTCGTCGGGGTCGATGACGCCGCGTTTCGGGTGGAGCTTGTCGGCGATGACGTTGCCGGCGGGGCCGTTGGTCTTCCACCCGCAGTCACAGTCGCCCTCGCAGGCGCAGTACGGCGCGGAGACGACGCCGCCGATTTCGGGGTAGCCCTTGCGGTGGACGGTCTTCGAGCGGTTCAGGGAGAGCGCGCCGAGCGTGCGCCCGTGGAACGCGCCGTCGAACGTGAACGCGCGGTGGCCGCCGTTCTGGTAACAGATCTTGATGGCGTTCTCCACCGCCTCGGCGCCGGTGTTCGAGAGGAAGACGGTGTCGAGGTCGTACTGCTCGGTGATGTCCGTCAGGCGGTGGAGGAGCTGCGTGGACGTGTCGGTCGCGGGGTCCTCGGGCGGCCAGCCGCCGGAGGCGTAGAAGTCCTGGCCCGCGATTTTGGAGGGGTCGACGAGGTCGAACTCGTCGAGGCGGTCCATGATTTTCGGGTTGTTGTAGCCGAACGGCGCGGCCGCGACGTGGCTCGTGAAGTCCATCAGGACGTTGCCGTCGACGTCGCGACAGAACGGGCCGTCGGCGTCTTCGGTGATGTCCCAGACGAACTCGTAGACGTACGTGCTGGGGGCCGCGTGTTCGTGGTGGTACTCCACCCACTGCTCGGCTTTCTCGCCGGGCAGGCTTCGGACGCTCGGCTCTGCGGTGTCCCGGTCCATGCAACTGATTGTCGTTCCGCTCGGTAAAAGCGGTTCGTTCCGGTTCCGGCGGGCGTTACGTCGCGACGAGAACCGCGCTCAGCCCGCCGGCGGCGAGCAGGACCGCGCTGTACGCGGCGACGCGCCACGCGAACTCGCGGTTCGAACTGGTCGCCGACAGCGCGACCTTCACCGCGACCGAACTCGCCGTCGCGAGCAACACCGCGATTGTCGCGGACTCCCCGGAGATGGCGCCGGTGCGGTAGACGACGACCGCCGACGTGGTGGCGCCGGCGCTGGAGACGAGGCCGGAGACGACGGCGGTGACGTAGAGGCCGGTCGACCCGAACTCGGTCTGCGCGAGGCCGCCGGCGACGACGACGACGAGGAACATCGCGCCGAACCCGAGCGCGTTCCGCATGGAAAAGGGGCTCTCTAAGTCCATCTCGACGCGCTGGCTCCAGTCCGCGGTGAACGCGGCGACGGCGACGCTGCCGACGACGATGACGAGCAGCGGTATCGTGCCTTCGAGGAGGACGCCCGCGGAGAGCGTGAACACGACGACGATGAGGAGGTTCCGGAGCGCCATCGCGGCGTTCGCGAGCAGGACGCCGGCGACGGCGTAGGAGGCGGCGTCGGCGCGCTGGCCGACGTGGTCGAGCATCGTCCCGACGACCGCCGTCGAGGACGCGAGCCCGCCGAAGAAACCGGTGACGGCGATGCCGCGTCCGCCGTAGGTCTTCACGATGACGTAGTTCAGGATGCCGATGCCGGCGACGAACACGACGACCAGCCAGACGACCCGCGGTTCGATTTCGACGACGTACCGGCCGGTGCCGACGTCGACGGACCCCGGCGGCAACACGGGGTAGATGACGAACGCGAGGATGGCGAACTCCGTGGTCGAGCGCAGTTCTTCCCGGGAGAGGTCCCACGCGAAGCCGTGGAGTTCGCGCTTGAACACGAGCAGGATGGAACTCGTGACGGCGACGACGGTGGCGGGGAGGACGGCGCCGAGCGCGACGAGCACGCCGACGCCGTACGCGACGAGCAGGCTCACGGCCGTGGTGAGGTGGAGGCTCTCGTCCTCGGAGCGCATCCCCGAGAGCATCAGGACGCCCGCGACCACGATGACGAAGAGGGCGCCGGCGCCGGAGAGGTACGGCGGGCAGGCCGCGACGCCCGCGGCGCAGCGCTCGGTGTCGACCATCGTGAAGATGGTGCCGAGGACGCTGACGAGCGCGAACGTGCGGATGCCGGCGGCCTTCTGTGACCACTCGCGTTCGAGGCCGAGGAACAGGCCGAGCGCGACGGAGAGCGCGATGCGGACGACGCGGCTGTCCACGGGCGCGGCTGCGAGCGATTCGAGCGGCGGCGACACTATTGAGAGGTACATAGGTCAATATATAAACGCTTGGGCCGGCCTCGCGCCAGCGCTCACGCTTATCCCGGAAGTTGCCGTTAGTCAACACATGCCACCCGTGAAGCGTCTGGTCCTCGACTTGCTGAAGCCCTACGACCCGGACATCGTGGAGTTCGCGAGCAAAATCGCCGAAGCGGACGGCGTGGACGGCGTGAACGCCGCCGTCGTGGAGAACGACCGCGACGTCCAGAACGTGAAACTCACCGCGGAAGGCGCGGACATCGACCCGGAGTACGTCGCGGACGCCATCGCGGACCTCGGCGGCACCGTCCACTCCGTCGACGAGGTCGTCTGCGGCGAACGGCTCGTCGAAGAGCGCCGTACCCCCCAAGAGTGATGCGCGAACGCCTCCACCGGTTGCGGCGCGTCCTCCGAGACGACGACGTGCGGTCGATTTCGCGCCGCTACTTCGTCTCGAACGGCTTCGACGGCACGCTGACGAGCATCGGCGTCGTCGTCGGGGCGTACCTCTCCGGCGTGCCGGACGGTACCACCGTGTTCAAGGTCGGCGTCGGCGCAGCGGTCGGGCTCGCCACCTCGGGCGTGTGGTCGGTCTGGGAGATAGAGCGCGCGGAGACCAAACTGGAGGTGCTCCGCCTGGAGGACGCGATGCTCGCCGACCTCGACGACACCCGCATCGAGCGCGAGAAGCGCGGCGAGCGCGTCGTCCACGCGGTGTTGAGCGGCCTCGGCCCGGTGGTCGGCGTGCTCGTTCCCCTGTCGCCGTTCCTGCTGGAGGGCGCCGTCTTCACGCTCCTCGAAGCGACGGTCGTCGGCGTCCTGCTGGGCGCGGGCCTGCTGTTCGCGTTCGGCGCGTACCTCGGGAACCTCTCGGAACAGTCGTGGCTCGTCGCCGGCGCCCGGATGGGGCTGGCGGGCCTCGTGGTCGCCGCGGTGAACGTCCTCCTCGGGTAGATGGACTGGCACGCCACCGACACCGACGACGCGCTCGACGCCGCGGACAGCGACCGCGACGGCCTCACCGACGCGGCGGCCGAACGGCGACTCGCCGAGGTCGGCCCGAACGAACTGGTGCGGGACGGCTCCCGGCATCCCGCCGCCATCTTCGCGGCGCAGTTCCGGAGCGCGCTCATCTGGGTGCTGGTCGTCGCCGCCGCGCTCGCGTTCGCCGCCGGAAAGCCCGTCGACGCGGTGCTCATCGCGGTCATCGTGTTCGCGAACGGCGTCTTCGGGTTCGCACAGGAGTACCGCGCCGAACGCAGTCTCGACGCGCTCCGGGACGCCGCGACGCCGAACGCGACCGTGCGTCGGAACGGCGAGCGCACAACCGTCCCCGCCGACGAGGTCGTGCCGGGCGACGTGGTGTTGCTCGAACAGGGCGACGTGGTGCCCGCCGACGCGCGCGTCCTCGACGCCCGACTGCTGGAAGTCGAGGAGGCCGCGCTCACGGGCGAGAGCCTGCCCGTGGAGAAGTCGCCCGAACCGGTGGGCGCCGACACGGCGCTCGCGGAGCGCACGAGCGTCGTCTACAAGGGGACGAGCGTGGTCGCGGGGCGCGGCGAAGCCGTCGTCTTCGGCACCGGGATGGACACCGAGGTCGGCGCCATCGCCACCGGCCTCGCCGAAGCCGAAGACCCGCGGACGCCCCTCCAGACGGACCTCGACCAGCTCGGCCGGCGCCTCGGCGTGGCGGTCGCCGTGCTCGCGGCGGCCGTCGTCGCGCTCCTCGTCGCGCGCGACACGCCACTCGTCCAGGCCGGCCTCGCTGCCGTCTCGCTCGCCGTCGCCGCCATCCCCGAGGGGTTGCCGGCGGTCGTGACGTTCACGCTCGCGCTCGGCGTGCGACGCCTCGCGAGAGACGACGCGCTCGTCCGCCGCCTCCCCGCGGTCGAAGCGCTCGGCTCCGTGGACGTCGTCGTCACCGACAAGACCGGCACGCTCACCGAGGGCGAGATGCGCGTGCGGAAGGCGTGGGTGTACGACGAGACACTCGACCCCGAGGCCGACGACGAGCGCCTCGACCGCCTGTTCGAAATCGGCGCCGTCTGCAACGACGCGCCGCCGGACGGCGAGACGGGGACGCCCACGGAGCGCGCGCTCGTCCGGGGCGCACTCGACCGCGGCATCGACGTGGCCGAGCGCCGAGACGCCCTCCCGAGGCGCGACGAGATACCGTTCTCCGCCGACCGCAAGCGGATGACGACGGTCCACGAGGACCGCGTCTACGTGAAGGGCGCGCCGGCCGTCGTCCTCGAACGCTCCACGCGCGTCCTCACGCCGGACGGCGAGCGGCGACTCGACGACGAGACGCGCGAACTGGTCGCCGAGCGGGTAGACGACCTCGCGGGCGACGCGCTCCGCGTGCTCGGGTTCGCGTACCGCGACCGCGGCGACCGCGACCCCGACTCCGACCTCGTGTTCGTCGGCCTGCAGGGCCTACTCGACCCGCCGCGCGACGAGGTCGCGGACGCAATCGCGGACACCAAGCACGCCGGCGTCGCGGTCAAGATGGTCACCGGCGACAACCGCCTCACCGCGGCCGCAATCGGCCGACAGGTCGGCGTCGACTCGAACGTCCTGGAGGGCAGCGAGGTGGACGCGATGAGCGACGAGGAACTCCGGAAGGCCGTCGAGGACGTGGACGTGTTCGCGCGAACTGTCCCCGCCCAGAAGGTCCGCATCCTGCGCGCGCTTCAGGCCAACGGCCACCGCGTCGCGATGACCGGGGACGGCGTCAACGACGCGCCTGCGCTCAAGAACGCCGACGTGGGCGTCGCGATGGGGGTTCGCGGCACGGAGGTCGCCCGGCAGGCCAGCGACGTCGTCCTGCTGGACGACGACTACGCCACCATCCGGTCGGCGATTCGGGGCGGCCGCGCCATCTTCGACAACGTCTGGAAGTTCGTCGCGTACCTGCTGTCAGCGAACCTCGCGGAAGTCCTGCTCGTCTTCGTCGCCTCGCTGTTCGGCTACCTCATCCTCCCCGCCGTCCAACTGCTGTGGATAAACCTCCTCACCGACGGCCTGCCGGCGCTCGCGCTCGGCACCGACCCCGACGCCGACGACGTGATGGAGCGCAAGCCACGGCGCGGCCGCGGCGTCGTCGACCGGTCGATGCTCACCCTCGTCGCGGGCGCCGGCCTCGTCACCACCGCGTTCATGCTCGCCGTGATGGTGTGGAGTCTCGACGGCGCGCCCGCGGCCACCCCCTACGCCGTGACGATGGTGTTCACTGGGTTCGTCGTCTTCGAGTTCGCGAAACTCTACGTCGTCCGGTGGACGCGACACACCCCGCCGACGGCGAACCCGTGGCTGACGCTCTCGGTCCTCGTCTCCTTCGGCTTCCAGCTCGCCGTGCTGTACACGCCGCTCGCGGACTACTTCGGTACCGTCCCGCTGAGCGGCGGGGACTGGCTCGTCCTGCTCGGCGCGGCCGCCGCCGCGCTCCCGCTGTTCGTGGGCGTCGGCGCGCTCGCGCGCCGCCGCGACCCGACCGTCCGCGAGTAATCGGTCGCTACTCTTTGGGGTGCTCCGCGTACCCCCGACCGGATGCTCGTCGAAGTCGGCCTGTTCGTCGGCGGCCTGCTCGTCCTCGTCTACGGGTCGAACCGCGCCGTCGTCGCCGCCGCCGAACTCGCCCGGTACTACGGTGTCTCCGCGTTCTTCGTCGGCGTCACCGTCGTCTCAATCGGCACCTCCGTCCCCGAGATGACCACGTCGGTGTACGCCGCCGCGTACGGCGCCGGCGACATCGTCGTCGGGAACATCGTCGGGTCGGAGGTCGCCCAAATCACGCTCGCCATCGGCGTCGTCGCGCTCGTCGCGCCAATCGCCGCCGAGCGCCGGAACGTCCTCGTCTACGGCGGCGCGATGGTGGTCGCGATGGTCGTGATGGTGCTCACGCTCGAAGACGGCGAAATCGTGCGCTCGGAGGGCGTGTTGATGATGCTCGCGTACGCGAACTTTGTCTACACGTTGTACACGAACGAGGGCGGGCGCGAGGTCACGGAGGAAGTCGTCGAGGAGGCCGAAGAGCCCTCCGACGCCCTGCCGCGCGTGCTCGTCGGCCTCGCGCTCGTCGTGCTCGGCGGCCACCTCCTCGTCACGAACGGCGTCGCGCTCGCGCGCCTGCTCGGCGTCCCCGAACTGCTCGTCGGCCTGCTCGTCGGCCTCGGCACCACCACGCCCGAAATCGCGGTGGCCGTCGCCGCCGCCCGCGGCGGCACCGAAGGCATCTCCGTCGGCGCCCTCCTCGGCAGCAACATCACCGACCCCGTGTTCTCCCTCGGCGTCGGCGCGCTCGTCGCGGACGTCGTCGTCGACGACCTCGCCGCAGTCAACGGCTCGCTGACGTACATGCTCGCGGTGTCCCTCGTCGTGCTCGCCGTGTTCTACTGGCGCGAGGGCATCGACCGCCCCGCGGCGGTGCTCTGCCTGATGCTGTACGCGCCGGCGTTCCTCCTCGCGTGACGCCACGCAGGTGGTTTTTTGGTCGCCGCCGCCGCGCTGACACGTAATGACCGCCTTCGAGAACGCCGACCGGGCGCGCGTCGCGTGGTGGGCGGTGGCGCTCGCGCTCGCCGGCGCGCTCGCGTACACCGTCTACTCGTTCGTCGGGACGTTCGTCTTCGGCGTCTTCGTCTACTACGCGACGCGGCCCGTCTACCGCCGCCTGAAGCGGTGGATTCGGCCGCCGACGCTCGCCGCGCTCGTCTCGCTTTTCACGCTCGCACTCCCGGTGCTCCTGTTGGTCGCGTACACCACCGCCGTCGGCCTCCAGGAACTGGACGCGTTCCTCGCCGCGCGCGGCGCGAACCTCGGCCAACTGGAGTCGCTGCTCGGGCCGTACATCGACGTCTCCGCGGCCGTCGAGGACCCGCAGTCGCTGCTCGGCGAGCCGTCCGTGCAGGCCGCACTCCAGACCGTCGCCGAGAACGCCGTCGGCTACGCCGGCTTCCTCACGAACTTCTTCGTCCACCTGTTCGCGATGATAACCATCGCGTTCTACCTGCTCCGGGACGACCACAAGCTCGCGTCGTGGTTCCGCCGGCAGTTCGGCGACGACGCCGGCGTCGTGGAGACGTACGGTCGGGCGGTCGACCGCGACTTCTCGCACGTCTTCTTCGGGAACATCCTGTTCGCGTTCGTCACGGGCGTCATCGCCGCCGTCTCCTACAGCGCGCTCGACTCGCTGGCGCCCGCCGGCGTCGGCATCCCGTACCCCGCACTGTTGGGGATGCTCACCGGCGTCGCGAGCCTCGTCCCCATCGTCGGCATCAAACTCGTCTACCTCCCGCTGGGCGGGTGGCTCGCGTACCTCGTCGTCCAGCAGGGCGGCGGCTACGCGTTCCTCGGGACGTTCGGCGTCGTCGCGTTCGTCGTCGTGGACGTGATTCCGGACCTCGTGTTGCGCCCGTACGTCTCTGGCCGCGACCTCCACCTCGGGCTCGTGATGCTCGCGTACATCTTCGGCCCCCTGCTCTGGGGCTGGTACGGCCTCTTCTTGGGGCCGGTCGTACTCGTGCTCGTGGTCCACTTCGTGCGCATCGTCCTGCCCGAACTCGTCGCGGGCGACCCCATCGAACCCGAGGCGCTCGGCCCCAGCCCGTTCGGCGGCGACGGGAGCGACGAGGAAGACGACGGCGCGGACGCTTAATCGCGTTCGAGTTCGGTGCCGTCCCGCGGACAGTAGTCGAAGCCGGCGTCGCGGGTGCGGAAGCCACACGCCGGGCACTCGCGGACGGACGGGCGGTCGTCGCGGCTCCGGAAGAGGAAGGGAACGAACGGGACGGCGAGGAAGAACAGCGCGACGTCGAAGACCTGCCAGAGGACGACGCTGACCGCGAGGCTGGCGAGCACGCCGACGGCCGCGGTGGCGGTGCGCGCCGAGACCATTCAGTCGAGGTCGACGTACTGGGCTTCCCACTCGCGGCGCGCGGTGATTTCGCGGTCGCCGCGGCGCGTCAGCGTGTAGTAGTTCGTGCGCTGGTCGAGTTGCCCCTTGTCGACGAGGCCCTTGTCGACGAGCGTGTCGAGGTTCGGGTAGAGGCGGCCGTGGTGAATCTCGGACTCGTAGTAGTCTTCGAGTTCCTCCTTGATGGCGAGTCCGTGCGGTTCGTCCAGCCCCGCGACCACGTAGAGCAGGTCGCGCTGAAACCCTGTCAAGTCGTGCATATGTCTCGCTCTCGGAAGGAATTTCTCGCGTGATAGCATAAGTGTGGTGGCCTAAAGAGTGCAACGAGGCGTCGTACTTCCCGGTTCTTCTCGTGACATGTCCCGGGCGACGAACGTATGCCGGTGGCTCACGTATCCGGATGCATGCCCGAAGAAGTCATCTTCGAGAGCGAGTCCACGCAGTCCCGCAGCGACGTCGCGAACTACCTCCGCACCGTCGCCGACAAACTCGACGCGGGCGGCGACCTCACGCTGTCCGCGGGCGACCAGTCGGTCACCCTCGACCCGCCGACGAACGTGGCCTTCGAGGTGAAGGCCGAACGCGAGACGGGGAGCGGCGCGGACGAACTCAGCGTCGAGTTCGAACTGGAGTGGGCGGACGGCGAAGACGCCGCGTCGGGCGACCTCGACATCGCCTGAACACTTCCTGCTGTCGGAGAAAACGTCTTTTTGTCGGATAACTAACTACCTCGTCGCGGCGAGCGAGCCGCAGAGAACTGACTGTCGAGCGTAGCGCAACGGAAAAGGATGCGAGGCCGGAAACTCCGGCCCCGCAGCCGCCCTGAATTGGTCCCCGCTGACGCTTCGGCCCTCCAAAGCGAAGCGTCACCTGAGTCAAAACGCGGGACGATAATAAAACTATCCCCGGTCGAAAGCCCTGCCGCTACATGTGTTCTTCTTCTAACACCCAGCCGAGCGCGCGCCGGTAGTACGTGAACATCTCGCGGACGCCCTCGTGGTTCATCTCCTCGGATTCGAGTTCCTCGACGAGGAACTCGTACTGGTCGCGAATCTCCTCCTCGTCTCGCATACGCCCCCCTAACGGCCCCACCGGTATCAATCACCGCACCGACGAGTAGTTTCAAGCCCCCGCCGCCGAAACCCCGAAGCGATGACAGACGACCTCCAGCGCGGCCTCGAAGGCGTCACGGTCGCCGAGACCCGACTCTCGCGAGTCGACGGCGAGAACGGCGAACTCGTCATCGGCGGCTTCCCGCTCGCGGAACTCGCGCCCAACGCCACCTACGAGGAGACGCTGTTTCTGCTGTACGAGGACCGACTCCCCACCGAGAGCGAACTCGCCGACTTCCGCGCGGACCTCGCCGGCAAGCGCGCCGTCCATCCGGACGCCATCGACACCGTGGTCGACGCCGCCCAGCGAGACCTGCCCGCGATGGACGCCGTCCGCATGGGCATCGCAGCCGCTCCCCTGACCCGCGAGGGCGACGAGGACCCCGAGACGGACGCGCGCCTCTCGGTCGCGCAACTTCCGACAGTCGCCGCCGCGTACTGGCGCGCCCGAAAGGGCGAGGAGCCGGTCGAACCCCGCGAGGACCTCCGGCACGCCGCGAACTACCTCTACATGCTCGACGGCGAGGAGCCCAGCGAGGAGCGCGTTCGCGGCCTCGAAACCTACCTCAACTCGGTCGTCGACCACGGCCTCAACGCCTCGACGTTCACCGCGCGCACCATCGTCTCCACCGAGTCTGACGTGGTGTCCGCCGTCACGGGCGCCGTCGGCGCGCTCAAGGGCCCGCTCCACGGCGGCGCGCCCGGCCCCGTCCTCACGATGCTGGAGGACGCCGCGGCGCGCGACGACCCCGCCAGCCTCGTCCACGAGATTCTCGACGCCGGCGACCGCGTGATGGGCTTCGGCCACCGCGTCTACCAGGTCCGCGACCCCCGCGCCGCCGTCCTGCAGGACGCCGCCGAGACGTTCTACGAGGGCCGCGACCAGCGCGCGTTCTTCGACGCCGCCCGCGAGTTCGAGGACACCGCCGTCGACGTGCTAGCCGAACACCGCCCCGACTTGCGCCTGGAGACGAACGTCGAGTTCTACACCGCCGTCCTCCTGAACGGCGTCGGCGTCCCGAAGGAACTGTTCACGCCGACGTTCGCCGTCGCGCGCGCCGGCGGGTGGACCGCCCACTGCCTCGAACAACTCGAAGACAACCGCCTCATCCGGCCGCGCGCCTCGTACGTCGGCGACACCGACCGCGAGTGGACGCCGGTCGACGAGCGATAAATCACTGGACACCACACCGCCGCGAACGCCGAGCGCGCCTACTTCCTGTCGAGCCGGCTTAAGCCGTGCCAGATGGCGTTGACCATGCGGTCCTCGCCCTCGCCGTCCGCGTCCGACCAGCCCCGGGCGAGCGCGTCCTCCAGCGCGTCGAGGTCGTGGTTCTCGAAGTTGTTCATCCCGCGGAACGCCTCGAGGGCCTCGCGCTCCGCCTCGCCGAACTCCTCGCTCGGCTCCGCGTCGTAGAACCCCAACTCGGCGAGCGTTTCGAGGACGGATTCTGCGGTGTCGCCGTCGAGAGACGCGAACTCCTCGGGGTCCTCGCGCTCGAGGAGCGTGATGTCGTAGATGCGGAACACGCGCTCGAGTTCCGCGATGGGTTCGTCGTGGTCGTCGACGCGCACGTCTATCCAGCGGTCGTTGTTCCCGTCGTAGCCGCCCTCGGGTTTCGCGACGTAGAGCGCCGCGGACTGCTCGCCGCGCTGGTCGCCGCCCGCCTCGTTGCCCGCGTACAGCGCCGCAATCAGGCGCTCCGGGAGACCGCCGTCGGTCTCCTCGAACGCGTCGGCCATCGCGTCCACCGTCTCGCGGTTCTCGAGGATGTTCCCCTGCACCGTGTAGTGGTCGCCCTGCCGGTCGCTCGCGTGGTCGAAACACTCCTCGCCAGTGAACGCCGCGACGGAGCCGTCCTGTCCAACTACGCCCACCTGTCGCTGGGGCGCCTCGTCGTCGGCGTCGGTGAGCGCGTCCACGACCGCCGCGGCAGACTCGCCGTCCCGGAGCAAGTCGAGGCCGTCCGGTCCGTACGCGACGTTCGCGAAACTCTGCGTGGCGACGGCGCCGGCGTCCGCGCTGACGAACGGGACGACGGCCCCGACGCCGACGAACTTCGACTGGACGGCGACTCCGACCGCGTCAGTCTCGGGGTCGCGCGCGACGATGGAGAACGTCATGCGCGAGGCGTGGCCCGCCGCCGGCAAAAGCCTACGGCTCGGCCACCCCCGTTGCCGTCTTCTCGCCCGTCAGGGGCTGTCTGCTCGCCAACTCGCAGTCGAACGCGGGGTGTTCGACGAGGTGCCACAGCACCATGTGCCGGCGGCCCGCCGTCAGCCCTGTCGCGGAGAGGTCGTCCGCTGTGAAGCGCTCTGGCAGGCGGTCGAACAGCCGCCGGAGTTCGTCGAAGGAGGCGAACACCTTGCTGTTGCCCGCGGAGTCCGCGCCCCGGCGCTCCACGACGTACGCGCCGTCTGGGCGGTGCTGGCCCGCGGTGTTCAGGAACGTCTCGCGCGCCGCGAGCGCGCCGGAAAGCGAGTCACGTAACTGTTCGGCGTCGTCGCGCGAGAGGAGCAGTTCGTCGCCGCCCACGCGGAGGGCGACCCGGTCGCCGCGGCGCTCGGCGGAGCAGTCAGGCGAGCGGTCGGATTTCTCGACCAGCCGCGTCCCCGCGGCTTACTCTATCCTCGGCGGCCGGAGTCGAGAGTCGTTGACTCGGCATCGTACCCGAGAGTCCGGCGCAATCGTACAAAAGCGTGGCGGTGGTACAGATTCCGGGTGTCGCTCATTCGGCGGCGAGACACCGGAGTTATCCCGCCGCCCCGCCAACCCGGAGGTATGGACGTTCGCGGCGAGCGCGAGTGCAAGTCGTGTGGGACGCGCTGGTCGTACTTCGAGACGGGCAGCGTGGAGTGCCCGGACTGCGGGAGTCTGCGGAGCGTCGGCGTCGGCGAGCGCGCCCAGCACACCGACGGCGCGGCCGACCTCGACCTCTCGGCGGCCCGCGAGGCGGCGGTCGACGACCTCCGGGGCGCACTCGACCCGGCGGCCGACGCGTGCCGCGACTACTGCCAGTCCCGGGGGTTCGTCTCGGGCGGTGACCTCCTCGAACTGGACGACACCTACCTCGCGGCCCAAGAACTCCGGCGGGCGGCGCTCGTCGTCGGGGACGCCCTCCGCGTCGGCGAGAACGAGGAGCGCTACGTGCTGGCGCTGCTGAACGGCGCGGAGGACGGCGACCGGCCCGCGCCCGAGGACGTGCCCGAGTCCCTGCGCGCGGTGCGCGGACTCGGGTACGCGGCGGCGGTGGACGCCTACCGCGCCGACGTGCGAGCCTTCTTCGACGACGAGCCACCGGAACCGGAACGCGGCCTGCTCGAACGCCTCCGCGAGCACGTCAAGCGCGTGAAGGCGCTGGACGGCGACGTGTCCCCCGAGGACAGCGAGCGCCTCGTGTCGGCGGCACGCCGCATCGGGGACGCGGTCCGGGGCGACGAGACGGCAGTCGAGGAGGCGCGCACACACCTCGACCGACTGGCGTGACCGCGTCGCGCGGGACGGCACCGGAGTCCGACCCGGGAAATCTATTCTAACACTCCCGACCCGGAATTATTCTTCTCCCGAGATTCGGCGTGTTAGGACGATTCCGCGAGGATTAAGGCGATTCGTTCAGACAACCGACCTGTATGGTCCCCTATCGGTCGAAGCCCCGACGCCGTAGCGAGCGGCATCACCGTCGCGACACCGCGGAGGCGAACAGATGACGTCCCTGACGGAGCGCGTGTTCGGCGTCGTCACCGAACACAACGTCGCCGTCGTCGTGGTCATGCTGCTGTTGACCGCGGGCGTCGGCGCGGGCGTCACGCAACTGAACCTCGGTAGCAACACGTACGGCGGCGACAGCATCGGCGAGGGAACGGAAGTCGTCGAGAAGCGCTCGTACATCGAGTCCGCGTACGTCAACGAGACCCAGGACGACGACGCCCCGATGGCGGCGCCGGTGTACGTGCGCGACGCCGACGGGAACGCGCTGTCGAAGTCGGCGCTCGTCCGGTCGCTGGAGTTCCAGCAGACCGCATTAGACAACGAGTCGCTCGCGGCGGCCGTCGGCGACCGGCCCGCGTTCGGGGTCGCGAACTTCGTCGGTGCGCGCGCCGCAGGTGACCCGCAGGCGTCGCTCTCGGAGCAACTCGCGGCGCTCCGAGAGGCCGACCCGAGCCGGGTCGAGACACTCGTGAGAGAGACGCTCACCGCCGACTCGCGGGCGCTCGCGTTGCTGCCGGCCGACTACGAACCGGGCACCGCGACCGCCGAGAGCCACCGCATCGTCTTCCGACTCGACGGCAGCGACAGCGAGACGTCGGCGGCCACCGCGGCGCTCTACCGAACCGCCCAGACAGTCGACTCGCCCGACGTGTTCACCGTCGGCGAGCACGCCTCCGAGAACGCGGTGAGCCCGCTCCCCGAACTCATCGAGTTCGTCGTCCCCATCTCCCTGCTGGTGATTCTCGTGGTGCTGGCGTTCGCGTACCGCGACCTCGTGGACGTCATCGTCGGGTTCACCGGGGTCGTCCTCTCGGTCGTCTGGATGTTCGGCATCCTCGGGTGGCTCCGCATCCCCGCGAGCCTCACCATCATCATCGGACCGGTTCTCATCGTCGGCCTCAGCGTCGACTACGGCCTCCACGTCTTCATGCGCTACCGCGAGGAGCGCGGCGAGCGCGAGAACATGCGCGAACCGATGGTTCGGAGCCTCTCCTCTGTCAGCGTCGCGCTCACGCTCGTCACGCTCACCGCCGCGGTCGGCTTCATGGCGAACGCGACGAGCGACCTCGGGGTCATCAAGCAACTCGGCATCGGCGTGACGCTCGGCGTCCTCTCCACGTTCGTCGTCTCGGTCACGCTCGTCCCGGCGCTGAAACTCACCATCGACCGCCTGCTCGGCCGGGTCGGGTTCGAGCGCCGGAAGCGCCCGCTCGGCGACACCCGACTGCTCCGCCCGATACTGACCAGCGGCGCGGGCCTCGCTCGCCGGGCGGCGCCGGTCGTGCTGGTGCTCGCGCTCGTCGCGGGCGCGGCGGGCGGCGCCGCGTGGGGCGACCTCCAACGCAAGTCCTTCCAGGAGTTCAACTCCGACGTCGCCGAGTGGAAGCAAGACCTCCCCGACCCAATCGGGTGGGACGTGTCCCAGTACCGGGACAACGCGCGGTACGTCGGCGAGAACTACCGGGCGGCCGCCGAGAGCGAGCGAAAGCGCTCCTCGATACTGATAGAACACCCGGACGGCGCGGCGTCTCCGGACGCGCTGGCGACCGCCGCCCGCGTGCCCGACGTGGCCGCCGACTACGACGCGGTGCTGACGCGCGGCGACACCGTTCCGGTCGCGTCGCCGGTGACGGTGATGGCGTCCGTCGCCGCCGAGGACGAGGAGTTCGCGGCTGAACTCGCGGCCGCAGACACGGACGACGACGGCGTCCCCGAGGAGGACGTCGCGAGCGTCTACGACGCGCTGTTCGCGGCGGCGCCCGACGAGGCGAGTCGCGTCATCGACCGGACGCCCGGCGGTTACGCGTCGCTGCGCGTCCTCGTGCCGATTCGGCCGGACGCCACCATCGTCGAACAGGGGCAGGCGGTACTCGACGCCTCGGACGCCCTCGAAGGCGGCGAGACGTCTGTCGTCGGCGTGGGCGTCGGGACGCTGAACGTCGTGCTCGGGGACATCATCTCCGAGAACATCCTCCAGACGCTGCTGCTCGCGCTCGCTGGCGTCGCCGTCCTCCTGACGCTCGTCTACCGACTCCTGCTCGGGAGCGCGACGCTCGGTCTCGTGACGAGCGTCCCCATCATGATGGTGACCGCGCTCGTCGTCGCCGGGATGTGGGCGCTGAACGTCCCGCTGACGGTCAACACGGCGTTGCTGTTGAGCCTCGTCATCGGCCTCGGCATCGACTACAACATCCACGTCAGCGACCGGTTCGCCGAGGAGTACGCCGACGGCAAGTCGGTCCACGGCGCGCTCGTCGAGGCGACGACCGGCACCGGCGGCGCGCTCCTCGGGAGCACGCTCACGTCGGTCGGCGCGTTCCTCGCGTTGCTGCTCACGCCCGCGCCGGTTCTCCAGGACTTCGCCATCCTCGTGTCGCTCGCGCTCACCGCGTCGTTCGTGGTGTCGGTGTTCCTGCTCCCGAGCCTGATTACGCTGTGGGCGCGCTACGCGCCCCGGTCGGTCACGCAGGGCGTCCTCGACGGCGGCGTCGCGTCGACCAGCGACGACTGACCCGCCGAGGGCGGGACTCCTCGGACCGACTCGCGGGACTGCCCGCAGTCGGCACGTCTCTCACGCTTCGAGCGTCTCGGCCCATCCGATGAGCCACTCGAAGGCCGCGAACGCGACGAGGAAGTACGCCGCGAACACGACCCAGCGAAACAGGTCGAACGCGCCGGTGAACGCGAGCACGTTGAAGATGTACGCGAGCGACGCGGCGACGAATCCGGCGACGTAGAGGTTCCGGCGTTGGCTCACGGGCGTGGCTACGACGGAGACCGCGATAGTCCTGTCGGCGAACTACGAGTTCGCGTGGAGCGCGCCTCGCAGGTCGCTCGCGAACTGGGCTAAGACCTCGCGCCCGCTCGGGGTGTCCACGGGGTCGGCAACGAAACTCATCGCGCCGTGAATCAGGTCGTCGTAGTGGCGGTGCGTGACCGGGACGCCGGCGTCATCGAGGGCGTCGACGTACGCGATTCCCTCGTCGCGGAGCGGGTCGAAGCCACAGGTGGCGACGGTCGCCGGCGGGAGGTCGGCGTGGCTGGCCGCGGCGACCGGGCTCAGATAGGGGTTGGCGCGGTGGACCCACGAGTCGACGTAGTGGCCGTCGAACCACTCCATGCCCTCCGATTCGAGGAAGTAGCCCTCGTCGTTCTCCGTCTTCGAGTCGTAGGCCACGTCGCGGTGGTCGGTGACGGGGTACGCCAGCGACTGGTGGGAGATGTAGGGGCCGTCGCGGTCGCGCGCCGCGAGCGAGACGGCCGCGGCGAGGTTGCCGCCCGCGGAGTCGCCCGCGACGGCGAGTCGGTCGGGGTCGGCGTCGAACTCGCCGGGATTCCCGGCGACGTACTCGGTGGCGGCGTACGCGTCCTCGACGGCCGCCGGGAACGGGTGTTCGGGCGCGAGTCGGTACGCGACGCTCACGACGACGGCCGCCGCGTCCGCGGCAATCGTCCGGCAGATTGGGTCCCGGGAGTCCAGCGTCCCGAGCACGAAGCCGCCGCCGTGGAAGTAGACGACGACCGGATGCGGGCCGTCGCTCGCCGGTTCGTAGACGCGCACGGGAATCTCGAAACCGGGGCCGGGCACGGTTCGGTCCGAGACGGCGCCGACCTCGGCGGTCGGGTCGTCGGCGTCGAAGAAGCCCCGGCGCAGTTCGCGGGCCTCGGGCGGCGAGAGGTCGTGGTAGTCCGGGGCATCCATCGCCTCCATCGCGGCCAGTATCTGCTGTACGTCCTCGCGGGGTGCGTCGGCCCGCAGTTCGTCTGCCATGTGGTGGCACGCGTCTCGCGGCGAGAAGAAAGCCCGGGTCGCGGCGACCCGGGAACGGCGACTCAGGGCAGGTCCACGTCGACGCCGGCCTGCTCGCCGGCGGCCTTGACGGTGTTGTAGAGGAGCATCGCGCGCGTCATCGGACCGACGCCGCCCGGGACGGGCGTGATGGCGCTGGCCTTCTCCTTTGCGCTCTCGAAGTCAACGTCGCCGGTGAGCCGGTAGCCCTTGTCGTTGTCCGCGTCGACGCGGTTGATGCCAACGTCGATTACCACGGTGTCCTCGGAGAGCATCGAGCCGTCCACGAGGTCGACGACGCCCACCGCCGAAATCACGATGTCGGCGCGCCGGGTGTGCGCGGCGAGGTCGTCGGTGCGGCTGTGACAGAGCGTGACCGTGGCGTTCCCGCCGTCGGCCTTCTGCATCAGGAGGTTCGCGAGCGGCTTCCCGACGATGTTCGACCGACCGACGACGACCACGTCTTTCCCCTCGGGGTCGACGCCCTCGTGTTCGAGGAGTTTCTGAACGCCGTGGGGCGTGCAGGGCTTGAATCGGGCGTTCCCGCCGACGAGTTTCCCGACGTTCTCGGGGTGAAAGCCGTCCACGTCCTTGGCGGGGTCGACGGCCGAGAGCACGCGTTCGTCGGAGACGTGGTCGGGCGTCGGGTCCTGCACGAGGATGCCGTGGACGTCCTCGCGGGCGTTCAGGTCGGCGACGGTGTCGAACAGTTCCTCGGCGGGCGCGTCGGGGTCGATGCGCACGTCCTCTGCGCCGATGCCGAGCTCCTCGCAGTCCCGCTGTTTCATCGAGATGTACGTCTCGCTGGCCTGCTTGTCGTTCATCAGGACGGTGGCGAGTTTCGGCGTGACGCCGGCGTCTTTCAGCGTCGCCACGGAGTCCGTGAGGTCGTCTCGAATCGACGCGGCGACCGCGTTCCCGTCGATGACGTCTGTCATTGGGCGACTGTCGGGGACACGCGCCCTTGAATATTCGGTTCCGTGCCCAATTTAGTTCCACTATCCCTGATTGTATACACGTTCTTGCTTCGCCGCGGCGGCGGCAATCGCGGCCTGCCCACGACTGTGCGCGTCGAACGCGAAAGAAAAGGCGGTGGGAACGACCCGCCCGCGGGAAACGACGACGGCGGAACGGACCGGCTACTCGTACAGCGGGTACTCGTTACAGAGGTCCTCGACGGTCGCCGCGACCTCGGCGTACACCTCCTCGTCGCCGACGTTGTCGATGACCTTCGCGATGCAGTCGCCGACCGTCTCCATCGCCTCGGCGTCGAAGCCGCGGGTCGTGAGCGCGGGCGTGCCGGCGCGGATTCCCGACGGGTCGAACGCCGACCGCGTCTCGTCGGGCACGGTGTTCGCGTTCAACACGATGCCGACCGCTTCGAGTTCCTCCTCCACGTCGCCGCCCGAGATGTCCGGGTGGGAGTCCCGGAGGTCCACGAGCACGAGGTGAGTGTCGGTGCCGCCCGAGACCAGCGAGAAGCCGTGGTCCTGTAGGGTCTCCCCGAGCACCTTCGCGTTCTCCACGACCTGCTCGGCGTACGCCTCGAACTCGGGTTCGAGCGCTTCCCCGAAGCCGACCGCCTTCCCCGCGATGTTGTGCATCAGCGGGCCACCCTGCGCACCGGGGAACACCGCCGAGTCCACGTCGCCCGCGAACTCCTCGTCGCACATGATGATGCCGCCGCGACCCGCGCGAATCGTCTTGTGGGTCGACCCCGTCACGAAGTCCGCGACGCCGACCGGCGAGGCGTGCTCGCCCGCCGCGACGAGCCCCGTGATGTGCGCGATGTCTGCGGTGTGGAGCGCGTCCACGGCGTCCGCGGCCGCCTGAATCTCTTCCCACTCGACCTCGCGGGGGTACGCCGAGTAGCCCGAGACTATCATGTCCGGGTCGAAGGACTCGGCTTTCTCGCGGAGCGAGTCGTAGTCGAGGCGCCCCGTCTCGGCGTCGACCTCGTAGTGCTCCACGTCGTACAGTTGGCCCGCGAAGTTCGCGGTGTGGCCGTGGCTCAGGTGGCCGCCGTGGGTGAGGTCCAGCGAGAGAATCTTGTCGCCGGGCTCCAGCGTCGCGAAGTAGACGGCCATGTTCGCCGACGACCCGCTGTGGGGCTGGACGTTCACGTGCTCCGCGCCGAACAGTTCCTTCGCGCGCTCGATGGCGAGTTCCTCCACGTCGTCAGCGAACTCGCAGCCTCCGTAGTAGCGCTTGCCGGGGTAGCCCTCGGCGTACTTGTTCGTGAGTTCGCTCGACTGGGCTTCCATCACGGCCTCGCTGACGTGGTTCTCGCTCGCAATCATCGCCAGCGTGCCGTTCTGTCGCTCGCGTTCGCCGACGAGCGCGTCCGCGACGGCGGGGTCTACCTCCCGCACGCGTTCGTAGTCGCTCATGTGACTAGAACCCACAGGGGCCCCAATAGGTCTACCGATGGCGACTAATTCACGCGACTCCTCGACAGAAATATATGGCCCGTCGGCAAACACCGGGGGTGCGTGACCCAGGGGGAACAGACCGACGCCCGACCGCCCGACGGTGCCGGCGTCAACGGGGAGCGAGCACGAGCGCCCAGCGCCACGGTCACCATCCCGAAGACCCTCGACGGCGTCGCGACGGCGCTCGAACACGCGGCCGCCGCCCACCGCACGACGACGCCCGACCGCGCGACGCAGTCGATGCGCGCCCACCCGCCGTCCTTCGCGTTCGGTGACGCGGTGGACGTGCCCGCGAGCGTCGCCGACGCCACCCCGGAGACGGGCATCGAGTTGGTGGTGCCGCGGTCGCTGCGCGCGCTGTTCGTGACCGCGCCGCTCGCGTACTACCTCGGCGCCGACGTGGCAGTCGAAGCCAACGTCACGCCGCGACTTCGCGCGCCAGACGTCGGCGTCTCGCTGGCGTTCGACGCGCTCACCGCGGACGTTCCGGAGACGCTCGCGCGCGTCTTCTGGCTGGACTGCGTGGCGCGCTCCGCCGGCCCGAACGGCGACCCGAGACTCGCCGAACGCGACGCGCTCGCCGACCTCGAGTTCGACCCGCGGGCCGCCTACGACGCGTCGCCCGACGAGCGCCTGCGTCGCTACCTCGACGTGCCCTTCGACCGCGTCGCCGACCGGTTCCCGGAGTGGCCGCTGGCGATGCACGCCGCGCCGAACCTCGGACACGTCCGCGTGCTGCCGTTCCTGCTCGACCGCCTCGCGTTCGTGTTCCCGCCGGAGACCGCCACACTCGAGAAACAGGAGTTGGTGTCGCGGTCCCTCGACGACTTCTACCGGGGCGCGCCCGGCCCCGTCGCGACCGTCGAAATGCTGAAACCGAAAGCCCGTCCCGGCCGCACGCAGGGCTGGCTCGCCGACGGCGCGCCCATCGACGTGTTCAAGACGCACCCCGCGGCCTACCGGAACCACCTCCGGTACCTCCGGCGGGACGACGACGAGATGTCCGTCGCGGTCGTGTTGAACGACGACAGCATGGCGGGCGAACACGACGCCGTCGCTGACATCTACGCCGCCCGCGCGCAGTCGTTCCCGATGGACGTCTCGCTCCACGAAGGGCTCACGCGGGACGAACTCGCGGGCGTCTTCGAGTCCCACCACGAGTTCGTCCACTACATCGGGCACTGCGAGGTCGACGGCCTCCGGTGTGCGGACGGCCACCTCGCGCTCGCCGACCTCGACGAGACGAACGTCGAGACGTTCTTCCTGAACGCGTGTGGCTCCTACTACGAGGGTCTCGACCTCGTGAAACGCGGGAGCGTCGCGGGCGCCGTGACCTTCCGGAAGGTGCTCGACGAGCAGGCCGCGAAGGTCGGCACCGCGTTCGCGCGCCTGCTCGTCAACGGCTTCCCCATCGAGACGGCGCTCCGACTGGCGCGCCGCCGCATCAGGATGGGGAAGGACTACGCCGTCGTCGGGGACGGCACGCAGACGCTCTCGCGGACGGACGAGGGCGACGCCCGCGTGGCGTACCTCACCAGTCAGCCCGACGGCGACTACCGGGTGTCGTGGCGCCACCTCGCGGGGAGCGGCCACGGCGACCACTACGAACTCGACGGCGGCCTCGCCGACCGACCGCGGCTCTGTGGCAACCCCGCGGAGTTCACCGCGTCCGCCGCGGACGCCGCCGCGTTCCTCGACGGCACCGACCAGCCGGCCGTCGTCGACGGGACGTTCTACTGGGCGGACGAAGCCGCCGCCACACTGCGGGAGTGAGAGGGCGACGCCGACCACCCCCTCGGTTTCCTGCGGTAGGCGGCTCCTATCGGCGTTTTACGCTCTCCGGAGCCGGTAAAATTAAATAGATAGATTCCCTATCCGCATTCATAGATGCCATCGAATCTTCTGGGTACGAGCGTCGAGGACGTCCTCGCGGCCGTCTTCGAGAGCGAGCCGAGCGAGTTGTTCGTCGTGAATCCGGCCGCCAGCACCATCGAACGACTCGTCGAAGCGGGGAACGGCTTCGACGGCGACCTCCCCGAAATCCGCCTCCTCGGCGACGAGAGCACCCTCAAGGACGTGATGGGTGACTTCATCGTCGCGAGCAACACGGCGAACCTGGTCGAAGCCGGCGACCTCGAACTCCGCGTCCTCGACGACGACGCCCGGAGTTCGATGCTCGTCACGGCGAACCGAACCGTCGCGCTCCTCGAAGCCGGCGGCCTCGTCGGCGGCCTCGCCACCGACGACGACGAGTTCGCGACGACCGCCTACGACGCCATCGGCGACGACTGGGACGCCGCCGAGGCGTACAACCTCCGCACGCCCGCCATCGACCGCGTGCGTCAGAGCCTCGACGACGAAATCAGCCCCGAGGTCGAAGACGACTTCGAGGGCGTCCTCTCCTCGCTGGAGACCGCCCGCGGCGACGGCGACGGCCTCGACGAGGTCACCATCAGCCTGCTCGTCGCGGCGAAGAACCGCGAACTCCTCTACGACATCAGCAAGTGGGGCGAGGACGTCGGCATCGCGTCGAAAGCGACGTTCTCCCGCACGAAGACGAAACTCGAGGACCTCGGTCTCATCGACACCGAGAAGGTCCCCATCGACGTGGGTCGCCCGCGCCTCCGCCTGAAACTCGCGGACGAGCGCCTCGAAGACGCCTCCGCCTCGGAACTCGCGAACACGGCACAGTCCGTCCTCGCGTAAGCCGTCCCGTTCGTCCCCGCGCGGTACGCTCTCCCGAACCCCGTACTGTTTTCCCGCCGTCCCGCCTCCGCGTAGCCATGTACTCGGAGGGTTCGCCGTGACCGTCGCCGTCGTCGGCGACGGGCCCGCGGTGGAGGCGGTTCGTGCCGCGCTCGGGGACGCCGACGCGGCCGTGGAATCGACCGACGTGGCGGGCGTCGCGGGCGCAGACCTCGCGGTGGTCGTCGGCGTCGCGGGCGCGGGCGGCT
Organism: Halobacterium litoreum; assembly: GCF_021233415.1. Classification (NCBI taxonomy): domain Archaea; kingdom Methanobacteriati; phylum Methanobacteriota; class Halobacteria; order Halobacteriales; family Halobacteriaceae; genus Halobacterium; species Halobacterium litoreum. The sequence goes on along the minus strand of NZ_CP089466.1, from coordinate 754,976 downwards.
TCCGGGCCGCGAACGACCACGCGAGAGAAGGTGGCACGCCCCTCATCGCCGTCGAAGTGGGCGGCCTCGGCGGCCAACCGCTGGCGGGCGTGGACGCCGGCGTCTCCGTCCTCGCGCCGGAGGGGCCGTGTTTCGAGTGTTTGGCTCACCGCGTCGCCGCCACCGACCAGGAGCGCGCGGCGTCGCCGTCCGCCGAGCGGTCGGCGGTCCGCCTCGCCGGCGCGCACGCCGGCCGCTTCGCGACCGACGCGCTGGCCGGCGACGTCGTCCCCGGGACCGTCGTGGAACTCCCGCACGCCGAGCGCTCGCTCGCGCCGGTGCCGAACTGCGACTGCGGCGACCGCCCCGACCGCGACGTGCGCCGGGACGCCGAACCCCGGAGCCTCGACGCCGCGCTCGCAGCGGCCGAACCGCTCGTCGACGACCGAATCGGGCTGCTGACCGCGGTCGGCGAGCGCGAGTCGTTCCCCGCACCCTACTACCTCGCGATGACCAGCGACACCTCGGGGTTCAGCGACGCCGACGCCGCCGCGCAGGCCGCGGGCGTCGACGCCGACTGGAACGCCGCCTACATGAAAGCCGTCGGCGAGGGCCTCGAACGGTACAGCGCCGGCGTCTACCGCGAACGCGACTTCGAGTCGGCGTCCGCGGACGACGAGAACGCCGTCTCTCCCGAGGCGTTCGTCCGCCCCGAGGGCGCGAGCGCGTCGGACGCGCTCGAATGGGTGCGCGGCGAACACCTGCAGACCGGGGGCGACGCGCTCCTCCCCGCCGACCGCGTCGTCTTCCCGCCGCCCGAGGGGTCGACCGGCCCCGCCATCACGACCGGCCTCGGCCTCGGCAATTCGGGGACTGAAGCCCTGCTGTCGGGGCTCTACGAGACAGTCGAACGCGACGCCACGATGCTCTCGTGGTACTCGACGTTCGACCCGCTCGGCCTCGCCGTCGACGACGACGGCTTCGCCGAACTCGAGAAGCACGCCGGCGCCGAGAACCTCGACGTGACGGCCCTGCTCTGCACGCAGGACGTGGACGTGCCCGTGGTCGCCGTCGCCGTCCACCGCGACGACTGGCCGCGGTTCGCGCTCGGGTCCGCCGCCGACCTCGACGCCGACGCCGCCGCGCGCTCCGCGCTCGCGGAAGCGCTCCAGAACTGGATGGAACTCCGCGCTATCGGCCGCGACGACGCCCCAGAGGAGGACGGCGCCATCGGCAAGTACGCCGACTTCCCGCGCGAAGTCCGCGGCTTCGTCGACCCCGACACCACCATCGCCGCGAGTGACGTGGGCCCGGACGACCCACCCGAGGGCGCCGCCGAACTCGACGCCGTCCTCGACGCGCTCGCGGACGCCGGCCTCGACGCCTACGCCGCCCGCCTCACGCCCCGGGACGTAGAGCGCGCCGGCTTCGAAGCCGTCCGCGTCCTCGTGCCCGACGCCCAACCGCTGTTCGTCGACCAGCCGTTCTTCGGCGAGCGCGCCAAGGAAATTCCCCGAGAGATGGGGTTCCAGCCGCGGTTAGACAAACCGTTCCATCCCTTCCCCTGAGACGCACTTTTTGCGCTGCGTGAGGGGCGCGCAGAGCGCGCCCCTCACTCGGCAAAAACTTGCGGAAAAAGCGCGTCGTCCTCCCGGTGGTCGTCCTCGCGCCCGCGAGCCGACGGCTCGCGGTGAATCGCGGACCTTCCGGGTCCTTCGGACCGCTCGGTCCGCGAACGCTAGCCCGGCCGGCCGACCAATTAGTCGTGAAGCATCCGCGAGCGAGCGGCTTGAAAAGCCCGAGCGACGCGGTTCACAGCGCGCGAAGCGCGCTGGCGCCGAGCACCCCCGGTAGGGGGTGCGACGGGGCTTTTTCCCCAAGTTTTTGCCGAGGGGGTGGCCGCAGGCCACCCCCGCAGCGCAAAAAGTGGGTTAGAGTAGCCCGCCGACCGTCGCGCCGTCGGCGATGGCGTGGGGGACGGTGAGCGGGGAGACCGAAACCTCGTTGTCGACGCAGGCGTGGCGGTCGGTGCCGGCGGGGTCCGGAATATTTTGGTCGAGGAACTGGTCCCAGAAGCGGTCTTCGACGTCGATGCCGTCCTGTGTGAACTCGGCCTGGAGTTCGTACTCCTCGGTGGGGCGGGTGACGCGCTGGACCGGGTCGTCGGCGTACTCGGTGGCGGGAGCGTTGACCGAGAGGTAGTCGGCGGTGGGGAGCAGGTCGCCGGCGACGAACTCGGGGAGGATGTCGGCGACGGCGTCGGCGGGGAGTGTGAATTGGTCGTACGTGGGTTCCCAGTCGCCGGCGGGGTCGAACTCCCAGTCGTACATCGAGGCGGCGACGGCGGGAATGCCGAGGAACGCGGCTTCCATGGCGGCGCCGATGGTGCCCGAGCGCGCGAGGATGTGCGCGCCGAGGTTCGGGCCGTCGTTACAGCCGGAGACGACGACGTCGGGCGTCATGTCGAGGGCGGCGACGGCGACGCCGACGCAGTCCGCGGGGGTGCCGTGGACGGCGTAGCCGCGCTCGCGTTCCTCGTAGTCGAGGGTGTCGTAGGTGCGGGTCTGGCCCGAGCCGGATTGCTCGCGGGCGGGCGCGACGACGGTGACGTCGTGGGCGTCGTCGAGGCGGTCGTAGAGCGCGCGGATACCGGGCGCTTCGATGCCGTCGTCGTTGGTCAGGAGGACGGACAGCGAGTCGGTCATTGGCGTCCGTTGCGACTGGGTGCGTGTAGCCGTTTTGGAACGCGGTCGTTCGGCGGGTCGGTTCGGCGATCGACTCGGGTCGACGGGCGGATTTAATGTGGCGTCTCCCGACAAAGCAGGCGTGCTCGAATCGTGGTTCGTGGACGTCGTCGGCACCGACCCCCTGATGCAGGCGCTGGTCGGCGGCGTCGTCATCGCGGGCCTGAATCTGCTCGGCGCGCTGCTGGTGGTGGTGTGGCGCGACCCCAGCCAGCGGTCGCTGGACGGCGCGCTCGGGTTCGCGGCGGGCGTGATGCTCGCCGCGAGTTTCACGAGTCTCATCCTCCCCGGCATCGAACTCGGCGGGCACAACGGCGTGCTGGAGGTCATCGCGGGCATCGTACTCGGCGTCGCGCTGTTGGACCGCGCGGACCGCTGGGTGCCCCACGTCCACGTCCTCATCACGGGCCGGCGGCGCGCCGACCAGACGGTTTCGGAGCGCGATTTGGCGCCGCTGTTGTTGTTCATCGTCGCTATCACCATCCACAACATGCCGGAGGGGTTGGCGGTCGGCGTCGGGTTCGGGAGCGGGAACCTCGGGGACGCGCTGGCGCTGATGTTCGCCATCGGCGTCCAGAACATCCCGGAGGGGCTCGCGGTGTCTGTCGCCGCGGTGAACGCGGGGTTCGACCGCACGACGTACGCCGCGCTCACCGGGATTCGGGCGGGTATCGTGGAGATTCCGCTGTGTCTGTTCGGCGCGTGGGCGGTCACCGTTTCGGGCGCCGTGCTGCCGTACGCGATGGGCTTTGCGGCGGGCGGCATGCTGTTCGTCATCAGCGACGAAATCGTACCGGAGACGCACGCGAACGGCCACGAGCGAGTCGCGACGCTCGGGCTGATGGCGGGTGTCGTCGTGATGTTGTACCTCGACGTGACGCTGGGGTGAGCCCCGAGTCGGCGGGCGCCCCAATCGTAAGGCAAACGCCGGCCCGCCCACAAGGGGGTGTTCATGGACCAGAAGCGGGAGTTGACGAGCGTCGACCTCGTCGCCCTCACGGCGGAACTCAACGGCTTGCAGGGGGCGAAAGTCGACAAAGTCTACCTCTACGGGGACGACCTCGTCCGCCTGAAGATGCGGGACTTCGACCGGGGGCGCGTGGAACTCCTCGTCGAGGTCGGTGACACGAAGCGCGCACACGTCGCCGCCCCCGAGCACGTGCCGGACGCGCCGGGTCGACCGCCGAACTTCGCGAAGATGTTGCGGAATCGGCTGTCGGGCGCGGACTTCCACGAGGTGCGCCAGCACGGCTTCGACCGGATTCTGGAGTTCGAGTTCCGACGCGAGGACCAGGACACCACCATCGTCGCGGAACTGTTCGGGGACGGGAACGTCGCCGTCCTCGACCAGAACGGCGAGGTCGTGGACTGTCTGGACACCGTGCGCCTCCAGTCCCGGACCGTCGCGCCGGGGAGCCAGTACGGCTTCCCGAGCGCCCGCGTGAACCCCCTCGACTTGGACTACGAGGCGTTCGCGGCGAAGATGCGGGACTCCGACACGGACCTCGTGCGGACGCTCGCGACGCAACTGAACTTCGGCGGCCTGTACGCCGAGGAACTCTGCACGCGGGCGGGCGTCGAGAAGACGAAGGACATCGAGGCGGCCACGGAGGACGACTTCCGGGCGCTCTACGACGCGAGCGAGCGCCTGCTGGACGCCATCCGCGCGGGCGACCTCGACCCCCGCGTCTACTACGAACCGGGCGAGGACGGCGAGGACCGCGGCGAACGCGTGGACGTGACGCCGATGGCCCTAGAGGAGTACGCCGACCGCCCGAGCGAGGCGTTCGAGAACTTCAACGACGCGCTCGACGACTACTTCACGAACCTCGATACGACCGAGGAGGAGGAGGGCGGCGAGGCCGCCACCCGGCCCGACTTCGAGGCCGAAATCGAGAAGCAGAAACGCATCATCCAACAGCAAGAGCAGGCCATCGAGGACTTCGAGGCGCAGGCCGAGACGGAGCGCGAGAAGGCCGAAGCGCTGTACGGCCACTACGACCTCGTGGACGACCTGCTGTCGACGGTGCGGGACGCCCGCGAGGCCGGCCACGCGTGGCAGGACATCGCGGACACCCTCGACGACGCGAAGGGCGACGTGCCCGGCGCGGACGCGTTCGCGGGCGTGAACGAGGCCGAGGGAACCGTCCGCGTGCGCGTCGACGACCACACCATCGAACTCCGCCCGGAGGACGGCGTGGAGAAGAACGCCGACCGCCTCTACACGGAGGCCAAGCGCATCGAGGAGAAGAAGGAGGGCGCGCGCGCCGCCATCGAGAACACCCGCGAGGACCTCGAAGCCGCGAAGCAACGGCGCGACGAGTGGGAGGCCGAACCCGAGGAAGAACGCGACGAGGAGGAGGAAGACGAGGACGTCGACTGGCTCTCGCGCGCGTCGATTCCGATTCGCAAACAGGAGCAGTGGTACGAGCGCTTCCGGTGGTTCCGAACCTCGGAGGGGTTCCTCGTGTTGGGCGGTCGGAACGCCGACCAGAACGAGGAACTGGTGAAGAACTACATGGACCGCTACGACCGCTTCTTCCACTCGCAGGCCCACGGCGGCCCCATCACGGTGTTGAAGACGTCGGCGCCGAGCGAACCCTCGAACGACATCGAGGTGCCCGAGGCGAGCAAGCGGCAGGCCGCGCAGTTCGCGGTCTGCTGTTCGTCGGTGTGGAAGGACGGCCGCGGCGCGGGCGACGCCTACATGGTCAGCCCCGACCAGGTGTCGAAGACGCCGGAGTCCGGCGAGTACTTAGAGAAGGGCGGGTTCGCGGTCCGGGGCGACCGCACGTACTTCCGCGACCTGCCCGCGGAGTGGGCGGTCGGCATCGCCTGCGAACCGCACACGCGCGTCCTCGGCGGCCCCATCGACGCCGTCGTCGACCAAGTCGAGACGCACATCGAAATCGAGCCCGGGCGGTACGCGCAGGGCGACGCCGCCAAGCGCATCTACCGGGAGTTCCGGGAGCGCTTCGCGGACGACTCGTTCGTCCGGAAGGTCGCCAGCCCCGACGAGATTCAGAAGTACATGCCGCCGGGCGGCAGTCGCATCCGGGACTGATGCGAGACGCCCTGTGGTACCCGCTCGCGGGCGACGCCGAGACGCGCTACCTCGCCGGGTGGATTCTCCACCTCCTGCACGCGCTCGTCCTCCCGGTCGTCCCGCTCGTCTGGATGGTCGGGGTGCTCGGCGGCGTCGCGCGCTCTGCCGCACGCGGCGACGACCCGCCGGCGCTCGACGCCGAGGGCGTCTCCCGCGACGCGCTCCGCGTCTCGCTCGTGCTGGCGGCGTACGCCGTCCCGGTGGCCGGCGTGCTCGCGCTCGGCGCCCTCGTCCTCCCGTCGGGCACCGACGTGCCCGCCGCGCCCGTCGCGTTGCTCGCCGCCGGCCTGCTCGGATTGCTGTTGCCAATCGTCTACGTCGCGCCCGCGAGCGTCGTCCACGCCTCGGTCTCGGAGTCCCTGCGCGCCGGTTTCGACCGCGAGCGAATCGGACGCACGCTCGGTGATGCCCGGTACTTCACGCGCTGGGCGGCCGGCCTCGGCGGTCTCGCGGCGGCCGCAGTCGCCGCCGGCGCGCTCGGCGACTACCTCGTCGGCTACCTGCTCGCCGTCTACTGCGAGGTGTTCGCGTTCGCCTGTTTCGGGTGGGGCGCGAGTGCCACGGTCGAACGAGCGCGCTGACGGGCCAGTCACGTTAGTAGGAGGATATATCCGTGATGCGTGCCAACTCGTGTCAATATGCCTCCGACTCGCCGGCGCTACCTCGAACGACTCGGGGCTGCCGGCGGCGTCGCGGTGGCGAGCGCCCTCGCCGGCTGTGGCGAGAACCGCGCCGAACGCGAGTCGGTGACGAACGTCCGCGTCGGGTCGAAGCCCTTCGCGGAACAGCGGATTCTCGGCTATCTCGCGTACCACCGGCTCCGCGACGTCGACGGCGTGCAGGCCGTCGACGAAATCGGCTACGGGACCTCCAGTGAGAACTGGACCGCGACGGCGGCGGGCGTAAAGGACGTTTACTGGGAGTACACGGGAACCGCGTGGAGTCGCCTGCCGCCCCGGCGCGCGGAGCGAGTGACCGACCCCCGACGCCTCTACGAGCGCGTCGCGGCCGACGCCCGCGAACGCGGCCTTCGGATGGCCGAACCCGCGCCGTTCTCCAACGAGTACGTGCTGGTCGCCGACCGCGCGTGGAGCGACCGGACTGACGTGACGACGCTGAGCGAGTTCGCGACCCACGTGGCCGACGGACGCACGTCGTTCGGCGTCGCGGTGAACGAGGACTTCTACCACCGTCGGGACGCGTGGCGCGGCGTCCTCGACCACTACGGCGTCAGCGCGGGGACGCAAGCCGAACTGGAGTCCGGCGGCTTCGTCGTCACGTCCGTCGGGCTGACGTACGAACTCGTCGCGAACGGGGACGCGTCGGTCGCGAGCGGCTTCGCGACCGACCCGCAACTCGAACGCGAGTCGCTGGTGGTACTCGACGACGACCGCACGTACTTCCTGCCCTACCAGCCGTCGCCGACGGCACACGCCCAGACAGTCGCCGCGAACCCCGACGTCTTCGACGCCCTCGCGCCGGTCGCGGCGTCACTCGACGAGGCGACGATGCGACGACTGAACCGCCGCGTGCTGGTGGACGGCGAACCGCCATCGGCGGTGGCGGCGTCCCACCTGTCGGGGGTGTGACCGTGCGCGAGACGCTCCGGTCGCTGCCCGTCGTCCGGCGCGTCGTCGCCGCGGTCGCCGCGTCCTACCGCCGGAAGCTCGCGGCGGCGCTGCTCGTCGCGTTGCTCGTCGTCGCGGCGGCCACGGTCGGCCTCTACTTCCAACTCGGCGGTCTCCTCGAGGACAACGTCGAGCAATCGATGACGGCGGCCGCAAACGCCGAGGCGGACGAACTCACGGAGTGGAGCAGTCAGAACCGCCTGGTCGCGCGCGTCCTCTCCGAACACCCGGTGTACGAGACCGGCGACGCCGACGCCGTCAGGGCGTACCTCCGGACGCAGCGAGCCGACAGGCAGGAAGCCGACATCGAGAACGCGTACGTCGTCGACCGCCGGAACCTCACCGTCCAGACGAGCGCGCGCCGGTCGCTGGAGGGCACGCCGGTCGCCGACCTGCCGTGGGAAGAGGAATTCGCGTTCCGCGACTTCGACGACGTGCGCATCACCCGACCCTACGAGACGGCGACCGGCACGACGGTCGTCGGGCTCGTCACGCCGATTCGCGGAACGCCCGGCCACCTGCTGGTCGTCGCCGTCGACGCGGCGAGCGTCTTCCAGCGGTTCGAACACCCGGTCGACGGCGGGTTCACGCGCGTCGTCGACTCGAACGGCACCGTGGTGTTCGCGGACGACCGCGACGCGACGCTCCAGCAGTACCTGCCACAGACGCTGCGTGCGCCCTCGGTGAGCCGCGGACTACACGGCGAGTCCGGGTTCGTCGCGGACGCGAGATACGAGCGGTCAGCAGACGACGGAGCGTCGTACGTCGCGGCGTTCGCGCCCGTCGAGGGGACCGACTGGGTCGTCGTGGAGCACGCGCCCGAGAGCGAAGCGTACGCCATCGCTCGACGGGCGCGGACGTGGATCGGGTTGGTCGGCGTCCTCGCGTTCGCCGGCCTCCTCGGCGTCGTCGCCGTCGTCGGCGCCGACGTGCGGGGCGCGCTGGCGTCGCTGTCCTCGCGCGCCGAACGCATCGAGGACGGCGAGTACGACGTGGACTTCGACACGGACCGCCCGGACGAGTTCGGGGACTTGAACCGCACGCTCGCGAACACGCGGGACACGCTCCGGCGCCGAATCGAGGAGATACGGGAGACCCGCGACGAACTGGAAGCGTCGAACGCGGCCCTCGAAGAGCGGTCGGCGATGGTGAGCGTGCTGAACCGCGTGCTCCGGCACAACGTCAGGAACGACGTGAACGTCGTCGCGGGGCGCGTGGCGCTGGTCGCCGAACGGGTCGAGGACGACGAACTGCGGGCCGAACTCGAGGGCGTGCGCGAGACGGCACTCGAGTTGGCCGCGATATCCGACCGCACGCAGCGAATCAAGCAGTTGCTCGCCGAGGAGAACGCGAATCCGGGGCCGCTGCGGGTGGTCGACGCGCTCGACGGCGCGCTCCGCGACGTCGCCGAGTCGCGGTCTGACGCGTCGGTCGACGTGACCGGCGACGCCGACGCGGTCGCGGTGGCGGTGCCGACGCTACCGGGGGCGGTGGCCGACGTCGTCGAGCAGTTGGTCGACGCGAACGACGGCGCGGTGGCCGTCGACGTCTCGGTCCGCCGGGAGCGCTCGAACCCGGAGCGCGACGCCGAGTCGGTGGTCGTCACGATAGCCGACGACGCCGACGGCCTGCCGGACCTGGACGTGGAGGTGGTCGGCGAGGGCGAGGAGACGCCGCTGAACCACGCCGACGGGCTGGCGCTGTGGTGCCTGGAGTGGACCGTCGCGAAGTCGGGCGGCGACCTCGTCGTGGCGTGCGGGGACGACCCCATCGAGATTCGCCTCCCGGCGGTCGAGGGCGTGCGCGACGAGTGAGGCGCCGCCGCCCCGAAGGGGAGGGTCTTTTCTTCTCGGGGGCGTCCGTGGAGGTATGCAACTGAAGGAGCGCCGCGGCGTCGAGGGCGGCGGCGAGCGCATCACGCTCGTCCCGGAGAGCCTCGACGACCTCTGGCACCTCGCGTACGTCCTCGAACCCGGCGACCTCGTGGCGGGGGACACCCACCGCCGCATCCAGCGCAACGACGACCAGATGCGGGATACGGGCGGGGAGCGCGAGCACATGTTCGTCACCATCGACGTGGAGGACGTGGAGTTCCACAAGTTCTCGAATCGCCTCCGCGTCTCCGGCACCATCGCGGACTGCTCGCGGGAGGACCAACTCGGCCTCCACCACACGCTGAACGTCGAGGAGCGCGAGGAGATAGAGATAGAGAAGGTCTGGAAGCCCGACCAGATAGAGCGCCTGAACGAGGCCGTCGAGGCGACCGACCAGCCGGAGGTCGCCATCGCCACCGTCGAGGAGGGCGAGGCGTACATCCACGTCGTCGCGCAGTACGGCATCGACGAGTACGGGTCGTTCACGGGGACGACCGGGAAAGGCGAGTACTCCCGGTCCCGCGAGGAGCTGTTCGACGAACTCGGGAGCGCGCTCGGGCACCTCGACGCGGACGCAATCATCCTCGCTGGCCCCGGATTCACGAAGCAGGACGCCCTCGACTACATCGAGGAGGAGTACCCCGATTTGGTGTCGAAGATTACCGTCGTGGACACGAGCGCGGCGGGCGGCCGGGGCGTCCACGAGGTGCTCAAGCGCGGCGCCGTCGAGGACGTCCAAGAGGAGACGCGCATCGCCGAGGAGTCCGAACTCATCGACGAACTCACCGAGCAGATGGCGACCGACGGGAAGGCCGCCTACGGTATCGAGGAAGTCGAGAAGGCAGTGGAGTTCGGCGCCGTCGAGGACCTCCTGATTCTGGACGAGCGCCTGCGCGTGGAGCGCGCCGGCGAGGGCGACTGGGACGTGGACGTCAACGACCTCGTGACGAAGGTGGAACGACAGGGCGGGAGCGTGACGGTGTTCAGCCACGAGTTCGCGCCCGGCGAGCAGTTACGGAACCTCGGCGGCATCGGCGCCGTCCTGCGATACCGCCTCGACTGACTCTCAAATATTGTAATCGGGGCCAACCCATAAGTCGGGGAGCGAGAGAGCGTCCGTATGGCAGCAGACGACGCCCCGCAGGTGGACGAGGAGGTCCGCCGCGGGGTCGACGGGAACCGACTCGCAGACCGCATCGGACTGGACGCCGAGGAGATAGCGTGGCGCAAGGAGTTCACCGGCCTCGACGCCGGCGACGCGGACGCCCTCGCCGACGAATCCGCCCTCTTCGACTCGGTCGCCGACGACCTCGTGGCGGACTTCTACGACCACCTGCAGGGCCACGAGCGCACACTCGACATCTTCGGGCGGTCGACGAAGACCGTCGACCAGCTCAAGCGCACGCAGACCGAGTACCTACGGGACCTCGGGCGCGGCGAGTACGACCGCGAGTACGTCGAGCAGCGCGCCCGAATCGGGAAGATTCACGACGTGCTCGACCTCGGGCCGGAGGTCTACCTCGGGGCGTACACGAAGTACTACGAGGGGCTGCTGGACGCGGTCGCCGAGGACGTGACCGAGGACCGCGGTGCGGAGGCCGAGGCCGCCGTCTCGGAACTCGCCGAGCGGTTCCTGCCGATGTTGAAACTGCTGACGTTCGACCAGCAGGTGGCGATGGACACGTACATCGACTCGTACGCCCAGCGCCTCCAAGCGGAAGTCGACCGCCGCCAGGAGTTGGCGGGCGCGGTCGCAGAGGACGTCGAGGAACCGCTGTCGTCGCTGGTCGAGACGAGCGAGGACGTCGCCGCGCAGACCGACGAGATGCAGTCGCTGACCGACGCGCAGGTCGACCGGATGAGCGACGTGGCCCGCGAGATTTCGAGCGTGTCCGCGAGCGTCGAGGAGGTCGCGGCGACGGCCGACGACGTTCGCGAGACCAGCGAGGACGCCGAGGAGATGGCGCGACGCGGCGAGTCCGCGGCGGACGACGCGCTCGAAGTGATGGACGACATCGACGACGCGACCGACGGCGTCACCGACGACGTAGAGCGCCTCCAGGAGCGCGCGGCGGACGTGGAGGACGTGACCGGCGTCATCGACGACATCGCCGAGCAGACGAACCTGCTCGCGCTGAACGCCTCAATCGAAGCGGCGAGAGCGGGCGAGGCCGGTGACGGGTTCGCCGTCGTCGCCGAGGAGGTGAAGGCGCTCGCGGAGGAGTCCCGCGAGCAGTCCACGCGCGTCGAGGAGATGGTCGAACGCATGCAGGCCGACACCGAGGAGACCGTCGAGCAACTGGACGAGATGAACGCGCGCATCGCGGAGGGCGTCGAGCGCGTGGAGGAAGCGATGGAGACGCTGCGCGATATTACGGACGCGGTCGAGGCGGCCGCGACGGGCGTCCAGGAGGTGTCGGCGGCGACCGACGAGCAGGCGACGAGCACCGAGGAGGTCGCGGAGATGGTCGACGACGTGGACCGGCGCACGGGCGAAATCGCCGACGCGCTGGACGACGTGGCCGAAGCGACGGAGCGCCAGCGCCGGACCGTCGAGGAAGTGCGGGAGAACGTCGAGCGCTTGACTTAGACGTCGACCGAGAGGCCGTCGCGGGCGAAGTGGACGTCGCCGTCGTAGTGGGCCGCGATTGATTCCGTCATGGCGTCGTGTTCGCCGTCGGTGTGCGGGTAGAGGTGCGTCAGGTAGAGGTCGGGAATTCCGGAGCCGGACAGCGATTCGCCCAGTTGGGTGGGCGTCGGGTGGTTCGCCACGTCGACCTCGTCGGGGAACGAGCAGTCGTGGACGAGTGCCGAACAGCCCTCGGCGAATTCGGCCATCCCGTCGAAGGCCTCGGTGTCGCCGCTGAACGCGAGTTCGTCGTCGAACCGGTAGGCGTGGCCCGCCATCGAGTGCCGGGTCTCGATTGCGTCCACGTCGAACCCCGCGACGGAGAACGCGCCGGGTTCGACCTCGCGGACGGCGAGGTCGACGCGCCCCCGGAGGTAGTCGTGGACGTCCAGCAGGCCGTCCAGTAGGTCCTTCGTACCGGGCGGTCCGACGACGGTCAGGGACTCCTCGCCGGCGAGCCAGCGCGCCTTCAACAGCGGGAGGAGGTCGCTGACGTGGTCGACGTGGTGGTGCGTGAGCAACACGGTGTCGACGCCCTCGTAGCCCACGTCGGTGCGCGCGAGCGTGTGCAGGACGCCGCTCCCGCAGTCGACGAGCAGGCGGCTCCCGGGCTTCTCGACGAGCAGTCCCGTCTGCATGCGTTCGCCGGTTGGCATCGCCGAGCCGGTGCCGAGGAACGTGAGTCGCATACCCGAATCCGGGGCGGCCGCGGGGGTAAGCGTTCGGGACTCGGGACTCGAATCGTCGTCAGACACTTGCCCCGTGCGCCCCAACTCCGGGCCAGATGGGGACCGAGTCGGAGGCGCTGACCGGCCCGGCGGCGACCGACCGCGAGGTCTTAGAGAGCCTCGCGCCCGCCGTCCGCGAGTGGTGGGTCGACCAGTTCGGGCCGCCAGAGCAGAACGGCGGCTGTCTCACGCCGCCACAGCGCGAGGCGGTTCCGCTCGTCCGGGACGGCGAGAACGCGCTCGTCGCGGCGCCGACGGGGAGCGGGAAGACGCTCGCGTCGTTCACGGCGATTCTGAACGAACTGTTCGAGCGCGAGCGCGCCGACGGCCTCGACAACGCGGTCTACTGCCTCTACGTGTCGCCGCTGAAGTCCCTCGCGAACGACATCGAGCGCAACCTCGCCGAGCCGCTGTCGGGCATCGCCGAGCGCCTCGCCGACCGCGGCGTCGAGACCGACGTTCGGCAGGCGATTCGCCACGGCGACACCTCGGACTACGAGCGCCGGCAGATGCTAGAGGAGACGCCCCACATCCTCAACACGACGCCGGAGACGCTCGCGATTCTCCTCAATTCGCCGAAGTTCCGGGAGAAACTGGCGAGCGTGGAGTACGTCGTCGTCGACGAGATTCACAGCCTCGCGGACTCGAAGCGCGGCACCCACCTCTCGGTGAGTCTGGAGCGCCTCCAGCGACTCGCCGACGGGTTCACGCGCATCGGCTGTTCGGCGACGGTCGAACCGCTCTCGGACATCGCGCGGTTCCTCGTCGGGTTCGAGCGCGCGGAGCCACGCTCCGCGGAACACGCGAGCGGACAACGCCCGCGAGACGACCACGACGAACGAACGGCGCGGGACTGCGAAATCGTGGACGCGCGGTTCGCGCGGGACTACGACCTCGAACTCCACTGCCCGACGCCGGACCTGGTGAACGCCTCGCGGGGCGCGGTCAACGACGCGTTCTACGACGAACTCGGCGACCTGATAGCCGACTACGACAGCACGCTCGTGTTCACGAACACGCGGTCGGGCGCCGAGCGCGTGCTCGAAACCCTGCGGGAGCGCGGCGTCGCGAGCGAGGACGCGTCGGCCTGCCACCACGGGTCGCTCTCGAAGGACCGCAGACAGGAAGTCGAGAAGCAACTGAAGGAGGGCTCTCTCGACGTGACCACCACGTCGACGAGCCTCGAACTCGGCATCGACATGCCCCACGTCGATTTGGTGGTGCAGGTCGGGTCGCCGAAGTCCGTCGCCAGCCTGCTCCAGCGCGTCGGGCGCGCCGGCCACCGCCCCGGCCGGACGGTGACGGGGCGCGTCGTCGCGCTGGACCGCGACGAACTCGTGGAGTGCGCGGTGATGCTCCGGCAGGCCGAACGGGGGTTCGTGGACCGCGTCCACATCCCCGAGCGCGCCCAAGACGTGGCCGCCCAGCACGTCTACGGGATGGCGATTGCGGGACCCCTCAAGGAGGCCGAGGTGAAGGCGACGCTCCGGTCGGCGTACCCCTACCGGGAGTACAGTGAGACCGAGTACGAGCAACTGCTCCGGTATCTCACCGCGGACTACGACGGCCTCGAAGACCGGAACGTCTACGCGAAGGTGTGGCGCGACGAGAACGACCCGCCGGGGGGCGACGACGGCGACACGGACGACCCCACGTCGGGCACCCACCACTACCCCGACTTCGAGGTGGGCGAGACCCTAATCGGGAAGCGCGGCCGGCTCGCGCGCCCGATTCTCCTCCAGAACCTCGGCACGATTCCGGACTCCTTCTCGGTGAACGTCTACGTTCGCGGCGACGACGACTGGGTCGGCCAACTGGACGAGAGCTACCTCGACACGCTCGAAGCCGGGGACGTGTTCGTGCTCGGCGGCGACCGGTTCGCGTACCGGTACCGGCGCGGGTCGAAGGTGTACGTCGACCGGACGAGCGAGCGCGCGACGGTGCCGTCGTGGTTCTCCGAGCGCCTCCCCCTCTCCTACGACCTCGGCCGCGAAATCGCGCGCTTCCAGTCCGAACTCGTGGAGAAACACGCGCAAGGCGGGGCGGCCGCGGTGCGCCGGTGGCTGCGCGAGTTCCCCGTCGACGGGAACGCGGTCAGGGCGCTCGCCCGGATGTACGACCACCAAATCGAGTACGCAGGTACGGAGAGCGTCAGCACCGAGGACCGCATCGCAATCGAGCAGGTGAAAGACCGCGACGAGTACCGGCGGCGCTACCACGTCCGCACGCCCTACGGCCGGCGGTTCAACGACGGCCTCTCCCGTCTGCTCGCGTACCGGTGTGCGAACGAGGCGAACGCGAACGTCGCCGTCTCCGTCGCCGACAACGGCTTCACGCTCGCGATGCCCCTCAACCGGAAGGTGGACGTGCCCCGACTGCTCCGCGAGACGGACCCCGAGAGCGTGCGCGCGAACCTCCGGGACGCGCTCGACGGCACCGACCTGCTGGAGCGGTAC
Organism: Halobacterium litoreum; assembly: GCF_021233415.1. Classification (NCBI taxonomy): domain Archaea; kingdom Methanobacteriati; phylum Methanobacteriota; class Halobacteria; order Halobacteriales; family Halobacteriaceae; genus Halobacterium; species Halobacterium litoreum. Next base: position 739,832 of record NZ_CP089466.1, on the reverse strand, counting down.
TTCCGCATCGACGCGACGCGCTCGCTGCTCGTCCTGAAGCGCTACAAGGGCCACGAGAAGTCCGCGAGCAAGCAACAGGTCGCCAGCGAGATGCTACTCGGGTTCGCCGAGGAACTCGAGGACTTCGCCGTCATCGACGAGACCTATCGGGAGTTAATCGAGGACAAACTCGACCTCGCGGGCGTCCGCGAGGTGCTGGCGGGCGTCCGCGACGGCGACGTCGAAGTCACGGAAACGACGCTCCGGTCGCCGTCCCCCCTATCCTTCGGGCTGGCGACGCTCTCCGCGAGCGACGTGGTGCTCGCCGACGACGAGGACGCCGTGCTGCGGGAGTTCCACGAGCGCGTCCGCGAACAGGTCGAGGACTGACCTCACTCGTCACCGGCGCCGAGCGCGACGCCGAACGCCACTCCCATCGACAGGCCGACCGACATCCAGAGCGCGAGGTTGTCCAACGCGACGCCGAGCGCGGTCCCGAGCCCGACCCCGATTGCCATGCCGACGCCGACGTACGCGCCCATCTGCTCGCTCTCCTCGTCGGCTCCGGTTCTGTCTCCGTCGACCTCGGTCATGCGTCACCGATAGCGGGGGCCGACGATAACTGTACGGACTGTCGACACGGTGGGCGTTGGTGGGCGCTACTGGATGCTCGCCCAGTCGACCATCCGGTCGTAGAGGGGTTCCGACCGCAGCGCGGCCTCGTCGCCGACGAGCACGAGGCTCTTCTTCGCCCGGCTGAGCGCGACGTTCACGCGCCGGTGGTCCTCGAAGATGGGGCCGTCGAGGTCGCCCGTCGCGACGAAGGAGACGACGATGACCTCCTTCGAGGAGCCCTGGAACCGGTCGACCGTGTCGACCGCCACGCCCTCCGGGACCAGCCGGCCGACTTCCGCCACTTGCGCGCGGAACGGCGCGATGACGCCGACGTCTCCCGGAGCCAGCCCTGCGTCGACGTACGCTTCGACGATTTCAGCGACGCGCTCGCCCTCCTCGGAGTCGACGTGCGCGTCGTCGGTGCCCGGCACGTCGTGGAAGGACACCCCGTCGCGGACGAACTCGTCTCCGCCCGTCTCCACGCCCACGTCGGCGAGTCGCTGGCCCGCCACCTCGCCGGTCGCCGGGCGCAGTTGGCCGTCGTAGAACTCCCGCGAGGAGAACGCCTGGATGCGCTGGCTCATCCGGTACTGCTGGTCGAGCAGCACCGAGGCCTCCGGGTGGGTCTCGTAGAGTCGCTGGAACAGCGACTTCGAGAGGCGGCCGCCAGAGCGCACGACGGGCGGGAGTTGCTCGTGGTCGCCGACGAGCACGAACCGGTCGCCGCGGTTGACGGCGGCGAGCGTGTCCGGTTCGGTGAGTTGGCTCGCCTCGTCGACGAGCACCACGTCGAACTCCTGTTCGCGCATCACCCGCGAGCCACACGTCGCGGTGGTCGCCGCCACCACGTCGGCGGACTGGAGCGCTCGCGCGCGCTCCGCCGGGTCGCCGGATTTGTTCAGGCGCAGGTCCTGCATGTCGGGCCGAACGCCGTTCTCGGTGCCGACGCGAACGATACTATCGTACCCCTGCTCGCGGAGCGCTTCGAGGGCGTTGTCGACGGCTCGGTTCGTGAACGCGGACAGCAGGACGCGGTCGCCGCGCTCCACGAACGCCCGAATCAGCGTGGCGATGGTGTACGTCTTCCCGGTGCCCGGCGGGCCGTGAACGAGCGCGAAGTCCTCGGCGTTCAGCGCCCGGTTCACGGCCTCGTTTTGCGCGTCGTTGTTCGGAATCAGGCCGTGGTCCTCGCCCTCGAAGTCGGGGCTCGCGCGGTCGAACAGGAGGTCCTTCCGGCGCTCGTCGCCTTTGAGGAGCGCGTCGTGGAGCGCGGTCAGCATTCTGTCGACGTTCAGTTCGGACGGGTAGACGTCCAGCCGTCGGAGTTCGACCGGTTCGTCGGTCGTCACCTCGACGCGGGACTCGTCGAGGACTTCGACGCGCGCCATCTCCGCGGTGCCCTTCACGGGGTCGCCGTCGGACGCCAGTACGCGGTCGCCCTCCCGAATCTTCGAGGCGGCGCTGCTCGGGCGGTCGGCGGTGAGTCGCCACCGGCCGTCCCCGAGTTCGGTCTGGTCGTCGGGTTCGAGGCCGATGACGGCGCGGTCGTCGTCCGCGCGCTCCTCGGCGGACTGCTCCCAGAGTTTCCGGTACTCGTCGTGGACCGACGCGCGCTCCCGTTCCACCGCGTCGTACATCTCGTCGAAGTAAACGCGTTCTTCCTCGGGAATCGGCTGACCGAGTTGGCCCGCCTTCGACTCCTGGTCGAGGCGGCCGGAGACGACCATGCAGGTGTCCTGCTCGAAGCAGTACTCGCACTTCGCGTCGGCCTCGTAGCCCGTCGGCGGGCCGTCCCGGGCTTCGAGCGCGGCGAGGTGGTTGCGCTCCCGGACGACGAACTGGAGGAACCCCCGGCCGATGGAGAACTCCTTGGCGGGCGAGAGGTCGCCGGTCTCCTCGTTGCGCTCGACGGCCGCGTTCTTCGTGTAGAGGAGTGTGCCGGTGTCGGCCGGGACGCCGCGCTCGTCGAGCATCAGCGCGTAACAGGCCGCCTGCACCTTGTCGTGGAAGCGCGGGTCGCGGTTCGTGTTCTTCCCCGTCTTCAGTTCCACCGGCATCCCGCGCCGGATGGCGTCACACCGGCCCTTGATACCGAAGCGCTCCGAGACCAGCGTGTACTCCGAGCGCCAGCCGTCCTCGTCCGTCAATTTCCCTTGGTTCAGCCAGCCCTCGATGGCCGAGGCGTTCGCGCGCACGTCGGCCTCGACCTCCTCCCGCTCCCGCCCGAGCAGGCCGAGTTCGAGGCCCGCCTCGCTCACGCGCTCCTCGATGGCGTCGTCCAAATCCCGGCCCCGGAGCAGGTCCCCGAACACCTCGTGGACGATGGTCCCCTTCGTGACGGGGTATTTGAGCGGGAGTCCCTGGAGTTTGTTCAGGTAGTACATCCGCGGGCACTGCACGAACTCCCGGATGTTCGTCACGTCCACGAGGAAGTCGGGCTCCACGACGACCCACGACTCCTTGCTCGTCGAATACTGCGTCTCCCCGTTCCACTCCTTTTCCTCGGCGTCGGTCACGAGAAGGTCCATCCCGGCGTCGAGGTAGTCGGCCGTCTCGGTCCACTTCCCCCAGAGCGTGACCTGCACGGACTCGCCCTCGCTCTCGGGTCGCACTCGGACCTCCAGAATGTCCTTCTCGCCGTACTGCGTACTCACCGACCGAACCCCCTCGACGTCGGTGACCTCGCCCCGAACGTTCACGATGGGTGTGTGGCGAGGGCGGCGAATAACGGTGTCGCTCCTAGTCATAGACGGCTGATTCTTGGCACCATCTCGGGAGTGTCCCTCTTCGAAAGCCCCCGCGTTCTCGGGTCGCGCGCCTCGCTGTGCGCGTCGCTCACTCCGTTCGCTTCCGTGCTTGCGTCGGCGGGCTTCCCCGAGAACGCGGCCCCTTTCAGTCCACCCGTGCCAGTGAATCAGCCGGCAGACTCCGGCCGTCCGGTCAGCCGGTAGTCGGGTGGGAATTCGAAAGGGGCGGCGTTGTGGACGAAGCAGGACGAAGGTGAGCCGAGCGAGGCGAGGCGAACGACGGGAGAGGTCGCTCTCCCGAGACAAGCACGCGACCGTAGGGAGCGCGCGCAGCGAGGCCCGCGAGTCCACAACGCCGGGGCTTTCGGGGAGGAGTTCACGACGTCAGGAGCGCAAACCGAACACAACCGCTAGCCGACCGTTTAAGTCTCCGACCCACAAAGAAGAGCCGAGATGCGAGTACGGGACTGGGACGACATCGTCTCGGACGTGGTGGATTCCGGCGCGGACGCCGACGATTGGCGGGCCGTGGCGGGCGACCGGGCGTCGGGGGTCGGGGAGGACTTCTACCTCGGGCACCCGTCGCAGGGCGTCTACCACTTGAAGACGTACGCGAAGAACCCCTACGAGGTACACGGGGTTGGCGCGCGCGTCGCTCGGAAAGTGGACGACGGGCTCGCCGATTTCCTGCCGACCGAGGACGACGCGGGCCGGTTCGCGGTGCAGTCGCCCGTGGAGGACGAGGACGAGGCCGAGGAGAAGGCCAGCGAACTCGAACAGGTCGTGCAGGCGCACGCGGACGCGCCGACGACGCCCGACGACTTCTTCGAGGACGTGATGGAGACGCTGGACAGTCCGGCGTTCGGCCCGATGGAGTACGACCCGCACGGCCGCCCGGACCGGATGGACGACCTCGCGGACGAATTCGAGGACGCGGAGGAACTGCTGAACTCCGAACTGGACGATATCATCGACGACGACGGCGTCGGGCGCGGCTTCCAGTAGACGCGAACGCGCGTGCTTCGCTGCTGCCGCCCGAACTAAGACCGTGGCGCGCGTCTGTGCTCGCATGGCGTACGACACCGCCCAGAAGACGGACGCCGAGTCGGTCGTGCCCGAGGAGTACGGCGGCATGTGGTTCCTGAAAGACCACCTCGACACGGAGGAACTCGGGTTCACCGTGCTGGAACTCGAACCCGGCGCGAAAGGGAAAGAACACGACCACGGCGAGGACGGCCAGGAGGAGGTGTACTACGTGGTCGACGGCGTTGTCGATGTGGAAGTGGGCGACGAGACGGTGACACTCGAAGCGGAGGAGGCGATTCGGCTGGACGCCGGCGAGTCCAGACAGATTTTCAATCGCGGCGAGGAGCGCGCGAAACTCGTGCTGGCGGGCGCGCCGCTGTAAGCCGCGAGCACGACCGCGAAGCGCGCGGAAAACGAAAGGCGAGGCCGGTCGTCAGTCGTCGCCGGAGCGCGAGGGCTTCTTCTCTTTGACGTCGTCGACGACCGCGCTCACGTCGACGCGCTTCTCGCCGACGATGGCGCCGACGAGCGCGCCGACGCCCGCGCCGGTGCTGGCGGCGTTCCGGCTCGCGAGACCGCCGAGGAAGCCGCCCGCGGCGGCGCCGATTGCTGCGTACTTCGCTCGACTGAACACGCGCTTGAGTCGGGACATACCCGGAGGTACGCCGGCGACACGTATCAAGGTGCTGGCAGGCTACGCTTCGGGAACGCGCGCGAGCCAGCGCGCCGGCACCTCGAGTTCCTCTTCGGTCGGCAGGAACTCGGGGTCCTCCCAGACGCGGGACGCGCCGGCGAGACCGCGTTCGCCCGCGACGTAGGTGAAGAACTCCTTGCCGCGCTCGTACTGCTCGCGCTTGAGTTTGAAGCCGAGCGCGCGCTTCAGGAGTTTGGCGAACGGGCCGCCGCCCTTCCGGCGCCTGTCGAGTTTCCGGCGGAGGTCGGCGTACTCGCCGTCGAACGCCTCGTCCATCAGGAGTTCCGCGTACCCCTCGACGGCCGTCATCGCGACGTTCAGTTCGCGGAACGACTCGCGTTGCACGTCGCCGTCCGCGAGCGCGTCCACGCCGTCTTCGAGGCGGGATTCCAGGTAGTCCGGGAGCCACGGCGCGGCGCCGAACTCGGCGGCGTGCGTGACCTCGTGGAAGGCTATCCAGCGCCGGAACCGGGGGAAGTCGGTGTCGAGTTGCTCGGCGACTTTCACGATGTTCGGGTGGACGAAGTAGAGCGCGTGGTCGCCGCTCGCGAGGAGAAGGGGGTCGTACTGCCCGAGGACGTTCCGGGAGACGAACGCGAGCGCGCCCGCCGTCGTCGCGGTGTTGACGGTGCGCGCGACGCCGGGGAGGAGGCTGCCTCGCTCGTTCAGTGGTTCGAACGCGCGCCGGAACGTCGCGACGTTCGCGTCGATCCAGTGGTGGCGGTTCTGCAACTCGACGGTGTCGGGGACGTCGAAGTCGACGCCGGCGACCTCGCGGATGCGCTCGCGGGCGTCCCGCACGTCGGCGGCGTAGGCGTCTGCCTCGGCCTGCGAGAGGTCGAGGTCGCCGGGGTCGGTCGCGGCTTTCGCGGCGGCGGCGACCGCGTCCCAGTCGATGGCGCCGTCGCCGCTCGCGTCGGCGACGGCCCGCACACTCTCGAGGAGCGTCATACCGCTACTCGGCGACCGAGCGTAAAGTCCCTTCTGCCGTTAGGCGTCGATGTCGTCGATGTCCTCGAAGTCCTCCTCTTCGTCGTCGCTGCCGCCGCGCCGGCGCTTCATGCCGACGAGCGCCGCGACGACGACCAGCGCGACGAGCGCGACGATTGCGCCGAGACCGCCGGAGCCGCCCGACTCCTCGGTCTCGCTCTCCCAGTCGAAGGCCTCGTCGTCGGTCGATTCGTCGGCGTCCTCGATGTCGGCACCCTTCGTCATGGAGGGTGAGAAGTCGAAGTCGGGGTCGTGGAGGTGGAACTCGATGATTCCCATAGGTGTCTGTTCGCCGAACGGACGTATAGCCGTTGTGGGGGAACCGCTCACGGGGTTCCGACTCCCGTGGGTTCAAGGTCGAAGACGGGCGAGGGCGTGCATGGACGACTCTCAGCGTTCGTTCCTCGACGACCTCCTCGCGGTCCCCGGTCCCTCCGGCCACGAGGTCGAAGTGCAACGCGTCTGGACGGAGTACGTCGCCGAGTTCGCGGACGACGTGCGCACCGACGCGTACGGGAACGCGGTGGCGACCTATCGCGGGAGCGACGACCCCGACGCGACCGAACTCGCGTTCGCGGGCCACGCGGACGAAATCGGGTTCGTCGTGGCGAAAATCGAGGACGACGGCTTCCTGCGCGTCGAACCGGTCGGCGGGATGGACAACACAGTCACCGAGGGGGCGCCCGTCGACGTCCACACCGAGGACGGACCGGTGTCGGGCGTCATCGGGCAGACGGCGGTCCACCTCCGCGGGCGCGGCGGCGACGACGAGGCCGCCGACGTGACCGAACAGCGCGTCGACGTCGGCGCCGAGGACGGCGACCACGCCCGCGAGTTGGTCTCCGTCGGCGACCCCGCGACGCCCGCCGTGCCGACCCGCGAACTGGCGGGGACGCGGCTGTCGGCGCGCGCGCTGGACAACCGCGCCGGCCTCTGGGTGGCCGCCGAGGCGCTCCGCCGGGCGGCCGAGCGCGGCGTCGACTGCACAATTCACGCGGTCAGCACCGTCCAGGAGGAACTCGGGACGAAGGGCGCGGAGATGGTGGCCTTCGACCTCGACCCGGACGCCGCCGTGGTCGTGGACGTGACTCACGCCGCGGACAACCCCACATATCCGGGCGACCGCGCGAGCGAGGTTGCGCTCGGCGACGGTCCGACGGTCGCCCGCGGCGCGGCGAACCACCCGAACGTGGTGCGCGCGGTACTCGACGCGGCCGACGCCGACGGCCTCGACGTGCAGGTGGAGACCGACGGTCTCCGGACGGGGACGGACGCGGACACGCTGTACACCCAGCGCGGCGGCATCCCGACACTGATGCTCGGCGTGCCGAATCGCTACATGCACACGCCGGTCGAGGTCGTCGACACGGCGGACGTGGTCGGTGCCGCGGAACTGCTCGCGGCGTTCGCCGACCGGGAGGCCGACCGCGAGTCGTTCGCGGTCGACCTCTGACTCTGGTTCGGTAGCCTTAAGCGGGCGACACGCCGGGATGTGAGTATGAGCGGCCGACCACTCGACGTGCTCGAGGAGTCCCTCGAGGAGTCTGTGACTGTTCGCCTGAAGGACGGCGAGGAGTTCACGGGCGTTCTCACGGGCTACGACCAGCACATGAACGTCGTCATCGAATCCGAAGACACAATCATTATCCGTGGCGACAACGTCGTCTCCATCAAACCATGACTGGCGCCGGAACCCCGAGTCAGGGGAAGAAGAACATCACGACGCACACGAAGTGCCGCCGCTGCGGTGAGAAGTCCTACCACACGAAGAAGAAGGTCTGTTCGTCCTGCGGGTTCGGCAAGACGGCGAGTCGCCGAGACTACAGCTGGCAGGGCAAGAACGGCGACAACTGACTGTTCCGCTCCTCTCACTTCTGACGCGACGCTCGACTGCGTAGCCACTGCTCTGCGACGGTTCGTGTTCTCTCCGCCAGTTCCGCCGGGAGCCGTCGGCTCGCACGCCGAACCGTTGGCACCCGAGTCCGCGACCCCCTACACCACGAACGTGCATAGAAAATCACGGATTGTCGGCGAGTTCGACACGGTTGCGGAAGTTTTAGGCGGGTCGGGGGGATACTGACGTCCATGACAGGCGGGCGCGAGGACGGCCCCGAGTTCGACCACCCGACAGAGAAGTGCGGCGTCGTCGGCGTGTCGCTGTCCGACCGGGAGGCCGCCCTCCCCACGTACTACGCCCTGTACGCGCTCCAGCACCGCGGGCAGGAGTCCGCGGGCATCGTCAGCCACGACGGCTTCCAGCAACACCAGCACGTCGGCATGGGTCTCGTCGGCGACGCGTTCGACGAGGCCGACGTGGACGCCCTCCACGGGTCGGCCGCCATCGGCCACGTCCGCTATCCCACGGCGGGGAGCGTCGACAAGTCCTGCGCACAGCCCTTCTCCGTCTCGTTCAAGGGCGGCGCGCTCGGCCTCTCGCACAACGGCAACCTCGTGAACGCCGACGACGTGCGCGAGGAACTCGCGGCCAGCGGGCACGCGTTCACGAGCGACGGGGACACCGAGGTCATCGCCCACGACCTCGCGCGCAACCTCCTCGAAGCGGACCTCGTGCGCGCCGTGAAGGAGACGATGAGCCGCATCCACGGGTCGTACTCGCTGACCATCATGCACGACGACACCGTCCTCGGCGTGCGCGACCCGCTCGGGAACCGCCCGCTCGTGCTCGGCGAACTCGACGACGGCTACATCCTCGCCAGCGAGTCCGCCGCCATCGACACGGTCGGCGGCGAACTCGTGCGAGACGTAAAGCCCGGCGAACTAGTCGTCCTCCACGAGGACGGCACGGGCTACGACTCCTACCAACTCGTGGAGGAGCCGAACACCGCACACTGCTTCTTCGAGTACGTCTACTTCGCGCGCCCCGACTCCGTCATCGACGAGGAACTCGTCTACGAGGTGCGCCGCGAACTCGGCCGCCACCTCTGGCGGGAGGCCGGCGTCGAGAGCGACGTGGTGATGCCGGTGCCCGACTCCGGGCGCGCCTTCGCCTCCGGGTACGCCGAGCAGGCCCAGAGCGAGGGCGAGGGCGTCGAGTTCGCGGAGGGCCTGATGAAGAATCGGTACGTCGGCCGGACGTTCATCATGCCGACCCAGGAGGCCCGCGAGCGTGCGGTCCGCCTGAAACTCAACCCCATCAAGTCCACCGTCGAGGACCGCGCGGTCACCATCATCGACGACTCCATCGTGCGCGGGACGACCAGCGGCCAACTCGTCGACCTCGTGCGCGAGGCGGGCGCCAGCGAGGTCCACGTCCGCATCGGCGCGCCGCCCATCAACGCGCCCTGCTACATGGGCATCGACATGGCGACCCGCGACGAACTCATCGCGTCGGACAAGACCGCCGAGGAGATTGCCGAGGAAATCGGCGCGGACAGCCTCTCCTATCTCTCCTTGGACGCGGTCACGGACGCCATCGGGAAGTCCGAGGCAGACCTGTGTGCCGGCTGCGTGACCGGCGAGTACCCCTACGACGTGGCCGGCGAGGCGAGCGACCGGGACGCCGAGCGCCCCGCAATCGACGCCGCGGGCGACGACTGACCGTTCTCAGTCGTCGCGAGAGCGCGACCGCCTTTTCCCCGAGCAGTCCGTCGGTTCGAGCGTGCGAGACGCCCTGCCAGCGGTCGCCGTCGTCGCCCTCCTCGTGCTCGCGGGCTGTAGCGGTGCGAGCGCGCCGAGCGACCCGACGGCGACGGGAACGACGACAGACGCCGCTACGACCGACGAACCGACGACGAGCCCCGCCACGACCACGCAGTCCGCCGCGTCGGGCTACCCGCCGGGAGTGTCGGCGGACGGCGTGGAGAACGCGAGCGCGCTCGCCGAAGCCCACCGCGCGAGCGTCGTGGAGCGCGGCGCGGTACTGACGGCGACGACGCGGACGAACGGCACCGTGAACAATCGGACGGTGGCCGTCGACGCGAGCGAGACGGCGCGCTTGACGGCGAACGCGTCCGAACTTCGGTGGTCGGTGAGTGCGACCACGACGCGGGGCAACGCGACGACGCGCCTCGACGAGCGCTACTACGCCAACGAGTCGACGCTCGTCTCCCGGGTCGAACGCGAGGGGAACGTCACGGTGCGTTCGCGGAACCGGTCGTCGTTCTGGAACCGCGCCGTGCTCGGCGCCGCGTCGAAGGCCCGCATCGTGAACGTCACGCTGTCGAACGCGAACTACGCCGTCGCGGACGTGGCCGAGCGCGACGGTCGGACGGTGACGACGCTCGTCGCCGAGAACGGGACGTACAGCGGCCGCCAGCCGGTCGTCGAGTACAACGCGACGGTGACCGTCGCCGAGTCCGGGCGCGTGCTGTCGCTGACGCGGTCGTGGACGTCGGAGACGGACCGTTCGCGGACGCGGTACGTGAGCGAACTCGCGTGGTCGCCCGCGACGAGCGTCGAACGCCCGGGGTGGGCCGACGACGCGACGCCGGTGAACGCGAGTCAGTAGAACGCGTACAGCCGGAGTTAGTACAGCACGTACAACAGCAGGTAGACGACGATGCCGAGCGCGAAGGACACGAGCCACAGGGCGGCGGCGACGCGCCCAACTTTGGCGTGGTTCGTGTCGTAGATTTCTGCGACGGGGCGGGTGCCCGCGAGCAGGAGGACGTAGTAGACCAGCGGGATGCAGACCATCGCCAGCCCCATGTGGATTATCAGCACCGGGAGGTAGACGAACGTGTAGACGGCGCCGTCGCCGGGGAACTCGGTGGTGCCGTGGACGACGAGGCGGTAGAGGTAGAGGCCGAGGAACGCGGCGAACAGCAGCGTCGTCGAGAGCATCGCGGCGCGGTGCTTGTCCACGTCGCCGCGGCGAATCCAGCGCCACCCCGCGAGGATGGTGGCGATGGCCGTCGCGCTAATCGCGGCGTTCAGCGTCGGAATCGCGCTCACGAACCAGTCGGGGGCGTGCGGGAGCGCGCTCGCCGGGACGACGCCGCGGACGGCCGCGACGACCACCGCGATGGAGACCAGTCCGAGCACCGCCGCGAGCGACGGGACGTGCCGTCGAACGAATCCGTCTGCCATGTTCGGGGGTTTGTCGCGCCGTCCCAAATCGGTTCCGTGTCTCGAACCCACGCGGGGCGGCCAAATCGTAGGGGTTTTAATCGGGCGGCGGGAACGAAGTATTGCAGCAAAGCACGCAGCGAGCGTGGGTAGCCAAGCTAGGCCAAAGGCGCAGCGTTGAGGGCGCTGTCCTGTAGAGGTTCGCCGGTTCAAATCCGGTCCCACGCATCGCTAGGGCGGGCGAACGCCCGCCGAACACCGAGGCGGCGAAGCCGCCGAGGACACGCGATGCACGGTGATTCCCTCGCATGGGACATCACCCACGCACAATCCTACCGAAGTTACACTCGACAGCACTCGCTGTCGGTTCTTCTGCGAGAGAGAGCAGCGACCGTCTAGTAGTCCGTCTCGACGTCGGCAGTGGCGTCGCCGTCGCGCGTGCTGGACACGGTCAGTCGAGTGCGGGGAAACTCTCGGCGCCGGTGTCACAATGGGAGACGGAGAGTTCGACGCCGCCGTCGGTGGCGACCGAGAGCGTGACGTCCTCGATGGCGCAGGTGTACTCGCTGACGTGCTTACCGGAGCGCCGGATGCGGAGTTCCTCGGTGAGCAGGTCGGCGTCGGCGAGCAGGTCGATTTTGCGGTAGGCCGTCGAGGACGCGAGGTCGCACTCGTCGGCGATTTCGCCGGCGGTCATGGCGTCCTCGCGGGTGGCTTCGAGGATGCGGCGGCAGTCCGTGTCGTCGAGGGCGTCGAGGACGGACTGGATGGATTCGGTGTCGGTGACGTGCGTCGGCTCGTCGGTGCTCGTCTGCGTGCGACCGGCGACTGCAATCTGCGACTGGCTCATACTACATGGAAGGCACTCCGGGGGGAGGTATCCGGAGCCTCGCTATCGTGGGGGGTTTAAGTACTCCTGCGGATTCACGGGAGCAGACGGGTCAGTCGCCGCCTTCCAGCACGTCGTCGAGGAGTTTGGACTGCGCGGCGAGCAGGTGTTCGGTGAACGTCGACGGCGAGATGTCGAGTTCCGCGGCGATTTCGGTGGCGTTCGCGCCGCGCGGTCGCCGGAAGTACCCCATCTCGTGGGCGGTTTCGAGGACTTCGAGTTGCCGGTCGGTGAGTTTCCCGCGGTCCACGAAGACGGTGTCGCGGGCGGTCGCTTCGGTCGGCGCGCGCACGAGACGCTGGATGTCGGCGTCCGGGAAGCGCTCGCGGAGGTCGCCGACGATGGTCTGGAGTTCCGCGAACTCGCCGGCGTGGAAGACGACTTCGAGGTCGCCGTCGCGCGCGTAGTACCGGTCGACGGGCGTGTCGAACTCCCCGAGAACAGAACACGGGCAGTCGCTGTCCGGGTCGTGTTCGACCCGGTAGAGGTGGCGGTCGGCGTACGTGAACACGGGGTCGGCGTCGTAGTCGTCGGGGACGGCGTCGGCGTCGACGAGGAACTCGGAGACACAGCCGTCGTCACCGCCGACGCTCGTCGACACGTCGTTGACGACGGTGTTGGCGCGCGCGGAGAGGTCGGCGATGGGACAGACTGGCGGCGAGGGGAACTCGACGGTCACGCGAATCCCGGCGGGCATCCCCAGATGGGAGGACTGGACCGCACTTGAGTGTGGGGATTCGGGTGACGAACACGTTCGGGAGACCAGAGCGAAGCGCCGGCGGTCAGTACCCGTCGGCGTCGAGTTCGATGTGGCGGCCGCTGATGTCGTCGGCGTCGAACTCGTAGAGTTGGATGGTGAGGTCGCGTTTGGACTCTCCCCACACCTCGAACAGGGGGCGTTTCGCGTCCCCGAACTGCTCGATGTGGTCGACGGTCATCTCGTCGGTGGACACCTCTTCGAGGGTGCCCTTCGCGACGGCGCTGCGGTACGTCGGTTCGTCTTCCTCCTGGACGACGAGGCGGGCGTCGGGGGACGACGAGAGGAACTCCCGCTTCTCGCTGTCGGGCGTGGAGACGAGGCGGAGGTAGAACGTGCGGCGTTCGGCGTCGTAGCCGTAGGAAATCGGAATCGAGTACGGGGCGTCGTCGCGCGCGAGCGACAGGACGCCGGTCTCGTGGCGGCCGAGGAGAGCGTCGGTGTCCGCCGTCGACATCTCGGTCTGTTTCTCCAGGGCCATCGGTGGTACGCCGGGTGGTTGTCGGTGAATGTCTTTATAGTTGCCCATCTCACGCCGGCGGCTGCGAGGGGTCGCCCGTCTGTGTCACTCCGCGGTCGCGTCGTCCGCCTCGAACGCGTCCTCGGGGACCGGGGAGCCACAGACCACGCACCCGTTCTCGACGAGTGCGTCCCGCATGGCGGGGTTGACCTGCATGGTCTCCCCGCAGTCCGGGCACGCGAACAGGACGTCCTCGCTGGGACTCATCTCTGTCCGACTATTGGTCGCGCCGGGATAAATGAACCCTTCTGGTTCCGAGCAGTTGGGAAGAGCTCGCAGGCTGGCTAGCGTGTTCGGCCGACTACTTGATGCGGCTCGCGACCTCGGACACGCGTCGTTTCGCGGCGTCGGCTCGGTCCGCGAGCGAGCGCGCGGGCGACGGGACGCCGGCGCCGAGGTCCGGGAGGTCGCCCACTGCGTCGACGACGCGCCGCCGGAACGCGTACAGCGTCGCGGCGACGGCGAGCGCGGGGAAGACGGCGAGCGCGACGAGCGACAGCGGGCGGACGGCCGGCGACACCTGCACGCCGAGGCCGTACGCGAGGTAGACGGCGCCGACGACGACGCCGACCGCGGCGACGGCGGTGACCGCACCGAGGCGGCGCGTGAGGTGTGCGAGGTGCGCGCAGTAGGCTCGCGTGGCGTTCGCGAGGTGCGCGCTGGCGTCGCTCCCGGATTCCGTGGCGCCGGCGCGTCGCGTCGCGCCGGTCTGCTCGCGCGTGAACCGTCCGAGGCCCGGCCGCGGTTTGAGCGCGCCGTGGAGGACGACGCCGACGGCGAGCGCGCCGCCGACGCCGACGGCGACGACGCCTGCCGACACCGGCAGCGTGAGCGAGAACGGGTCGCCGTCCGCGGGCCGGTACTGCTGGACGACGGCGAGCGTCGCGGCGACGAGGAACGCCCCGAGCGCGAGCACGCGCCACGCGGTTGTGCGCACGCCGTCGAGCGCGTCGAGGTGCGCGCTCACCGCGGTCTCGGGCGTCGAGACAGCGGTGTCCCGTCCGTTCTCGGGCGGGTCGGGGCGCCGGTCGGGCGGCGTGCCGCCGGGCGGGACGTCGAACGCGAGCGGGTTCGCGACGGTCTCCTCTATCAGGCGCGCGGGCGTCGTGAAGCGACTGCGGAGGTCGCGCGCGACCGCGTCCTCGATTCGGTACAGCGACCGGTCCCGCTGAGCGTCCCCGGCGTCCAAGGACAACAGCGAGACGGTGTCGAGGGCGGGCTGGACGTTCGTGAGCGTGACGACGCCCCACTCCCCCGCGGGGTCGTCGACGGCGGTGTGGCGCGCGACCTCGTCGCTGTCGGCGGTGGTCGACCACACCTGTCCGACCGCGCGGAGTCCCCAGTCGCGGTGGAACAGCACGTAGTCGCCGCGGTCGAGGGACGCGAGCACGTCGGTGTCGCGGGTCGCCCACGCGTGCGTGTCGGCGAGCGACCGCAGGAGGCCCGAGACCGCCGGCGGCTCCGTCGCGGTCTCGTACCCGTCCCCGAACGCGGCCGCGAGGTCCTCGCTGTCGAGTGACGCGAGGTAGACGCGGTCGGCGATGTCGGCGGGCATATCGGGGCGCTCGCACTCCGGGTACTTAGTGCTACCCGGGCGACAAGCGGGGTATTGAAATGTCGGCGCTTCCATACCGCAGGGTATGCCGAAGTATTCGACCGGCGGCGCCGGCAGCGGTGGGGGCGGCCAGACCTGCGAACTGTGTGGGTCTGCCTCCGACTCGCTGCGGTCGGCGAACGTCGCCGGGGCGGAACTCACCGTCTGCCCGGACTGCGCGAGCCACGACGAGAGCCCGGACGCCGACACCGACGACGGCGACTCCGACGTCGAGCGCAAGAAGCGCGCCGCACAGAACACGGCGCGACAGTTCGACGCCGCGACGCGCGGCGACTCCACGCACTGGGAGGAAGAAGGAACGAACTACGAGGGCGACCAACTCCCGTACCTCGTCTCGGACTACGGCGAGCGCGTGGTTCGCGCGCGACAGGACGCCGGTCTCCAGCGCGAGGAACTCGCCGACGAACTCGACCTCGACGGGAAGGACTTGCTCGCCGTCGAGCAGGGGCGCGCGACGCAGGCGAACGTCGGCGGTTCCGTCATCGCCGCCCTCGAGGAGTTCCTCGACGTGGAACTGAGCGAGGAGTAACGCCGGACCGTTTTTCTACCGCGGGCGACTCCCCACGGGTATGGCAGAGTCGCTCGCGCCCGCGGCCCCGTACACCACGAGTTTCACAGCGACGGTGACGGGCGTGTCGGGCACGGACGTGACGCTCTCGGAGACGTACTTCTACCCGGCGGGCGGCGGACAGCCCGCGGACCGCGGCACCGTCGGCGGCGTGCAGGTCGAGCACGTCCACGAGGCCGACGGCGAGGTGGTCCACGTCCTCGAAGCCGAACCCGACTTCGGCGAGGGCGAGGCGGTGCAGGGCGAAGTCGACCCCGAGTTCCGGCGGTACTGTCGGCGCGCGCACACCGCGAGCCACGTCCTCTACGGCGCGGGCCGGCGCGTTCTGGAGGACCTCGGCTACGGCGGCTTCGACATCTCCGAGGAGAAGGTTCGCGTGGACTTCGAGACGAGCACGGACATCGACGACGACGTGCTCGCGGAACTGGAGCGGTTGACGAACCGCGCAGTCTGGGACTCCCACGACGTGACGTGGGAGCAGGTGCCCGCCGACGAAGCCCGAAGCCGCGATGACGTGGCGTTCAACACGAAGACCGAGGAGGGCGTGATGGCGGACGCCGACAGCGTGCGCGTCGTCACCGTCGCGGACTGGGACGTGGCGGCCTGCGGCGGCACGCACGTCGAGAACACGAGCGAAATCGGTCCCGTGTCGGTGCTCTCGCGCTCGAACCCCGGCGAGGGTCTGACGCGCGTCGAGTTCGCGGTCGGTCCGTCGGCCATCGAGCGACAGGCCGCGGTGCGGCGCGCGTCTCTCGACGCCGCCGCGACGCTCGGCGTCCCCGAGGACGAACTCGGCGACGCCGCCGCCCGACTCCAGTCCGAGAACGAGCGACTGGAGGCCGAACTCGCGGACCTCAAGAGCGAGGTGCTCGACTCCCGCGTCGCCGGCCTCGACTCGCTCTCGAGGGACGGCGAGACGTGGCTCGTCGGCACGCTCGACGGCTTCGACGCCAACGAGGTCGGCGACGCCGCGAAAGAGGCGGTCGGTGACGACGCGGACGTGGTCGCGGTCGCGGGCGGCGAGGGCAACACGTTCGTCGTGGTCGCCGCTGACGGCGCGGACGCCGACGCGGGCGACGTGGTCGGCGACGTGACCGACGCGTTCGGCGGCGGTGGCGGCGGCCGCCCGTCGTTCGCGCAGGGCGGCGGCCTCGACGCCGACGCCGACGACGTGGCCGACTACCTCCGGGAGGAGTAGGTCAGCGAGCGTCCCGAGTCGAGCCGACCGGGGCTTTCGAGGAGTAGTAGACGGCGGGGACCCTCATTAGAGCGACTCGGTCTCTCGAAGAATTATCGGGTCCTCGGTTGTGCCCAGAAAGCCAGCCGAGCAGAAACACGAAAACCAGACACCTTTTCTCGGGAGCCTCCCACAGAACGGGTATGGACCTCTCTGCGGAGCAGCGCCAGATTCGGGACGCGGTGCGGGAGTTCGCCGCCGAGGAGATTCGGCCGACGGCGGCCGAGGGCGACCGCGAGCAGTCGTTCCCCGAGGACGTGTGGGACGGCCTCGGCGAGATGGGGATGACGGCGATGACCGTGCCCGAGGAGTACGGCGGGCTGGACGTGGATTCGGTGACGTACAGCGTCGTCAACGAGGAGGTGGCGTACGGGACGCTGTCGGTGGCGACGGCGCTGTCGGTCCACTGCCTCGCGACGTCCTGCATCGCGGAGTTCGGGAGCGACGACCTCAAGGAGGAGTGGCTGCCGGAGATGGCCGACGGGCGGCCCGTGGGGGCGTTCGCGCTCTCCGAGCCCGAAGCCGGGTCGAACCCGGCGCAGATGGAGACGTCGGCCGTCAAAGACGGCGACGAGTACGTGCTGAACGGGAAAAAGCAGTGGATCACGAACGGGAAGCGCTCGGGCGTCGCCATCGTGTTCGCGAAGGTCGACGGCGACGACGACAAAATCACGCAGTTCCTCGTGCCGAAGGACACCGACGGGCTCGAAGTCGGGAAGAAGGAGGACAAACTCGGGCTGCGCGCGAGCGACACGACGGCGCTCCTGTTGGACGACTGCCGGATTCCCGAGGAATACCGGCTGACGGAGGTCGGTCGGGGGCTGTCGGCGGCGCTCCACATCCTCACCGGCGGCCGCATCGGCATCGCGTCGCAGGCCGTCGGCCTCGCGCAGGCGGGCCTCGACGCGGCCGTCGAGTACGCCCACGACCGCGAGCAGTTCGACAAGGCGCTCTCCGAGATTCAGACCATCCGCCACAAACTCGCCGACATGGAGACCCAGACGCAGGCGGCGCGCCTGCTCGCTCGGGACGCGGCGCGGAAGGCAGACCGAGGCGAGGACCACCGGACGGCGGCGGCGAAGGCGAAGTACTTCGCGAGCGAGGCGGCCGTCGACGTGACCAACGAGGCCGTCCAGATTCACGGCGGCTACGGCTACACGACGGACTTCGACGTGGAGCGGTTCTACCGCGACTCGAAGATTACGACCATCTACGAGGGCACCTCGGAGATTCAGAAGGAAGTCATCGCGCGCGGCCTGCTCGACTAAATTCCTACGCCTCGACGTCTGCGGCGTCCACTCGCTCCGCGGGGACGCCCGCGACCGTCGCGCCCGCCGGCACGTCACGCGTGACGACCGAGCCGGCGCCGACCGACGAGTTCTCGCCGATTTCGATGTCGCCCAGCAGCGTCGCGTTCGCGCCGAGCGTCGCGCCGGGACGCACGGTCGGGTGGCGTTTCACGGGTTCGGGGTTGTCGCCGCCGAGCGTGACGCCGTGGTACATGTGGACGTCGTCGCCGATTTCGGCGGTCTCGCCGACGACGACGCCGGCGCCGTGGTCGATGGTGACGCGGCGGCCGACGTCGGCGCCGGGGTGTATCTCGACGCCGGTGCCAAAGCGCGCGAACTGGGAGACGAGGCGGCCGGCCAGCGGCCACGCCGCGTACAGCGGCGCGGCGAGGAAGACGTGGAACCAGACCGCGTGCAGGCCCGGATAGCAGAGGAACACTTCGAGGTCGCCGCGCGCGGCGGGGTCGCGTCGCCGCATCGCGCGCACGTCCTCACGGATGCGCGAGAGCATCGGCCTCCGTTGGGCGTCGCGGTCGGTCGGCGGGACGAGTGAGCGTCGGCATACGTAGCAATCCACCGCGGGCGCCCAAAAGACCCCCGCCATCGGCGGACGCCGCCGTCAGACGGACACCCACTCGCGGCGGTCGTCGCTTCGCGCGACGGCGTCGAGGAGGCGCTGGGCGGCGAGACCGTCGCCGAAGCCGGGTTCGAAGGCGCCGCCGTCGGCGGCCGCCGAGAGGAACTCGTAGTTCTCGTGGACGAACGTGTGCTCCCACCCGAGCACGTGGCCGGGCGGCCACCAGTGCTCGCCGTAGGGGTCGTCGTCGTCGGTGACGAGCACCGTCTCGAAGCCCCGGGAGTCCGGCCAGTTCACGTCGAGTTCGTTCGGGCGTTCGAGGTCGAACCGGACGGCGCCGCCGGTGCCGTCGATTTCGAACGTGTTGCCGTTCTTCCGGGCGGGCGCACACCGCGTCGCCTCGAAGGTGCCCATCGCGCCACAGGCGAACTCGGCCTGCGCGGAGAACGCGTCGTCCACCGTTACGGGTCGCGGGTCGCCGCCGCCCTCTGGCGTGCGCTCCTCGACGAACGTCTCGCGATGTCCCGAAATGGCGTCGACGTCGCCGACGAGGAAGCGCGCGAGGTCGAAACTGTGCGCGCCGAGGTCGCCGAGCGCGCCCGACCCCGCGCTGTCGGCGTCCATCCGCCACGTCCACGGCGCGTCCGCGTCGGTCAGCCAGTCCTGCAGATACCGGAAGCGAGCGTGGCGCACCTCGCCGAGTTCCCCCGAATCGAGCAGGCGCTTGGCGTACCGGACCGCGGGCACGAAGCGATAGTTGAACGCCGTCCCGGCGATTGCGTCGCTGGATTCGGCGGCGTCGACCATGCGCTCGGCGTCGTCGAGCGTCGGCGCGAGCGGTTTCTCACAGAGGACGTGGACGCCCGCATCGAGCGCGGCGATAGAGGGTTCGACGTGGACGTGATTCGGGCCGAGGTTGTAGAACGCGTCCACGTCGTCGATTGCGTCCCGCCAGTCCGTCGCCACGCGGTTGAATCCGAGGCGCTCGGCGGCCTCCCGGGCGGCGTCCTCGTCCCGGCCAATCAGCACGTCCCGCGAGACCTCGGGCGCGTCGGGGAAGAACATCGGGAGGCGAGCGAGCGCGTTCGCGTGCGCCTCGCCCATGAAGCCGTACCCCAGCACGCCGACGGAGAGCGATTCGGTCATATCGAAGTGTCTCCCCGCCGGCGGATAAGCGTTCGTCACGGTCAGGGCAGCAGTTAGATTCACAGCGTCTTCGGAGACCACTTCGAAAGCCCCGACAGCCTCGACTCGGGCGCCTCGCTGCGCGCGTCGCTCACTCCGTTCGCGTCCGTGCTTGCGTCGTCGGCCTTCGCCGAGGCTGTCGCCCCTTTCAGTCCACCCGACTACCGGCTGCCGGTCGGCGCGTATCTGCCGGCTGAGTTACCGGTAGCGGGAGGGACTGAAAGCCCCTGCTCGCTCGATTCGGCCCCGACGACGCAAGCACCGAAGCGACCGAAGGGAGCGAGGAGCGCAGCGAGTCGCGGACGGTCGAGCGAGCAGGGGCTTTCGAAAAGTTCCCTGAGAGATAGCCTTCCGAGTCGAAATACCACGCTAGCCACCGAAGTCCATAACACGCCCTCCCGCGAACAGGCGGCCGTGACCGACTACGACGCCGTCGTCTACGACCTCGACGGGACGCTCGTGCGACTGGACGTGGACTGGGACGAGGTCGAACGCGACATCGAGCGCGCGCTCCGCGCGGTGGACGTGGACCCCGACGAGTACGACACGTGGGAGATGCTGGACGCCGCCGAGGGCGCGGGCATCGGTGAGGAGGTACACGAGCTCATCGCCGAGCACGAGCGCGACGGCGCGACGCGCGCGACGCGCCTGCCGACCGCCGACGAACTCGCGGACGCGGACACACCCGTCGCGGTGTGTTCGCTGAACTGCGAGGCGGCGTGTCGCATCGCGCTCGACGAGCACGGCCTCACCGACGCGTTCAGCGTCGTCGCCGGCCGGGACACCGTCCCCGCCCGGAAGCCCGACCCGCGGGCGTTGACGTGGGTGCTGGAGGAACTCGGCGTGCCGCCGGAGCGCACGCTGTTCGTCGGGGACTCCGCTTCGGACGAGGTGACCGCCGAGCGCGCCGGCACGGACTTCCGCTGGGTCTAGGCGTTCCGGCGAGCGTAGCCGTAGGTGGCGACGGCGGTGACGAACCAGACGATGGCGCCGACGCGCACCGCGAACGACGCGCGCGCCGCCCACGACGGCAGTTCGTAGAACATCGACAGCGCGGCGACGACGGGCGCGCCGACCGCGATGGTGAGAACGAACGTCGTCTGCATCACCCACCCGAAGTCCACGCCGTCCGGGTCGGTCGTCTCCTCTAACTCCGGCACGCGACGACCGAGGCGTGCCGGCGGCTTAACTTCCCCGCTGTGTGCCGCCGGTTCGGGTACGTTTAACACCGAGTCTCTCCGACCACGAGACATGCCGACCGTCAACACCGTCCGCGAACACGGCGACGAGCCAGTCACGATGCTCACCGCGTACGACGCGCCGACCGCGAAGGTCGTCGACGAGGCGGGCGTCGACCTGATTCTCGTCGGCGACAGCGTGGGGAACGCCGCCCTCGGCTACGAGGACACGCTCCCCGTCACTGTCGACGAGATAGCGTCCACCACGGGCGCCGTCGCGCGCGCCACCGAGGACGCCGTCGTCGTCGCGGACATGCCGTTCCTGAGTTTCGGCGCGGACCTCGCGGAGAGCGTCCAGAACTGCGGACGAATGTTGAAAGAGGAGGACGCCGACGCCGTGAAACTGGAGTGTGGCCCGCACACCGTCGAACTCACGGAGCGCCTGACCGACCTCGGGATTCCCGTGATGGCCCACCTCGGCCTGACCCCCCAACACGTCAACCAACTCGGCGGGATGTTCCGGCAGGGCACCGAACAGGAAGCAGCCGAGCGGATGCTCGACCTCGCCCGAGAACACGAGGCGGCGGGCGCGTTCTCGCTCGTCCTCGAACACGTCCCCGCGAACGTGGCCGGTGACATCACCGACGCCCTCGACATCCCGACCATCGGCATCGGCGCCGGCCCGGACACCGACGGCCAAGTGCTGGTCGTCTCCGACGTGCTCGGCATCTCCGAGAACAGTCCGCCGTTCTCGAAGCAGTTCGGCGACGTGCGCTCGGAGATGGAGCGCGCAATCGGCGACTACGTGAACGCGGTCGAGTCCGGCGACTTCCCGGCCGAGGAGCACAGCCACGTCGAGGAGGACGTGGACGACCTCTACTAGTCCTGTTCTTCGAGCGCCGTCGCGATGCGCTCGACGCCGCGAACGAGCCGCCAGAACAGGTAGAAGAACGCGACCGCCAGCGCCGGTCCGAGGAACAACAGCGGCTGGTGGAGGACGAGCAGCGAGTACGCGAGTGACGCGACGAGGGCCGCGGCGATGATAGCTTTCGCGATGTATTCGGAGTCCATCGGGCGTGGTTCCGCGAACGGACCCACGGGGTTTAGGTTTTTATTTCAGAGAGGAAGTCAGTGAGTTTGCCGTTGAATCGGTCCGGCGCTTCGAGCATCGAGAGGTGGGCGGCGTCGTCGACGGTCGTCCACCCACCGTCCTGCACGTGTTCTGCAACGTACTCGTGGAACGACGGGGGCGTGAGGCGGTCGTGTTCGCCGGTCAGCGCGAACACCGGGCAGCCGAGTTCGTCGAGTCGGTCGCGGACGTCGAACGTATGACAGGACACGAAGTCGCGTTCGACCGTCTCGCGCCCGCACTCGCGCATCGCGGTCTTCGAGAACGCGAGTTCGCGGTCGCTGGGGTCGTGGAAGAGCATGTTTTCGCCGTGGAGGAACTCGACCGCGCGCTCGAAGCCACCGTTCTCGCCCGCCAGCCAGTCCCGCAGGTCGTCGAACACGGAGAGTTTCGCGCCGGACCCGGCGAGCGCGACGGCGTCGAGGTCGGCGCCGTGGTCGAGGACGGCGGTGAGGACGACGGCGCCGCCGAGGCTGTTCCCGACGAGGACGCCCGCGTCCACCTCGTCCGCGACGGCGAGGACGTCTCGTGCGTACGCGTCCAGCGCGTCCGGGCCGGCGTCCGCGTCGGTGTCCTCGCTCTCGCCGTGCCCCGAGAGGTCGACGGCGGCGACGGGGCGCTCGCCGGCGAGGCGGCCGAGTTGTGACTTCCAGACCGCGTGCGTGCCACCGCTGCCGTGGACGCAGAGCATCGGTGTGCCGTCGCCGCCGCGGTCGGTGACGCGGTAGGCGGTGTCGCGACCGTCGTGGGTGACCGTCTCCATGTTCCCGGCGAGGGCGACCAGCGCCAAAACACCTACGTCGGTGTGAACCGCAATTCTACTCGTACGGTGGTAGACCGCTACCGTCCCCGAAAACTGCACGACAACTTTATAAAGTCTGGACGATTACTTCACGTTAGTTAAGATGAGCCTCAACGCATTCACCGACGAGACCGACGCGCTGGCTCGCCGCTACGAC
Organism: Halobacterium litoreum; assembly: GCF_021233415.1. Taxonomy (NCBI): domain Archaea; kingdom Methanobacteriati; phylum Methanobacteriota; class Halobacteria; order Halobacteriales; family Halobacteriaceae; genus Halobacterium; species Halobacterium litoreum. The sequence goes on along the minus strand of NZ_CP089466.1, from coordinate 716,850 downwards.
TACGACGACGGGAGCGTGCTCGTCGCGGACCTCGGCGTCGGCGACGACGACGCCTCGGTCGACGTGGTCGACGGCACGGTCATCCTCGTCCTCGAACGGGACGGAACGACCTCGCAACACGAACTCGACGCGCCCGAGGGCACCGTAGCGAAAGCCCTTATCAACAACGGCGTCGTCACCGTCGAGGTGGAACGATGAAACTCACGGTCAAGCCGCTCAAGCAGAAGGACGCCGGCCGCGGATTGGCCGCCGTGGACCGCGCGTCCATGGAAGAACTCGGCCTCGAGAACGGCGACTACGTCGTCGTCGAAGGGAAAGGCGACCAGGGACGAGCCGTCGCGCGCGTCTGGCCGGGCTACCCCGAGGACGAGGGCGAGGGCATCGTCCGCATCGACGGGCGCCTCCGGCAGGAGGCCGACGTCGGCATCGACGACAAGGTGACCGTCGAACCCGCGGACATCAAGCCCGCGACCACGGTCACCGTCGCGCTCCCGCAGAACCTCCGCGTGCGCGGCGACATCACGCCGATGGTCCGGGACCGCCTCAACGGCCGCCCCGTCACCGCCGGCCAGACCATCCCCATCTCCTTCGGCTTCGGCGGGATGAGCACGGTCTCCGGCCAGCAGATTCCCGTGAAAATCGCGGAGACGGAGCCCGAGGGCACGGTCGTCGTGAGCAACGACACCGACATCCAGGTCTCCGAGCGCCCCGCCGAGGAAATCGCGCCCGGCGCGGGCGCGGGCGGCGAGGGCGGCGACGGCACGCCGAACGTCGCCTACGAGGACATCGGCGGCCTCGACCGCGAACTCGAACAGGTCCGTGAGATGATCGAACTCCCGATGCGTCACCCCGAGTTGTTCCAGCAACTCGGCATCGAACCGCCGAAGGGCGTGCTCCTGCACGGCCCGCCCGGCACCGGGAAGACGCTCATCGCGAAGGCCGTCGCCAACGAGATCGACGCGAACTTCCAGACCATCTCGGGCCCCGAAATCATGTCCAAGTACTACGGGGAGTCCGAGGAGCAACTCCGCGAGGTCTTCGACGAGGCCGAGGAGAACGCGCCCGCCATCGTCTTCATCGACGAACTCGACTCCATCGCGCCCAAGCGCGGCGAGACCCAGGGCGACGTGGAGCGCCGCGTCGTCGCGCAACTGCTCAGCCTCATGGACGGCCTCGAAGAGCGCGGCGACGTGACGGTCATCGCCGCCACCAACCGCGTGGACGCAATCGACCCCGCGCTCCGCCGTGGCGGCCGGTTCGACCGCGAGATCGAAATCGGCGTCCCCGACCAGGACGGCCGCAAGGAGATTCTCCAAGTCCACACGCGCGGGATGCCCCTCGCCGACGAGGTGGACCTCGACTCGTTCGCGGAGAACACCCACGGCTTCGTCGGCGCCGACATCGAGAGCCTCGCGAAGGAAGCCGCGATGAACGCGCTCCGGCGCGTCCGCCCCGAAATCGACCTCGAAGCCGACGAAATCGACGCCGAACTCCTCGAATCCATCCGCGTCACGGAACGCGACTTCAAGGAGGCGCTGAAGGGCATCGAGCCGTCGGCGCTCCGCGAGGTGTTCGTGGAAGTCCCCGACACCACGTGGGACCAGGTCGGCGGCCTCGAAGACACCAAAGAGCGCCTCCGCGAGACCATCCAGTGGCCCCTCGACTACCCCGAGGTGTTCGAGTCGATGGACCTCCAGTCCGCGAAGGGCGTGCTCCTCTACGGCCCGCCGGGCACCGGGAAGACGCTGCTCGCGAAGGCCGTCGCCAACGAGGCCAACTCCAACTTCATCTCGGTGAAGGGCCCCGAACTCCTCAACAAGTACGTCGGGGAGTCCGAGAAGGGCGTCCGCGAGGTGTTCGAGAAGGCGCGCGCGAACGCCCCGACGGTGGTGTTCTTCGACGAAATCGACTCCATCGCGGGCGAACGCGGCCGCGGCATGAGCGACTCCGGCGTCGGCGAACGCGTCGTCAGCCAACTGCTCACCGAACTCGACGGCATCGAGGAACTGGAGGACGTCGTGGTCGTCGCCACCACGAACCGCCCGGACCTCATCGACAACGCGCTCCTGCGCCCGGGCCGCCTCGACCGGCACGTCCACGTCCCCGTCCCCGACGAGGCCGCGCGCCGCGCCATCCTCGACGTCCACACCCGCAGCAAACCGCTCGCCGACGACGTCGACCTCGACGACATCGCCGCGCGCACCGACGGCTTCGTCGGCGCGGACGTCGAAGCGCTCGTGCGCGAAGCCACGATGAACGCCACCCGCGAGTTCATCAACTCCGTCGACCCCGAGGAAGCCACGGAATCCGTCGGGAACGTCCGCGTCACCATGGCGCACTTCGAGGACGCCCTCGACGAAGTCACCCCGAGCGTCGACGAACAGGTCCGCGAAGAGTACGAGCAAATCGAAGAACGCTTCGAGAAAGCCGAAGCCCCCGAGGAAGAGGACCGCACCCCCGGGGCGTTCCAATAGTACCTTTTTGCTGCGCTCGCGGCCTTCGGCCGCTTGCTGGCAAAAAGCTACGCTAAAAAACCGTCCTCCTTCCCGTCGCGCGCCAGAGGCGCGCGGTGGTCAGTCGTCGGCCCGCTCACTCGCTTCGCTCGTTCGCGGTGAGTGATCTAGCCCCAACAATCTCACTCCGAAAGCTCTAGTTTGTCCTCGATTTCTTCTTTCCACTCCGTATTCCGTTCATGGTCATCGGCGTAGACCGTGTTCGATAATCCCATGAGCTTTCGCGCGGCAATGTCTATCGAATCCCGAGACGGCAAGCCCGCGACGTATCGCGCTACTCGGTATTTGGGCACTTGATTCGACGCCGCGCGTAGCTGTGCGGCGTCGGTACGAAGCGCCTCCGATGCCTCATCAAGCTTCGCTTGGCCGTGATTTTCTGGACCCGGACTCGTGATTACGCGTGCGTAGTACTGTAGGTCGGCATCGGTCTGGCTAATCACGTTCTTGACCTCGGACAGTGGCTCAAAGTAGAACCAGACGACGGTCGACGAGACGAGTCCGAGTGCGAAGCTCGCAATCGGGATCAACAGCCCGAGGGCCATTCAGTCCAGTTTCTCGGCGGCGTCCTTCTCGACGAGCGGCGCGGCGTTTTCCTCCGGGAGCGTCACGATGTCCTCGGCTTCGAGCGTGTACGGGCGCTCGTCCACGCCGAAAATCTCGCCCACGTCGTCGACCATCCGCACCGTCGTCCGTGACACGTCCTCGTCTGCGCTGGTGTCTCCCTCGGCGTCCGCCGTCCCGTCGTCGCCGTCCTCGTCCTGCACGCGAGCGAGGTCCTCCGCGATTGCGTCCGGCGGTTCCTCCGGCGGCTCGCCGGCGGGCGCGTCCGGCTCGGACGCGTCCGCCGACCCCCCGACGTCGTTCGCCGGGTCGCCGCCACCCATCGCGGCCGCGGCCGACGATTCCGAGGACTCGGATTCGGTCGACGGCGACGAGTCGAAGTCGGGCGTCGGGTCGGGCGAGCCAGTCGGTTCGAGGTTCGCGTCTTCGTCGTGGCTGGACTCGGCGTCCCCCGAGATGACATCAAGGACGTGTGCCTTGTTCGCCTCGATGCGCGCCACGAGGTCCGAATAGAGGTCGCGTTCCTCGGCAGTGAGGCCGTTCTCGTCGTCGGGCATCCCCGCCGCCGCGAGACTCGCCTGCTTGACGAGTTTGCCCATCCGGCGCTCGTAGATTGCTTCGGTGACCTGCTCGGCGGTCTCGATTTTGTCCGTGAGTTCCTGCACCTCGGGGTCGCCAAAGGGGTCGTCGGCGGCCGCGGCAGCGTCCTCGCGGCGCTCCTTGAGGTCCGCGATGTACTCCGCGACGTCCGCGTAGAAGGAGTCCCGGAGGTCCTGGAGGCCGTCGGTCGCGCGCTCGCGGGTCTGTGCCGCGCGGAGGTCTTCGAGGTTCATTCTTTGGCTTTCTCGGCGGTGCCGCGGGCCATCAGGAAGACGCCCGCGTACTCTGGAACCGACACGACGCCCGGTTCCACCGTAAGCGTTTCCCCCATGAGTTCGAGCGTTCGCTCGTCCTGTACGTCCACGGTGATGTCGTGACCGACGAACGTCTCGGGGACGGCGTCGACCAGCGGGTCGAAGTCGTCCAGTTGCTCGCGCGTGAGCCGGCGCACGCGCAGGCCGCTGCCGCCGTGGAGCGTCCCCGGCAGGCGGATGAGGCGGTTCGTGTCCGTCGTCACGGGTTCGTCGATGGGCGCGTTCTCGGCCTCGACGGTCTCAGCGACGTACTTGCGGGCGACTTTGAGGAACGCCGGATGGACGTCCACGTTCCCGGCCCTCACTGCCTCCGTGTTGTTCTGGACGACGTTGTAGATGGCGCGCGCGGACTTCTCGCCGACGCCGTCCATGTCCGCGAGTTCGGCGACGGCGTCGTCCTCGTCGCGCTCGAGCAGGTCGTCGGCGAACTCGCCGAGGCGATTCGTGACGCGCCGCCCCCAACCGCCGTCCGCGGGGAGCGTGCGCTTCTCGGTCGGGTTCTTCAGGCCGCGCCCGTCGACGACTTCCTCCCGGATGAGGGAGTCGAGGTCGAGTTCGTTCCCGCGCACGTAGTCCACGATTTCCCGTCGCTGCTCGCGCTCGAGGTCGTGGACCCCGTCGTCGCGGACGTGAACGTGGTAGCCGCGGCCGCCCGAGAACGTCACCGTCAAATCCTCGAAGCCGAAGTCCGTCTCGAGGAAGTCCAGCAGGCGGTAGAGCGCGTCCTTGCACTTCGCCAGCATTTGGGCGTAGGAGTCCTCGCCGAGCGTCACGCGCGGCAGGTGGTCGGCGTCCAGGTCGAAGACCAAATCGGAGCCGAGCCACTCCTTCTCGCCCATCGTGGACGCGCCCGGCTGCTCGTAGAACCCCGCCGAGAAGTAGACGTGGCGGGGGCGTTCGCGTTCGAGGAACGCCGCGGTGTTCCCGAGGTCGAGCGTGGACTTGTGCCGGACCATCGTCGTGTCCGGCCCGCTCGTCCACGGGATGTACCCCCACTCGCGGTCGTCCGCCCGCGGCGGGAGCGTCACGTCCGCCCGGCGATAGAAGTCGCCGAACCGACCCCGTAGGTACGCTCGCGTTCGTTCCTCCATACCGGACACGGATACGGCGACCCGTGGTAAAGGCGTGTCGTCTTTCGCGGAGCCACCCAGTCACACACCGGGCGGACTGACAGGGGCGGCCGTCTCGGCGACGGCGCGGGACGCAAGCACTGCAACGAGCGAAGCGAGTGAAGCGCTAGCCGGCGGGAAATTCGAACATTACCGACCGCGCAGCAACTCAGAGATGCGGTCGCGGATGCGGTCGTGGTCACCGAGGCGGAGGTAGTACGCGCCGGCGCCGTCCTCGTAGTAGTTCTCGATCTCGCGCTCGACGGTGAACCCGAGGTGTCGGTAGAACGCGATGGCGTTCTCGTTGGTCTCGCGGGCGTGACACGACGCCTTGCCCGCCTCGGAGGCGACGGAGGCGACGAGGCGCTCGCCGTACCCCTGCCCGCGGTACTCGGGGTCGACGGCGAGAAAGAGGATGTAGCCGTCCGAGCGCGCGGCCGCGAACCCGACGAGGTCGTCGCCGTCGACGAAGCAGTGGACCGACGCGCGTCGGTAGGCGTTCGCGAAGAACCCGCGGCGCTGCTTGAGGAGCCCCTCTCGCTCCCGGATGCGCTCTTTCAGGTCCCACGCGTCTTCGAGGTACTCCGGGTCTCCCGGAGGGACGACGCGCTCGTCCACCGTGACGCTCACTGGAGGGAGTAGCAGGCCGGTGAATATAATTCCACCGTCGCCCTCCGGGGGTCGGCGCGTCCCGGCCCTGCCGTAATACTTTCACGGGTGGTGGCCCTGTGCGGAGACGATGGTGTCAGACGAGGGGTCAGACAGCCCGTCGGGTCGAGCGCGGATGCAGCGGGCGCGCGAATCGATGTACGACCGAATCCGGGAGGCGACGCTCACCGGGGTGGCCGTGGTCGTGCCGATTCTCGTCACGCTGTACGTGCTCAGCGTCGCGGTGGGCGTCGTCACCGACCTGCTCGACCCGCTGGTGGTGCTCCTCGAGGAACTCGGCGTGGCGCCGAACGCGTCCGAACTCATCGTCGACGTGGTGGGCGTCGGCGTCATCTTCGCGGTAACCGTCGTCGTCGGGTTCGCGGCGTCCTTCCAGTCCGGCGAGCAGGTCCTGGAGTACTTCGACAAGGCGCTCGAACGAATTCCGGGCGTGGGAGCCGTCTACAAGAGTTTCCGGCAGATGAGCGACGTGATGTTGGAGAGCGACGCGGACAACTTCCAGTCCGTGAAACTCGTGGAGTTCCCCCACCAGGACGCGTACACGCTCGGGTTCTCGACGACTGAGACGCCGGACCCGATTACGACGGCGGCGGGCCACGAGGACATGCAGACGCTGTTCCTGCCGCTCGCCCCGAACCCCGTGATGGGCGGCCACCTCACGCACGTCCCGAAAGACCGCGTGATGGACGTGGACATGACCGTCGAGGAGGGGATGCGCACCGTCGTCACGATGGGCGTCGCCATCTCCGGCGGCGGCGGTGACGCCGACGGTCTCTCCCAGCAGCGCCTCGAACAGTTGAGCGGCCAGGACATGGCGGAATCCAAGACCAGAGAGGACTCGCCGTGAGTTTCGAACTGCGCGACCACACCGCCGACGTCGCCGTGGAAGCGACCGCCGACAGTCTCGGCGCCGCGTTCGCGGCGGTCGCGGACGGGATGGCGGCGGCGATGTGCGACGAGATTCCCGGCTCGGGCGAGCGCTTCGAGTTCACCGAGCGCGCCGAGAACCGCGAGGCCCTGCTGTACGATTACCTCGACCGCCTCATCTACGAGCGCGACGTGCGCGGCGTCCTCCCAGTGGCGAACGATGCGACCGTCCGCGAGGCGGACGGCGAGTGGGTAATCGAGGCGTCGGCCCGCGGCGTGCCCCTCGACGAGGTGGACGCCCGCGACCTGAAGGCGGTGACGTACTCAGAGATGGACCTCTCCGAGCGGGCGGACGGGACGTGGCACGCGTACGTCGTCTTCGACGTGTGAGCGACGCGTCGGGCGCCGGGTAGACGAAACGTATTCCCACGCGCCCCGCCGACGTTCACGCATGACCACGTTCGACGCCGACGGCCTCACGCTCCACGAGGTCGAGGCGAACGTCTGGGAGTTGGAGCGCGACGACGGGATGGACGTCCCGGCGCGCGTGTTCGCGAACGAGGACCTCCTCGAACACATCAAGGACGACCGCACGCTCTCGCAACTCCGGAACGTCGCGTGCATGCCGGGCGCCGTCGCGCCCGCGCTCTGCATGCCCGACGGCCACCAGGGGTACGGTTTCCCGGTGGGCGGCGTCGCGGCGTTCGACGCCGAGGACGGCTGTATCTCGCCGGGCGGCGTCGGCTTCGACATCAACTGCGGCGTCCGGATGGTGAAGACGAATCTGACCTACGAGGACGTGCGGGGCCGCGAGGAGGAACTCGTGGAGGCGCTGTTCGACGCCGTGCCCTGCGGTCTCGGCGGCGGCGGCGTCCACGACGGCAACCACACCGACTTGGAGAAGGCGCTGGAACGCGGCGTCGACTGGTGTCTGGAGGAGGGGTACGCGGTGCGCGAGGACCTCGAGCACTGCGAGGACGAGGGGATGCGTCCGGACGCCGACCCGGACGCCGTCTCGAAGAAGGCCAAGGACCGCGGCGCCAGCCAGATGGGGTCGCTGGGGTCGGGCAACCACTTCCTCGAAATCCAGCGCGTCACCGACGTCTACGACGACGAGACGGCCGACGCGTTCGGTCTCGCTGAGGACCAACTCGTCGTCCTGATTCACTGCGGCTCGCGGGGCCTCGGCCACCAGGTCTGCTCGGACTACCTCCGGCGCATCGAGCAGGAACACCCCGAGTTCCTCGAGGAACTCCCGGACAAGGACCTCGCCGCTGCGCCCGCCGGCTCCGAGGTCGCCGAGGACTACTACGGCGCGATGTGCGCCGCCATCAACTTCGCGTGGGTGAACCGCCAACTCATCACGCACGCGGTCCGGGAGACGTTCGCGGACGTGTTCGACGCGTCGTGGCAGGACTTGGAGATGGACCTGCTGTACGACGTGGCGCACAACATCGCGAAACGCGAGACTCACGATGTGTACGTCACTGAAGACGGCTACAGCCTCGACGGCGACGGCGGGCGAGTGGAGCGCGACCTCTACGTTCACCGCAAGGGCGCGACGCGCGCGTTCCCCGCCGGCCACCCCGAGGTCCCGAAGGCGTACCGCGACGTGGGTCAGCCGGTCATCATCCCCGGCAGCATGGGAGCCGGGAGTTACGTCTTGAAGGGCGGCGACGGCTCGCTCGACCGCTCGTTCGGTTCCACTGCGCACGGCGCGGGCCGGCTGATGAGTCGCACGCAGGCGAAAGACGAGTACTGGGGCGGCGACGTGGCCGACGACCTGCGCGAGCAGAACGAAATCTACGTCAAGGCGGCCTCAGGCTCCACCATCGCGGAGGAGGCCCCCGGCGTCTACAAGGACGTGGACGAGGTCGTCGGCGTCTCCGACGACCTCGGCATCGGCGACCTCGTGGTGCGCACGTTCCCCGTCTGCAACGTCAAGGGGTAGTCACTCGCCGCCACCGTCGCACTCGTGACTCGTCGACGCCGGCTCGATGTCGGCGTCGTCGGTGACGCGGAACGTCAACACCTTGCAGGTGTGGTCGTGGACACGGGGGTCGACCGTCGTCTGGGCGTCCCCGTCGAGTAGGCGCACGCCGACCGCCCAGATGGCCTCCTCGGCGGGGAACGCCGGCGGTTCGATGGTCGCGGCGCCGCCGTCCTCGCCGGCGGGCGCGAGGTCGTAGGAAGTCCAGTGTTCGACGGTTCCGTCGACCTCGACGTGGAGTGCGACGCGGTGGGCGGTGTCGTCGTGGTTCCGGAGGCCGACGCGCTCGACGACCGGCCGGTCGGGTGGATTCCCGTCCGACCCCGTGCAGCCTGCGAGACTGACGAGCGCGGCGGTCGTGCCGGCAGTCGCTCCGAGGAAGCGGCGGCGAGTGGAGGGCATCGGGCCGCTGTTCGTCGTGGTTCCCGAAAAGTATTGGGGGATTGTACAGTTGGGTCGGCGCTCAGTGCAGCGTGGGCGTCTCGAGGTACGGCCGCTGGATGCGGCCCTCCACGTCGGTGTTCACACCGGCCTCGCGAGCGTACGCCACGAGCGCATCGCGGAGCGGCACAGCGGTCCGCACCACGTCGTCGGGACCGACGGCGCGCACGATGTGGTCGGTCTCGACGTGGTAATCCGAGAGCGCAACTTCGTACGTATCGTCGGGGTGAATCGGGTCGCCGCCGACCGACGCCTCCACGACCGCGTGGTCGCGGTCGTCGTAGACGAGTTCGATGCCGGAGACTTGCCCGAACCACCACGCGGGCACGTCCTCGTCGGGGTGGCGCGCGGCAAAGGAGAGGTCTCGGAGCGCGTCGAGGAGCGTCGCGCCGTCCACCTCGGCGACGGCGACCTCGTCGTCGAACGGGCAGAGGCCGTGGATTTCGCCGGCGGTCACCTCGCCCTCTAGGGGGTCGTCCTCGCGGATGCCGCCGAAGACGAACGCGGCGTCGGCGGCGCCCGCCGCGCGCATCGCGTCCGTGACGAAGTTCCCGACCGGGCTCTCGCCGCCCTTCCGGTCGCGCTCGGTGCGCGTCACCGGCTCTTCGACCGTCGCCACGACCGCCGAGAGCCCGGTTCTGTCCTTGCGCTCGCGGAGCGCGTCCGCGACCGACTCGTCCACGGGGAAATCGGCGGTGTCGTGCTGTGTCGCAGTCACTTCGTCGCCGAGGCGCACCGCCAGCAGGCCGTGCCCGCAGGCGCCGGGGCGCGCGACGAGCGTGCTGTCCACGCGAGCGAGGTGTTCGTCGTGCTCGTGCCCGCCGAGAATCGCGTCCGCGTCCACCTCGGTCGCGAGTTCGTCGTCCCTATCGCCGCAGTGCGAGACGACGACCACGTGGTCCGCGCCCGCGTCCCGGAGGTCGCTCGCAGCGTCGTTGACGGCCGTCGCCGGGTCGCGCACGTCCAGCGCGTCAGCCTTCGGGTTCATCTCGGGTGTCGCCTCGTTCGCCACGCCGACGAACCCGACCGTCTCACCGCCGGCGTCGACGAGCACGCTCGGCGTGGTGTGCTCGGCGGCGAAGCGCTCGCCGTCGAGGTAGGCGTTCGCGTTCAGCCACGCGCCCGGGAATTCGCGGGCGGCGCGCCGCGCGGCGTCGAACCCGTGGTCGAAGTCGTGGTTCCCGAAGGTGTCGACGTCGGGGTCGACCGCGTCGTAGAAGTCCTGTGCCTGCGCGCCGTCACAGGCCAGCGAGAGCACGCCCGGCGCGGTGTTGTCGCCGCTCCCGGTGACGACCGTCGAGTCGTCGCGGAGTTCGCCGATGGCGCCGGCGAGTCGACCGGCGCGCTCGGGCGTGTCGTGGGCGTTCTCCACGTCCGAGTAGTGGAGGATGCGGACAGTCATAGAGCGGTGTACCGCCACCCGCCCCCTAAGCGTTCTGTGAAGGAATCTGGAGCGTCAGCCCTCGGTCGTTGTCGAGACGGCGTCGCACTCGTGGGTGGCGACGTACGTGATTTCGACGTCGTCTGCCTGCACGTTCACGCCGAGCGCGAGACACGACTCCGCCGTCGTCTCGCTCGTGAACAGCGTCGAGTACGTCTGGTCCGTCCCGCGGACACGCGCCCTGACGCGCCACTCGCCGCGCTCCCGCGGGAACGCCGGCGGTTCGAACGTCGCGCCCTGCACGCTCTGTCCCGACCCCTCGGTCTCCACGCCGTCGACGGCCACGTCCCGCCAGAACACGACTTCGCCGTCGAGTTCCAGTTGCAGGTCCAGGGACACGTCGTCGGCCCGCGAGTTGCTGACGCGGACGCGGTCGAGTCGCGGCTGGTCGCTGCCGCCACCGCCGCCGCTCGACCCCGACCCCGTCGAACAGCCGGCGAGTCCCGCGAGCGCGGCGACGCCGGCGCCGACCGCCTCGCGTCGCGTGAGTGAGTCCATGCCCGACGGCGAGGGCGGGCGGCGAGTAAAACGTGTGGGTTTCGTCGGCGGGTCGCCGCCAGTTCCGCCGGACCGAGCGCCCTCAGAGCGAGGTGTCGGCCAGCGCGAGCAGTTCCCTCGCGTCGTCCAGTCGCTTCTGTCTGAGTTCCTCCCCGATGTCGGGGTCGTTCAATCCCGCCAAGGCGTTCAGCGCGCGGTCGATGCCGTGGACGCTCGCTGCGAGTTCTTCTGCTGTCTCGCGGGAGATATCGTCGTCCCTGATTCGGCGCTTGCGCCGGAGGCGTTCGCGCCGGAGCGTCGACTGCACCGACTCGATTTCCTCGCGCCGGTCGGTCGGCACGGCGTCGAGGCGCTTGCACTCGAAGACGAACGCCTTCAGGTCGATGGTGGTGTCGCCGACCGACAGTTCGTCGGGAATCGACTCGCCGATGCTGTTCGACGGCCGCTCGACGCGGTCCAGCAGTCGCTGGCGCTCTCGTTCGTCCATACTCGTCGCGTGGCGCGGGCCGGAGTTAGCCGTTCTGAGCAACGCGTTACACTAATTGATTTGACACGGAGGTTTAGGTGGGGCGCGCCGTAGTCCCCGAGAATGGGCGACGACGCGTCGACGGACGTGTTCGAGTTGGTCTCGCACGCGACTCGCGCCGACATCCTGCGCGCGCTCGCCGACTTCCACCGGGACGCGGGCGTAGACGCGAGGCTGGCGTACAACGACCTCCGGAGGCGCGTCGGCGAGCGCGACAGCGGGAACTTCACCTACCACCTCGACCGCCTCGGCGGCCTCGTGGAGCGCGGCGACGGCGGCTACCGGCTCTCCCGCGTGGGGATGCGCGTGGTATCGACCCTCCGGTCGGGGTTCCTCGACGCCGACTGGACGTGGGGTCCGGTGGACGCGCCCGGAGACTGCTGGACCTGCGGCGACGACCTCCGCCTGCGCTACGAGGCGGGCGCGCTCCACGTGACCTGTGGCGACGACGACCACGCGCTGGCGCTGTACGTCCCGCCGAGTTTCCTCCGGTCACAGCCCCGGGACGCCGTCGCCGAGCGCGCCGCGTTCCTCGAAAACCGCTGGGGGTCGCTGACTCGGGAGGGCGTCTGCTCGGAGTGCTCGGGGCGCGTCGAGGGCGGCCTCCGACTGTGGGACGGCGACCCCGAGCATTGGGTTTACCACGGCGACTGCCACCACTGCGGGTTCCAGCACGTGCTACCCGTCGGGCTGTTCCTGCTCGGCCACCCCGACGTGCTGGCCTTCCACTTCGACCACGGCGTCGACGTGCGAACGGTGCCGTTCTGGACGCTGGACTTCTGTGAGCCCGGCACCGAGACCGTAGTGTCGACCGACCCGCTCCGAGTGCGCGTCGACGTCGAAGCCGGCGACGAGACGCTGTCGCTGACCGTCGACAGCGACGGCGACGTAATCGACGCGGAGCGCGCCTGAGGGACCGACAGCGGCGAGCCCGACGCCGCGCGAGCGCTACCGGGAGAACCCCGGTCCACTCGGCCCGCGCGGCCCGCCCGGCCCCATCCCTTCGGCGAGTCGAACGTGTTCGGACTCGGGCGACCCCGACACCTCTTCGCCGTCCTCGAAGCGCACGAAGTTCAGGAAAAACGGCTCGCCACACCCCGGCGCGTCGTCGCGTTCCGTATCGGGCGGATGCGACCACGACGCGTCGCCCTCGCCGCAGACCAACTTCACGCCGTCCCACTCGTCGGCCTCGTAGTCGTCGCTCGCGCTCGCGTACGACCACCCCTCCAGCGGGAACGGCGTCACGGACTTGTCGGCGAGACGGGCGTCGCGGTCCAGTTCGGCGACGGCGCCACACCGCGGACAGTAGTACGACACGTCGACCATACACTGAGTACGGGGCCGAGGGGTAAAGCGGGTCGGGCCGCGGCAGGCGACCCGAGCGCGCGTCGGCGCCGGGCCCACAAGACATTTCTTCAGTTGGACTGTTCCTCCGCTCGATGAAAGGGCGGCGTGCGTTCCTCCGGGCTTCGTGTGGCGCGCTGGCGGTCGCGTCCGCGGGGTGTCTGAACCGCGGTTCGTCCGGGTGCAGCGACCGTCAGTCGATTCGCCTGTCGACGCGGCCGGCAGACACAGCGCCGTCCGAGGTGTCCAACAAAGTCGTCGTCGGCGACTTGCCGGCCGCCCAGCGAGACATCGCGCTCGACGCGATACGCTCGGGGAACGTCAAGAAGTGCCCGTCTGACGGAGAACTCCCCCCAGCGGCGTACTCGCTCGCGAACCGACTCGGCGACGCCGCCCACGATATGGAAGTCTACCTCCAGCGCGACGACGACCTCTACGCTGTCGAAGTGAGCACCACGGACCAGCAGATAGCGTGGTACTGACCCACGCTGAACTGCCTACCCCTCTCGGAGTACCGGAGCTCGCCTCAGGGCGCTTCGACGGTGAACTCGACTGTCACCGTTTCCTCGAGCCCCCAGAAGGCGAACCGGTACGTGCCGGATTCGATCGATGAGCAGACGTAGTACGTGGGGTTGTGTCCGTTCTGTCGCTCCAGTCCGTTCCGGTCGAAGGTGAACTGCCACTCGTAGCCGCCGCCTGGGGGTACGAGTATAGCCAAGTCCGTCCAGAGTGACCCGGGAGTGTGATAGATGCCCGTCCACTCGTCTCCGTTCCGCCGCTGGATGCCGTACTTGTATATCTCGCCGATGCCCGTCCGCTCGTCGCCGACGTTCGTGAGCGTGAACGTACTCTCCTCGCCGACGATGACAGTGTCCTTCGACGCGGCCAGTTCGAAGCCATTCGACTGCGATGGGGTCGTTCCGTCCGGCCCGTCGACAACGGTGAGGTCGTCGCTCCCGCAGTCGACAGCCTCGTCGGGGGGTTCTCTCGGGAGCGTCTCCATCTCGGGTTCGGCAGTCGTCTGCGTCTCGGTCGTCGACTCGGTGGTTCGCTGTGTCGACGTGCTGGTAGACACGGTCGTACCTGTGGTCGTCGTCGGGTCGGAGGCGGACGACGAGAGACACCCCGACAGCGACGCAGCGCCTGCGAGACCGAGGAGGACGCGGCGACGTTTCACATCCGAGTCTGTCGTGACAGAAGTAAGTACTTTCTGCCGGACGTAGCCCCGAACCAATTTAGCACCCGACCGGCCGGAATCATTCCGTCACCACTCCACACCCGGTAGCCTGGCGGACTGTAAGGGCGACCGAGCGAGCGCCGCGAGGCGGCGCTCGCGAGGGAGGGCTTCCGAGTGGCTTACGTGGCTTACTCCGGAAAGCATATGGCTGGACCCGAGGATGCGTCTACCATGATAGACGAGACTGCCGAGGAGATTCGCGAGATGCGGACGCACTCCTCCTCGGTCGTCGCCGTGAAAGCCGCTCGCGCGCTCCGGGACCTCCTCGACAACGACTACCCGACCGTCGAGGAGTACGTGCGGGGGCTCGAACGGAACAGCAACGCGTTGCGTCGGGCGAACGCGTCGCACGCGTCGCTCGTGACGACGCAACGGGAAATCGTGGAGGCGGTGCGGGACGCGGAGCCGGCGTCGGTGGCGGAGGCCAAGGAACTCACGGCGGCGGCCATCGACAGCGTGGTGGAGACCGTCGAGAACGCGAAGCACGCGGCGGCCGAGGCGACGGCCGAGCGCATCGAGGACGGGCAGACGCTGCTCACGCACGACTACTCGTCGACCGTACTGGAGGCCTTGGAGTTGGCGGCGCGGGACGGCAAGCACCTCGACGTGTTCGTGACGGAGGCGCGACCGCGACATCTCGGTCGGAAGACGGCGCGGACGCTCGCGGAAATCGACCGCATCTCGCCGACGCTGGTGGTGGACGGCGCGTCGGGCTACTACCTCGGTGACTGCGACCGCGTCCTGCTGGGGATGGACTGCATCGTCGAGGACACGTACTACAATCGCGTGGGGACGTACCCGATTGCGGCGACCGCGGCGGACGTCGGGACGCCGGTGACGGTGGCGGGGTCGAGCGCGAAACTCGTAGCGGAGGGGTTCCGGTTCGAGAACGACTTCCGCGACCCGAGCGAGGTCATCCGCGAGCCGCCGGAGGGCTTCGAGGTGAAGAATCCGGCGTACGACGCGACGCCGACGCGGTTGCTCGACTCGGTCGTGACCGACGAGGGCGTTCGGGAGTACTAGGCCTGCGGCGGCGCGTCGCGGGCGACCGTGATTTCGTGGGCTTCGACGTCCTCGTAGGCGGCGACGCGGCCGCCGACTTCGACGGGGCCGCTGTCCGTTTCGACGACGAGCGTCGCGACCTCTTCGTTGGCCTCTAAGCGCGTCTCGGCGACGCGCCCGCGGTCGGTACGGGGTTCGCCCGTGAGCACGTCGCGACCGCGGACGGTGGCGTACACGTCGCCGTCGATGGTCGCGAGGTCTTTCACGCAGCGCCGGATGGAGGCGTACGTCCGCGGGAGGGAGACGGCGCCGTTCGGGTCGTGGAGGACGCGGTTCGCGGTCGACCAGATGACGGTGCCGAAGAAGCCGGAGACGAGGAAGCCGAGCGCGGAGCGATTGAAGATGACGCCGTACTTCTCGGGGTCGTCCCGGACCGCGCCCTGCGTGGCGTAGACGGAGTACTGGCCGTCGGCGACGGCGACGACGGGCGTGGTGATGCCGCGGCGGCCGCGCGCGGTGGTGGCGACGGCGCCGTAGTCGAAGCGCTCGGGGTCGGGAGCGTCAGCGGAGGGCGTCACCACGAGGTCGACGCTGACGCCGCGGTCTTTCGCGGCGGCGAGGTCGTCGGCGAAGCGTTCGAGGAGGCTCGGCGTGAGCGAGCACACCAACTCGAACTCGGCGTCCGCGATGACTTCGCCGAAGTACCGGACGATGGTCGACCGAGATTTCACGAGGGAGACGGCTTCCGTGTCGCGGGCTGGCGCCGTGTACTCGTCTTCGAGTGCAGCCACCATCTCCGCGAAGTCCGACTGGAGGCCCTCGAAGGCGCTCTCGGGGTCGAGCGCGACGACCTTCATCGGTCTGGATTCGCGGAGTTCCACGAGGCCGCGGTCGCCGAGGCTTCGGACCGTGTCGTACACCCGCGGCTGGGGGATGTCCGTGCGGTCGGCTATCTCGCTGGCGGTCAGTTCGCCGTGCTGGAGCACGGTGAGGTACGCCTCGATTTCGTACTCGCCGAGGTCGAACCCCGCGCCGACTCGTTCGACCGTCTCGCGGAGGTTCTCGTCGCTCATACCGCCATCCACGGCGACCCCGGTCTTTTAGCCTGCGGTCGGCGGTTCGGCTCACGACCCGGCGCCGGCGGGGGCCTCGCCGCGGTCACGCCGGGCGTTCGCTGCTGATTCGGTAGCGCTCGCCCTCGTACTCGACGAAGTAGCCCTCGTCGACGCCGAACGGCGGATGCGTGCCGTTCGGTGCTTCGAGGCGCACGGTGTCGACGCCGTCCTCGAAGAACGGAATGGTGTTCCGGTAGCCGGACTGGTCGCCGAATCCGGGGTCGGGGCGCAACAGTTGCTCGGTGATGCGCTCTCGGACCGGCGTCTCGGCCTGCGGTTCCACGCGCTCCACGACGAACGCCGACATCGGTTCGTCCTCGGTGGGTTCCTCGCCCGTGGTGACGGTGACCGTCGCGCCGTCCCGAGAGGCAGTGACGCCGTCGGTCGGCGTCAGTTCCACGGGGTCGCCGTTCAGTTCGAACTCGGCGCAGAAACCGACCGGGACGCTCTCGCCATCCTCGGGGCTGAACGAGCCGTGGGTGGTGAACGCGTACGTGCCGCCGCCGAGGCCGGCGAGCGCGATGTCGTCCATTCCCCCGGACCCGGGGTCCACCGGGTCGCCGTTGTCGACGGCGAACGACCACTCGTGGGATTCGCCCGCGGGGAGGCTGTGGAGCGGCTGGGGCCAGAACTGCGGCGCGACGCGGAACCACCGGCCGTCCACGCGCTTGGAGAGTTTCCAGCCGTAGAAGTTCGTCATGAACCGGTAGTCGGTGTCGTTGGCGAGCACGAACGTCGTCTCGTCGGCGGGCAAGTCGAGGGTGTCGTCGTCGAGCGACAGGGAGAGCGGCGAATCGGGGTGTTCGCCGTGGACGACGACCCGGCCGTCGTCGGTGTCCGCGACGGGGCAGTCCACGTCCGACGCGGGCGCCCCGAGCGTGCGGAGTTCGTCGGGGAGCGTCGCCGTGGTCGTCGCGTCTGTCGTCTGCGTCGTCCGGTCGGTGGTCTGGGTGGTCCGTTGCGTCGTCTGCGTGTCGTCGGGCGTCGACCCCGAGGAAGTACAGCCCGCGACCGCGAGCGACGCGAGCGTCCCGAGGAGGGCGCGGCGCTTCATGCGCGAACTGAGAGCGCCCCGGGTAAGTGCTTCGTGGGGAGTGAAACCGCGATTTCACATGTACATCCGGTCGTCCGCGCGGTCCTCCTCGGCGAGCGCCTCGATGCGCTCGCTGAGGTTCTCGTAGTGTTCGGCGACCTCCTCGGCGAACGCTTCGAGGGGGCCGGTGTCCACGTCGATGCCGTACACGTCGCTGACCGAGTCGACGAGCCGAATCGCGGCCTCCACGTCCGGAATCTGGGGGTGGACCGGCGTGGTGTAGACGCACGCCCGGAGGTCGGAGTCGATGCCGCGCCCGAGCAGGTCGGCGTTCACGCCGTCGAGGAAGCCGTTGCCCATCGGGGGCACGTCGCTGTCCGCGAGGCGGGCGTCCCGGTAGTCCTCAGTCGCGATGTAGAACGTGCGGTGGTCGTCGGGGCCGTGGGCGACCGGGACGCCGGAGAGGACGGCGACCTCGGCCACGCCGTTCTCGTCGAGCCACTCGGCGAGCGCGTCGGTGAACAGTTCGGCGACCGGCAGCGGGATGAACAGTTCGCCGACGAGCACGGTCACGTCGAGGTCGTCGCGGGAGAAAAAGCGGGTGTGGTGGCGCGGGATGCCGTTCTCGAAGGGCGTAATCGCGGGGAGGCTGTCGACGGCGACGTGGCCGGTCTGTTCGAGTTCGAGGTGGTCGACGAGGTAGTCGGCGGCCGTGAGGCCGGCGAGCCCGAACTGCGAGAAGCCACACAAAAGCGCCTCGCTGGGCTCCGCGTCGTGCGTGAAGTGGAAGTCGGGGTTCCGTCGCTCGGGGAAGTTGTCGGCCATAGTAACAGAGACGGCGACGACCACCGTATACGTTAGCCCCGGTCGCCGGCGCTCAGTCGTCGGCGTGGAGGCGCACGCGCCCCTCGAGTTCCGGGTCGATGCCGCGCTGGCGGGCGTACGACGCGAGCACCTCGTGTTGGACGTCCAGTCGGGCGACGCGGTGTTCCTCGTCGAGGGCGGGGAACTCGTCGTCCGAGTAGAACAGGTAGTCCGTGGTGGCGAGCGTGTACGTCGCCTCCGGGTCGACGTGTTCGCCGGCGACGCGCGCGGCCGCGAGTTCCGAGGACGCCTCGTCCCACGCCAAGTGAGCGCCGGAGACGTGGGCGTGCCACCAGTCGGGTTCGGCGAACCCGAGGGAGCCGCCGCGCGCGCCCCGGAACACGTCGAGCAGTTCCTCGCCCGTGAGTTCCGCGACGGAGACCGGTTCCTCGAAGGGGACGACGCTCACGAGGTCGGCGACGGTCACGTCGCCCGCGAGTTCGGGGCCGTCGCGGACGCCGCCGGAGTTCTGGAGGCCCACGTCCGCCTCCGCGGCCCACCGGTAGGCGTCGGCGACGAAGTTCCCGATGCGGGACTCGCCGCGGAACAGCGTCGACTCGGTGCGTTCGAGAGGGTCCTCTACGTGCCCGACCACGTCGTTCAGCCCGGTGTTGTCCATGCGCTCGCGGAGGCCGGCTTCGACGCCGCCGTGGACGGGTGCGTC
The DNA here is from genome assembly GCF_021233415.1 of Halobacterium litoreum. Classification (NCBI taxonomy): domain Archaea; kingdom Methanobacteriati; phylum Methanobacteriota; class Halobacteria; order Halobacteriales; family Halobacteriaceae; genus Halobacterium; species Halobacterium litoreum. Next base: position 698,062 of record NZ_CP089466.1, on the reverse strand, counting down.
GGCGACGACGCGGCGAGTCACGTCGCCGGCTTCGAGGTCCACCTCCAGCACGACTTCGCCGCCCGACCCCGGCCGGGTGAGGAGCGTGCCGTCGATTCGCTCGATTCGCTCGGAGGCGATGTGCCCGCCGAGGACGGCGTCCACGTCGGTCGCGGCCGCGAGTTCCTCGTCGCCGCGCCCGAGGTGGGAGAGCGCGACCACGTAGTCGGCGCCCGCGTCACGGAGTTCCCGCTCCGCCTCGCGGGTCGCGCTCACGGGGTCGGTGACAGTGAGGTCGCTCGCCATCGGGTTCAGCGCCGGGGTCGCGTCGTCGAGCACGCCGAGGAAACCGACGCGGACGCCGTCGCGCTCGACAATCGTCCACGGGTCGACGCCGGCGACCCGGTCGCCGTCCCGGTAGACGTTCGCGGACACCCACGTCTGCGGGGACTCCGCGACGATTTCGGCGGTGGTGTCGGCGCCGTAGTCGAAGTCGTGGTTGCCGAACGTCGCCACGTCCGGGTCGACGGCGTCGTAGAGGTCGAGGGCCTGCCGGCTCTCGGTGACCAGCGAGAGCACGCCCGGCGCGGTGTTGTCGCCGCTCCCCGCGGCGATGGCGTCCCCGCGGTCGGCGAGCAGGCCGGCGAGACGACCCGCCTGCTCGGGCGAGTCGTAGACGTTCTCCAGATCAGAGTAGTGGAGGATACGGACAGCCATACAACAGTTCGGAGGGGCGCAGCGTGGAATAGCGCTTCGGTGCCGGAGAGGAGGCGTTAAATGCGGGCGTCGGCTACTGCCCGCCATGTTCGAGGTCGTCGTTGACGGGGAGACGCTGTACGTCGCCGAGGACGAGGGCGACCGCGGGCAGGACGGCCCGTTCCTCGTGGTGTACCGGACGCCCGAGCGCGAGCGCCGGTACGGCTGGTACTGCACGAACTGCGAGTCCGTGGACAACGCGATGGACTCGATGGGCCGCATCGAGTGCAACGTCTGCGGGAACTTCCGGAAGCCCGAGGAGTGGGACTCGGCACACGAGTGACGCGGGCGTGACTTCGCCGCGTGAGTAGCCGCCTGCCGCCACCCCGAACCTTTTGCTCGGCGTGACCGATTCGCCGATATGAGTCGTTCCAGCGGCCTCGACGCCGACGCGCGCCGGGCGGTCGAGTCGTTCGTCGCGGAGTGGGTGACCGACAACGATGTGCCGAGTGCGAGCGTCGCAATCGTGGACGGCGACGAGGTGGCGTACCTCGACGCGTTCGGGGCGCGCGACCTCGAAGCGAACGCGCCCGCCACGCCCGACACGCTGTACGGCGTCGCCTCCATCACGAAGTCCGTCGCAGCCACCGGCGTCCTCCAGTTGGTCGACGGGGACCGGGTCGCGCTCGACGACCCGGTGACCGAGCACGTCGAGTTCTTCGCGGGGAGCGAGGACCCGCCGACCGTCCACGAACTGCTCTCGCACTCGTCGGGGATGCCCAGCGACGGGTCGAGCGTCGCGATGACCGCCCAGATTCTCGGCGAGGGCGCGGAGACCGCGCCGCTCGGGTCGGACGCCGACTTCCGGCGGCACGTCGAGCAGTCCCTCGGCGAGCGCGCCGACGGCGAGCGCTTCTTCTACTACAACACCGGCTACGCCGTGCTCGGGAAACTAATCGAGGCCGTGGACGGCCGGCCGTTCCCCGAGTACGTGGACGACGAAGTCCTCGCGCCCCTCGGGATGGACCGGTCGGTGGTGCGCGCCGACCCCGCGGAGTACGACGACGCGATGACGCCCTACCTCTCGCGCGAGGACGGCCCGGAGCGCGCCGACTACCCCGTGAAAGGCGTCGGCGCGGCGGGCGGCCTGCTGAGTTCGGCCCGCGACCTCGCGGCGTACCTCCGGTTCGCGATGCGCGGCGACGAGTCGGTCGTCCCCGCCAGCTTGCTGGAGCGCGCGCAGTCGGCCCACGCCACGCGCCGGGCGTTCCTCGACGGCGCCGAGGAGACGTACGGCTACGGCTGGATGCGCCGGCCGTTCCTCGGCGACGACCTCGTCGGGCACAGCGGCACGCTGTCGGTCACGTCGGCGTACCTCGGCTTTCTGGAGGGTCGCGACCTCGGCGTGGCGGTAGCGGCGAACACCGCGCCCGACGTCCACCCGATGCACGTCGGACCGGCGCTCCTCGCGCTCGTGGAAGGCGAGGACCCCGCCGAGGCGGTGCCGTTCTACGCGCTCCGCGCGAAGTGCGAGCGCGTCGCCGGCGAGTACGAGTCCTACCGGAGCGTGGCGACGGCCGAAGTGAAGCGCGAGGGAGCCGGCATCTCCGTGACCGTCGACACCGCGCTCGGCGGCGAGACGCTGACCGCGCGCCCCGCGTCGCTCGCTCGCGGCGACCTCGCGTTCGAGGCGGTGGGGGCGGCCGGCGACCGCGTCCCCGTGACCTTCGAACCGACGGACGACGGGGACCTCGACCTGTTCGTGCGACGGTGGCGACTCCACCCCGTCGAGTGAGCGCTCCCGGCAATATTCGCGAACCGTGGGAAGGTTTATCACCCCGCCCCGCGAAGCAGGAGTTGCATGGGGACTGTTACCACCCCTCCCGACGAGCAGGCCCGGTCGATTTTCGCCGACCTCGGGTACAGTCTCGCAGGTGACGGCGCGGAGTTCTCCGCGACCCGCGACTGGAAGGAGATACGCGTCTCCGCCGTCACAGAGGACGTAGATTCGCGAGACGGCGGTAGTTACCGCTGTTTCGTCACGTGGGCGGACAACGCCGACGCGCTCGAACGGCAGTTGCGTCGGCTCGACCCGCCCTACGAGTGGGCGGTGATGGGGGTAGAGGAGGACGGCGACTACGAAGTGGCGCGCGCGCCGCCCGTCGAGTAGGGCCGCTCGCGTCTTCTACCGCAGCGCTTCCCGCGTAGCCGCGAGGCCGGCTGCCGCGTCCACGTCCGCGCCGAGCGCGTCGAACGCGTCCGCGAGCGCCGCGACCACCAGCGTCACGTTCTCCGGGCGCGCGCCGTGGCCCATACAGCCGACGCGGAACACGTCCCCGGAGAGGTCGCCGAGCCCCGCCGCGATTTCGAGGTCGTACTGTTCCAGCACGTAGTCGATGACGTCGCCGTCGTCCACGCCGTCGGGCACGAGCACGGCGTTCAGGCTCGGGAGCCAGTAGTCGTCTTCGGGGTTGAGGCCGAGGCCCATCGCCTCGACGCCCGCCTTCAGGGCGGACGCCATCTCGCGGTGGCGCGCCCAGCGCTCCTCGATGCCCTCCTCGGCGACGAGTCGGAGCGCTTCCCGGAGCGCGTACACGTTCGTGATGGGCGCCGTGTGGTGGTACGCGCGCTCGTCGCCCCAGTATCCCTCCAAAAGCGAGAGGTCGAGGTACCACGACCGCGCGGGCTCCTCGCGCCCGAGGACTTTGTCCATCGCGCGGTCGTTCAGCGTGAGTGGGCTGGCCCCCGGCGGACACGACAGGCACTTCTGCGGGCCCGCGTACGCCGCGTCGATGTCCCACTCGTCGACTTTGAGTTCCACGCCGCCGATGCTCGTCACGGTGTCCGCGACGACGAGCGCGCCGTGGTCGTGGGCGGCCTCCGTGAGCGCGGGCACGTCGGGCTGTTTCACGCCCGTCGACGTCTCCGCGTGGACGAACCCGAACACGTCGGGGTGGAACTCCTCGCAGGCGTCCGCGACGTCGTCCGGGTCGAGCGGTTCGCCCCACGGCGCCCCGACGCGCACCACATCACCGCCCGCGCGCCGCGCCATCGCCGCCATCCGGTCGCCGAAGTAGCCGTTCGTCGGCGCGAGGAACGTGTCACCCGGCTCCACGAGGTTCCCGATGGCCGCCTCCATCGCCGCCGACCCCGTCCCCGAGACGGGAATCGTCCACTCGTTGTCCGTCTGGAAGACGTACCGCAGGAGCTCTTGGGTCTCGTCCATCATCTCCACGAACGACGGGTCGAGGTGGCCGACCAGCGGCGTGCTCATCGCCTTCAACACGCGCGGGTGGACCGGACTCGGCCCCGGCCCCATCAGGGTTCGCTGTGGCGGATTCAGCTCCTCGACGTCTGGCGCGTCAATCATGGCTACAACGCCGCGTGGCGGCCGCAAGAAGGTTCGGGAAGCGGGAACCCGCACGCCCAGCGCACTTATCAGCGCTCGCGGCGTACTCACGGCCATGTTCGTGGGGCACGCGACGCTCGCGTTCGGCCTCGTGGCGCTCGCCGCCCTCCGGTACGGCGCGTCCCGTGAGCGCGCGCTCGCGCTCGGCGTCGCGGCGGGGCTGTTCGCCGCGGTTCCCGACGTCGACATGGCGTACGCGCTCGTCGGCCTCGCCGGCGCCGACCCGAGCAGCCCGCTCGCCGTCGCCAACTCCTTCTGGGGCGCGTCCACTGCCGTCCACCGCGCGGTCACGCACTCGCTGGTCGTCGCCGTGCCGGCGGCCGTCGCGTTCGCGCTCGCACCCACCCGCCGCGGCGTCGCCGCCGTCGCGCTCGTCGGCCTCGTCGCCGTCGTCGGGTTCGTCTCCGGCCCGCTCGCCGCCACCATCGTGGCGCTGTTCGCCGTCTGCGGCGTCGCGGTCGCGTACGGCGCCGACCAGTTCGGGGTGCGCGGTCGCAGTCTGCTCGCCGTCGCGCTCGTCGGCCTCGGCACACACCCCTTCGGCGACCTCGTCACCGGGAAACCCCCGGAACTGCTCTACCCCCTGCGCGTCGCCGTCTTCGACGGTCGCGTGACGCTGTTCGCGGACCCGACGCTCCACTTACTCGGCGCGTTCGCGCTCGAACTCGCCGCCGTCTGGGTCGGCGTCGTCGCCGCGCTCGCGCTCGCCGACGTGCGCCTCACCGACCACGTCGACGGCCGCGCCACCGCCGGCGTCGCGTACGCGCTCGCCGCCCTCGTCGTCCCGCCGCCGACCCTCGACCTCTCGTACCCGTTCGTGTTCAGCGTGGTCGCCGTCGGCTTCGTCGGCGCCGTCCCGCACCCGCGCCGCGACCGCCTCCTCCCCTCGCCAGTCACCGCCCTCGTCACCGGCCTCACAGCCGTCACCGTCGCGGGCGCCGCGTACGCCGTCGCGTACCTCGCCGGCATCGCGTGACACCCCCGAGACGGGGGCCGGTTCGGCCGGACGTTTATTCAATCCGGGTGTGCTATCGCAGGTATGAATCGAACCGAGCGACTCGCGCCACTCATCAAAGACGAGCGCACCAACGCCGCGCTCGGCTGGCTACTCGTGGCGTTCGTCGCGCTCGTCGCGGTCGAGAGCGCGCCCGAGGACCTCGTCTGGGTGACGTTCTCCGCGGCCGTGGTCGTCGTCGTCCTCGTGCCGCCCGTGGCGTACCGGAACGCGAAAGCGATGCTCCCGTGGGAGGTCCTGTTGCTCGTCGGGCTGCCCGTGTTCGGGCGGGCGTTCACGGCGCCCGGCCTCTCCAGTGACGTGGCGACCTACCTCGCCGTCGCCGCGCTCGCGCTCGTCGTCGCCGTCGAACTCGACGTGTTCACGCCCGTCTCGATGACCAACTGGTTCGCGGTGCTGTTCGTCGTCATCACCACGATGGCGGCCGCCGGCCTCTGGGCCATCGTCCAGTACGCCTCCGACCTCTTCCTCTCGACGACGTTCATCCTCCCCACCGAACCGCCGCTCACGCAAGCACAGGAGGAAGCCGCGCTGAACGCCCTGATGTGGGACTTCGTCGCGGCGACCGTCGCCGGCATCGGCGCCGGTCTCGTGTTCGTCCTCTACTTCCGGCGGCGCGCCAGCGCCGACCTCCGCCTCCCCGAGGAGGTCGAGGAGGTGGTGAAATGAGACTCCGCGACCGGCTCGGCATCTCGAAGCGCCGCCAGCGGCAGGCGACGCGCGCGATGCAGTTGTCACTCGTCGGGTTCGTGTTCGTCGGGCTCTACGAGACGAACCCCGGCATCGTCGTGAACTCCGCGCTCGGCCTGCTCATCACGTACGTTCCGGCGCTCCTCGAACGCGACTACGACATCCCGATGGACGCCGGCCTGACCCTCTGGATCACGTCGGCGGTGTTCCTGCACGCGCTCGGCACCGTCGGTCTGCCCGGGAGCGAGACGACGTTCTACGGCCCGGGCGGCATTCCGTGGTGGGACCACCTCACGCACGCGCTGTCGTCGTCGCTGGTCGCCGCCACCGGCTACGCGACGGTGCGCGCACTCGACGAACACCACGACGACATCGTGTTGCCGCCGAAGTTCGTGTTCGTGTTCCTGCTGTCGTTCGTGATGGCGTTCGGCGTGTTCTGGGAGGTCATCGAGTTCGCCGTGATGCACCTCGACGCCGTCTTCGGCGGGAGCGTCCTCACCATCTACGGCATCGGAGACACCGTCCTCGATTTGGTGTTCAACACCATCGGCGGCGTCCTCGTCGCCATCTGGGGGACCGCCTACCTGACGGACGTGTCGGCGGCGGTCCGCGAGCGCATCGCGAACCGCGCGACCGGCAAGTAAACTTATCCCGGTCCCCGCGGTAACACGGCACATGGTATTCAAGAAGATCCGGCTCATCGGCACCAGCGAGGAGAGCTTCGACGCCGCCGCGGACGACGCCATCGACCGCGCGGAGGACACCCTGAACAACGTGAAGTGGGCGAACGTCGTCGACCAGGGCGTCGAAGTCGCGAGCGTCGAGAACCGACAGTACCAGGTGGAAGTAGAGGTCGCGTTCGAACTCGAAGACCCGCAGTAGCCGCGTTACGTGCGGAACGACTCGCCACAGCCGCACTCGCTTTCCACGTTCGGGTTCTGGACGTGGAACCCCGCGCCCTGCAGGCCGCCCTCGTAGGCCAACTGACTGCCCGACACGTAGTCGAGACTGGACTGGTCGACGAACAAGCGCAGGCCGTTGCTGACGAAGATTTCGTCCTCGTCCTCGGGTTCGTGCTCGAAGCGCATCCCGTAGGACAGCCCCGCACAGCCGCCCTGCTGGACGTACAGCCGAAGCCCCGCCTCCGATTCGTCCATCCCCTCGCCGTCCATCAACTCGCGGGCTTGCTCGGCGGCGGCCTCGGTGGCCGTCACCGACCGCACTCCGTCACCCGATTCGGCGGTGGTGCTCATTGGTAGCACGTTCGCGCGCGCCGTGGATAAGAGTGACGCCGGCCGCGAGGCCCGCCTACGCCACGTACGCTCGCGCCGCGAGGACGGCGTACGCGAACCCGCCGCCCGCCGTCCCGAAAAACCCGCCCGCCATGGGCGCACAGACGAGCGCGTCGGCGGCGACGCCCACCAGCAGCAGACCGACGACGACGCGGCCGTGTTGGTCGGCGAGGCGGCGGTTTGCGGCGTGCCACGCCGCGCGGACGCCGACGCGCTCGGCGACGAGGACGGGGCCGACGAGCAGGAGTCGCGGGAGAATCCCGAAGACGAGGACGGGGACGTACACGACGACGAGCAGGAACTCGACGCTCGCGACGGCGAACAGGGGGTGGACGAGCGCGGTCGCGAGCAGGGCGACGCCGAACAGGCGCGCGTACACCGCGGGCGTCGGGTGCGGCGCGTCGGGGAGCAACCGAGAGTACGCGAGGCCGGCGGCGACCGCGGCCGCCGCGTGCAACGCGAGATAGAGCCCGAGGACTTCGAGCAGGTACGGGAGACGGAGCCCGAGGAGGGTGCCCGGCCACAGCCCGGTCGCCTGCACGCCCGACGGGAAGCCGAGCAAGTGGACGGTCACCTGCCCGTCGTAGAACCCGGACGCGACGGACGCCGGCACCGGGTCGCGGAGCCGAATCAGGTCGAACAGCCAGCCGGCGACGCCGAGCGCGAGGAACGGGAGGAGCCCTCGCGTGCGGTCGCGGACGTTCACGCCGACCCCTCCAGCGCGTACAGCGTACCGGTCGCGGTCGCGGCGTACGCTCGCGTCCCGACGACGGCGAGACTCCGCACCTGCTTGTCGCCGTGCGTCCACAGTTCCTCGCCCGACGCGGCGTCGAGTGCGTGCAGACCGTCGTAGCGAGGTACGTAAACGGTGTCCCCAGCGACGACAGGCGGCGTCTCGTGCGTGGCCCCCGCGGCCTGCCACGCCGTCTCGCCGGTTGCGGCGTCGAACGCGACCGTCCTGCTCTCTCCCTCGGAGTCGTCGCCGACGGCGACGACGCGCCCGCCGCCCACCGCGAGCGGCGTGAGGCTGTCCTCGATGCCGCCGAAGTCCTCGGCCCGCCACAGTTCCTCACCACTCGCCGGGTCGAACGCGTACAGCGCGTCCCGGTCGTGGAAGAACACCGCGTCCTCGGTGGCGGTCGGCGGGAGGACGTTCACGCCGGTCTCCGAAGCGGTCCACAGTCGCTCGCCCGAGTCGGCGTCGAGCGCGACGAGACCTCCGCCCGCGAGGCCGCCGTAGGACGAGACGAACACGCGCCCGGCGGCGACGGCGGCGCGCTCGCGACTCGCATTCGCGACCGCTGCTGTCCACTCGGTCTCTCCGGTGGCGGCGTCGAACGCGACGGCGACGTCTCCGGTACTCGCGTACAGCGTGCCGTTCGCGACGACTGGCGGGGCCGCGCGAGTGGCGGTGAGCGAGAGTCGGCCCCCGGGGTTCTCGACGGTGGTGCGCTTCCAGCGCGTCTCGAAGTTCCGCTGGCGGCCGGGCGTGTCGAAGCCGCCGGTCGTCGAGATCGCCTCGTAGCCCGACCGCGTGGCGACGACCGGCATCACGTCGCCGTACGCGGGCGCGGCGGCGAGCGCGGGCTGGAGCCACGAGCCGTTCTCGCTGAGTTCCCAGCGCTGCTCGCCGGTGTCGGCGTCGAGCGCGTAGAACCGGTCGAAGCCGCCGTGGTAGAGCCGGTCGCCGTGGACGACGGGGTCGGGCTGATTCCCCATCCCAGAGACGTCGACTACCCACGCTTCCTCGGGGTCTGTTCGCGGGCCGGGCGCGTCGGTGCTGTTCGTGCCGCCGGGGTCGGCTCGGTGCATCGGCCACGCGTCGGCGGCGCTCGGGTCGAAATCGGGCGGAGAGCCGAGGCAGCCGGCGGCGACCGCGCTCGCGCACGCCGCGAGGAAGCCGCGGCGCTGGAGGGAGGGCATACCGTTCGGTTCGCAGACCAGTAGGAGGTTCTTGCGGTCTACTCGTCCTCGAATCGGGCGTCGACGCTGGCGCCGTGTGCCTCCAGTCCCTCGGCGTCGGCGAGCGTCGTCACCGTCTCGCGGAGGTCCGCGAGGGCATCCCGGTCGAGGCGCTGGACGGTCGTCGAGCGCAGGAAGGTGTCGACGCTCAGTCCCCCGGTCACCTTCGCGGTGCCGCTCGTCGGGAGGACGTGGTTCGTGCCCGTGGCGTAGTCGCCCGCGGCGACCGGCGAGTACGGCCCGAGGAACGCCGACCCCGCGCTGTCGATGCGGTCGAGGAGCGCCTCGTCGTCGTCGGCCTGAATCGAGAGGTGTTCGGCGGCGTACTCCTCGGCGAACGCCACGGCCTCGCTCGTGGAACGAGCCGCGAACACGCCGCTCGCGTCGTTGCCGAGAGAGTCGCGAATCGTGGCCTCTCGCTCGCGGCCGTCGATTCGCGCGTCGATTTCGGCGCAGATGCGCTCGGCGGTGTGCTCGTCGTCGGTGACCGCGACGACGCTCGCGTTCGGGTCGTGTTCGGCCTGCGCGAGCAGGTCCGCCGCGACGAACGCGGGGTCGGCGGTGTCGTCCGCCAGCACGAGGAGTTCGGAGGGGCCGGCGAGGAAGTCGATTTCCACGTCGCCCCGGACCTCGGCCTTCGCCGCCGTCACCCACTTGTTGCCCGGGCCGACGACCTTCTGCACGCGGTCGACCGTCTCCGTGCCGTACGCCATCGCGGCGACGGCCTGCGCGCCCCCGATTTGGTAGACGCGGTCCACGTCGGCGACGTGCATCGCCGCGAGCGTCACGGGGTTCATCTCCTCGGCGGGCGGCGTCGCCACCGCCACCTGCTCGACGCCCGCGACGCGCGCCGGAATCGCGCCCATCAGCACCGACGACGGGTACGCCGCGGTGCCGCCCGGCGCGTACACGCCGACGCGCTCGATGGGGCGGAATCGGCGCCCTAGTTCTCTCCCCTCCGAGAACTCCTCGCGCCAGTCCTCCGGCAGTTGGGCCTCGTGGAACTCCCGGATGTTCTCGGCCGCCGACTCGATGGCGTCGCGCACGCCGTCGTCGATTTCCTCGTACGCGCGCTCGGCCTCGTCGGTCACGTCGAGGTTCCCGACCTCCACGCCGTCGAACTCGCTCGCGAACTCGCGGAGCGCCACGTCGCCCTCCGTCTGCACGCGGTCGACGATGTCCCGAACGTCCGACCGCACCGCGTCCACGCCCGCGTCCCGGTCGAACAGCGCGCGGCGGCGGTCCGGCCCGAGGTCCGCGACGGCTTCGTAGTCCATGCCCCGGCGTAGGCGGGGGCGTCGAAAGAGCGTTTCTACACGGTCTCGGTTCCGACACCACCGGACTTATCTCCGGCCTCCGGCAAGCGAGCGCGTGCCCCGGAGCGCCGACCAGTCGCCCGACGACGAGGCCGTGGAGGCGCGCCTGGACGACGCGCTCGAACGCGTCGCGCACGGCGCCGCCGTCTCCGTCCCGAGCATCCTCGTCCAGCGCGCGCTCACGGTGGCGTTCACCGCCGTCCTCACGAACGGCACGTCCGCCGCCGCGTACGGCGTGTTCGCACTCGCTCGCCGCCTCCAGCGGCTCTTTCGGTCGCTGTCCCTGGGGTTCCGGAGCGGCGTCAGCCGGTTCGTGCCGAACGCCGACTCCGAGGCCGAACGCGACGCCATCGCGACGTTCGCCGCCGTCCTCCTGCTCGGCGTCGCGAGCGTCTTCGGCGTCGCGCTGTTCGCCGCCGCGCCCGTCGTCGCCGACTACGCCGAACTCGGCGGCCAGTTCGAGACTCTCTTGGGCGTGTTCGCGCTCGGCCTCCCCGCCACCGTCTGGCTGTTCACCACTGCGGAACTCCTGCGCGGACTGGAGGCCGTCGGCCCCCTGAACGTCGCGATGCGCGTGGCCTTCCCCGCCGCGCAGTTGGCCGTCGGCGCGGTCGGCGCGCTCGTCTTCGACGACCTCGTGGTGGTCGCCGTCGGCGTCGTCGCGTCGATGGCGCTCACCGGCACCGCCGTCGCGGTCTGGCTGGCGCGCGAACGCGGGTTCCGACCCCGGCTCCGCGGCCCCGGCGTCCGCGAGATACAGCGCCGCTACCTCCGGTTCACGCTCCCGCTGTTCGTCGGCGGCATCGCAACCACCGTCCAGCGTCTGGGCTTTTACCCGCTCATCGTCGCGTTCCTCACCGGCGTCGCTGGCGGCGTGTTCTCCGTCGGCGTGCTCGTCGGCGCGCTCGTCCGACTCCCGCTGATGGGCGTCAATCAGTTCATCCCGCCCGTCGCCGCGGCGCTCCACGACGACGGCCACCGGCGCGCACTCAGCCGGCTCTACCACGTCACCAGCCGGCTCGTGCTCGTCGGCGTCACCGCGCTCGCGGTGCCCGCAATCGTCTACCGGCGGCCCGTCATGGCGCTGTTCGGCCCGACGTTCGTCGAGTACGCGTGGCTTCTCCCCGCGTTCGTCCTCGCGCAGTACGGCGCCTGCGCCGCCGGGAGCGTCGGCATCCTGTTGACGATGACCGACAACCAGCGCGCGCTCCTCGTCGTCAACACCCTGATTACGGGAATCCTCGTCGTCACCGCCGTCCCGCTCACCGTCTTCTACGGCCTGCCGGGGCTCGTCGCGAGTTACCTCCTGATGCTCACGCTGAACAACGGTCTCGAAGTCGCCGTCCTCTACCACCTCGAAGGCCTCCAGCCGTTTACGCGACGGCACGCCTACCCCCTGTTCGCGGCGGTGCCGCTGACCGCCGTCGCGCTCGCCGCGAACGTCGTCCTCTCGAATCCGGTGGCGCCCGTCGTCGGGACGCTCGGCGGCCTCGCGGCGTACGCGCTCGCGCTCCGATGGCTGGGCTTCACGCACGCCGAGCGCCGCCTCGCCGGCACGCTCGCGGCGCGCTACCGCGGGCTGTTGCCGACGTGACTACTCGTCGACGACGACCGTGCCGGACATCTCCCCGGCGTCCGCGAACTCGTAGGTGTCGTCCTCGGAGCGCACCACGAAGTCGGCGCCGTCGCCCTGCTGGCGCACGTCGCCGTCCGCGAACGCCACCGCGGTGCCGACGCGGGCGCCCGGTCGCGTCCCGAGAATCTGGAGGTCGGCGCCCGAGAGGTCGGTGATGTCGTCCTCGTCGACGGGCGCCGCGAACAGGTACGCCGCGCCGGCGTTCGGCCCGCCGAGGTCGCTGTCCGGCACGCCGACCAGCACGTCTGTGCCCGCCGACGCGGTGACGTTGCCGGTCGCCACCACCCACCCCGGTCGGTCGCGGATGTCCACGCCTTCCGAGCGGTCGGGGAGCGGTTGGACGGGCGCGTCGAAGTCGTCGAGGCGCTCGCGAACGCGGAACAGCCCCCAGAGGCCGCCCTCAAGTCGCCGGCGCTGTTTCGTCTCCTGGTAGACGAAATCGCCCGCGGACTCGGCGAGCCCGCCGGCGCCGCCGAACGGTTCCATGCGGACCGCGCGCCCCGGCACGAACTGGTCGTCGACGCCGATTTTCTCGGACGCGAGGATGTCCCGCTTGCGGTTCCACTGGTGGCCCGAGAGGTGGAACGCGAGACCGCGTGAACTGTCGGCGGTCATGTGGACGCGGAACGCCACCGGGTCGCCCGTGAGCGCCGCCGGGAGCGTCGTCGCGGGGTCACCGTGCAGGTCCGAGTCGTAGACGCGCGACGGGTCGTCGTTCTCCTCGAAGCGCCGGACGAACGGCTCGGAGCGGTAGTTCACCGAGAAGAACCCCTGCTCCTCGGGGTCGCCGAGTTGGTTGCAGGGGTCGTCGGGGTCGGCCCCGTCGCCCGGCGGCACGACGCAGTTGTCGAAGTCGTCGTCGCCGTTGATGATGTACTGGCCGTCGGCGAACGCAAGCGCGAACTCGCGGAAGTCGTCGCCGTCGCCCGTGCCGTCTTTCAGCATCGCTGTCGGCGTCGGGTTCGGCGCGACGCCCGGCACGTCGGTGAACGGCACGAGCGGTTCGGCCGTCGCCGAGTCCAGCCACACGGACTCCGCCGGCTCCACGACGAACCGACCGAAGGCGCCGTGGTGGCGGTGACCGCGAACGTCGGCGTGGTCCCACAGCACGCACGTGTCCACGAGTTCCTCGGCGTACCAGCGGTACGTGACGGTGTCGCCCGGCGCGACCGTCTGGTCCCAGTTGAACCCCGCGGCCGTGCCGTCCGACCCGTTCACGTCGTAGGTCACGCGCTGAGGGTGCAGGGAGATGCGCGAGGAGACGTCCCACGGCTGTGAGGTCCGCATCTTCGGGTGCGGGTGGTCGTCGTCCAGTTCCTCGGGCAACTCGTTCGTGAGGTTGATTTCGACGCACTCGCCGCGGTTCGCGCGAATCGTGAGCGGTTCGGGCTGACGCGTGCCGTCTCGAATCTCCTCGACGTGCTCGTCGAGTGCGAACACGATGCCGTGGGGGTCGTGGTCGCCGTAGTCGTTGTACTCGATGTCGTGCTGGAACGCGGTCACGTCGTACGTCCGCACGTCCGCGTCGTCGGGACACGGGTCGCCCGGCGACGGCGCCTGCGCGGGCGGCGCGTCGGCGACGTCGCCGTTCTGCCTGTCGTCGCGGTCCGGCGGGAACGCGGGGTCGTCGTCGGGCCCGTACCGCAGGCGCGCTTCCTGTCCGTACTCGGCCCAGTCGAAGTCGGCGTGGGGCGCCGGGTGCCCCATCGCCTCCAGGTCGTCGTCCGCGATGGTGTCCTCGGGCGCGCCGCGGTCCGGGAGCGGTTCGAGGTGGGAAACTTCGCCGCCGAGCACGCGGAAGATGCCCCACATGCCGTCCCAGAGGTCCGTCGCGATACTCGACCCGTAGAGGTGGTCGCGAATCGGCAAGCCGGCGGTGTTGTCCAGGTGGTCGAAGCCGTCTCCGGCAATCAACGAAAACGAGAACGCCTCCGAGACGCCGATAATCTGGGAGGTGGTGTCCTCGGGCGCCAGCCCCTCGGCGTCGAGGCTGAACTCGCCGCCGTGAATCTGGAAGTTGTGGAACTCCTCGTAGGCGCCCTGCGCGAGGCGGATGCGCACCGGGTCGTCCTCGTAGGCTTCGAGCAGCGGCGTCGGCGGGTCGCCGTGTGCGGCCGACGAGTGGACGTACGCGCCGTCGAAGTCGTCGCGGTTGTAGTAGGGCGCGTTCCGGTAGTTGATGGCCATCGTACCCGCGTTCTCGTTGTGCTGGACGTCCGGGTTCACGAAGTCGCCGTTCCGCTCGCGGAGTTGCGCGAAGTCCTGGTAGTGGAGCGCGAACTCTCGGAAGTCCTCGCCGTCGGGATTCTCGACGATGGCCTGCGCGCCGCTGCGAATCTCCTCGCCCGAGAACGGGTCGCGCCACGTCGAGTTCGGCGGTTCGACGATGAGCCCGCAGAACGACCCGTTCATCACGTCGTCGATGCCCGTGATGTGGTCGTGGAAGAATATCATCCCCTCCTCGTCGGCGTACCACTGGGACTCCAGTGCCTCGCCGGGGTCGGCCTGCTGGGTGTAGTTGTAGCCGTTCGACAGCGAGTCCGACCCGAGGACGTCGTAGGAGACGAAGTGGATGTGATTGGACTTCCCGCCCGCGGTCTCGTTTTTCAGCGTCACCTTCACGAGGTCGCCGACGTTCGCGCGAACGAACAGCGGCTCGGGGTTCAGGTCGCCGTTCCGTACCTTCTCGGCGTCCTCCTCGAGGACGTAGACGATGCCCTCCGGGTCGTGGTGGCCGTCGTCGTTGTACACCACGTCGGCGTCGAGCGCGACGATGGTGTACTCCCGAATCTCGCCCTCCTCGGGGTCGAAGTCGCCGTCGTCGCCGTACTCCACGTCCGGGTCCGCGGGGTCGGTGTACGGCGCGCCGGGCGGCACGCCGTCGCGGAGCGCCTCGCGCTCGGCGTCGGTCGGCTCGCGGGTCCCGTCGTAGGGCGGCGCGGGCGGCGCTTCGCCGTCCTCGCCCGGAATGAAGTCGGGGAACCCCGGCGTGTCGGAGTCCGCCGGAATCGGCGGGTCGTTGTTCCTGAGCGTCTTCAGGTCCGGTTGCTCCTTGTCGTTCACGCGGAAGATGCCCCACATCCCCTCGCCGTAGTGCGGGAACAGGTGGCAGTGGAAGAGGTAGTCGCCCGCGCTCCCGTGGGCGCCGCCCGCGCCGACCGCGAACCCCTCCCCGAAGGCCATCTCGGGGCGCACCGTCCGGAAGTCGTCGAACCCCGCCGCGATGTCGCCGTGTGCGGTGACGAACTTGTTCTCGTAGGTCGCACCCATCCCGACGGTCTGAGAGTCGATAGTGTCGGAGTCGGTGCGCGGACTCGTCTCCTTCCAGCGGTGGCCGTGGAGGTGGTGGACGTGGTTCTCCTCGATCGACGCGCCGACGGCGACGAACTTCGTCGGGTCGCCGAGGTACGCCTCGTAGACGTTGTCGCCGCCGCCGGGGTCGCCGTGGACCCACGAACTGTAGAACTCCTCTTTCCCGCGGTTCCCGGTCGGGTCGGCGCGGTAGTTGATGGCGTGGACGGTCTGCTCGCGGTCGCTGTCGGGGAACGTGAGTTCGCCGCCGTCGGCCGTCTGGATTCCCTCGGGCGTGTGGTAGAACGTCAGGAACTCGCGGTGGTCGACGCCCTCCGGAACGTGGACGTCAGCCCGCACGCCGCTGCGCAGGTGGTCGCCCGTCTCCGGGTCGGTCCAGGTCGCGCCCCGCGGTTCGACCACGAGCGCGCCGAACAGCCCGCGGGACGCGAGGTTCGCTCGCTCGGGCGGTTCGTCCGCGCTGTCGTAGGCCTGGTTCGCGCCGTCCGCGAAGAAGTGCGTGCCCTCGTTCGTCGCGAGCCACCGGTACTTGATGGAGTCGTCGGGCGCGGCGATGGTGTCGTCGTTGTAGCCGGCGTGCATCCCGTCAGACTCCTGGACGTCGTACGGAAGCGCGGTCTGGTGGATGGACGCGGGCCGGTCGAGGTGGTTGACGAACTTGATGTCGACGACGTCGTTCACGTTCGCGCGAATCGTCAACGGCTGGATGACCGACGTGTCCACGTCGGCGTCCTCGCCGGGCGTCACCCCGGACGCCTCGCGGACGGCGTCCAGATTCTCCTCTAAGACGTACATCGCGCCGACGTCCTCGGGCTGGTGGAGGCCGTACTCGTTGTAGACGATGTCCGCGGAGACCGCGTGAATCGTGAACTCGCGGACCTTCGCATCCTGGTGGCGGCACTGCTCGGCGTAGAACCCGAGGTCGAAGGCCACCGAGTCGCCCTGCACCTCGTTGCCGACGTGCTCCGGGAGTTTCCACTCGAAGACGACGTGTTCGGTCTGAGAGTTCTCGAAGCACTGGCGGCTGACCGCGTCCCGGTCGCCGTCCAGCGGGAGTTCGTCGCCGAAGTTCCGGACGACGTCGCGGAGCGTCCCCTCGTACTCCACGTCGTCGTACTCCGCGCCCTCGTACCTGACACGCGCCCTGATGTTGTCGGCGAGTTCGCCCTCGTCGGGGGTGTCGTCGCCCGCCTCGGCTTCGGGTTCGAGAATCCCGTTCTCGGCGTCCTCGAGGAGCGCGCCGGTCATCGAGAGGAACCCGGGGTTGTCGAAGAGGTGGAGGCCAAAGCGGATGCGTCCGGAGTCGCCGGGTTTCACGTCCGAGAGGTCGACGAGCGGCGGTCGCCCGCCGTCGCCGAGGTCGGTGAACTGGTCGCGGAACGTCGACTCGACGGCCTCCCGGCGGTCGCCGCCGAGGTCCTCGAAGTCGCTGCCGTAGTTCGCTCGCGCTATCTCGTCGCGGGTGTGGACGGTGGCCTTGCGGTCGTCGCCGTCGTCGTCCGGGTAGGCGTCGACGGGCTCGCCGTTGTACCACTCCTGCCAGTTCACGGCGAGGTCGAGGTTACCGGCGACGAGTTCGTTGCCCGCGCTGCGTTCGGTGTCGTCGAGGAGCGCGAGCGTGCTCGCGCCGGTGAGCGCGCCGCCGGCGCCGATTGCGCCGAGGCCGCCGAGTAGCTGTCGTCGGGTCAGGTCGACCCACGAGTCGTCCTCCGACTGCGATTCCCCCTGCGGTTCGAAGTCGTCGTCTGGTCCGGTGTTCGTCATGGATGCGGTCGAAAACGACGCGCTCGCGAGCCGGTCACCCGTGAAACCGGGGTTCCGGCCGGTCGCGACGCGTTTCCGTCACGCGGGCAGACAGCCGAGCGGTCCTTTGTTATGAGAGCGGTCACCCCATGCTACGGCGCCCCTCGCGGTGCCATAGACGCCGCCATAGCCGGTGATACGTCGGGTATATGGCGTCGGTCCGCCCGAAATCCCCGGGGTGGCGCGTCGAAACGCCCCCGAGTAGGCGAGCCGTTCCCGCGAGTAAGCCGACGCGCGCGCTCGGCGGCCGTTCGTAAGCCGGGCTTGCGAAGTCCGTGCTAGTTAGTAACAAACTTCCGGGCGGTCGAAGTCGCCGACATGGCCCCACCACTCAGGTCGTCGCGACGGGACGTACTGACGGCGCTCGGCACCGGTGCCGCGTTCGCGGCGGTCGGCGGTACGGTCGCCGGCCGCGGCGACGACGAACAGCCCGGCGGCTACGTGCCGGACGTGGAGACGAGCACCGTCCACCGCGTGTGGACGCGCATCGCCGGCCCGCCGACGAACCCCGACCGGCCCGCGGACTTCTTCTACGAGCCCACGGGCCTCCACGTCGAACCCGGCGACGTGGTGCAGTTCGTCTTCGAGACCCCCGACCACAACGTCGTTCCCTACCACCCCGCGTTCGGGATGCGGCGGCGCATCCCGACCGGCGTGACGGCGTTCTCGTCGCCGCTGCTCGGCTGGCGGCCCGAATCCATCGGCCCCGACCAGATAGAGCCGCCGGCGGAGACGGGCGGCGAAGGCGGCGAGGCCAGCGAAGGCGACGAGGGAGGCGAAGGCGACGGGAGCGGTGACGGCGCGGCGGAGAACGCGACCGAACCGGTGCCGAGCACGTGGCTGCTCGGGTTCGCCGAACCGGGCGTCTACGACTTCCTCTGCTCGCCTCACGAGACGTTCGGGATGGCGATGCGCGTGGTCGTCGGCGCGGAGACGGAGACGCGCTTCGAGACCGAGGACGCCGACGCGCTCCCCGAACCCCGCGTCGGGCCGGTGGGGCTGGCGCGCGCGACGCTCACCGACCCCGCGCTCCAGCCGTCGAACATCGTCGCCGAGGACACCGTGTCGTGGAGCGACCTCGCCGCGAGCGGCGGAGGAGGCGGTGGCGGCGGAAGCGGTGGCAGCGGAGGCGGCGGAAACAGCGGGAGCGGTGGCGACGGAAACGCCAGTAGTGGAAACGGCGGCAGCGGAGGCGGCGGAAACAGCGGCAGCGGCGGCGCGTAGGCGTCAGTCGTCCGCGGAGCGCGCCGATTCGAGGTGTTCGGTCGCGCCCTCGCTGATGACGTCCTCCGGGCCGACGACGCAGTCGCGGCGGACGTCCGGGAACTGGCCGTCGAGGAGGGCCTCGACGGTGCCATCGAGGTCCGCGAGCGCGTCGACCGGTTCGCCCGTGAGGTGGTCGGCGAGCATGCTCGCGACCGCGGTGCTGACCGCACACGACTGGCTCTCGAAGCCGATTTCGCGGATGGTGCCGTCGGCCGCGAGGTCGACGTGGAACTCGCCCTCGTCGCCACAACTGGTCTCCGCGGAGTGCTTGCGGAACGTCGCGTCTTCGAGCCCGCCCGCGTTCGTGCGGTCGCGGTGGTGTTCGAACACGCGGTCGTGGTAGCGGTCAGAGGCGAGCAGGCCGTCGCGGCGCTCGGCCGCGTCCTCGATGCCGTCGAGCAGGGCGTCGACCTCCTCGCGAGTGGTGTAGACGTAGAACGACGCGCGCACGGAACCGGGAATATCGAGCACGTCGTGGAGCGGCTGGGTGCAGTGGTCGCCAGCGCGCACCGCGACGCCGCGGTCGTCCAGGATTTCGGAGAGGTCGTGTCCGTGGACGTCGCCGACGTTGAACGAGACCAGACCGGTTCGCTCGACGCCCGCGGGCGGGCCGTAGGCCTCCACGTCCTCGCGCTCGGCGAGTTCGTCCAGCAGGTACTGCGCGAGTTCGTCCTCGTGTCTCCGGACCGCGTCCATCCCGATGTCGTCGAGGTAGTCTGCGGCCGCGGCGAGCGCGATGCCCTCTGCAATCGGCGGCGTGCCGGCCTCGAACTTCCAGGGCAGGTCGTTCCACGTCGCCTCGTCGAACGTGACGTGGCGAATCATCTCGCCGCCGTAGAGGAACGGGTCCATCTCCTCGAGCAGGTCCCTGCGGCCGTACAGACAGCCGATACCGGTCGGCCCGGCCATCTTGTGCCCGGAGAACGCGAGGAAGTCCGCGCCGAGGTCGGTCACGTCCACTGGCCGGGTGGGGACGGACTGGGCGCCGTCCACGAGGATGACGGCGCCGTTGTCGTGTGCGAGGTCCGCGAGTTCGCGCACCGGGTTGACCGTGCCGAGGACGTTCGAGACGTGCGCGACGGAGACGATTTCCACGTCCTCGTCGATTACCTCCTTCGCGTGCTCGGCGTCCAGCGTCCCGTCGTCCTCGACTTCCACGTACCGCACCTCGGCGCCCGTGCGCTCGGCGATTTGCTGCCACGTCACGAGGCTGGCGTGGTGTTCCATCTCCGTCGTCACGACCGCCGTCCCCGGTTCGAGGTGCTGATGGCCGAGGCCGTGCGCGACCAGATTCACGGCCTCGGTGGCGTTCTTCGTGAACACCATCTCCTCGCGGCCGTCCGCGCCGACGAACTCGGCGAGTCGGTCGTGGGCGTCCTCGTAGGCCACCGACGCCTCGTGGCTCAACTGGTGGATGCCGCGGTGGACGTTCGCGTTGTACTCGTCGTAGTACTCGGTGAACGTCCGGGACACCTGCGTCGGCGTCTGCGTCGTCGCCGCGTTGTCGAGGTAGACGAGCGGTTCGCCGCCAACCTCGCGGTCGAGAATCGGGAAGTCCTCGCGTATCGACTCGACGTCCATACCAGAAAGCGGCACGACTCGCCGAAAAAGCTGTGGGTGGCGGAACGCTGGCCGCGTACAGCGACCGGCAGTTTCGGCGGAGAACGGCCACCAGCGTTCACGTCTGCGTGGACGACGGAGAACGAGAGCCACTTCCGTCACTACGTGCGCGGCGCGAACGAGACGCCGTACTACAGCGTGCACAACCGCACTATCGACGGGAGAACCACAGAACAGTTCTACGCGACGGGCTCGCGCGGCTACGTCCGGATGACGTTCGAGAACTACCCGGACAGCCCACTCGACAACGAGACTGCGTACACCGTCCTGCAGAACACCACGCACCACGGTGGCGTCTGGCAGCCAGACAGTTTGTTCGGCCCACGGTACACGCTCCGGTCCTCGCTCGCTCTCGGGAACTACAGTGTCAACGGCACCGTCGAGCGCGGCGGCCGGACGTTCGTCCAACTCAGCGCCGACGGAACCGCCGAAGACGAGGAATCGGTCACGGCGTACGAGGGAACGGTACTCGTCACGTCCGAGGGCGTCGTCCACGGCGTCGAGGAATCCTTCGAAAACATCCCCTACGACCGCGAGGGTCCGATCGAGGACGCGAACAACACGTACGTCGAGAGTTCGATAACGCTGGACACGGACGTGGAGTGGTCCGGCCCGCCGGCGTGGGTCGGCGAAGTCCCCCAGCTCTCGCTGTCGATAGTCGAGGACGGGCAGGCCGTCGAGATTCGGAACACCGGCGAGGAGGATCTGCCGGCGAACGCGACGTTCGACGTCTTCGGAGCGAACGAGACCATACAACGCGCCAGCATCAGCCGTATGCCCGACGACGTCACGGGCACCGTCACGACGGACGCGCGCCTCGAACCCGGCGAGGCCGTCTACGTGACGGCCGGCGCGGACGGGAGCGCGTCGTCGTTCGCGCTCCACGACGAACCCACCCGCGGCGAGTACACCTTCGGGTTCGCCGGCCTCACAGGTGGTCCAGAGAACGTCTACTACCGGTTGGCGACGGGCGTCGAGGCCCCGCCGTGGCAGAACGAATCCTCGTATCTCGCCGAACAGGCCGCGCAGTCGCTCGGTCCGGCGATTCTGGCGAACTCCTGAGCAGGCGACTGAAACGATGACAGCGCGGTTGACGGAAGTGTCGCCCGGGACACGTCCGGGCGAGAGTTCACAGTAGCCACAGTAGAGTACGGTGCTCAGTACAAGACCCGCTCGCCGAGTAGTTCTCTGGCAGTGTCACAGAAGAGGGTACTCGTGAGTCTCACCGGCGAGAGTGAATTTCCATGTGTTATGCGCGTACTCAACGACAAGGATTCCTTCGAACCTACCGAGATACCCAATTAGCAACAGCCGCTTTCGTCAGGCTTCCACTCACATGCATCGCCCGTCGTGAGGCTATTCTCGTCTATGTACGCCGAGAGACAGGCGTAGTTACAAAAGTAAACAGGCGACCCACAGTCCTCGTCACAGTCACGGACACAGATTGGATCGTGGTCGAAGATTCGCGACTCACAGTACGCACATGTCTCGTCCGCGTCGGGTGTTGCGACTACCGTGGAAATACCTGTACTAATGGGTAGATCGCCGAAAGCGTTTCGTAGCGATGCCGACAGATAATTCGCCTACATCGCTCACCGGATCAGCGTTAGTCCCGAGTTCGTTCCGCCGCGAACCACGAACCCCTCTTCAACCGCGACGAGACCATCGATCGTCCCCAGTCCGTACTCCTCGCGTGACCAGGTCGTTCGCTGGTCGCCCGCCCCTCGGTCGTAGAGCGTGACCCCGGTGTTCGTCCGGCCAAGCGCGACCCAATCATCACCGATGACCGGACGGCCAGTAACCATCCCGGTATCCCGCTCCCAGCGTGTCTCACCGGTCGCTGCGTCGAGGACGAAACTCGTACTGCCCATACCTGCAGGGACGACCACGTCATCGCCACGGACGGCGAGACCGGAGTGAATCTTCTCGACGCCATCGAGCGACCGCGACCAGAACGTCTCCCCGCTTCGAGCGTCAATCGCGTAAACCGTTACCCGATTGTCCGCAACCCAGACCGTCCCCTCCTGAACGGAGGCCGACCCGACGATCTTCCCGAGGGAGAGATGCCACCGCTGCTCGCCGTCTAAATCGTGGGCGTAGATGTCACCAGTCCCGTTGGCGTTTCTCGTGCTGTAGACGCCCGCATCGTCGAGCGCGAGCGTGTCACCACCATCAGCACTCCACAGGCGGTCTCCGGTCCGCATGTCGATTGCAATCAGAGACGGCCCAGCAAGGAAGATGGTTTCACCACGCGACGCGACGGACGTGGCCTCTCGACTCCCGTCATCAAGACGCCAGTACCGGTCGCCAGTCCTCTGATCTAGAGCGTCCAGACGATTCAGTCCGGGGACAAAGGCGAGCCCACAAGTAATCAGTGGCACTGCCTTAGTCTGGTCGTCGAGGTCGTACTTCCAGCGCGCCCCGTCCAGTGGGGACTGGAGGTCGACCGCGATGAGTCCACTAGTCACCGGAACGTATGCTGTCCCGTTTGCGACGGTTGGGAGTGCGGCGGCGAATTGTCGGCGTCCGTTCTCGTGGATGCCCGCGAGGATATCGACAGCGTCGGCGTCGGGAGCCGGGGGAGCGGTATCAGTTTGGCCGGTGCGACCGGAATCACCCCCAGCGGTTGGCCACGTAGCGGGTGAATCGTCACAAGGGCCCTCCACAGTGGTATCGTTCTCGAAGTAGTCACGAACACCACCCATACAGCCAGCCAAACCAGCAAAAGCGGCAGCACCGGTGGTGGTCAGGAAGCGGCGTCTAGAGGGCATTGGACGAATTTGGTATAGCCAGCCATAATACTATTTGGTTAGACTAAATCATCGCTTGAAAATTGCTGGTCGCTGGGTGCCAGGCTGCAGAATACATCTTCTGTACGTAGCGATGCGTGAGCACATTTGGCTCCGATTTCAGCAATTTCGTGACGCGCGAGAGGCCAGATAGCCGTCGATTCGGGGGAGTTTCGATGTGTACGACCGCGACACTACCGGGCGAATTTCTACTAGTAGACTCGATGAGAAGGGCGGTGTTCGTATCTGGCGTAGTATCCTGTGGACTCTACCGGCACGTCGAGTACGACAGTACATTGATTACGGAAGCACACCAAGTACAACACATGCCCGTTCGAATCGAGGCGTTCGAGGCCGACGACCTCCCGAACAACCCGAGCGTCCCGGAACAGGTACTCACGTACCTCTATTCGCACCAGGATCACGCATTCACTCGTTCGGAAATCGCTACCGGAATCGACGAAGACCCGAACACGGTTGGGACAGCACTCTCTCGCCTGAAAGAACGTGAGCTCGTCCGTCACCGCGGCGAGTACTGGGCAATAACGGATGATCTCGATCGAGTGAAGGATGCGTACCGACTCCACGACGTCACTGAACGGCTCAACGAAGACGATGACGGCATTGACCCAGACGAGTGGGACGCAGTCGCGCCGGACGAACCTCACCCCAGCGAGCGGGACGAATAGATGCAGCCGGAACGAGGCGACGTTGTCCGGAGTTCCGACCCGTTCAAGCTAGGCGAGGACAGCCAGCGACCGTGGCTGATCGTCAACAATGAGTCCCACCCGTTCAACGACGAGCAGTTCCTCGCTGTCGCAGTATCGACCAAAGAGTACCGGGATTCACTTGTAATGAGTTCAGACAACTGGGACGTTGGTGTGTTCCACAGCGTTCGTTCGTTTCTCCGTGGGCAGTCCACTCAC